>NZ_JBFNXP010000008.1:0-467642 GCF_047501685.1 Pseudomonas sp. CAM1A | reverse complement strand
AGGTGACGGGCATGGATGCCCGTCAAGCGCTGCGCCCCAGGATGGGGCGTTCAGCGCGGTCCTCCCGGGAGCAAGGCCGGAGTGAGGGAACCCGGAGCGAAGCGGAGGGCCGGATGAATGGAGCGCAGCGTTTTTTGGTTACTTTTTGTCGCGTTTGACAAAAAGTGACCCGCCGTAAGGGCGGAAAGGTGAATAAGCGTCGACATCGCAAATGAATGCGCATACAACTTTCAACACCAACTAACCAACTAACCAAACAACCAAACAACCAAACAACCAAACAACCAAACAACCAAACAACCAAACAACGCTACCCAAAAAAACTCAAAGCCGCTGAAGAATCAACTCCCCAGAGGCCCCAGCCAACCCAGGCTGCCCGGCCTGCCCAGGCCGCCCATTCCCCCCCGCATCGGTCCGATAAACCAGACACCCCTTGCTGGCCCCACCCGCCCCAGCCTTCCCGGCAGCCCCCGCCTTGCCCGGCGCACCACCATCAAGCCTCACCACAATCCGCTCCTGGGCAAACCCTTCAGGCACCGCCAAGCGAACCCGCCCCCCGGCAGCCCCATCATGCCCATTGCCACCATCATCGCCGTTGGCCCCACGGCTGGCCTGCCCCCAGGTGCAGCCCCCCGGCTTGCCATTGGCGCCATCGAGCCCGACATACCCCGGCGCCCCCGCCCCACCGCGTGCATCGATCGCCAGCCGGTCCGCCTCCAGCGTCTGCAGCCGCAGCTCCAGGTTACGCCCCGGGCGCGCAGCACGCTCATAGCTGCCAGGTGCACCGGGCGCACTGAACTCACTGCCCTCGCCCAGACTCGCACTCATCACCTCAATGCTCAGATCGCGCTCGGCCGGCGCAATGGCGATGCGCGCCTCACGCCCCAGTTCGAGCCGGTCGATCTTCAGTTCGGTAAGCGAGGCCGGCAGCAACAGCGTGGCCGAGTCGGCCACCCGCAGGTGCTCCAGGTGCACGCTGGACGCCTTGTTCGGCAGGCGCAACATCGAATGGGCAGCGACCTCCAGGCTTTCGGCCTGGGCCAAGGGTGTAGCCATTACGGCCAGCAAAATCAGTTTACGCATGGCTCGGCGCCTCCTGCGACCGGGGGATGGACATGACATGGAAGATGCCGGTCAACAGAATCTGCAGACGGTCGAACCAGCGGTGGCTGCGCCCGCGCAGGCTGGCGTTGAAGAACAGTACCTCGAGCACATGCAGCGACAGCAGGACGATACCCGCGGCATTGATCAGCAGATTGAGCGGCAATGGCTGCGGCATGAACAGGTTGAACAGCACCACGCCCCAGAACGCCACCGTCAGAGCCTTGCCCAGGCCCAGGATGAACTTCATACCCCGCCCCCATGATTTATTGTTGTGCCGGCGCGACCCGTTCGAGCGGACCGCGCCGGCAACAGTAACCCTACTGGCGGGGCATGCGCCAGAGGGGTCAGTTCAGGTGCAGTTCCACCCGTCGGTTGCGCGAGCGACCTTCGTCGGTGTCGTTGTCGGCAACCGGTTCACTCTCGCCACGACCCTGGCTGGTCACCTTGTTCGGTGCCAGGCCCTGGCTGATCAGGTACTCGGCAACACCGCTGGCACGGCGCTCGGACAAGCGCTGGTTGTAGCTGTCGGAACCCACGCTGTCGGTGAAACCAATGACCTTGACACTGGCCACACTGGGGTCGTTGAGTTTGGGCAGCAAGCCCTGCAGGCGCTGCTGGGCACCCTGGGTGAGCTCGGCGGAATCGAAGGCGAACAGCACCTGGCCCTGGTCATCGAGCGTGATCACTTCCGGGGTCGCCGCAGGCTCTGGCTGCGGTGCCGAGGCGGGATACTGCGGTAACGGGCAGCCCATATGGTTGACCTGGGTACCGGCCGGGGTATCCGGGCAACGGTCGCGGCGGTCGAATACGCCATCGCCATCCTCGTCGCCATCCTGGGCATAGCAGATCAGGCCACCGGCAATCGCACCGGCAACACCGGCACCAGCCGCCCAGGTGGAACTTTCGATGGCGCCCAGGCCGCCGCCGACCAGTCCGCCAAGCAGGCTGCAGATGGGCCAGGTCCTTTGATTGAGGGGCGCGCTGCCATCGCTGTGGGTGGCGCAGCCTGTAATCAGGCTCGTCGCCACCACCAACGGCAGTGCCGCTTTCGACAAAACACGCATGGTGATTGCTCCTGTGTCACCGGCCGCTACCGGTCACACAGGAGTAAAGACGCGCCCGCGCCACTTCTCAAGGCGCGGGCGCACGGCGGTCAACGCTGGATCTTGATCTCGGTGCGACGGTTCATGGCCCGGCCGTCGGCAGTGGCGTTGTCGGCCACCGGCTGAGTCTCGCCGGCACCCACCACCGAAACGAAGCTGGCACGCGGTACGCCACTCTCGACCAGGTAGTTGGTCACCGACTGGGCACGACGCTCGGACAGCTTCTGGTTGTAGCTGTCGGAGCCGACGCTGTCGGTGTGGCCGGAAACGCTCAGGCGGGCGCCCGGGGCTTCCTGCTTGAGGCGCGTCGCGATGGTGTTCAGGCGCTCCTTGTCAGTGCCGGTCAGGCGCGCCGAGTCGAACTCGAAACGCACATCACGGATGACGATGACCTCTTCCTTCTGCACCACCACTTCCTCGACCACCGGTGCCGGTTCAGGCGGGCAACCATTGGCATCGACCTGCACGCCACGCGGGGTACCGGGGCACTTGTCGCGGCTGTCCGGCACGCCATCGCCGTCCTCGTCGCCATCGCCGTGGGCCCAGCAATAGCCGGCCGCCAGGCCGCCACCGAGCAATGCGCCCCAGCCGGCCCAACTGGAGCTTTCGATCGCGCCCAGGGCCGCGCCGCCCACGCCCCCGACGGCAGCACACTTCGGCCAGTCGGTTTTCTGCAAACCTGCACAACCAGTCAACACACTGGTGAGCAGAACCAGGGGTATCGCTGTGCGTACTATGCTCATCTTGTTGCTTCTCCTAGGGGGAATCGGTGCATTACCGATGCTCTGGGAGTAAAGACCGGCGATTACCGCTCTGCCAGCAATAAGCCACGACGTGGCGTCGCGCCTCTTTGCCCGAGCGCCCGGGACCGCTAGTCTTGAGCGACCTGAACGAGGAATGGCAATGACCGAGGTTTTCTCACAACGCACGCCCCAGCAGGCCCTCGCAGCCCTGCTTGATCGCTTCACCCCGCGCCAACTGCTGCTGGTGGGCAGCCGCTTCCCGGCGCTGGACGCCTTCGCCGCCGCCCACCCCGAGACCCGGATCGAGGTCGCCGAGCCCGGTCCGCTACCCGCCGAACAGGCAGCCCGGCGCTTCGACCTGGCGGTGCTGGTCGACTGCCTGGAGCACCTGCCCAAGCGCACCGGCCTGGAGCTGCTGGGCGGTATCCGCAATCTCAACGCCAGCCGCGTCGCGGTGCTGGCGGACCTGAACGCCTGTGGCTGGCAGGACACCGACTTCTATTCGCTGGCACTCTCGGCCAGCGAGAAATTTCAGCGCGACGAACAGGTGCTGAGCCTGTTCACCTATGATCTGCATGACTACAAGCAGGTCCCGGACTGGCTCAACGCGAAGTTCTGGGCCAACCCCGAAAACTTTGGCAAGTACTGGTGGTGACTGGATGAGTGTCTCGATCTGCCCCTGTGGCAGCGGCAACCTGCTCGATGCCTGCTGCGGGCATTATCACAGCGGCACCCCGGCGCCGGACGCCCAGACCCTGATGCGTTCGCGCTACAGCGCCTACGTGCTGGGCCTGGTGGACTATCTGGTGGACACCACCCTGCGCGCCCAGCAGGCCGACCTGGATCGCGCCGCCATGGCGGCCTGGAGCGCGCAGAGCACCTGGCTGGGGCTGGAGGTGGAAAGCGCCGAAGTACTGGGCGGGCAACCCGAGCATGCCTTCGTCACGTTCACCGCACGCTGGCACGACCTCGAGGGTGATCACCAGCACCGCGAGCGCTCGGCGTTCGTCCAGCATGCCGGGCGCTGGTATTTCATCGACCCGACCGCGCCCCTCAAGGCCGGACGCAACGACCCCTGCCCCTGCGCCAGCGGACAGAAGTTCAAGAAATGCTGCGCCAGTTACCTCGGTAGTTGAACATGCGCCCTTTGGCTCGCCTGCTCTCGCTCAGCCTGCTGCTGAGCTGGTTGGCGGGCTGCGCCAGCTGGGGCGGCGATACCTGGCGCGAACCACAGCTGCACCTGCTCGAAGTGGAGCCGGTGAAGGTGCGCCTGCACCAGCAGGAGTTCGTCCTGCACCTGCGGGTCGACAACCCCAACAACAGCCGCCTGTTCATCCGCCACCTGGCCTACTCGATTCGCCTCGGCGACCTGCTCCTGGCCGAGGACGAGGCCAGCCTCTGGCGCAGCGTGGGCAGCCATGCCCGGCGCACCTTCAAGGTCACCGTGCGGACCAATCTTTGGCAGCACCTCAAGCCTCTGGCAAAGCTGCTCAAGAGCGGGCAACCCGTGCAGTATCAACTGCGCGGCGAGCTGGCCACCGGGCTGATCGTGCATCGGGACCTGCACTTGAGGCAAAGGGGTGAGATAATCCCCGGCGATCTTAAACCGGAGTAACGCTGCAATGACCCAACAACCCCATGTCCATGGCCCCGACTGCGATCACGATCACGGTCACGACCATCACCACGACCACGGCCATGTGCACGGCCCGCACTGCAACCACGGCCACCAGGAGCCGGTGCGCAACGCCCTGAAGGACGTCGGCCGCAACGACCCTTGCCCATGCGGCAGCGAGAAGAAATTCAAGAAGTGCCACGGCGCCTGATCAACGTCAGCGCACGTGATCAGGGCCAAGCCCACTCCCAGGCAAATCGTCGTGGGAACGGGCTTGGCCCATGATCAACCCGCTCCAGGATGACCACTGGTAAATAAAGCTCCCCGGCACCTTGCACGGCGACTGCGCGCTCACTACCTTAGCGCCTTTCAGAACCCCGCCACGCCCTGCAGGAGCCTAGTCATGGCCGCCCCCGTCCTTCCGCCCTTCCCTCTCCGCCTCGGCAGTGCTACCGCATTGCTTGGCCTGCTCGCGCTCGGCGGCTGCCAGATGGGTGGTCACCAGGACAGTGTGCTGCCGACAACCGGTGTGCAGCCGCTCAAGGGCCTGGCGCAGAACGTCTCGGTTCGGCGCAACGCGATGGGCGCGCCGCTGATCGAAAGCAGCAACTTCCATGATGCGCTGTTCAGCCTGGGCTACCTGCATGCCGGGGATCGCATCGAGCAGATGGTCGCCATGCGCCTGCTGGCCCAGGGGCGCCTGGCCGAGCTCGCGGGGGCCGACGCTCTGGAGATCGACCGGCTGATGCGCGCGGCCAACCTCAAGCAGGGTGCCGGCCAGCTGTATGCCGATGCCTCGCCGCGCCTGAAGCGCTTCTTCGAGGTGTACGCCCGTGGGATCAACGCCTACCTGTTCCGCTACCGCGACAAGCTGCCGGGCGAACTCGCTCGCAGCGGTTATCGCCCGGAATACTGGAAACCCGAGGATTCGGCGCTGATCTTCAGCCTCTACGCCTTCAGCCAGTCGGTGAACCTGCAGGAGGAACTGTCGGCATTGACCCTGGCGCAGAAGGTCGGTGCCGACAAGCTGGCCTGGCTGCTGCCCGGCGCTCCGGACGAGCCTCTGGCCGAAAGCGAAGTCGACAAACTCAAGGGTCTGAACCTGGCCAGCCAGCTGCCGGGCCTGGGCGCGCTCACCGCCACTGGCCAGCAATTGGCTGACCTCGGCCTGCTGGGCGCCCCCGGCTCGAGCAACCTGGCCCTGTCGCCCCAGCGCAGCCGTGCCGGCAAGAGTTTGCTGGCCAGTGACAGCCGCGCTGCCTGGGCACTGAGCCCGGTGCAGATCCACACCGGCAAGTATCAGGTCGCCGGCCTGTCCCTGCCGGGGCTGCCGATCGTGCTGGCCGGCTATAACGGCAAGCTGGCCTGGAGCAGCAGCGCGGTGATGGCCGACAACCAGGACCTGTTCCTCGAGCAGGTGCGTCGCCAGGGCTCCCAGCTGACCTACCTCGCCGACGGCAAGTGGCAACCGGCGCGTGCCCGCAACGAGACGTTCTTCGTCCGCGGCCAGCGCCCCCAGCGCGAGGTGATGTACGACACCCGCCACGGCACCCTGTTGCCGGGGCATGGCAGCCTGGCCCTGGCCCTGCATCTACCGCAGCTCAAGGACGATCGCAGCCTCGATGCGTTGTTCGACCTGACCCGCGCGCAGAACATCGAACGTGCCTTCGACAGCACCCGCGAGGTCGGCGCGGCAGCGCTGAACTTCGTGTTCGCCGAGCCCCAGCATATCGGCTGGCAGGTCAGCGGCCGCTATCCCAACCGTCGCGAAGGCCAGGGCCTGCTGCCTTCGCCGGGCTGGGACGGGCGCTATGACTGGGATGGCTACGCCGATGCGATGCTGCACCCCTACGATCAGGACCCGCCCGCCGGCTTCATCGGCCACGCCAACCAGCGCAGCCTGCCCAAAGGCTACGGCATGCAGCTGTCGAGCAGTTGGTACTACCCCGAGCGTGCCGAACGCTTGGCCCAGCTGGCCGGCAACGGTCGTCACGACAGCCGCAGCCTGATGGCTCTGCAGAACGATCAGGTGACACTGCTGGCCGACAAGCTCAAGCAGATGTTCGACGCCCCCGGCATGGCCGTGCCACTCAAGCAGGCCATCGACGCCCTGCCTGGCGCCCAGCGCGACAAGGCACGCGATGCCCTGGCGCGACTCAAGGCCTTCGATGGCCGGCTAAGCCCGGTGTCGGCCGATGCCGCGCTGTACGAACTGTTCCTCCAGGCGGTCACCCGACAAACCTTCCTCGATGAACTGGGCCCGGAATCCAGCCCGGCATGGCAAGCGTTCGTCGGCAACGCCAAGCTCTCCTACTCCGCCCAGGCCGACCACCTGCTGGGACGCGAGGACAGCCCCTTCTGGGACGATCGCGGCACGCCGCAAAAAGAAGACAAGCCCACCATCCTCGCCCGCAGCCTGGCCGCGGCGGTGGATACCGGCACCGCCCAACTAGGCGCCGACCGCCGTGCCTGGCAATGGGGCAAGCTGCATCAGTACCGCTGGCCGGCACCGGCCTACCACGGCCTGGGCGACAAGCTCGAGCGCGCGCCCCTGGCGGCGGGTGGCGACTTCAGCACCCTGGCCCTGACGACTTATGCCTGGGGGAGCAGCTTCGACACCCAACTGCCGGCCTCGGCGCGGATGATCGTTGATTTCGGGCAGACCGAACCGCTGCAAGTGCTGACCAGCAACGGCCAGTCCGGCAATCCGGCCAGCCGCCATTACAGCAATGGGCTCGATGCCTGGTTCAAGGGCCGCTTCACCAGCCTGCCGCTGCAACCGCAGAATTTTGCCCGAGCCTATGGCAGCCAGCGGTTGACTTTGGTGCCTGGCAAATAAGTCCTATGCGGTCCGCCGGGAGTGAAACCTGAACGGGCCGCACGACAACCTCGCCGGGAGGCAATCTCCCGGAGCGGCCTTCAGGCTGCCACCACGGCGAGTTCGATGCGTTACCCCAACACATGCAAGGCATGCTCGACCTGTTCGATCTTGGAACCATGCAGCAGATCGACCAGGCGATCCACCTGAGGCCGGTTCACGCCAAGCCGTCGGGCCATTTCAGGTAGTCCGTATCTGTACCAGGCTCCTCGGCCCCACGATCTGAATAGTGCGCCGCCCCCGAAGTTATGCTTCTATCCTTGATCCCAGCCTTCGCCCTACAACGCTGACATCAGGACCACCATGCACCACTCGACCCACGACCTGCTCTCCCCTGTCCCGGGTATCGCCCGCCAGTTGCACAGCTTCCATTTCGGCCCGCGTGGCACCGGCAAGGTGTACATCCAGGCTTCGCTGCACGCCGACGAGCTGCCGGGCATGCTGGTGGCCTGGCACCTCAAGCAGCGGCTTGCGGACATGGAGCAGCAGGGGCGGTTGCGCAAAGAGGTGATCCTGGTGCCGGTGGCCAACCCGGTCGGCCTCGAGCAGGTGTTGCTGGACGCGCCCCTGGGCCGCTTCGAGCTGCAAAGCGGAGAGAACTTCAACCGCAGGTTCGTCGACCTGTCGGACAGCATCGGCGACCAGATCGAAGGCCATCTCTCCCTGGATCCGGCGCACAACCTGGCGTTGATCCGTGAATACCTGCGCCGGGGCCTGGATGCCCACCCCGCGCACACGCCGCTGCAGTCCCAGCGCCTGACCCTGCAACGCCTGGCCTGCGACGCCGACATGGTGCTCGACCTGCATTGCGACTTCGAAGCCGTCGAGCACCTGTACACCACGCCCGAGGCCTGGCCCGAGGTCGAACCGCTGGCACGCTACCTGGGCGTGCAGGCCAGCCTGCTGGCCACCGACTCGGGCGGGCAATCGTTCGATGAGTGTTTCAGCCTGGTGTGGTGGCAGTTGCAGCAGCGCTTCGGCAAACGCTTCCCGATCCCCCAGGGCAGTTTTTCGGTGACCATCGAGTTGCGCGGCCAGGCCGATGTCAGCCACGCCCTGGCCACCCAGGACTGCCAGGCGATCCTCGACTTCCTGACCCACGCCGGCGCCATCGAAGGGCAGCCGGCTCCTTTGCCGGCGCTGCGCCATCCGGCCACGCCGCTGGCAGCGGTGGAACCGGTCATGGCACCGCTTGGCGGGTTGCTGGTGTTCCATGCCAGCCCCGGGCAGTACCTGCAAGCCGGGGCACTGATCGCCGAGGTCATCGACCCGCTCAACGACCGGGTCACCCCCTTGCGCAATAGCCAGGCGGGGTTGCTCTATGCGCGCAGCATCAGGCGCATGGCCACCGCCGGCATGGTGGTCGCCCATGTGGCCGGCGAGCAGGTCTGTCGCAGCGGTTACCTGCTGGGCAACTGAGCAGCATCAGGCCACGGGAGCGGGAGGCGGCTCATCGGGCAAGGTCGGTTCGCCCGGCTCCATCGGTGGCTGCTCGCCAGGCTGCGGCGGCTGGGGGGTGTCGGGATCAGGCTGGTGAGGCACGCCGCCAGCGCGCATGGGCAGTGGCGTGTGTATCGGCGGATGGGCCAGCAGCGACCAGGCCAGCAATCCGATCTGGTTCGGCTGCAGGACGGCCAGCTTGGCACTGATTGCGGGGTCAATTTTCATGGGAGGCTCCTGACGAGAGCCGGCGCACGTCATGCGCGCCGGAACTGTTCACTCGTTGGAGTGCCGGGCGCGGAAACAATTCCCGCGCTTTGTCGGCTCAGGTGCGCGGCAAGGTGACGCCGCGCTGGCCCTGATACTTGCCGCCACGGTCCTTGTACGACACTTCGCACTCCTCGTCGGACTGCAGGAACAGCATCTGCGCCACGCCTTCGTTGGCGTAGATCTTCGCCGGCAACGTGGTGGTGTTGGAGAACTCCAGCGTCACATGACCTTCCCACTCGGGCTCGAGCGGGGTGACGTTGACGATGATGCCGCAACGGGCGTAGGTGCTCTTGCCCAGGCAGATGGTCAGCACGTCACGCGGGATGCGGAAGTACTCGACGGTGCGGGCCAGGGCAAAGGAGTTCGGCGGGATGATGCACACGTCGCTCTTGATGTCGACGAAGCTGCCGGCATCGAAGTTCTTCGGGTCGACGGTGGCCGAATTGATGTTGGTGAATACCTTGAATTCGTCGGCGCAACGCACGTCGTAGCCGTAGCTGGAGACGCCGAAGGAGATGACCCGGCTGTCGTGCTCGCCGCGCACCTGGCGCTCGACGAACGGTTCGATCATGCCGTGTTCCTGCGCCATGCGGCGAATCCACTTGTCCGATTTGATGCTCATGGCGGGGTGTCCTGAAGAGTGCAAGGTGAAAAACGAGATGCGCATCTTACCGGTCCCGGCGCGCGGGTTAAAGTTTCCTTGCCCATCCCGCGCCAGACGGGGCCTGCACCGGCCGCCGATCCGAAATTCATCAAAGCGCTCCTTGACCATTGGCAGGTTGTGGAAAGTGGGTTAAGGTGGCGCCACTGTGCTGCACGTGACACCGAGAATCTCTAGTTTGATGCACGATTATCATCGGCCCATCGCTGAATTTTCTGCTCTCTTTGCACTCAGTCCCGGCCAGGGTACTTCCTGACCGTAATCAACTTTGTCCAAGGAGACAGAAACATGTCCAACCGTCAAAACGGTACCGTTAAGTGGTTCAACGATGAGAAAGGCTACGGCTTCATCACCCCTCAGTCGGGTGACGACCTGTTCGTGCACTTCAAAGCCATCCAAGCTGACGGCTTCAAAACCCTGAAAGAAGGCCAGGCTGTTACTTTCGTCGCTACCCGCGGCCAGAAAGGCATGCAGGCTGAAGAAGTTCAGATCGCCTAAGTCGATCTCGCTTCCTCGCTTTCAAAAAAAACCCGCCATTGGCGGGTTTTTTTGTGCCTGCAAATTGATGGCTTCGTGAGCGAATCCATTTGTGGGAGCGGGCTTGCCCCGCGATAGCGCCAGCCCAGGCAACCACCATCGCGGGGCAAGCCCGCTCCCACGTCCTTCAGGTACTGCTGCTAGCCAACTTGGCTCAATCCTCGCTGATGGTGATGCTCGGCATCGCCGGCGCCGCCGCTTCCTGCAGCACGATCCGCGCCCCCACCTGTCGCGCCAGCTCCTGGTAGACCATGGCGATCTGGCTTTCCGGCTCGGCAATCGCGGTCGGCTTGCCACTGTCGGCCTGCTCGCGGATGAGCATCGACAACGGCAACGATGCCAGCAGTTCGACACCGTACTGGGCCGCCAGCTTCTCGCCACCGCCTTCGCCGAACAGGTGCTCGGCATGGCCGCAGTTGGAACAGATGTGCACCGCCATGTTTTCCACCACACCCAGCACCGGAATGTTGACCTTGCGGAACATTTCCACACCCTTCCTGGCATCCAGCAGCGCCAGATCCTGCGGGGTGGTGACGATGACGGAGCCCGCCACCGGCACCTTCTGCGCCAGGGTCAGCTGGATATCGCCGGTGCCAGGTGGCATGTCGATCACCAGGTAGTCGAGATCGTCCCAGGCGGTCTGGGTCACCAACTGCAGCAACGCCCCCGAGACCATCGGGCCGCGCCAGACCATGGGCGTGTTGTCGTCGGTAAGGAAGGCCATGGACATGACCTCGACGCCATGGGCCTTGATCGGCACGAACCACTTCTGCTCGCGCACCTGTGGGCGGGTGCCCTCGGGGATGCCGAACATCACACCCTGGCTGGGGCCATAGATGTCGGCGTCGAGTATCCCCACCCGGGCTCCCTCGCGGGCCAGGGCCAGGGCCAGGTTGGCAGCGGTGGTCGACTTGCCTACCCCGCCCTTGCCCGAAGCCACGGCGACGATGTTCTTGACGTTGGCCATGGCCGGCACCTGAGCCTGGGCCTTGTGGGTGGCGATCACACAATCGATGCCGACCGAGGCCGAGGTCACGCCATCGAGGTTCTCGATGGCGGTCTGCAGTACCTGCGCCCAGCCGCCCTTGAACAACCCGGCGGCATAGCCCAATTGCAACTGCACATTGACTTGCCCGCCGTGGATTTCGATGGCGCGCACGCAACCGGCGCTGACCGGGTCCTGGTTCAGGTAGGGGTCGGTGTACTGGCGAAGCACGCCTTCGACGGCGGCACGGGTAACGGCACTCATGGAGGCTCCCATTGGCAAACTGAATACGAAACAGGCGCCTATGCTAACCCGTCAATCGTCAGCGGATGCGTTGTTGGGGTGAAATATATTCGCCAGCCCTTTATAGTGGCCGATCACCCTCATTTTTACCCCGTAGCCAGATAAGTAGCCGAGCCACCATGTCCGAGCCACGTCAGATTCTCGTCACCAGCGCCCTGCCCTATGCCAATGGATCGATCCACCTTGGCCATATGCTGGAGTACATCCAGACGGACATGTGGGTGCGCTTCCAGAAGCTGCGCGGCAACCAGTGCATCTATGTCTGCGCCGACGACGCCCACGGCTCGGCCATCATGCTGCGCGCCGAGAAGGAAGGCATCACGCCCGAGCAACTGATCGCCAACGTCCAGGCCGAGCACAGCGCCGACTTCGCCGACTTCCTGGTCGACTTCGACAACTACCACTCCACGCACAGCGAGGAGAACCGCGAGCTGTCGAGCCTGATCTACACGCGCCTGCGCGATGCCGGGCATATCGCCACCCGTTCGGTCACCCAGTATTTCGACCCTGAAAAGGGCATGTTCCTCGCCGACCGCTTCATCAAGGGCACCTGCCCCAAGTGCGCGGCCGAGGACCAGTACGGCGACAACTGCGAAAAATGCGGCGCCACCTACGCCCCGACCGAGCTGAAGAACCCCAAGTCGGCAATCTCCGGCGCCACCCCGGTGCTGCGTGACTCGCAGCACTTCTTCTTCAAGCTGCCCGACTTCCAGGCGATGCTGCAACAGTGGACCCGCAGCGGCACCCTGCAGGACGCCGTGGCCAACAAGCTCGCCGAGTGGCTGGACTCCGGCCTGCAGGAGTGGGACATCTCCCGCGACGCCCCGTACTTCGGTTTCGAGATCCCGGGCGAGCCTGGCAAGTACTTCTACGTCTGGCTGGACGCGCCGATCGGTTACATGGCCAGCTTCAAGAACCTCTGCGCGCGCCGGCCGGAACTGGACTTCGACGCGTTCTGGAAAGAAGACTCCACGGCCGAGCTGTACCACTTCATCGGCAAGGACATCGTCAACTTCCACGCCCTGTTCTGGCCGGCCATGCTCGAAGGCGCGGGCCTGCGCAAACCGACCGCGGTCAACGTGCACGGCTACCTGACCGTCAACGGCGCGAAGATGTCCAAGTCGCGCGGCACCTTCATCAAGGCGCGCACCTATCTCGACCATCTGCAGCCGGAGTACCTGCGCTACTACTACGCAGCCAAACTGGGCCGCGGCGTCGACGACCTCGACCTGAACCTCGAGGACTTCGTGCAGAAGGTCAACTCCGACCTGGTCGGCAAGGTGGTCAACATCGCCAGCCGCTGCGCCGGCTTCATCCACAAGGGCAATGACGGCGTGATGGTCGCCGGTGATGCCGCGCCAGAGCTGACCGAAGCCTTCCTCGCGGCCGCCCCGTCGATTGCCGAGGCCTATGAAGCCCGTGACTTCGGGCGCGCCATGCGCGAGATCATGGCCCTGGCGGATCGCGCCAACGCCTGGATCGCCGACAAGGCCCCGTGGTCGCTGGCCAAGCAGGAAGGCAAGCAGGACGAGGTGCAGGCCATCTGCGCCCAGGGCGTCAACCTGTTCCGCCAGTTGGTGATCTTCCTCAAGCCGGTACTGCCGCTGCTGGCAGCAGACGCCGAGGCCTTCCTCAATATCGCGCCGCTGACCTGGAACGACCACCAGTCGCGCCTGGAAAACCACCCGCTCAACCCGTTCAAGGCGTTGATGAGCCGCATCGAACCGGCCAAGGTCGAAGCCATGATCGCCGCCAGCAAGGAAGACCTGCTGGCCGCCGAGGCCAAGACCGCCCCGGCGGGCAATGGCGAGCTGGCCAAGGACCCGCTGTCGGCCGAGATCGAGTTCGACACCTTCGCCGCAGTCGACCTGCGCGTGGCGCTGATCGTCAAGGCCGAAGCCGTGCCGGGTGCCGACAAGCTGCTGCAATTGACCCTGGACATCGGTGACGAGCGTCGCAATGTGTTCTCGGGCATCAAGTCGGCCTACCCGGATCCGGCCCAGCTGGAAGGCCGCCTGACCATGATGGTGGCCAACCTCAAGCCACGGAAGATGCGCTTCGGCGTTTCCGAGGGCATGGTCATGGCCGCCGGCCCTGGCGGTGAAGAGATCTACCTGCTCAGCCCTGACAGCGGTGCCAAGCCAGGCCAGCGCATCAAGTAACCGCCTCAAGTAACTACCATGCCCCGGCCCATTGGCCGGGGCATTTGCATCTGCCGCCCGCTGCCCGATAATGAGGGCATCCTCCCGCTTTCGACATTGCCATGAGTGACTACGTCCTGATCCTGGTCTGCGCCGCGCTGGTCAATCACCTGGCCTTGCAGGCCGAGCCGGTCGAGCGCGCGCGCCTGCATGCATTGGGCCTGTGCTGCGCGCTGTTGATCCTTGTGGCATTGCCTATCGGTATCGGGCTGCGACAACACCTGCTACTCCCCCTGGGGTTGCAGGACCTGCAACTGTTCATTTTCCTGCCCTTGCTGGCGGCATTGGCCTGGACACTGCCAAACCTGCTCCGACGCTTTCGGCCAGACTGGCCCGTGCACGAACTGCCACCTCTGCTGAGCGCAAACGCCGTGGTGCTAGGCTTGCTGTTACAGCTTGCCAACGACGGTGTGGACGGTTGGGCAATGCTGGCGTGGGCCATCGTTGCCGGGTTGGGGTTCTGGCTGGCCCTGGTGCTGTATGCCGACCTTGACGCCCGCTGCCGCCATGCCGAGATACCCGCAGCCCTGCGCGGCCTGCCTGTCCAGTTGATCGGCGCCGGGGTGATGGCCATGGCGTTTTCGGGATTCAACGGACTCTTCACCCAATGAACCTGACTCTACCCATGGACGTCCTGCCCCGGTCAGCGCAAGCCATTGCCGTGCAGCACCTCGAGGACCTGCAAGCCCATGCCGACCACTGATCCACGCCTGCGCAGCACCATGCAACTGGTGCTGTTGGCCTGCACTCCTGGCCTGCTGGTGCTGTTGTGGCTACATGGCTGGGGGGTGCTGATCAACCTGCTGTTGAGCAGTTGCGCAGCACTGGCCACTGAGGCAGCGCTGCTGCGCTGGCGGAGAATGCCGGTCGCCTGCGCCCTTGGCGACGGCAGTGCGCTGGTCACCGCCGTGCTGCTGGCCGCGGCCCTGCCCAGTCAGGCGCCCTGGTGGCTGCCCGTGATGGCGGCCTGCGTCGCCATCGGCCTTGGCAAACAGGCCTTCGGCGGGGTCGGGCGCAACCTGTTCAACCCCGCCATGGTCGGTTATGTGTTCGTCCTGCTGAGCTTCCCTTTACAGATGAACCACTGGCCCGGCCAGGCACCCGGGCTCGTGGAAAGTCTGAGCCTGAGCTTCGGCGCCAGCGAGCGGATCGACGCCTGGGCCAGCCCTACGGTGCTCGATGTCCTGCGTCACAACCGCAGCCTGACCATCGACGAACTGTTCGCCAGCCACCCGGCGTTCGGCCATCTGGGTGGGCGTGGCACCGAGTGGGTCAACCTCGCCTTCCTGCTCGGCGGGGTGCTCCTGCTGCAGCGCAAGGTCTTCGGCTGGCAGGTCCCCGTCGGTCTGCTCGGCGCCTTGTTCCTGTCCAGCCTGCTGGGCTGGAATGGCTCCGGCTCCGACTCCAATGGCTCGCCACTGCTGCACCTGCTGTCCGGCTCGACCATGCTGGCCGCCTTCTTCATCGCCACCGAACCGGTGTCCGGTTGCAAGCAACCGCTGGCCCGCCTGCTGTTTGGTATCGGCACCGGCCTGCTGATCTACCTGATCCGCACCTGGGGCAGCTTCGCCGACGGCACGGCGTTCGCCGTCCTGCTGATGAACCTCGCCGCCCCCACCCTCGATCGCTGGGCGGACCGCCGCCAACAGGCCTGCCCATGACTGCCCGCTGGCGCAGTGCCACAACGCTGCTACTGGTGGCAGGCCTGGCGATTGCCGCGACGCTGGTCTGGCATCGCTTCACCGCCGGGCCGATTGCCGAGGCCTCGCGCCAGTGGCAGGAGCAGCAATGGCTCAAGGTGCTGCCACCGGGCAGCTACGACAACCGGCCACTGCAATCCCCTGTGGCCCTGAAGGATGCCAAGCTGAGCCATAGCCACCTGCTGGCCGCCTACCGCGCCAAGCTGGCGGGCGCCACCAGCGCTGTGCTGCTGCACAGCCGCGTCCAAGGCTACGGCGGAGCCATCGAACTGCTGATCGCCATCGCCCCCCAGGGTCGACTGGTGGGCGTACGCGTGCTCGAACAGCAGGAAAGCCCCGGCCTGGGCGATCAACTGGTCGACCCGGCGCGCCATTGGCTGGACCAGTTCATCGGCAGGACACTCCGCGATACGCCGGAGCAGGCCTGGGCGATCAAACGTGACCAGGGTGCGTTCGACCAACTGGCCGGGGCGACAGTAACCTCGCGGGCAGTCATCGAGGCGATCCAGGATGCGCTGCGCTATTTCGACCAGCATCGCCCCTCACTGCTTGGGGAAACGCCCCCATGAACCGTTCCTGGCTCCTGCCCATCAGCCTGGTGCCATTGCTCGGCGCGACCGGCACCCTCGTCCAGGCACTCGCGATCAGCCTTTGCACAGCGCTGCTGATAGGCCTGCACCAGGCCTTGATGACCCCTCTGCGCCGTCACCTGGAACAAGGCCCACGCCTGTGGGCGAGCACTTTGTTTGCCGCAGCCCTGGCGACTTGCCTGCACCTCGGCCTGCAAGCCTGGGCAATGCCCCTGGCCCATCAGCTTGCCCTCTATCCACTGCTGCTGGCCCTGCCCTGTTTGGGCAGCGAGACACTGCCAGCACAGCCTGGCCGAAATCGTCACTTGGGGCTTGGCTTGCTCGGTTTCCTGGCTGCCGCCCTGGCCTTGGGCAGCTGCCGCCAACTGCTGGTCGATGGCCTCGGTCTGCACCTTGCCGCGCTGGCCCCTGGCGCACTGGTACTGCTCGGCCTGCTGCTGGGTCTGTACAATCACCTGCGTCCATCGAATACCGCCTCACGCCGTCAAGGAACCCGTTGACCCCATGAATGCCGCCAAACGCCTGGAGATCTTTCGCAGGCTGCATGAAGACAACCCCGAACCCAAGACCGAACTGGCCTACTCCACTTCCTTCGAACTGTTGATCGCGGTGATCCTCTCGGCCCAGGCGACCGACATCGGCGTCAACAAGGCTACCGCGCGCCTGTTCCCGGTCGCCAACACGCCGCAGGCCATCCACGCCCTGGGTGTCGAAGGCCTGAGCGAATACATCAAGACCATCGGGCTGTACAACAGCAAGGCCAAGAATGTCATCGAGACCTGCCGCCTGCTGGTCGAATTGCACGGTGGTGAAGTCCCGCAGAGCCGCGAAGCACTGGAAGCCCTGCCCGGCGTCGGCCGCAAGACCGCCAACGTGGTGCTCAACACCGCCTTTCGCCAACTGGCCATGGCCGTCGACACGCATATCTTCCGGGTCAGCAACCGCACGGGTATCGCGCCGGGCAAGACCGTTCTGGAAGTCGAAAAGAAATTGCTCAAGTTCGTGCCAAAGGACTATCTGCTCGATGCCCACCACTGGCTGATCCTGCATGGCCGCTACGTTTGCCAAGCCCGAAAACCCCGCTGTGGCAGCTGCCGAATCGAGGACCTGTGCGAATACAAGCTCAAGACCTCGGACGATTGAAGCAATAGCTGACAACAGCACAAGGCGATTGAAAAAATCTTTTTTACCCGCTCTGCGATTCCCGTTATAAGGACGGCCAATGGCCCTTTGGCTTGGAGTGACGCATGAGCACCGATAAAGAAGACCTGGCGAACGACGACGACTTCCAAAGTACGGACGACGACGTGGAGCCGCAGGCCGAACCGGCCAAGACCAACCTGAGCAAGCGCCGCACCATCGACAACATGCTCGAGGAGCGACGCCTGAAAAAACAATTGGCCGACTTCGACTACGATCTGTAGCGCAGACATGCGAAAGCCTCCTGAACGGAGGCTTTTCAATAGGGCTCAGGCCAGCCCATGGCGCTGGGCAAGTTCGATCAGGTCCACCAACGAGCGGGCATTCAATTTGAGGAGCAAGCGAGTCTTGTAGGTACTGACCGTCTTGTTGCTGAGGAACATGCTGTCGGCGATCTCCTTGTTGCTCTTGCCCCGTGCCAGTTGCTGCAGCACCATCATCTCTCGGCCGGAAAGCCGCTCGACCATCTCCATTTCCGTGGCGCCTCCCGTGCCCGAGCGCCCCTTGTGCAAAGCCTGATTAGGGAAATAGCTGTAGCCGGACAGCACGGCCTTGATGGCACTGAGCAGCTCGGTCAACTCCTGTTGCTTGCAGACATAACCTGCCGCCCCCGCTTGCATGCAGCGCATCGAGAAGTGCCCCGGGGCCTGTGAAGTCAGTACCAGCACCTTGCTCGCCGGGCTCACCAACGTCATCCGCGCGATTACTTCAAGCCCATCCAGTTTGGGGATCCCGATATCCAGAATGACAATATCCGGCAGATACTCCCGCGTCAGTTGCAGGGCATCCACACCATTGTCACTCTCCGCCACCACTTCGTAGCCATGCCGTTCCATCAGCATGCGTACGGCCAGGCGAATGACCGGGTGATCATCCACGATCAGCACTTTATTCATGCGATTCCCATTGATACGTTATTTTTAGTTCGATAGACCACCACACCCGAGCATAACGATTATTTATGCAGCGGTTTCCCTGGTAAATTCACCGAAAGAAGCGGCCTACAATTAATGGAGATTCTTCCTACACACTGCCACTTTCACAAAATGTAATAGATATAGGTTCGTCGCAACGATTCAGAAAGTAACAGCCGACAGAATTGGATCCAAGTGTCATTGAGTCACACTTCATGCGGGAAAATTCGACTGTACACACTGGATAAAGGTAGGCATCGAGCACTGCGACTTGCCCAGGGAGGGAAACAAGGCACGCTTAATACGCTGGGTAAACCACGCTACAGATGGGCAAAGCATCACCAGGCCCTCATCATGAACCGCGACCCCATCAGTCCATTGACCCTTATCGCTGTCTTTGCCGGCGTAATCGAAGCGTCTGCCCTGGCATCACTCCCGTTCCTCAGCGAAGACAGCCAGACCCTGTACACCTGGTTCCTGGTGGGCTTCCCGTTCTTCCTTACCGTGCTGTTCTTTCTCACCCTCAACTTCAACACTCGCTCGCTGTTTGCACCGGACAGGGATCCCAGCTGCGCCCGCAAGCCTGTACACACATCTGTCTCAGGGAGCAAAGGCGCGATGATCATCGCCATTTCCGGAGCCGACAGTCAGAAGATCATCGAAAATCATGTCCTGCGAATGCTCGACCGACCCCACGGTCGACAGCGACGCTGGGTGCTGTACAACCTGGATACGCGCACCTGCATCCATCTCTCAGCCGCGCCCATGCAGGATGACGAGAGCCCGCCCACCACCCAGGCAGAATCCCAGGCATGAAAAAACCCGGCCTAGGCCGGGTTTCTTCTTACGCTCAAGAAAGCTTACAGCAGCGAACGGCCTTTGTTGGCCGCGATACGCATACGCAACGCATTGAGCTTGATGAAGCCTGCGGCATCGGCCTGGTTGTAAGCCCCGCCGTCTTCCTCGAAGGTCGCGATATTGGCATCGAACAGCGAATCGTCCGACTTGCGGCCCACGACAGTGACGTTGCCCTTGTACAGCTTCAGGCGGACAACACCATTCACGTTGACCTGGGAGGCGTCGATCATCTGCTGCAGCATCAGACGCTCCGGGCTCCACCAGTAGCCGGTGTAGATCAGGCTGGCATACTTGGGCATCAGCTCATCCTTCAGGTGAGCGACTTCGCGGTCCAGGGTGATCGACTCGATGGCGCGGTGAGCCTTGAGCATGATGGTGCCGCCCGGGGTCTCGTAGCAGCCACGCGACTTCATGCCGACATAGCGGTTCTCGACGATGTCCAGGCGACCGATGCCGTTGGCGCCGCCAATGCGGTTGAGGTCGGCCAGCACGGTGGCCGGGGTCTTCTCGACGCCGTCGATGGCGACGATGTCACCGTTGCGGTAGGTCAGCTCGAGATAGGTGGCCTGGTCCGGTGCGTTCTCCGGGGAGACGCTCCATTTCCACATGTCTTCCTCGTGCTCGGTCCAGGTATCTTCCAGGACACCACCTTCGTAGGAGATGTGCAGCAGGTTGGCGTCCATCGAGTACGGCGACTTCTTCTTGCCGTGGCGCTCGATCGGGATACCGTGCTTCTCGGCGTAGTCCATCAGCTTCTCGCGGGACAGCAGGTCCCACTCACGCCATGGCGCGATGACCTTGACGCCAGGCTTGAGCGCGTAGGCACCCAGCTCGAAACGCACCTGGTCGTTGCCCTTGCCGGTGGCACCGTGGGAAATGGCGTCGGCGCCGGTTTCGTTGGCGATCTCGATCAGGCGCTTGGCGATCAGCGGGCGGGCGATGGAAGTACCCAGCAGGTACTCGCCTTCGTAGACGGTGTTGGCGCGGAACATCGGGAAGACGAAATCACGCACGAACTCTTCGCGCAGGTCGTCGATGTAGATTTCTTTCACGCCCATCGCCTGGGCCTTGGCGCGGGCCGGCTCGACCTCCTCGCCCTGGCCGAGGTCAGCGGTGAAGGTCACCACTTCACAGTTGTAGGTGTCCTGCAGCCACTTGAGAATCACCGAAGTATCAAGGCCGCCGGAATACGCCAATACGACCTTTTTTACGTCCGCCATGCCATCACTCCACGGGGTTGTACGGAAAGCCGATGATTCTACCGGCCTTGCCGAAAAATTTACAATGGGGCGACAGCTTGTGACGACAAAGCGACAGGAATTGTCGAGAGCGCGACCCGCTGTCGCACTCAGGATTTCGCTGGGGCGGGCTGAGCGACAGCGGCCGCTGGCGTCGCAGGCGCAGGTGTGGTGGCCGCGGGTGCCGGGGCCGCCGGCGCAACCGGTGGCGCCGGTTTCTCCAGCGGCTTCTCGACCGGCGTCACGCGCTCGAGCTGGATGTTCACCCGGCGGTTGCGCGCCCGGTTGGCGGCAGAGTTGTTCTTGGCCAGCGGATAGCGCTCGCCGTGGAAGCGCACGGTGATCTGCTCTTCCGGCACACCATGGGCCTTGAGGTAATCGGCAACCGCCAGCGCCCGTCGGCGCGAGGTGTCGCGGTTGGTCAGGCGATTGCCGCTGTTGTCGGAGTGACCGTTGAGCTCGATGTGATTGACCGTCGGATCGGCCTTCAAATAGTCCAGCAGCACATCCAGGCGAGCACGCGCCGAGCTGTCAAGTTCGATCCCGCCACCCGGGAAACCGACCTGGGTCTGGCGGATCTGGTCATAGTTCATCGGCAGCAGCTTGGCGGCGCACAGCTGGTAGTCACTGTAGGCCTTGGCAAAACTGACCGGCATCACATGCACTTCCATCGGTCGGCCACCTTCGCCCCGGTAGTTGCGCACCACGGTGCTACGACCATCGAGCAGGCCATTGATCAGGCGGCTGGCCTGGCCCTGGCTGGAGGTGAACAGCACGCCGTTACGGGCCATGTGCACCGCGCCGAGGTTGATGTCGCCGCGCCCGGGCTGCCAGGGGGCTGCAGCGGCCAGCAAGGTGGCTGACCCTGCGCCGAGGACGTTGCTGTCCGAGCGCAGCTGGAACGTCGGTTGTTCGCCGGCACGGCGCACGAACTCGCCGCTGCCGAAACCGTCGATCGGCTGGATCAGGCGACATTCGAACTGATCACCCTCGACTTTCCAGGCGACGTTCTCCACGCGAGTCTGGAAGGTCATGGCCCCGGCCGGCAGGCTGGCGACAAGGGTGAACAGGGCTAGGTAACGCTGGCGCACGGGAGGCTCCACTGATTCTGACGGCTTACCTGAATGCTATCGGACGCCTGTCGGAAAACTTGATAGCCGTGCTCGAACAGGGGTTTTCCGGTAGCATTGGCTTCTGAGTTCGACCCGCCTGGAATCTCCAATGTCCGATCGCCTGACCCTCCTGCGCCCCGATGACTGGCACATCCATCTGCGCGATGGTGCCGTCCTGCCCCACACTGTCGGTGACGTGGCGCGCACCTTCGCCCGCGCCATCATCATGCCCAACCTGGTTCCGCCGGTGCGCAACGCCGTCGAGGCCGATGCCTACCGCGCCCGCATCCTTGCCGCACGCCCCGCCGGCAGCCGTTTCGAGCCACTGATGGTGCTGTATCTTACCGACCGCACCAGCCCGGAAGACATCCGCGCCGCCAAGGCCAGTGGGATCGTGTACGCCGCCAAGCTGTACCCGGCCGGCGCCACCACCAACTCCGATTCGGGCGTGACCAGCATCGACAACATCTTCCCGGCCATCGAGGCCCTGGCCGAAACCGGCATGCCCCTGCTGGTGCACGGTGAGGTCACGCGCAGTGAAATCGACGTGTTCGACCGCGAAAAACGCTTCATCGACGAGCACATGCGCCGCCTCGTCGAGCGCTTCCCGACCCTGAAAGTGGTGTTCGAGCACATCACCACCAGCGACGCCGCGCAGTTCGTCACCGAGGCGCCGGCCAATGTCGGTGCCACCATCACCGCCCAGCACCTGCTGTACAACCGCAACCACATGCTGGTCGGCGGTATCCGCCCGCACTTCTATTGCCTGCCGATCCTCAAGCGCAACACCCACCAGGTGGCGCTGCTGGATGCCGCCACCAGCGGCAACCCGAAGTTCTTCCTCGGTACCGACTCGGCGCCGCACGCCAAGCATGCCAAGGAAGCAGCCTGCGGCTGCGCCGGCTGCTACACCGCCTACGCCGCCATCGAGCTCTACGCCGAGGCGTTCGAACAGCGCAACGCGCTGGACAAGCTCGAAGGCTTCGCCAGCAAGCACGGCCCGGACTTCTACGGCCTGGCGCGCAACACCGATACCATCACCCTGGTGCGTGAGGAATGGACCGCGCCGGACAGCCTGCCGTTCGGCGACAACACCGTGATCCCCCTGCGCGCCGGCGAGAAGCTGCGCTGGCGCCTGCTGGAGGACAACGCATGAGCGAAGACCTCTACGAAGACGACCAGGACAGCCAGGTCAGCAGCGGCTCGCGCCACCCGATGGCCGAGCGTTTCCGCGGCTACCTGCCGGTGGTGGTGGATGTCGAGACCGGTGGTTTCAACAGTGCCACCGACGCGCTGCTGGAGATTGCCGCCGTCACCATCGGCATGGATGAAAAGGGCTTCCTGTTCCCCGAGCACACCTACTTCCATCGGGTCGAACCGTTCGAAGGGGCCAATATCGAGGCCGCCGCGCTGGAGTTCACCGGCATCAAGCTGGACCACCCGCTGCGCATGGCAGTGAGCGAGGAAAGCGCGCTGACCGATATCTTCCGCGGCGTGCGCAAGGCGCTGAAGGCCAATGGCTGCAAGCGGGCGATCCTGGTCGGGCACAACAGCAGCTTCGACCTGGGCTTCCTCAATGCGGCAGTGGCGCGCAACGATATCAAGCGCAACCCGTTCCACCCGTTCTCCAGCTTCGACACCGCCACCCTCGCCGGCCTCGCCTACGGCCAGACCGTGCTGGCCCGAGCCTGCCAGAGCGCGGACATCGACTTCGACGGCCGTGAAGCGCATTCGGCGCGTTACGACACCGAGAAGACTGCCGAGCTGTTCTGCGGCATCGTCAATCGCTGGAAAGAGATGGGCGGCTGGCGCGATTTCAACGACTGATCGCATGCTTGAAGCATAAAAAAACCGGCCACCAGGGCCGGTTTTTCATGCGCTTGGCAAATTACAGCTTGCCAGCGTTTTCGCTCAGGTAAGCCGCGACACCTTCCGGCGAAGCGTTCATGCCCTTGTCGCCTTTCTTCCAGTTGGCCGGGCAGACTTCGCCGTGCTCTTCGTGGAATTGCAGGGCGTCAACCAGGCGCAGCAGCTCGTCCATGTTGCGGCCCAGTGGCAGGTCGTTGACGATCTGCGAGCGGACAACACCGTTGGTGTCGATCAGGAAGGCGCCACGGAAGGCCACGCCGCCTTCGGACTCGACGTCGTAGGCCTTGCAGATTTCGTGGGTCATGTCGGCTGCCAGGGTGTACTTGACCTGACCGATGCCGCCATTGTTGACCGGGGTGTTGCGCCAGGCGTTGTGGGTGAAGTGCGAGTCGATCGACACGCCGATCACTTCAACGTTGCGCGCCTGGAAGTCAGGGATGCGGTTGTCCAGGGCGATCAGCTCGGACGGGCAGACGAAGGTGAAGTCCAGCGGGTAGAAGAACACCAGGCCGTACTTGCCCTTGATGGCCGAGGCCAGGTTGAAGCTGTCAACGATCTCGCCGTTGCCCAGCACGGCTGGAACGGTGAAGTCCGGGGCTTTTTTGCCAACGAGTACGCTCATTCGATCTCTCCTGATGAGGGGTGAAAAACCTTGCCCGGGCGGAACGCGTCCCCCGGATCCAGCAAAGGCCGACCATCATACACAGCTTTGCGTGACAGGCCGAATCTCAACCGCCGGTCGCTCTGCAACGCACCTTACACAAAGTGTTTTGACAAGCATTCTCATTACCATTACTCTCCAACGCATCGACTCAACCCGCGATGGTCAGCCTTTATGTATGTGTGTCTTTGTGTCGGTGTCACCGACGGACAGATCCGCGATGCGATCTACGAAGGATGCTGCAGCTACAAGGAAGTTCGAGCCGCCACCAATGTCGCCAGCCAGTGCGGCAAGTGCGCCTGCCTCGCCAAGCAGGTGGTGCGCGAGACCCTCACCGAGCTGCAACTGAGCCAGCAGGCCGCCCTGCCCTACCCCGTTGAATTCAACGCGGCGTAATTTCCCCGAATTCGAAGAACCGGACCCAGTGTCCGGTTTTTTTATGCCCGTAATTCAATAAGTTAGCGCTCGAACGCAGTTCAAAAACATTCTTATTCCGATTAATTTTCACTTATTATTCAATAACTTAGGTTTGACATAGATAGTTGCGGGGCTCAAACTTGTTTGCATTGGCTCAACTTCTACAGGGCAGACCCCATCATGAAAGGCGACGTAAGCGTCATCCAGCATCTCAACAAGATCCTCGGAAACGAGCTGGTCGCTATCAACCAGTACTTCCTGCATGCGCGCATGTACGAAGATTGGGGCCTGAACAAGATCGGCAAACTCGAGTACAAAGAGTCCATCCAGGCGATGAAGGATGCTGACAAGCTGATCAAGCGCATCCTCTTCCTCGAAGGCATCCCCAACGTCCAGGACCTGGGCAAGCTCATGATCGGCGAGCACACCAAGGAGATGCTCGACTGCGACCTGAAGCTTGAGAAAAAGGCCCACGCCGACCTGAAAGCTGCCATCGCCCATTGCGAAACCGCTGGCGACTTCGGTTCGCGCGACGTGCTCGAGGACATTCTCGAAGACCAGGAAGAACACATAGACTGGCTGGAAACCCAGCTGGGCCTGATCGACAAGATCACTATCGAGAACTACCTGCAGTCGCAGATGGGCGAAGAGTAACTGCAACGCCCAGTCAGGAAGCCCCGCCAATGCGGGGCTTTTTTGTGGGCGTGATACTTGCTCGATCGGCAAAAAAAAGCCCCGCACTAGCGGGGCTTTTTGCAGGCTGGCGCGAAGACCTGAATCAGGCCTCGGAAGCCTTGGCCTTGGCGGCCGCATCCTTGATCAGGGTCTGCAGCTCACCATTTTCGAACATCTCGATCATGATGTCGCTGCCGCCGACCAGTTCACCCGCCACCCACAGTTGCGGGAAGGTAGGCCAGTTGGCGTATTTGGGCAGGTTGGCGCGGATTTCCGGGTTCTGCAGGATGTCGACGTAGGCGAACTTCTCGCCACAACCCATGACCGCTTGCGATGCCTTGGCCGAGAAGCCGCACTGCGGGGCATTCGGCGAACCTTTCATGTAAAGCAGAATGGTGTTGTTGGCGATCTGCTCTTTGATTGTATCGATGATATCCATGAAGCACCTCGGCTGAACTTTGCGACTTGATCGTCGCCACGGTGGCGCATTGTATCGGAAAGCCGAGCAACGTGCTCGGCCTTGCCGTGCTTCATGCGGCCTCGACCTGCACCGGTACGCCATTGAGCGCAGCATTGCCGGAAACACCATCGCGCAGGTGCTCGTCGGTGAGGTCGTTGGCACTCACCCCCGGCTGCGCAGCGGCCACCTGCAAGCGTGCACCCTGGCGTCCATGGCCATAGCCATGGGGCAGGCTGACCACCCCCGGCATCATCTCCTCGCTGGCCTGCACCGCCACCTCGATGACCCCGGTACGCGAACGGACCCGCACCATCTGGCCATCATGCAACTGGCGCCGGCTCAGGTCGTCCGGATGCATCAGCAACTGGTGGCGCGGCTTGCCTTTGACCAGTCGATGGTAGTTGTGCATCCACGAATTGTTGCTGCGCACATGGCGACGGCCGATGAGCAGCAGTTGATCGTCCGTGGGCGCGGACACACCGGCGAGGCGCCGCAGGTCCTCGAGTAGAACCGCCGGGGCCACCTCGACCTTGCCGCTGGCCGTGCGCAAGCGTGTAGCCAGGTTGGCGCGCAGGGGGCCGAGATCGAGGCCGTGGGGATGCGCGTCGAGCGCCTGTAGCGAGAGCTTCCAGGGCGAGTTCTCGCCATAAGGCCCCTTGCACAGGGCGAAGTCGATCATCTGTGCCGGGGGCAAGGTTGCCTTGAGCTCGACCTGCGCGAGCTCGGCGAAGGCCCTGGCCAGGCCCACGAAGATCTCCCAGTCGTGCAGCGCGCCTTCGGGTTTGGGCAGGATCGCCCGGTTGAAACGGGTGACGTTACGCACTGCCAGCAGGTTGAAGGTGGAGTCGTAGTGATCGTTCTCCAGCGCCGAGGTCGATGGCAGGATCAGGTCGGCATGGCGCGTAGTCTCGTTGATGTACAGGTCGATGCTGAGCATGAAATCCAGGCCGGCCAGTGCATCGTCCAGGCGTCGCCCGTTGGGCGTGGACAGCACCGGGTTGCCCGCCACGGTCACCAGCGCCCGCACCTGCCCGTCGCCGGGTTCGAGGATCTCCTCGGCCAATGCCGAGACCGGCAACTCGCCGCCATACTCGGGCAAGCCCGAGACGCGGCTACGCCACTGGTCGAAATGCCCGCCGGAAGTGCTGGCGACCAGGTCGACCGCAGGCGCCGTGCACAGCGCGCCACCCTCGCGATCAAGATTGCCGGTGACCAGGTTGATCAATTGCACCAGCCAGTGGCACAGCGAACCGAAGGCCTGGGTCGATACCCCCATCCGGCCATAGCACACCGCCTTGTCGGCAGCGGCGAAATCCCGCGCCAGCTGGCGGATTGCCTGCGCCGGGATACCGCAAAGCGCGCTCATGGCGCACGCATCGAACGGCTGGATGGCTTCACGCACCTGCTCCAGCCCCGCGACCGGCAGGTGCGAGCCCCGGGCCAGGTTTTCGCTGAACAGCGTGTGCAGCAAGCCACACAACAGCGCCGCGTCGCCACCGGGGCGGATGAACAGGTGCCGATCGGCCAGTAACGCCGTCTCGCTGCGCCGCGGATCCACCACCACCAACTGCCCGCCTCTGGCCTTGAGGGCCTTCAGGCGTTTTTCCACGTCGGGGACGGTCATGATGCTGCCATTGGAAGCCAGGGGGTTGCCGCCAAGAATCAGCATGAACTGCGTGTGGTCGATGTCCGGAATGGGCAGCAACAGGCCATGGCCGTACATCAGGTGGCTGGTCAGGTGCTGCGGCAGCTGGTCCACCGAGGTGGCCGAGAAGCGGTTGCGGGTCTTGAGCAGGCCGAGGAAGTAGTTGCTGTGGGTCATCAAGCCATAGTTGTGCACGCTGGGGTTGCCTTGGTAAACCGCCACTGCATTGCGCCCATGGGCCTGTTGTACCGCCCACAGCCGCTCTGCGGCGAAGGCGAAGGCCTCATCCCAGCCAATCGCCTGCCACTGGTCACCGATGCGCCGATGAGGCTGGCGCAGGCGGTCAGGGTCCTCCTGGATGTCCTGCAGGGCGACCGCCTTGGGGCAGATGTGGCCGCGGCTGAACGGATCCTGCGGATCGCCCTTGATCGAGCTGATCCGCGGCGGCCCTTCTGCCGCATGGGTAACTTCGATGTTCAGGCCACAAATGGCCTCGCACAAGTGACAGGCTCGGTGATGCAGGGTCTTGGTCATGGCCGCCTCTGCCTTGTTGTTCGCAAGGCTCGACTATGCGCCCGTCAACCGGTGCCCGCCAGCGAGGTTCGCGGCGTGAATCGGGCGACATCAGGCAGACGGTTCACGACAACAGGTTTGCCAAACGCGCATCGAGCCGTGTACAACCGCTGTAGCAAATAAAAAACAGCTACTCGCCAACGGCTTACGACACCCTTTGACACAGAGGCGCTGTTTCCCCTCTTGGTTTCAGGCGACATTTAATTATAGTATTGCGCCTTTCCCTATTCCGTCCGCCCCGTGCGGCTTACGCCGCAGGTCACTCCCGTTGTCAACAAAACCCATACGGTCGACCTGCAAAACGTTGCAGATAAGGTAGTCAATCATGAGCGCTAGGCACTTTCTCTCCCTGCTGGATTTCACCGCTGACGAATTGCTCGGCGTGATCCGTCGCGGCATCGAGCTGAAGGACCTGCGTAAACGAGGCGTGCTGTTCGAGCCGTTGAAGAACCGCGTGCTGGGGATGATCTTCGAGAAATCCTCGACTCGTACCCGAGTGTCCTTCGAAGCGGGCATGATCCAGCTTGGCGGCCAGGCGATCTTCCTCTCGCCGCGCGACACCCAGCTGGGCAGGGGCGAGCCGATCGCCGACAGCGCCATCGTGCTGTCGAGCATGGTCGACGCGGTGATGATCCGGACCCACGCCCACAGCACCCTCACTGAATTCGCCGCGAACTCGAAGGTGCCGGTCATCAACGGCCTGTCCGACGAATCGCACCCCTGCCAGTTGCTGGCCGACATACAGACCTTCTTCGAACACCGTGGCGCGATCCAGGGCAAGACCGTGGCCTGGGTCGGCGACGGCTTCAACATGTGCAACTCCTATATCGAAGCTGCCGTGCAGTTCGATTTCCAACTGCGCATCACTTGCCCTGAAGGCTACGAGCCCGATTCGCGCTTCCTGCAACTGGGTGGCGAGCGCGTGCAGATCATCCGTGATCCGAAGGAAGCCGTGCGCGGCGCCCACCTGGTAACCACGGATGTCTGGACTTCCATGGGCCAGGAAGAGGAAACTGCACGGCGCCTGGCGCATTTCGCGCCTTACCAGGTCACCCGCGAACTGCTCGACCTGGCGGCACCCGACGCCCTGTTCATGCATTGCCTGCCCGCCCACCGTGGCGAGGAAATCAGCCAGGACCTGCTCGACGACCCCCGTTCGGTCGCCTGGGACGAAGCTGAGAACCGCCTGCATGCGCAGAAGGCCCTTCTGGAATTCCTTGTAGAACCGGCTTACCACCACGCATGAGTCAACAGCTACTGCTCAACCTGCGCGACCTGGCCTGCGGCTATGGCGACCAGCGCATCGTCCAGAACCTCAACCTGCACCTCAACGCAGGCGACATTGGTTGCCTGCTTGGGTCTTCCGGTTGCGGCAAGACCACCACGCTGCGCGCCATTGCCGGCTTCGAGCCGGTGCACGAAGGCGAGATCCAGCTGGGCGGCGAGGTCATCTCCCGCGCCGGGTTCACCCTGGCGCCGGAGAAACGGCGGATCGGCATGGTGTTCCAGGACTACGCGCTGTTCCCCCACCTGACCGTCGCGCAGAACATCGCCTTCGGCATCGGCAAACACCCGCGCCAGGCGGCGGTGGTCGAGGAGATGCTCGAGCTGGTCAAGCTGGCCGGCCTCGGCGGGCGTTACCCGCACGAGTTGTCGGGCGGCCAGCAGCAACGCGTGGCCCTGGCCCGGGCGCTTGCACCGGAGCCACAGCTGCTGTTGCTTGACGAGCCGTTCTCCAACCTCGACGTGGAGCTGCGCCGACGCTTGAGCCATGAGGTCCGCGACATCCTCAAGAGCCGCGGCACCAGCGCCATCCTGGTCACCCACGACCAGGAGGAAGCCTTTGCCGTCAGCGATCATGTGGGGGTATTCAAGGAGGGCCGCCTGGAGCAGTGGGACACGCCCTACAACCTCTACCACGAGCCGCAGACCCCGTTTGTCGCCAGCTTCATCGGCCAGGGTTACTTCATTCGTGGCCAGATGAGCAGCCACGAAGCAGTGACCACCGAACTCGGCGAGCTGCGCGGCAACCGGGCCTATACCATGGCGCCCGGAAGCTCGGTGGACGTGCTGTTGCGCCCCGACGACATTATCCATGCCCCTGACAGCACGCTACGGGCACAGGTCATCGGCAAAAGCTTCCTCGGCGCTTCGACCTTGTATCGTCTGCAGCTTCCCACCGGCAGCCAGCTCGAGGCGATCTTCCCCAGCCACAACGACCACTCGCTCGGCCAGGACGTCGGCATCGCCGTCGCCGCCGATCATCTCGTGCTGTTCCCGGTACCCGGTAGCGTTGCCGCTCAGCTACCGCGCCAGGAGAACGGTGTGCGTCGCATCAGCTCGGCGCTCTGAAGTTCGACAGCAGCGCGGAGCAAGCCCGCCTCCACGTCCTGTAAACAGGTGTGGGGCGGGCTCGCCCGATCACTTTGAATCAGACCATCAAAGTACCAGAGGCCACCAAACGGGCCTGTCCACCGATCTTCACCCTCTCCCCCTCCAGCCGACAGAACAGCTCGCCACCGCGTGCCGAGCGCTGGTACGCGTGCAACTGTGACTTGCCAAGGCGTGCCGCCCAGTAAGGAATAAGCGAGCAGTGAATGGAACCCGTGACTGGATCCTCCGGGATCCCGATACTCGGTGCAAAATAGCGCGACACGAAATCGTGCTCTTCACCCGGCGCGGTTACGATCACGCCCAAACCCGGCAGTCTCGCCAACGCCACCATGTCTGGCGCGCAGGCACGCACGGCTTGCTCAGATGCCAGTACCACCAACAGCTCCTTGGTCTGGTAAACCTCCTGTACCTCGCACCCCAGCGCCTCGGCCACGGCCGCCGGCTCAGCCAAGGGCTGCGGATCGATGCGTGGGAAATCGAGCCACAGGCGGCCCTCTTCACGCGTCACGCTCAACGGCCCGGACAGGCTTTGAAAGTGCAGACGGGGTTTCTGCGCGCCATAGACCTCGAACAGCACATGGGCACTGGCGAGGGTGGCATGACCGCACAGCGGCACTTCGGTTGCGGGGGTGAACCAGCGAATCCGGTAGCCCTCTCCTTCAGCGACGACGAACGCAGTTTCGGCGAGGTTGTGCTCGGCGGCGATCTGCTGCATCAGCGCATCGTCGAGCCACTGCTCCAGGTGGTAGACCATGGCCGAATTGCCGGCAAAGGGCCGGTCACTGAACGCATCGACCTGGTGAAAATGCAGGTGCATGCCACGACTCCTGTGTAGGGCGGAAAAGGCCTCGAGCATGGAGCAAGGCGCCTGGACCGAACAGTGACAGAGTCGTGGAATTTGAACCAGTACAGATGATCAGCCGCGACCGATCTCGGCGAACTGTGCCTGGGTATGGGCAGCGAGCACTACAGCGGCGAGCTCCACTTCCAGACCGCGGCGGCCAGCGCTCACATGAATCGTTTCATGTTGTTGCGCGGATTGGTCAATGAAAGTGCGCAGGCGCTTCTTCTGTCCCAGCGGGCTGATTCCGCCAACCAGGTAGCCCGTGGCGCGCTGGGCGGCTTGCGGGTCGGCCATTTCGCATTTCTTCACGCCGGCCGCGTGCGCCAGCGCCTTCAGATCGAGCGTCCCGCCCACCGGCACCACCGCCACCAGCAGCTCACCTTTTTCGCTGCTGGCGAGCAGCGTCTTGAACACGCGCAACGGGTCAAGGCCGAGCTTTTCCGCAGCCTCCAGACCGTACGATGCGGATTTCGGATCATGTTCGTAGCTGTGCACGCGGTGCTCGGCACGCGCCTTTTTCAACAGGTCCAGGGCGGGGGTCATCAACGGCTCCAGGCGATCACAAGTCGCCCGGTACTTTAGGGTAAATCCGCCGGGGCAGCCAGCGCAGGACCCAGGCTAGAGCAGCGGCCATGGATTCACCGCACGGCACGGCAGTCAGAATGTGGCTGAGCGTTCATTTTCGACCTTTGACATCAGCGTTTCTTGTCTATATTTTTTCGTTTATGAATAAATGGTGCACCTATAAGGTGCGCTTCCTGTACCCGCCCGGCGTCAATGGGGATCGACTCCGGGCTTTTTGCTGTCGAGCGCCCAGCGCCTCACAACAACAAGAACCGAGGTCATACATGACGACTGCTCTACGACAACCCACGCTATCCGCCCAGTGCCTGGCCGAATTTCTCGGCACTGCCCTGCTCATCTTCTTCGGTACCGGCTGTGTCGCTGCGCTCAAGGTCGCCGGTGCCAGCTTCGGCCTGTGGGAAATAAGCATCATCTGGGGGGTCGGCGTGAGCATGGCGATTTACCTCACCGCCGGTGTGTCCGGCGCGCACCTGAACCCGGCGGTCAGTATCGCGCTGGCCGTGTTCGCCGGCTTCGACAAGCGCAAGCTGCCGTTCTACATGCTCGCCCAAGTGTGCGGCGCATTCTGCGGCGCCGCGTTGGTGTACTTCCTGTACAGCAACCTGTTCTTCGATTTCGAACAAAGCCACGCCATGCTGCGTGGCAGCCAGGCGAGCCTCGAACTGGCCTCGGTGTTCTCCACCTATCCGCACCCGGCGCTGTCCACCGGCCAGGCGTTCCTGGTCGAAGTGATCATCACCGCCATCCTGATGGCCGTGATCATGGCCCTGACCGACGACAACAACGGCCTGCCCCGCGGTGCCACGGCGCCCCTGCTGATCGGCCTGTTGATCGCCGTGATCGGCAGCGCGATGGGCCCGCTGACCGGCTTTGCGATGAACCCGGCGCGCGATTTCGGGCCTAAACTGATGACCTTCCTGGCCGGTTGGGGCGAAATTGCCTTCACTGGCGGGCGCGATATTCCGTATTTCCTGGTGCCGGTGTTCGCGCCGATCCTCGGTGCCAGCCTGGGCGCGGCCCTGTACCGCGGGCTGATCGCCCGCAATTTGCCGACAACACAAGCCGCGACCCAACAGACAGACGATAATCCTCAGGGCGACACCCAGGTTTCCTGATGCCAACGCCGGGCCCGGGCTGACACCCGGCGCCCGCCACGCCCTGAACTACCCCCTATTCGTGCAAGGCCACCGACATGACCGATACCCTGGACAAGAACTACATCATCGCCCTGGACCAGGGCACCACCAGTTCGCGCGCCATCATCTTCGATCGCGACGCCAACGTGGTGGGCACCTCACAGCGTGAGTTCGCCCAGCACTACCCGCAGGCGGGCTGGGTCGAGCACGACCCGATGGAAATCTTCGCCACCCAGAGCGCGACCATGGTCGAGGCCCTGGCCCAGGCCGGCATCAGCCACGCCCAGGTCGCCGCCATCGGCATCACCAACCAGCGCGAGACCACCGTCGTCTGGGACAAGGAAACCGGGCGCCCGGTGTACAACGCCATCGTCTGGCAATGCCGGCGCAGCACCGAGATCTGCGCCCAGCTCAAGCGCGACGGCCATGAGCAGTACATCCGCGAGGCAACTGGCCTGGTCACCGACCCGTACTTCTCCGGCACCAAGCTCAAGTGGATCCTCGATAACGTCGAAGGCGTGCGCGAGCGCGCCGAGCGTGGCGAGTTGCTGTTCGGCACCATCGATACCTGGCTGATCTGGAAATTCTCCGGTGGCAAGGTGCATGTCACCGACTACACCAACGCCTCGCGCACGCTGATGTTCAACATCCATAGCCTGCAATGGGACGAAAAGCTCCTCGACATTCTCGGCATCCCAAGCCAGATGCTGCCCGAGGTTCGCCCGTCGTCCGAAGTCTATGGCCATACCAAAAGCGGCATTGCCATCGCCGGTATCGCCGGTGACCAGCAATCGGCGCTGTTCGGCCAGATGTGCGTGGAGCCCGGCCAGGCCAAGAACACCTACGGCACCGGCTGTTTCCTGCTGATGAACACCGGCGACAAGGCGGTGCAATCATCCCACGGCCTGCTCACCACCATCGCCTGCGGCCCGCGTGGCGAAGTGGCCTACGCCCTTGAGGGCGCGGTCTTCAACGGTGGTTCCACCGTGCAGTGGCTGCGCGACGAACTGAAGATCGTCAACGATGCCTACGACACCGAGTACTTTGCCAGCAAGGTCAAGGACAGCAACGGCGTTTACCTGGTGCCGGCCTTCACCGGCCTGGGTGCGCCCTACTGGGACCCTTACGCCCGCGGCGCACTGTTCGGCCTGACCCGTGGCGTCAAGGTCGATCACATCATCCGTGCCGCCCTGGAGTCGATTGCCTACCAGACCCGCGACGTGCTCGACGCCATGCAGCAGGACTGCGGCCAGCGCCTGTCCGAACTGCGCGTGGACGGTGGCGCAGTGGCCAACAACTTCCTCATGCAGTTCCAGTCCGACATTCTCGGCACTTGCGTCGAGCGTCCGAAAATGCGCGAAACCACAGCGCTGGGCGCCGCCTACCTGGCGGGCCTGGCCTGTGGTTTCTGGAGCGGCCTGGACGAGCTGCGCGACAAGGCGATCATCGAGCGCGAATTCAGCCCGCAGCTGGACGAAGCGGCCAAGGAGAAGCTGTACAAGGGCTGGCGCAAGGCTGTCGATCGCACCCGCGACTGGGAAGACCACGACGCCTGATAGCGAAAGCATCGCGGGGCGAGCCCTCTACCACGCCCCGCGATGATCCTTTACGCATCAACCAGACTGGTCCTACATCACGACCTACGGCATCATTGCAGAATTTGTCCGGCTGCCCCAAAGGACCGCCCATGAATCTGCCTCCACGCCAACAACAAATCCTCGAGCTCGTCCGCGAACGCGGCTATGTCAGCATCGAGGAAATGGCGCAGCTGTTCGTCGTCACCCCGCAGACCATCCGCCGCGATATCAACCAGCTCGCCGAAGCCAACCTGTTGCGCCGCTACCATGGTGGTGCCGCCTACGACTCGAGCATCGAAAACACCGCCTACGCCATGCGCGCCGACCAGATGCGCGACGAGAAGCAACGCATCGCCGACGCCGTGGCCCGGCAGATTCCCGACCACGCCTCGCTGTTCATCAACATCGGTACCACCACCGAATCCATCGCCCGCGCCCTGCTCAACCACAATCACCTGAAAGTCATCACCAACAACCTGCACGTGGCGGCAATCCTGGCAGCCAAGGACGACTTCGAAGTGCTGGTGGCCGGCGGCACGGTACGCCGCGACGGAGGTGTGGTGGGCCAGGCGAGCGTCGACTTCATCAACCAGTTCAAGGTCGATTTCGCCGTGGTCGGCATCAGCGGCATTGACGAGGACGGTAGCCTGCTGGACTTCGACTACCAGGAAGTACGGGTGTCCCAGGCAATCATCGCCAATGCCCGCCAGGTGCTGCTGGCCGCGGACTCGAGCAAGTTCGGCCGTAACGCCATGGTTCGCCTGGGCTCGATCAGCCTGGTCGACTGCCTGGTGACCGACCAGGCGCCTTCCCCTGCACTGACCCAACTGCTCAACCAGTACAAGATCCGCCTCGACGTGGTTTGAGACGGAGGGCGTGGGGTGCAGGACTCACCCCTTGTGTCGCCCATGAGATCGAGCGCCGCCCGCACGGCGCTCGATCTTGGCCCCCCTGAAAATCTGCAACCGTTCACCTCCGCTTTTCGCAAATGTTCATTTCCCTGTCATCCGATCAGTTTTTTCTATAAAGACTGACTGGCAGCCGCCTGTTCATTACGCTAATATTTTCGGAAACGAACATTGATGTTCACATTCGCTGTGAACAGCCCCAGGAGGCCTTGCCCGTGTCCCAGCCCGTTTCGTCCCAGCCACCCCTCCAAGACTGCTACGACCTCGCCGTTATCGGCGGTGGCATCAATGGCGTGGGCATTGCTGCCGATGCCGCGGGGCGCGGCCTCAAGGTGTTCCTTTGTGAAAAGGATGACCTGGCGCAGCACACCTCCTCGGCCAGTAGCAAGCTGATCCACGGCGGCCTGCGCTATCTCGAGCACTACGAATTCCGCCTGGTACGCGAAGCCCTGGCCGAGCGCGAAGTGCTGCTGGCCAAGGCGCCGCACATCGTCAAGCCCATGCGCTTCGTGCTGCCGCACCGCCCGCACCTGCGCCCGGCCTGGATGATTCGCGCAGGCTTGTTCCTCTACGATCACCTCGGCAAGCGCAAGCGCCTGGGCGCCTCGCGCAGCCTGCGTTTCGGGCCGGGCTACCCGCTCAAGCCGGCGATCACCCGCGGCTTCGAATACGCCGACTGCGCCGTGGACGATGCCCGCCTGGTCGTGCTGAACGCCATGGCAGCCCGGGAAAAAGGCGCTGACATCCGCACCCGTACCCGTTGCCTACGCGCCGAGCGCATCGACGGCCTGTGGCAGGTGGAACTGCAACACGCCGACGGCAGCCTGCAGACCATCCGCGCCCGCGCCCTGGTCAACGCGGCTGGCCCGTGGGTGGCCAGCTTCATCAAGGATGACCTCAAGCTCGATGCGCCGTACGGCATCCGCCTGATCCAGGGCAGCCACCTGATCGTGCCGCGCCTGTACGAGGGCGAACATGCCTACATCCTGCAGAACGAAGACCAGCGCATCGTCTTCTGTATTCCCTACCTTGATCGTTTCACCTTGATTGGTACCACCGACCGCGAGTACAGCGGCGACCCGGCCAAGGTGGCGATTACCGAGCAGGAGACCGACTACCTGCTGCAGGTGGTCAACCAGCACTTCAACCACCAGCTCAGCCGCAGCGACATCCTGCACACCTACTCCGGCGTGCGCCCGCTGTGCAACGACGAGTCGGACAACCCTTCGGCGGTCACCCGCGACTACACCCTGGCGCTGTCGGCTAGCGAGGGGCAGGCGCCGCTGCTGTCGGTATTCGGAGGCAAGCTCACCACCTACCGCAAGCTGGCCGAGTCGGCCATGGCCGAACTGAAGCCATTCTTCACCCAGATGCGTGGCAGCTGGACTGCCGACGCGACCCTGCCCGGCGGTGAGGACATGACTTCGGCGCAAGCGCTGGTGGATGCGCTGCTGGCCCGCCACGATTGGCTACCGGTAGACATGGCCAAGCGCTGGGCCACTACCTATGGCAGCCGTGTGTGGCAGTTGCTCGAGGGCGTACAAGGGCCGGAAGACCTGGGCCTGCCAATTGGCGGTGGGCTGTTCAGTCATGAAGTCGACTATCTCTGCCGCCAGGAATGGGCATGTGACGCCGACGATATCCTCTGGCGCCGCACCAAGCTGGGGCTGTTCACCAGTGTTGGCGAACAGCAAGTGCTGCGGGACTACCTGCAACAGCGCGTGCAGCGTCAAGCCGGCTTCGAAGCAGCCTGATCACCGCCCCCCCTGGGCGCCAGCTCTTGCGGGGCATAGCGCGAGCGCGCCCAGACCTGCGTGGTTAATTGACGCATCAGCGCAGACTCTTCCGCCTCATGCTGATGCATCAGTACACGCGCACGCGCATCATAATCACCTTCCTGACCAGTTACCGCCTGCTCTTCAAGACTGGCCAGGCGCTCATGGAAGGGCGCGCCCAGTGCTTCGAAGCGCTCCGGGAAGGTTTCGCGCAAGTAGTTCTGCCAATAGGGACGCGCGACCAGCGCGTCCAGCATCGCCACAGATGTATCAGCCCGCAGGACCTCCAGCTCGGCACGACTCAGGTCGGCTACGCTCACATGGGCAAATGACGGAAAGTGCATTTCTTCGGGTGGCACTGGCAAATCGAGAGCACCCGCCAGCTTCAACCGGTAGTAGAGACGCACCTCGATCTCGTCGACCCTGTGTACCCCTTCGGTACGCATGCTCTGCACATGCCGGTTGGCGATGTCATCGAGCAGATCCAGGCGATGCAACTGCCGCCCCAGGCGCAGCAAGCGCTGCTCTCTCATTGCCACAGGCAGGCCATCAACGCCCTGGTGAACGAGGATACCCACCTCCATCTGATTGAGCATCAGCAACAGGCGGTCTTCACAACTACGTGGCGCATCGGCTTCCCGAAACAACAGTTCGCGAAGTGTTTCGTTGTGTTCGCAGGCATCGAGAATGTGCCATATGCGCCGCCGATAATGACGCGGATGCAACTCGAAGTCTTCGCTTTCGGCAAAATCGGCGAGAAACCTGAACAGCCCAGCCGAGCCTGGTTCCGCTACCAGCCAATCCCAGCTTGCCGTTCGTTGCGCACTCAGCTGCTCATTGCTGGAAGCCACCCAAGTTGCCCGGGTATGCCCATCGACCCGATGATGGACATGCGAGGCACTACCTCTTGCTCCTGAGGTCGTGACACCGCGCGCTTCATCCAGGTACTGCATGCTGCTTGCATTCAAGTCATTGTCATGCAAGTTCAGCCGCTGCAGGCGCAAACGCAGGCCACGCATTTCCCGCTGCAACTCACTGATGCGGTTGTCTCGCAAGTCGACATGGGCTCGCAACGACAGGCTTTCATGGAGCAGCCGAATGTCGTCCTGCCCAGTGCTGCGCAGGCGTACATCGCGAACATTCGGCAAGGCGGACAGGTCCGGCAAACCGTTCAGCGGGTTGTAACTCAGAATCAACGTATCGAGCCGTTGCAACCGGGCCAGACGCTGGCTCCCCACTTGATCCATCACGATTTCATTGTTGCTCAAATCTACCCGCCTGAGTTGAGTCAGGTGCTCGATCCCTTCAGGGATCTGAGCAAGGCGATTACCACCCAGATCAAGGTCGACCAGGTTAGGGAACAACCTGAGAAACTCAGCATCGAGGGCCTCCAGGCGCATGTTGCGCAACACCAACCGGCGCACGTGCACAAAGTCGACACCCGCAGGCAAAGAGGGCAACTCCCCAACGTGCTCGCCGTCGATGGTCAGCTCATATTGGTCATTGCCATCCACCAGCTTGCGTCGCCAGCTACGACGCAGCGTATCGGCGACCCGGCGGCGACGGATAGCATCAACGGGCGTCTGCCAGTTGCCCTGCCATTGCCGCAACACTTCGCGTAACTCAGCGAGCTGGCGTTGCAGCATCTGATAGTGATCCCACAGGTTCTCGCCACGCTGGCGCACAGCGTCTATATAGGCATCGAGCTGCAGCTCGCTGAGGGTCGGGAAAATCTGATGAATACCCCGCCTGATAGCCTGTCGGCTGCTTTCACCACCGCCGCTGAACGAATAGGCCAGGCGTCCATCGGCGAAGCGGCGCGGCGGACGCACGCCAGCGCCCTGCGGAGCAAGCCCAATCAGCCTGGCGGCTTGCTGACGCTCCTGTGCAGCGCTCTCAAGCAGCGTGTCCCGTAATTGCGTCACGTTCAGGTTGGCGTTACCCAGTGCTACTTTCTGATCGTCTTCAAGGCACTGCAACACCACATTCAGCAAGGACCCGGAGCTGCCTGTCGATTCGCCAGCCAACGCGTAGGTCTGGTCATGCTTGATGATCACCCTCGTCTCGCTTGCAGCCTCGGCCTGGCTTGCGAACAACAAAAGACCTTCTGAACTACCCGAACGCAATTCGACACGCACCGAACCAGGCCAAGGCGCCTTGTGCTCGACCAACCCCAATAGCAGCTTTTCGCCATCGGCATTGAGCATGTTCGGCAACCGAATACCCAGGCAGGCCCGGTCAACCCGGCTGTCGCGGACGGACCAGCGCGCGCGTTCTGCCATCGCAAGCGGCACCTTCGGTCCGGCAAGCAATTGCTGCTGCAGCTCGGAGCTGCTGTGGTCGATGATTTCCTGTGCGCCCCTGGGCGTCAGATCAGGGAAAGCCGCCATCAGTTTGGTTTGCCCAGGTCCAGTTGGCTGGCGTATCTGCTGCAGCGCCTGCTCCAGTGCCAGGCCCCGCAGACCGGGTTGCGTTGCCTGCAGTTCAAGACACTCGTACATGTCCAGCAGCCGGGCTGGCGCTGCACCACGCTCAAGGTTCAAGCGCCGCAGTTGGTCGGTCTTCAGGCCGGTCGCATCCATCAGCACACGGCTCCTGGACGAAAGCAAATGTTCGAAATGGCCGCCCGGCAAATCCTGGAACAGCACCAACGGGTTGTCTTCGATGGGCGGATAGTGAGCATTGCGCGTCAGCCTCAGCCCGCCTCCCGGCACCACCTTCGGCTCCAACGCGTCCACCCACGACAAACGCTTGATGCCGTGAAGCACGCCAGCGGTGGCGCCCGCCAGCAGCACCCCCTGGATAACGTTGAACAGATGATCCAGTGCTCCCTGACGATCACCCAGTCGCCAGTCCTGGTAACCTTCGTACACCTCATCGAGCAGCTGCACAGCGCTCACCACCAAAAGCAACTCACCCAGTACCGGCACGACGAACGCCGCCAAGCCCAGGAGTTCCAGCCCTGCCGACTGCATCACCTGCAAACGTTTGTGCCTGCTCAAGCGGTCTTCTGCTTCGGTAGGCACCGCGATGAAACGGGCATCATCGTAAATCCTGGCTTGTACCTGCGCTTGCGCATGGGCAAACACCTCGCCGTCAACCGGCAGGTTGCGCCCATCCAGCTCCATCGGCTCTCCCGCCACGGCACGCGTCCGCGCGCGCGACAGTGCCGCCTCGAAGCGCTGTCGATCCTGGGCCTTGACGAAGCGGCGGATGAAGCGCTGGAACGACTTGTTTTTCAGGCGCGTCCCCAAATCGGCATACAGCGCTCCCCAGGAGTCGTAATGCCGCAGGCTTTTCTCCGGGTCGCCAGGTATCCAGGCGATCACTTCGTCGACGGCCGCATCCGGTGCAGGTCGCCATTGCAGAGTGATGATCCCGACCATGCAGCTGCCCAGCACATACAATTGGCGCGGGGCCAGGGTACCGCCCTGGTAGGCCGGCAGTGGCGGGCGCTCCAGCACCGGCAGCAGACGCTGCAAGTCCCGCTCGTCCAACTGGCCCTTGATCCTTCCCTCGTACAGCGCCGCCTTCATCTGTGTGCGCAGGCCGTCCTGGAACAGCCGGTCGATGACCTTGCGTGCCTGATCCGCCGGTTGGCCACGGCCCGCCTTGGGCTGCAGCACGGTCTTGAGCAGCGCCTGGTACTGCCCGCCGATGTTCAGCGTGCGGCACAGTTCGACAAAACGCTCGTAAGTCATCTCCACGGGCGCCTTTTTGGCATCGACAAGCCGGGCCTTGCGCAGAAACCAGGGTTTGGCCTCTTGCGCTTCGAAATTGTGCATGGCTGATGCAAGCAGCGACTGGCGGGTGGTGTAGGTAATGGTCGGCCGATAGATCTTTTCCGACGCCGAGGGGAGAAGGAACTCTTCAGTGACCACTGTGAACGTCCGCCGCGAATCGACATGACCTAGCCCTGCCTCGGCCAGGGCCTTTTCCAGCAACGGCGCAGCGAAGCCCTCGAGGCTCGGTATGCGGCTCAACACATGGCGCAACTGGTCGGCAACCTGCTGTTGTGCATTCAACGCCTTTCGATAGGGCTCGAGATGTCGCGTCTCAGCCTCGCTCAGCCAAGGGGGCAACTGACGGGCTATCAGATGATCGACCGACGTGCACGGGAAAGGATTGGCAGGCGGCATAGCGGTATCTCCTGGCTTGAAAAAACGCCAGGACATCACGCACCTCGTCGGCAACGGTGGTAGTTATTACGGGAGGGCGGTGCCTGATCACTCATTCGGATTTCCGAACGATAAAAATCATCTCGTTCGGAAACCCGTAAACTTTTAGTTACGTAGAAATAGACATGAAAGATGGATACCCCGTATTTTCACGGCGTTATGATCGGTATCAGGGCTTGGCACGAGTCATGCTCTACACTTGGTAGCCGAATGCACCACGCTTCATGCTGTATTCGTTGAACGAAAGAGTCCGCCAACGGCTCCATAAAAAAAACAAACACGTCGAGGAAATTTTGATGCGCATCGTTCGTCAATTGCTGGGCGCCGCCATCGCGGCCGCTGTCATCGCATCGCCGGTCATGGCCGAAGAGCTCACCGGTACCCTGAAGAAGATCAAGGACTCGGGCACCATCACCCTGGGCCACCGCGACTCTTCCATCCCGTTCTCCTACCTGGCCGGCAGCACCGCACCGGTTGGTTACTCCCACGACATCCAGCTGGCCGTCGTCGAAGCCCTGAAAAAGCAACTGGGCACCGACATCAAGGTCAAGTACAACCTGGTCACCTCGCAAACCCGCATCCCGCTGGTGCAGAACGGCACCGTGGACCTTGAGTGCGGCTCCACCACCAACAACGTCGAACGCCAGCAGCAGGTCGGCTTCTCGGTGGGCATCTTCGAAGTCGGTACCCGCCTGCTGACCAAGGTCAAGGATGGCCAGCCTTCCTACAAGGACTTCCCGGACCTGGCCGGCAAGAACGTGGTGACCACCGCCGGCACCACCTCCGAGCGCATCCTCAAGGCGATGAACGCCGACAAGCAGATGAAGATGAACGTGATCTCCGCCAAGGACCACGGTGAAGCCTTCAACATGCTCGAAAGCGGCCGCGCCGTGGCCTTCATGATGGACGACGCCCTCCTGGCCGGTGAAATGGCCAAGGCGCGCAAGCCGTCTGACTGGGTCATCACCGGCACCCCGCAGTCGTACGAGATCTACGGCTGCATGGTGCGCAACGGCGACCCTGCCTTCAAGAAAGCCGTCGATGACGCCATCGTTGCTTATTACAAGTCCGGTGAAGTCAACAAGAGCTACGACAAGTGGTTCCAGCAGCCGATCCCGCCAAAGGGCCTGAACCTTCAGTTCCCGATGAGCGACGAGCTGAAGAAGCTGATCGCCGAGCCGACCGACAAGGCCGCGGACGAGAAGAAGTCCTGACCCCAGGCAGTGGCCTGGCGCACATCCGTGCGAATCCATCCAACAGGCCACTTAGTTAGTGTCTAACCTTTACATCCGAGGGCGTCGAACGCCCCCGGATGTATCGAGGTGCCCGTGAAACAACCGTCTGAGGGGAAATCCCGATGAATTACAACTGGGACTGGGGCGTGTTCTTCAAGTCCACCGGCGTGGGCAGCGAAACCTATCTGGACTGGTACATCACCGGTCTGGGCTGGACCATCGCCATTGCCATCACCGCCTGGATCATCGCGTTGCTGCTGGGGTCCATCCTCGGCGTGATGCGTACCGTGCCCAACCGTCTGGTGTCAGGGATTGCCACCGCCTACGTCGAACTGTTCCGCAACGTGCCGCTGCTGGTGCAGCTGTTCATCTGGTACTTCCTGGTACCGGACCTGCTGCCCGAAGGCTTGCAGGAATGGTTCAAGCAGGACCTCAACCCGACCACGTCGGCGCTGATCAGCGTGGTCATCTGCCTGGGCCTGTTCACCGCTGCCCGGGTCTGCGAACAAGTGCGCACCGGCATCCAGGCGCTACCCCGCGGCCAAGAAGCTGCCGCCCGCGCCATGGGCTTCAGCCTGCCGCAGATCTACACCAACGTACTGCTGCCCCAGGCCTACCGGATCATCATTCCGCCGCTTACCTCGGAATTCCTGAACGTATTCAAGAACTCTTCGGTGGCCTCGCTGATCGGCCTGATGGAGCTGCTGGCGCAGACCAAGCAGACCGCCGAGTTTTCCGCCAATCTGTTCGAGGCGTTCACCCTGGCCACGCTGATCTACTTCACCCTGAACATGGGCCTGATGCTGCTCATGCGCATGGTCGAGAAGAAAGTCGCCGTGCCTGGCCTGATTTCCGTGGGGGGCAAGTAAATGGAAATGGATTTCAGCGAAATCATCCCCGCGCTGCCCGCCCTGTGGGACGGCATGCTGCTGACCCTGCAACTGATGGTCATGGGCGTGGTGGGCGGTATCGCCCTGGGTACCGTCCTGGCCCTCATGCGGCTGTCGTCGAGCAAGCTGCTGGCCAACGTCGCCGGCGCCTATGTCAACTACTTCCGCTCCATCCCACTGCTGCTGGTGATCACCTGGTTCTACCTGGCGGTGCCTTTCGTGCTGCGCTGGATTACCGGTGAAGACACCCCCGTGGGCGCGTTCACCTCTTGCGTGGTGGCGTTCATGATGTTCGAGGCGGCGTACTTCTGCGAAATCGTCCGCGCCGGCGTGCAGTCGATCTCCAAAGGCCAGATGGGCGCGGCGCAGGCACTGGGCATGACCTATGGCCAGACCATGCGCCTGATCATCCTGCCCCAGGCGTTTCGCAAGATGACCCCGCTGCTGCTGCAGCAGAGCATCATCCTGTTCCAGGACACCTCGCTGGTCTACACCGTGGGCCTGGTCGACTTCCTCAACTCGGCTCGCGCCAACGGCGACATCATCGGACGCTCCCATGAGTTCCTGATCTTCGCCGGTGTCGTCTACTTCCTCGTCAGCTTCTCCGCTTCCTGGCTGGTCAAGCGCCTGCAAAAAAGGATCACCGTATGATTTCCATCAAGAACGTCAACAAGTGGTACGGGGACTTCCAGGTACTGACCGACTGCAGCACCGAGGTCAAGAAGGGTGAAGTGGTGGTGGTCTGCGGCCCGTCCGGCTCGGGCAAGTCGACCCTGATCAAGTGCGTCAACGCCCTTGAACCGTTCCAGAAAGGTGACATCGTGGTCGACGGCACCTCCATCGCCGACCCGAAGACCAACCTGCCCAAGCTGCGCTCGCGGGTGGGCATGGTATTCCAGCACTTCGAGCTGTTCCCGCACCTGTCGATCACCGAGAACCTGACCATCGCCCAGCGCAAGGTGCTTGGCCGTAGCGAGGCGGAAGCCACCAAGAAAGGCCTGGCCCTGCTCGACCGCGTCGGCCTTGGCGCCCACGCCAAGAAGCACCCCGGCCAGCTGTCGGGCGGCCAGCAGCAGCGCGTGGCGATCGCCCGCGCCTTGTCGATGGACCCGATCGTCATGCTGTTCGACGAACCGACCTCGGCGCTGGACCCGGAAATGGTCAACGAAGTGCTCGACGTGATGGTCGAGCTGGCCCACGAAGGCATGACCATGATGTGCGTGACCCACGAAATGGGCTTTGCGCGCAAGGTCGCCAACCGGGTGATCTTCATGGACAAAGGCAACATCATCGAGGACTGCCAGAAGGAAGACTTCTTCGGCAACCCCGAAGGCCGCCACGAGCGGACTCAGCACTTCCTCAGCAAGATCCTGCAACACTAAGTCGGCCACAGTGACGCTGCCCGGCCACTTGCCGGGCAGCGGAAGCTGGTCGTGACAAGGCCACTGTGATGAAATGCGACCCTTCGCTCCTTCGCCCCGCCCAGCCCACCGTGAAAACCCGCCTGATTCGCCAATTGCTCGTCCCGCCCCTGGTCATTCTGCTGATGGTCGGATTAGGGATGTCTGGCTTCCTGATCAGCGAAAGCAACGGCATCCGCACCCTCAGCGAAAACGGCGAGCGCCAGCTGGAGCTGCATGCGCGCACCGTCGAAAGCGAAATCAGCAAGTACACCTACCTGCCCAGCCTGCTGGAGCTGGAAGACAGCGTCTCGCGCCTGCTCACCGACCCTGACGCCGGTGACCGCCAGGCCGTCAACGAATACCTCGAAGGCCTGAACCGGCGCAGCCGCAGCCGGGCGATCTTCGTCCTCGATACCAATGGTCGGGTCCAGGCCACAAGCAACTGGCGCGACGCCGACTCTTTCCTCGGCGAGGACCTGGCGTTCCGCGCCTACTTCCAGGTCGCCGTGCGCGGCGAGCCAGGGCGCTTCTACGGCATCGGCAGCACTACCGGCGAGGCCGGCTACTACCTGGCCCATGGGCTGGAAGAGCACGGCAAGATCATCGGCGTAGCGGTGATCAAGGTACGCCTCGATACCCTCGAGGAGCGCTGGCAGCGTGCCCGCCTGGAGGCCTTCGTCAGCGACGAGAACGGCATCATCATCCTTTCCAGCGACCCGTCCCGGCGCCTGAAGTCGGTGCGCCCGCTGAACCCACAGATCAAGGAGCGCCTGGCGCGCAGCCTGCAGTACTACTGGTGGCCGCTCAACGAGCTGCAACCGCTGGCGCGGGAAACCCTGGCCGATGGCGTGGAAAAGCTGACTTTCCCGGCCAACAGCGAGACCGAGCATGGCAAGCAGCGCGACGTCTCCTACCTGGCCCAGACCCGGCGGCTGGCCGACACGCCCTGGCATTTCACCCTGCTCACCCCCCTGCAGGATCTGCGCCGCGAGTCGATGGTGCAGGGCATCCTGGTCGGGGTGGCCTTCGCCCTGCTGGCGATCCTGGCCATCGCCTGGAATGAGCGACGCAAGGTGATCGCCACCCGCCTGGCGGCCCGCGAGGCACTGGAAGAGGCCAACAGCCAGCTGGAGCGCAAGATCACCGAGCGCACCGCCGACCTGCGCGCCAGCAATGAACGCCTCAAAGGCCAGATCCGCGAACGCCGCCACGCCGAACAGACCTTGCGCCACGCCCAGGACGAACTGGTCCAGGCCGGCAAGCTGGCGGCCATCGGCCAGATGTCCACCAGCATCGCCCACGAACTCAACCAGCCACTGGCGGCGTTGCGCACCCTGTCCGGCAACACGGTACGCTTCCTCGAACGCGGCGCGCTGGAAACCGCCAGCGCCAACCTGCGCACCATGAACGACCTGATCGATCGCATGGGCCGCATCACCGCGAGCCTGCGCTCGTTCGCCCGACGTGGCGACGACAGCGGCCAGGCCTCGCTGGAAAAAGCGGTGGAGGCCACTTTGCAAGTGCTGGCCAACCGCATCAGTGCCTGCCACCTGCAACTGCACAGGCAGTTCGACGACCCGTTGCTGGCCATCGACCAGACCCGCCTGGAGCAGATCCTGGTCAACCTGATCGGCAACGCCCTCGACGCCATGGCCACCCAGCCCTTGCCGCAACTGTGGCTCGAAGGCGAAACACAGGGCGACAAGTACCGCCTGCGAGTGCTCGACAATGGCCACGGCATCGACGCCGAAGCGCGCAAGCACCTGTTCGAACCCTTCTTCACCACCAAACCGGGTGAGCACGGCCTGGGCCTGGGCCTGACCTTGTCGGCGAGCCTTGCCACCGCGGCCAAGGGTACACTGAGCGTCGAACACCCCAGCGGTGGCGGCACTGCTTTCGTCCTCGCCCTGCCCCTGGTCACGCCCCCTAGCGAATTGGCTGAGCCTCTATGAATCAAGCACCTCTCACCGTCCTGATCGTCGAAGACGACCCGCACGTGCTGCTCGGCTGCCAGCAGGCGCTGGCCCTGGAAGATATCGCCTGTGAAGGCGTCGGCAGCGCCGAGCAGGCCCTCGATCGCATCGGCGACGACTTCGCCGGCATCGTCGTCAGCGATATCCGCCTGCCGGGCATCGATGGCCTGGAGCTGCTCAACCGCCTCAAGGCCCGCGACCGCAGCCTGCCGGTGGTGCTGATCACCGGCCACGGCGATATCGACATGGCCGTCGGCGCCATGCGCAACGGCGCCTACGATTTCATGGAAAAGCCCTTCTCGCCGGAGCGCCTGGTCGATGTGGTACGCCGCGCCCTGGAGCAACGCGGGCTGTCCCGCGAGGTGCTCGCGCTGCGCCGCCAGCTGGCCGAACAGAGCAGCCTGGAAGGCCGCATCATCGGCCGCTCGCCGGCCATGGAACATCTGCGCGAGCTGATCGCCAACGTCGGCGACACCTCGGCCAACGTGCTGATCGAAGGTGAAACCGGCACCGGCAAGGAACTGGTCGCCCGCTGCCTGCACGATTTCAGCCGACGCCAGGGCCAACCATTCGTGGCGTTGAACTGCGGCGGCCTGCCGGAGAACCTGTTCGAAAGCGAGATCTTCGGCCACGAAGCCAACGCTTTCACCGGCGCGGGCAAACGCCGCATCGGCAAGATCGAGCACGCCAACGGCGGCACGCTGTTCCTCGACGAGGTCGAGAGCATGCCGATCAACCTGCAGATCAAGTTGCTGCGCGTGCTGCAGGAGCGCACTCTGGAGCGCCTGGGCTCGAACCAGAGCATCCCGGTGGACTGCCGGGTGATCGCCGCGACCAAGTCCGACCTCGCCGTGCTGGGCCAGAGCGGGCAGTTCCGCAGCGACCTGTACTACCGCCTCAACGTCGTCACCCTGGAACTGCCGCCGCTGCGTGAGCGCCGCGAAGACATCCTGCAACTGTTCGAGCACTTCCTGCAGCAATCGGCCCTGCGCTTTGACCGTGAGGCGCCGGTGCTGGACAGCCAGACCCTGTCGCGGCTGATGGCCCACGACTGGCCAGGCAACGTGCGCGAGCTGCGCAACGTCGCCGAGCGCCATGCCCTGGGCCTGCCCGCGTTCAAAAAGGGCCCCAGCGGCGGCGCCAGCCAAGGCCTGGGCTTTGCTGAGGCGGTGGAGGCGTTCGAGCGCAACCTGCTCAGCGACGCCCTGCAGCGCACCGGCGGCAACCTCAGCCAGGCCAGCCAGGAGCTGGGCATGGCCAAGACCACGCTGTTCGACAAAGTGAAGAAGTACGGCCTCGGCTGATCGGCAACCTTACCCTGGAAGTTCAACGTGGACCTGGTATTCAAAGCGGCCCTGGGCGCCGGCGTGGTGGTGCTCCTGGCAATCCTGTCGAAGACCCGCAACTACTATATTGCCGGCCTGGTGCCGCTGTTTCCCACCTTTGCCCTCATCGCCCACTATATCGTCGGCAAGGGACGATCGCTGGAGGACCTGAAGACCACCATCCTATTCGGGATGTGGTCGATCATTCCCTATTTCGTGTACCTGGCGACGCTGTACCTGCTGGTCGAGCGCATGCGCCTGGAGGCCTCGCTGGCCCTGGCCACGGTGGCCTGGCTGGTGGCAGCGACCGTGCTGGTAAGCATTTGGGTGCGGATGCATTGAAGCAATCGCGGGGCAAGCCCGCTCCCACGAATGGTGCACAGGGCAACCGTGGGAGCGGGCTTGCCCCGCGATTCGATCTAGAGCCGGGCGATATGCGTGACATCCTGCCGATGCGCCTGCAAGTAGGGTAGGACCGCCCCCAGCAATGGCGCCTTGAACGGCTCCTGGAAACGATGCGCCAGCCCTGGAATCAGGCGCAACTGGCTGCCCTGGATATGCGCTGCCAGATGCACCCCGTGCATCACCGGCAGCAACGGATCGGCGGTGCCGTGCACCACCAGCGTCGGCACTCGCAGCTGGTTGAGCAGCTCGACCCGACTGGGCTCGGCGAGGATCGCCATGATCTGGCGCTTGACCCCTTCCGGATTGAACGCCCGGTCATAAGCCACGGCGGCCTGTTCGAGCAGCGCGGCACGGTCGTCCCGTACCTCGGGGCTGCCCAGCGCGGCCAGCAGGTCGGCCTGCTGCTCGATGGCCACCTCGCGGCTCGGCGCGCTGCGCCGCGCCAGCAACTGCACCAGTGCCGGATCCGGCGCCGGCAGGCCGGCGGCGCCCGAGCTGGACATCACCAGGGTCAGGCTGCTCACCCGCTCCGGGGCCATCGCCGCCATGTGCTGGGCGATCATGCCGCCCATGCTCACCCCCAGCACATGGAACTGACGGATCCCCAAGGCATCCATCAGGCGCAGGCCGTCACCGGCCATGTCAATAAGGGTGTAAGGCGCCGACACCGGCAGGCCCAGCTTGTAGCGCAGCAACTCGACGGTCAGGTTGGCCGAAGCCGGCAGCTGGTTCCAGCGCGACAGGCCGACATCGCGGTTGTCGTAGCGGATCACCCGAAAGCCTTGGCGGCACAGGGCCTCGACCACGTCGTCCGGCCAGTGGATAAGCTGCCCACCCAGGCCCATGACCAGCAGCAACGCCGGATCGCGAGGCGCGCCGACACTCTGGTAGACCAGGCTCAGCTCACCCAGCTCGGCCCTTTGCACCGGCACATGAACATTACAGCGGCCCTCGGCGAAGCTCGCCGGCACGCTGACCGTCAGAAGGAAGAAAAGAAAAAAAGCCCGCATGAAAGAAACACCAGAATGCAGATCCCCAGTAGAACGCGAGTCTGATGAAATCCATTCGGTTGCGCTGCCACAAAACCATGACAGTTTCGTGAAGGCTGCCGAGCGGTCATGCATTACCGGAGTACCTCAACCAGCACTGCGCGAGGCTGTTCAATGGCCGGGGCATCCCATAGACGAGGCCCGCCATGAGCACTCAGCAAGACAACTACCTGCCTTTTGCCCTGCTAACACACATGCCAGCGTCCTCGCTGGCGGACACACCGACAACACGCTGGGCCATCGCGCACTGGCGGCAAGCGCGCCAGACCTTCAACCAGTTGCTCAGCCTCGCGCCCGGCGCGAGGCAGGCCATCGACGACCTGTTGCGCGACACGTTCGTCAGCGATCCGCAGCACACCGGGCTGCTGTTCAACCTGGACAACACCTCCCACTTCGTCAACCTGACCCAGCTTTGCATCTTCACCCAGCACCATCCCGTCCCGCCCGGCGACCTGGATCGCCGCACCAGGGTGCAGGGCAAGCCGGGCGCCAATCCTAAGGTGATCGAGCTTCGCCCCCGTGAGTTGTATGTGCGCCTGGCCGCCCTGGACCCGGCCGCGGCCATCCGCCGTCGCTGGCTGGACTACTGGAAGGCACGGGCCAAGGGCACTGCGCTAAGCAAACGGGAACATGCCCGTCGACAGTACCGTTCACACTTCATGGCCACGTTGGAAATTGCACTGGACCAGGGCAAGCTGACGCCGGCCGAGCAACGACCGGTGCTTGGCCTGCTGGAAAATTCGGAATGGCGAGTATTCGACGCCAAACAGGTGCAGATAGATGCCCCCTCGTACCTGCCTGGCGCTCTGATCATCAGCCTCGAAGGCGAGCCGATACAGCTGCTCTATGCCCCCGCGCAACCACAAGCGTTCAGCGGCTACGCCACACGCGCGGCGCTCGAAACCGCGCTGGCTGGCGACAGGCAGGATCCCCCCACCTACACCGCCCTCGACACTATCGAAGCAGGATTCGAAGCGCTGCTCGAGCAACTGCAGAACACTTTGCTGGATACCCTCGCCCATGCCCCTGGTGCCATCCTCGAACACGATGCCAGCAGCAGCCTGAACCAAGTCGACCTGTTGGAGCAAAGCTGGCGCAACAGTCAGGTGTTCGCCGAAGCCCCCGCCGACGCGTTCATCATCGATCCGGATGACAGCCGCCCCACCCTGTTCGATTTCGGCAGTCTGGGGCAGGACCTGGCGCCAACTTTGCGTAGACAAATGATCAGCAGGCAACTCGAGCTGTTGGATAATCTGCCCGCGCACAAACGCCAGCAGCGTGATCAGTACCTGGCGACCCTCGCTCAAGCCCGGCAAACGGCCACAGCAGGGGTTGCCCGACTGAGTGCCTCCGCCAAATGGCACTCCGACGCAATCCCCACTGCCGCCAATACCGCTCTGACCCAGGCTCACACCGACGGATTGCTGGCCCATGCCCGCCTTCTGCGGCTACTGGAACAACTAGATGATGAGCAACTGGGCTGGGTCGAGTCAGTCGTCGATGGCCGCGACAGTGAAGCAGTCGTGGCTCAGGTCGAACTGCTGCCGGCCGAGGACGAAACGCAGGCAGTGAAGTCGATCCTGCCAGGCGCACTGGTGATCACCTCGAAAGCCGACCTGGCATCGCCCGATGCGCCCCAGAGCCTGTTGTTCTACTGGATAGGCGAACACGGGGGGCTGCTGCGCTGCGCCAGCCGCCAGCAACTCGAACAGTGCCTGGGGACGGGCCACGCGGTACAGTTGCATACGATCCCGACAGGCGCCATTGGTCAGGCACTGAACGCTCTGATCCAGGCCAGTCGTCAGGAAAAGGACACGCTGCAAGCCAGCGAGGGCATCGAAGCAGTTGCTGCAGTCTTGCCGCGTCTGCGCGAAACGCTTGCCCTGCGCCTGCAGGTGCCACGCCACGCCGCACGCGAAGCTGCACTGCAGCTGCATGCTGGCCAGGCGGCTGTCATTACCCGAACCGGCGCATTAATCAGTGACCTGGAAAAAATACCTACCCACGAACGACAAGCGTTGCGCACGCTGGTCAATGACTACCTTGAGGCGCTGCGCAAGGCTCATGCGCTGATTCAGCGTGACCTTCCAGACCGTCAGGCATTCTGCCTGCGCCTGATCAATCGGCGCTTCAGGCAGGATTTCGACGGATTCGACAACGATTCGATCCGCCTCGATCTTCCCCTCAGCACAGCTCACACCGGCAGGGATCTGGTCGCTGGCAGCGGTGCTCCGGGAACGCCGCTAAAAGCCCTGCTCGAACCCAGCAAGGCGCGCGAAACATTGCCCATCGAAACGCTGTTGCTGGAACACATAGACGACACGATGTACAACCGGTTGCGCTTCATGCAACTGCTCCCCGGCAGTGCCGACACCGCCCTGCGCCAGAGGCTGCAGGAAGGTATCGATGCCGATTATCTACGCGCTTTAGCCAATGAACTGGACCTTGCCCAGGGCTATGAGGCCAGTATCATCAATGCCTTCATGGGTATCGACGAAAGCGACTTCATGCAGGCGTTCAGACGCGAAAGCCTGGTCGAGCCCCATCGTTTGATTCTTCAGCTGCAAAACCTGCTGTTCCATGCCTGCGGCCATCTGGACAGCACCAGCCAGGCGATGCTCGCTCAGGTGATCGATGCACGCAGCAAAGCCGACTACCAGGCCAATGGTCGCGACCTGCGGTTGCTTTGTGCCCATCTGACCAGTGGCGGACCTGATACCAACGAACAACCAACAACACTTACTGGCATCACCTTCATCGAGGATCGAATCGGCAAGACCACCGTACTTTATCGACCCGACCACCCCACCAACCCGCTGCGCCAGTTCCCGGACCTGGAATCCGCGCGCCTGAGCCTGTTCGAGGACAGCATCGACAGCCGCGAGTGCGACTACCTGGCCAACCGGGCACTGCAAGGCAAACCAGCCGCTCATCGCTCGCGCCTGAACCAAGCGCACGATCATCATTTCGACGGCATCATCGGCATTGGCATCGAATGGCCGGCCACCAAGTCGCTTGCCGAGCTGCAACTGGACAGCCACATGGGGCAGTTACTGCAGGCCCATCGCAATACCTCGCGCTCCAACCTCGACCTGCACCTCGAAAACCTCGCCGCGCAGGCCGGCAAACTACTGCTCGGATTCAAGGTCGCCCTGGGCGTGATACCTGTCCTGGGGCTGCCGGTGAGCCTTTATGATCTCTACGATGCCTCTGCTGAACTGGTCAAAACCATTTCCGAAGGCGGCACCCGCGACGTGCTCGATGCACTGCAGACTGTGCTGGCAAGTGTGATCGACGTCGGCATGGACTTGCTCGGTGGCGGTGCTGGTATCAGTACTGCCGGGTTGCGTAAGGCGGCGACACGCTACCAACTGCGACAGCCCCTGCCGCTCGACCTGAAAAATGCCCGGGGGCGCTTGCTGGGATTAGGCGGCTATCAGATGAACGAGCCCATTTCTCTCGATGGGCTGCCCGTCGCCAGCGAAGGCCCTTATCGAGGTGTCTATCGCACCCCCCAAGGCACGGTCATCCAGTCCCATGGCCAACCGTACAAGGTGCAATGGGATGAAACCAGCCGCACCTGGGAGCTTTCAGGCAACACCGCAAACCGCTTCAGACGGGCCATAGCCCTGGACGAAAATGGCAATTGGGATACCCACTTCGCCCTGTACGGCGTGCACCGTCTAGGCGGCGGATCGGGCGGCGGCCAGGCGCTGGGGCAGCTGGCCGATAGCCTTGACCCTCTCTGGCCCGCCGCAGTGAGGGAGCGCCTGCCACGTTGGTGGAGGGACCAGGCCTATCGCCGACACAATCGGTTGCGCGACAGCATCGCCGGCGACATGCCCGTACTCAAGCATAGAAGCGACACCCTCAACGCACGCATGAAGCGCTCGTTCAGCGTTGAGGATGCGAACGACCCCAGCCTGACCGTCGAATTGCAAGGCTGCCTCAGCGATGCCAAACGTATCCACGCAGCCTGCATGGCTTTCAGCCAGGCGTCGTCCGGCCGACTCAGACACAATGCCCTGGCCCAGGCCAATGACCTGGCCATGCTGACCTGCGACAGCCACAACCGCCTCGGCCAGATGGCACAGCTGCGCCTCGATGCAGCCCTGGCCGATGTAGACAAGCTCCGGCACCTGGCCCACGGCAAATCGCTGGAACTGCTAGCAGGCATCGGCAACGCACGCTTCACGGCCGTTACCGAGGAAATACTTGCCCTGCGCGCCAGAATGGCAAGGACCCGTGCCCAGGCGCTGAAGGAAGTCGACGACATTCGCCAGCAAGTCGAGGGGATGCGTGAATGGCGCCGCAAGGTCAAGCAGACCGGCGAGCGTCGTGAGGTGTTCAAACACATCGACAGTGAACTGGGGACCTTCACCGATCACGTGCTGGACTATCTGGAAATCGGCCAGTTGATAGGGTTGTTGACCAAGCCGGTGCGCTCACTGGACGGAGGCTGGATCAACCTGCAACACCTCATGCGCAGCCCTCGAGCCGATCTGGACAGAGCGCTCTATGCCCTGCATCAGTTGGCCAACGCCCGGGCCAGCACCCGGCAACGCAGTGCCATCCTGACCGGTTCGTTCGAACAGATTCAGCAGTTCAGGAACCGACTGCGCTATTGGCAGGCAAGTTATGCCGAGCAGTTCGACCTACCCTCGGTAGGCCGGTTCGAAAACGCTCTGGCCTCTTATGAGCACTACTTCAAAGGCCTCCGGCAGAATGCTCCGCCACCCGCCGCAGTGAGCAGGAAGGGCAAGAGCCAGCCACGGGTGTTCGAGACCTCGGAGCATCGGTTCCTGATCGGCGAACCTGATCTGCAGCAGAGCAACACCTACCGCATCACTGGCGTCAACGGACGCACCGAGATCTACCGGCAGGATGCCTCAGGCAAGTTCAACCTGACCAACCCCGATACCGGTGGCCAGCCCCTGATACGCCAGGCAACCGTGGCGGAGCTGCAAACTGAAGCCCAGCGGCATCTGGATGATATCGATGCGTTCACCCGCAAGATCGAACGTTACGCAGGTCAGGGCATGGACGGCGCCAGTCTGGAAGACCTGATGCAATTCAAGGCCAGCGACCTGGGGGGCATCGCCACCCGGATCGGCCGTGAGCGCCCCCAGGATCCCTTGCTGCCAAGGTTGCGCAGCGCCGCGGCGCAGTTGCTCGAACGCGGCAGGCAAATACGCATCGACCACATCATGCAGACCCGCGAGCCCAACGGCGGACAACTGGAATACCTGGCAGCGCAGGATGCCGTGAGCATCGAGAAACACGGTGCACTGGTCGAACTCAGACGCACCGCTGAAGGCCGCCGTGACTTCCTCCAGGAGTTCATCGTGCGTGACAAGCGCCAACTGCCCGCGCACACCCTGTGGTACGCCCATGTGCACTTCAACAAAGAAGCGCCAACGTTCGAGGACTTCGTCAAGGCGCACCTCAAGACCCCCAGCCAACGCTACCTAGGTCGCGAATGGCAGGACAGCCACGTCGAAGTTGTCTGGCGTGGCGACCTGACCCGGCCACAGGCAGTGAAACACCTTTCGGCACACTTCTAAGCCGCATTCGGGCACCCTCCGGGGTGCCCTTGCGCCGTCTGCGCATCTCAGCGTCGACAGGCCCCTCAACATGAGGGAAACTCAACAGTAATTCACGCCAACCCCGTTATTGCTCACGGAGCCTTTCGTGCTGGAAATTCGCCACCTGAAAACCCTTCATGCCCTGCGCGAAGCCGACAGCCTCGTGGAGGCCGCCGAACGCCTGCACCTCACGCAGTCAGCGTTGTCGCACCAGTTCAAGGAGCTGGAAGAGCGCCTGGGCCTGCCGCTGTTCGCGCGCAAGACCAAGCCAATCCGCTTCACCAGCGCCGGCCTGCGCCTGCTGCAACTGGCCGACGCCACCCTGCCGCTGCTGCGCGGCGCCGAACGCGACATCGCGCGCCTGGCCGGTGGCACCGCCGGGCGCCTGCACATGGCCATCGAATGCCACAGCTGCTTCCAGTGGCTGATGCCGACCATCGACCAGTTCCGCGACGCCTGGCCGGAAGTGGAGCTGGACCTGGCCTCGGGCTTCGCCTTCGCCCCGCTGCCGGCCCTGGCCCGTGGCGACCTCGACCTGGTGGTGACCTCCGACCCAGTGGACCTGGCCGGCATCACCTACGTGCCACTGTTCACCTACGAAGCCATGCTCGCCGTGGCCAACCAGCACGCGCTGGCCAGCAAGCCGTACATCGTGCCCGAGGACCTGCTTGACCAGACCCTGATCACCTACCCGGTGGAACGCGACCGCCTGGACATCTTCACCCGCTTCCTGGAGCCGGCCGACATCGAGCCGGCCGCGGTGCGCACCTCGGAACTGACGGTGATGATGATGCAACTGGTGGCCAGCGGCCGCGGCGTGTGCGGCATGCCGCACTGGGCGCTGCACGAGTACAGCTCGCGGGGTTATGTGAAGGGCAAGCGACTGGGCGACAAAGGGTTGTTCGCCACCCTGTATGCGGCAGTGCGCACCGACATGCTCGATGCGCCGTACATGCGTGACTTCCTGCTGACCGCCAAGGACACCTCGTTCGCCACCCTCGACGGGGTCAGCGCGGTGCGTTGAGGCCTGCGCGCCACAGCGGCAGGATCAGGTCGCGGGTCAGCGGCGCCAGGTTCAGCGTGTTTGCCTGGTCGACGGCCAGCCAGATCACCTCTTCGATTTCCGCCGCCGGGACCACGGCCTCGTGGCACTCGACACGGAACAGTTCGGCCTGGACCTCGAAGCCCGGCTCGTTGGCAGCCGGGGCACTGAAACGGCCCAGGTAGATGGCCGCGGCGGGATCGACGCGCAGCCCCAGTTCCTCGTGCAGCTCACGCACCAGCGCCTGCGCCGGCGACTCGCCCGGATCGATCTTGCCACCCGGCTGCATGAAGGCCAGGGTATCGCGCTTGCGTACCAGCAGGGTCCGCCTCTGGGAGTCGATAAGCAGGGCGGCAGCGATGCGGATGGTCTTGGGCATGATGGACACTCGGTTTACTGAGGTTGCGCAGGATACCTGACAGGGTCCTGTCGCGGGACAAGTCGCAGCGGCGAACCGCCGCTCCCACAGCAACGCAACAGGGCCAGAACAGGCAGACGAACGGCCCCTTGCCATTCCCCTGCTTACCCGCCATAACCAACCCATGAACCTGCCCGCCCAGCTCCACCCGGTGCTCGACCTGTTCCACCCCGCCGTCGCCACCTGGTTCCGCCAACGCTTTGCCACGGTCACCGAAGCCCAGGCCGGCGCCTGGCCGCTGATCCATGCCGGCCAGTCGATGCTGCTGGCGGCGCCGACCGGCTCGGGCAAGACCCTCAGCGCCTTCCTCGCGGTGCTCGACGAATTGTTCCACCAAGGATTGCAACAGGGCGGCGAGCTGCCCGCGCAAACCCAGGTGGTCTATGTGTCGCCGCTCAAGGCGCTGTCCAATGACATTCGCCTCAACCTCGACGTCCCGCTCGCGGGCATTGACCAGCAGCTCGCACAGCTCGGTCTCGAGGCCCCGCACATCACCACCGCCGTGCGCACCGGCGACACGCCCCAGAAGGAGCGCGCCGCCATGCGCAAGCTGGCGCCGCACATCCTGGTGACCACGCCGGAATCACTGTATGTACTGATGGGCTCGGCCTCCGGTCGCCAGGGGCTGGCCAGTGTGCACACGGTGATCGTCGACGAGATCCACGCCCTGGCCGGCAACAAGCGTGGCTGCCACCTGGCACTGACCCTGGAACGCCTGCAGGCCCTCGCTGGCCGCCCCTTGAGACGTATCGGCCTGTCCGCGACCCAGCGGCCGGTGGAGCGCGTGGCGCAGTTTCTGGTTGGCCACGGACGGCCCTGCGCCATCGTTGATATCGGCCATGTCCGCCAACGCGACCTGGCGCTGGAAGTACCGCCTGTGCCACTGGGCGCGGTGATGGCCACTGATGTCTGGAGCCTGGTCTACGACCGCCTCGCTGCGCTCGCCCGCGAGCACCGCACCACGCTGGTGTTCGTCAACACCCGACGTCTGGCCGAGCGTCTGACGCGTCACCTGGGCGAGCGCCTGGGCAACCACGCGGTCGCCGCCCATCACGGCAGCCTGGCCAAGGAGCATCGCCTGGTCGCCGAGCAGCGGCTCAAGGCCGGCGAACTGCAGGTGCTGGTGGCCACCGCGTCGCTGGAGCTGGGCATCGATATCGGCGATGTCGACCTGGTCTGCCAGATCGCTTCTCCCGGTTCGATTGCCGCGTTCCTGCAGCGGGTCGGACGCTCCGGCCACCAGGTCGAGGGCATCCCCAAGGGCCGCCTGTTCCCCACCTCGCGGGACGACCTGATCGAATGCGTGGCGTTGCTCGACTGCGTGCGCCAGGGCGAGCTGGATGCCTTGCACATCCCTCACGCACCGCTCGACGTGCTGGCCCAGCAGATCGTCGCCGAGGTCAGCAACCAGCCGTGGGCCGAGCGCGCCCTGTTCGACCTGCTGCGCCAGGCCACGCCTTATGCCGAACTGGACGAGAGCCATTACCAGGCCTTGCTGCGCATGCTCGCCGAGGGCTACAACGGCCCCCAGGGCATGCGTGGCGCCTACCTGCACCGCGATGCGGTGAACGGCACCCTGCGCGGGCGTCGCGGCAGCCAGCTGACCGCGTTGACCAGCGGCGGCACCATTCCCGAAACGGCCGACTACGCCGTGCTGCTCGAACCCCAGGCGCTGAATATCGGCAGCGTCAACGAAGACTTCGCCGTCGAGAGCATTGCCGGCGATATCTTCCAGCTGGGCAACGCGTCGTACCGCATCCTGCGTGTCGAGGCTGGGCGGGTGCGGGTCGAGGACGCCCATGGCTTGCCACCGACCATTCCGTTCTGGCTCGGCGAGGCGCCTGGGCGCAGTGACGAGCTGTCTGCAGCGGTGGCCCGGCTGCAGCAGCGTATCGACCAGCAAATGCGAGCGGGCGATACTCAACAGGTGCAGGCCTGGCTCCAGGCGACTTATGAACTGGACGAAGCCTGCGCCAGCCAACTGCTGGACTACCTCGGCCGTACCTGGCAGGTACTCGGCGCCCTGCCCTCGCAGCAGACGCTGGTGATGGAGCGCTTTTTCGACGAGTCCGGCGGCACCCAGCTGATCATCCACTCGCCCTTTGGCAGCCGTATCAACCGCGCCTGGGGCCTGGCCCTGCGCAAGCGCTTCTGCCGCACTTTCAACTTCGAACTGCAGGCGGCGGCCAGCGAGGACGCCATCGTGCTGTCACTGTCCACCAGCCACAGTTTCGAGCTGGACGAAGTGTGGCGCTACCTGAACAGCCGAAGTGCCGAAGCGATCCTGGTCCAGGCTTTGCTCGACGCTCCGCTGTTCGGCGTGCGCTGGCGCTGGAATGCCGCGGTGGCCATGGCCCTGCCGCGTTACGTGGGCGGTCGCAAGGTGGCGCCGCAGATCCAGCGCATGAAAAGCGAGGATCTGGTGGCCTCGGTGTTCCCCGACCAGCTCGCCTGCCTGGAGAACATCGTCGGCGAGCGGCAGATCCCCGATCATCCATTGGTCGAGCAGACCCTCGATGACTGCCTGCACGAGGCCATGGACAGCGAAGGCTGGCTGGCGCTGCTGCGGCGTATGGAGCGCGGTGAAGTAGACCTGCTCAGCCGCGACCTGCCGGCTCCCTCGCCGCTGGCCTCGGCGATTCTCAATGCCCGCCCCTACACCTTCCTCGACGACGCGCCGCTGGAAGAGCGGCGCACCCAGGCCGTGCTCAACCGACGCTGGAGCGATGTGCACAGCGCCGACGACCTGGGCGCGCTGGACGCCGACGCCATTGCCGCGGTGCAGGCCGAAGCCTGGCCCCAGGCTCGCAACGCCGACGAAATGCATGAAGCACTGATGAGCCTGGGGGCCGTGACCGACCACGAGCTGGAAGCCAACAGTGCCTGGCGCGACCTGTTGCAGCAATTGGCCAAGGCGGGCCGGGCCTGTCGCCTGGATACGGGCGAACACCGTCTGTGGCTGGCCCGCGAGCGCCAGCAGGCGCTGTTGACGCTGTATCCGGATGCCCGCCTGGAACCGGACATGCCGGTATTGCCGGGCTTCGACGCCCCCGTCGACAGCGATACCGCCCTCACGGAACTGCTGCGCTGCCGCCTCGATGGCTTTGGTCCGATGACGCGGGAGCAGATCGCAACCCCTCTGGCGCTGAAGCCCGGCGACTGCGAACAGGCCCTGGCCCGCCTGGAAAGCCAGGGCCACGTGATGCGGGGCCATTTCAGCCCCGGCCAGACGCGCCTGCAATGGTGCGAACGGCACCTGCTGGCGCGCATTCATCGCTACACGGTCAAACGCCTGCGCCAAGAGATCGACCCGGTCAGCCTGCAGGACTACCTGCGCTTCCTGTTCGACTGGCAGCACGTGAGCGGCGAAACCCGCCTGCGTGGGCCGCAGGCGGTGCCCGAGGTGCTCGCCCAGCTGCAAGGTTTTCCCGCCGCCGCCGGGGCCTGGGAAAGCGACCTGCTGCCGGCACGGATCAAGGACTACAGCCCCCACTGGCTTGATGATGCCTGCCGCAGCGGCCAGTGGGCCTGGAGTCGGCTGGCGGCGACGCTATCGACCAGCACCCTGGCCAGCACGCCCCTGGTGCTGCTGCCGCGCGAGCACCTGGGGCTGTGGCGCAGCCTCACCCCCGCGCCCGACCTCGAACAGCTGGGCGCCCGTGCACAGCGGGTCCTGCAGACCTTGCAGGAGCAAGGCGCGCTGTTCTTCGACGAACTGGCCCATGAAGCCCACCTGCTGCCCAGCGAACTGGAAGCGGCGCTGCAGGAACTGGTGGGCTCGGGCCTGGCCAGCGCCGACGGCTTCAGCGGCCTGCGCAGCCTCATCAGCCCAGCGGCCAGGCGTAGGCCGCGCACCAGCCGGCGCGGGCACCCAGTGCTGTCGAGCAGCATGGTCCATGCCGGGCGCTGGGCCCTGCTGCGCCGCTCGTCCGCCACGGTCGACAGCGACCAGCGCCTGGAACACGTGGCCCGCAGCCTGCTGCGTCGTTATGGCGTGGTGTGCTGGCGCTTGCTGGAGCGCGAGAGCGATGTGCTACCCCCGTGGCGCGCACTGCTGCGCTGCTATCAGCGTCTTGAGGCGCGCGGCGAGATCCGCGGGGGGCGCTTCATCGCCGGGCTGGCGGGCGAGCAGTTCGCCCTGCCCGAAGCGGTAGGGTTGCTGCGCCAGGTGCGCAACCGCACGCTGGTCGGGGAACTGGTGGTGGTCAGCGGCTGCGATCCCCTGAACATGGTCGGCACACTGCTGCCGGGAACGAAAGTGCCGGCGGTGGCAGGCAATCGGTTGCTGTACCGCGACGGGGTGCCGGTCGCCAGTCGCGTGGCAGGGAAGTACCTGTTTGCGGTCGAGGCATCGGCCAGCGAACAGGATCACTGGCGCCAGCTTCTGTTGCGCGATACCGCAAGCTAGTGTGGTGTTTCACAAATAACGACCATAACTCGCGGCGCTTTTTGCGCTCATGCGGCGTTGTCGCTCCTCGCCGTAGCTGGGCTACGACTCGTCGCGACGCCTTGCCTGAGCGCAAAAATCGCTCGCGAGTTATTGGTCGTATTTGCAAAACACCACACTAGAGAACCGCAGAGTACCGCCGCTGCCGCAGGTTCAGCCCTTGGCCTGGAACCCGGCGAAGCGCTTGTTGAATCCGGCCACCCGCCCTTCCACCGTGGTCTTGCGCTGCTGCCCGGTGTACACCGGATGCGAGGCGCTGGACACATCCAGCGCGACGTAGGGGTAGGTGTGGCCATCGCTGTACATCTGGGTGCGTTCGGTAGCCACCGTGGAACCGATCAGGAAGTACACATCGGCAGCCGTATCGTGGAACAGCACCGGGCGATAGTCGGGATGGATGCCAGCTTTCATGACGCAATCTCCTGGGAGGCAATATTGATACTTTATAACATATCACGATGCGAATGATTTTCGATACCCGAGTTTTCATTTTTCTGCGGCCCGGTACGCTGGCAAAACGCCGCCCAACCGGGCTATGGTCGGTCTTTGCCCAGGCCCCTGAGCCTGACCGAGCCATCCGCAAGGACCCCGTATGAGCCTGTCACTTCTCAGCCGTTACGCCTTCTTCGCCGCCTGCGTGCTGTTCACCCTCGCCAGCCTGCCGTTCCTCGCCCACGATTGGCTGTGGCCGTTCGCCCTGACCACCGGCGTCCTGAGCCTGATCGGCGTGTTCGACCTGCTGCAGCAACGCCACGCGGTACGCCGCAACTATCCGATCCTCGGCAATATCCGCTATCTGGTCGAGGGCATCCGCCCGGAGATCCGCCAGTACCTGCTGGAGTCCGACAGCGATGCGCTGCCCTTCTCCCGCGCCCAGCGCTCGCTGGTCTATGCCCGGGCCAAGAACGAGGCCTCGGACAAACCCTTCGGGACCTTGATCGATGTGTACGAGTCGGGCTTCGAATTCATTGGCCATTCCATGCGCCCCGCGCCGCTGGCCGACCCGGCCGCCTTTCGCGTCGTGGTTGGCGGCCCGCAATGCACGCAGCCCTACTGCGCGTCGATCTTCAACATCTCGGCCATGAGCTTCGGCTCGCTCAGTGCCAACGCCATCCGCGCCCTGAACCAGGGCGCCAAGCTGGGCAACTTCCACCACGATACCGGCGAAGGCAGCATCAGCCCTTACCATCGCGAGCACGGCGGCGACCTGGTGTGGGAGCTGGGCAGTGGCTACTTCGGCTGCCGCACCGCGGATGGCCGCTTCGACCCCGAGCGCTTCGCCGCCCAGGCGCAGAGCCCGCAGGTGCGGATGATCGAGATCAAGATGAGCCAGGGCGCCAAGCCCGGCCACGGCGGCATCCTGCCCAAGCACAAGGTGACCAGGGAGATCGCCGAGACCCGCGGCATCCTGATGGGCGAGGACTGCATTTCGCCGTCGCGTCACAGCGCCTTCTCCACGCCGATCGAAATGATGCAGTTCATCGCCCAACTGCGTGAGCTGTCCGGCGGCAAGCCGGTGGGCTTCAAGTTCTGCCTCGGCCACCCTTGGGAGTTCATGGGCATTGCCAAAGCGATGCTGGAAACCGGCATCCTGCCCGACTTCATCGTCGTCGATGGCAAGGAAGGCGGTACCGGCGCCGCCCCGGTGGAGTTCACCGACCATATCGGCGTGCCGCTGCGCGAAGGCCTGCTGTTCGTGCATAACACCCTGGTGGGCCTGAACCTGCGCGACAAGATCAAGCTCGGCGCCAGCGGCAAGATCGTCAGCGCTTTCGACATCGCCAGCGTGCTGGCCATCGGCGCCGACTGGGCCAACTCGGCACGCGGTTTCATGTTCGCCATCGGCTGCATCCAGTCGCAGAGCTGCCACACCAACAAGTGCCCGACCGGCGTGGCCACCCAGGACGCGCTGCGCCAGCGCGCGCTGGTGGTGCCGGACAAAGCCCAGCGAGTGCTGAACTTCCATCACAACACCCTGCGCGCCCTGGCCGAGATGCTTGCCGCCGCAGGGCTGGAGCACCCAGCGCAACTGGAGGCCAAGCACCTGGTGCGGCGTATCTCGGCTACCGAGATCAAGCTGTTCTCGCAGATGCACGTGTTCCTCAAGCCAGGCGAGTTGCTCACCGGCGAGGTTAATGGGCAGTTCTATTCGCGGATGTGGCAGCTGGCCCGGGCGGACAGCTTCGAGCCACAAGCGGCCTGAAGCCGGCCACTCGATTTTCGATGGTCTTTGCGCAACACCGCACCACCTTGGGCTGGTCAAGGCACCGTATAAAGCTCTGCCTTGAACGAGCCCTTGGTGAACTCATCAACTTTTACCCAGCCATCGGTCGGCATGTCGGGCGTGTATGCGGATGATGGCTCGGTCACCCGCCAAAGCCGCTTGAAGCGCTTGGCAAGCACCTGTGGATTGGCGATGTAGAGTTCATTCGAGCGCTGGTAGAACAACGTCAATGTACCGTAGGTCTTTGCTGCCTGACCGCTCGTATCGGGTTGAATCTTCGTGTAGAAAAACGCCGGACGGCCGGTGGCATTGTAGTACTCGATCGACAAGTACGACCTCCTGCGATCACCCAGCAGTGCATCCCCCGGACGCCATTGTTCATTCACGTGCGCCATAACGGTGCCCAGGTCACCGCCCGGCTTGGCCTGATAATCGTAAAAAACTGCCAAGCTGAGCAGTTCGAGAGACAGACAGGCAGCGACCGATAGGAGCAACGTCCGCTTCCGCAGAGTGTCCATGGCGATCGCCAGGACCAGCGGTAGTCCCAAGAACGAAAAATATAGATAACGATTGATATATAACGGCATGCCATACGAAGCCAGCCAAAGCACAAGTATGGGGACAAAGCAGTAACTGAGCAGCAGGATACTCGGCTGACCAGGTTTCATGACACAACGTAGGATCCGGAGCGAGGCCAAGACAATGAAAAGCGCCAGCACGACGCTGAAAACATCGGAATATCGAGTGACGACGCTAAGCGTGAAAGCTCTCCAGAACGATTGCGGTATGCTCATGACCGAGGTGGGGTAATTGACAATCCAACCTACCAGCTCGCGATGGCCCAGTTGCTGATACAACACCGGCAGCCAGGGCAGATAAGCAATGACCATCAGCAAATGCCCCACCCACCATGCGCGGGACAACACCAGCGTCCGTCCCTGAACGTCTTTGCCCAACGACAGATAAAGCCAGTTGGCCAACGCACACAACGCTGAAAAATAATGGGTATACATGGCGGCGACCATTAACAGGCAGTAAGCCAGCAGGTAGATATTTTTCTGTCTGCTTACCCATTGCCAGAGCATGTACAGGGCCGTTAGCAGCAACAGCCCCAGTAACGCGTACATCCGCACTTCCTGGCTATAACGCACCCCTATCGGAAACAGCGCCAACAGCAACCCTGCTATTACCGTGGCCCGCCAAGACGCCAATTGCCGGGTTAATAACATGCCGATACCGACCGTAGCGACGCCCGCGCAAACGCTGAGGCTGCGAACCGCCAGGGGTTCACTACCGAACCACTGCATCCAGTAATGCAGCATCAGATAATAAAAAGGTGGGTGAACATCCCGGGCGGTGTGAAACAGAATCTGCTCAGGCGCCAAGCGGCTGAGTAACACACTGAACGCTTCATCCAGCCAGATGACCGGCACCGTAAGCTGATGCAGTCGTACCACCGTACCTATCAGCAAAATCGCCAGGACCACACAGGTCTTTGCGGCGCCGTGCCAGTGTAGTGAAATAGTCATGATTTGTTCTTGCCCACTCCCAGGCCCCGCACGGGCTGGATCAACCAAGCAGGACCTTAACCAGAACAGGAAGAATTTTCTGCTGACAGAAATGCCAGTTGCCAAGCGGCCTGCGCAGCGATACCCCACAAAAACAAAGCCCCGGCACTGGCCGGGGCTTCGTTCATCAGGAGGCGGTACTCACCGCGCCCTGCGCCTCTTTAGGCGCCAGGCGGAAGGTGTAGTACAGCGCCGTCAACAGCACCAGGAACGCCGGGCCGATGTACAGCGCCACGCGGGTATCCGGGAAGTACGCCATCAGGCCGACCACCAGCACCAGGAACGCCAGCGCCAGGTACGAGCTCAGCGGCCACAGCCACATGCGGTACTTCAGCGCGTTGCGCTCGGCAGTGGTGAGCCCGGCGCGGAACTTCAGCTGCGCCAGCAGGATCATCACCCAGGTCCAGATCGCGCCGAAGGTGGCGATCGAGGTCACCCAGACGAACACTTTCTCCGGCACCAGGTAGTTGGCCAGCACGCCCAGCAGCAGCGCGCCGATCGACAGCAGCAGGGCGTTGCGCGGCACGCCGTTCTTCGAGGTGCGGGCGAAGGTGGCCGGGGCCTGGCCATTCTGCGCCAGGCTGTAGAGCATGCGCCCGGTGCTGAAGATACCGCCGTTGCACGACGACAGGGCGGCGGTGATGACCACGAAGTTGATGATGCCGGCGGCGGTCTTGATGCCTAAGCGCTCGAAGGTCATCACGAACGGGCTGCCCTGGCTGCCGATCTCGTTCCACGGGTAGATCGACAGGATCACGAACAGCGCGCCCACGTAGAACAGCAGGATGCGCCAGAACACCGAGCCGATGGCCTGGGGGATGGTCTTCTGCGGGTTGCGCGCTTCGCCGGCAGTCAGGCCGATCATCTCCACGCCCAGGTAGGCGAACATCACCATCTGCAGCGACATCAGCACGCCGGTCACGCCATTGGGCATGAAACCGCCGTTGCTCCACAGGTTGGAGACACCCATGGCCACACCGTCGTTGCCGAAGCCGAAGGCGATGATGCCGATGCCACCGAGCACCATGGCGATGATGGTGACGATCTTGATCAGGGCGAACCAGAACTCGAACTCACCGAATGCCTTGACCGCGATCAGATTGATCGCGCCCATGCTGCCCAGGGCCATGAGCGCCCAGATCCAGCGCGGCACGTCGGGGAACCAGATGCCCATGTAGATGGCCACCGCGGTGATCTCGGCGACGCAGGTCACCAGCCACAGGAACCAGTAGTTCCAGCCGGTCAAAAAACCCGCCAGCGGGCCGAGGTAGTCTTGGGCGTAGCGGCTGAACGACCCGGCGACCGGGTTGTGCACGGCCATTTCACCAAGGGCGCGCATGATCACCAGGATGGCCAGGCCACCGATGATGTAGGACAGCATGATGGCGGGGCCGGCCATTTCGATGGCCTTGGCCGAACCGAGGAACAGGCCGACGCCGATACAGGCGCCGAGGGCCATCAGACGGATGTGCCGTTCGCCCAGCTCGCGCTTGAGCGGGCCGCCCTGGGCGGACTCGCCTTGGGCAGGGTGGTTGCCGACTGGCATAGCAATACAACCTCATTTTGTTATTGGATTTGACCTTCGTGCAGCACCGGCCGCGCCGATAGGCGGGGCGTCGTCTCGCCAGGCCGCCTTGTGGGCGGGCCTGTCCACCGGGCACACAGCACCGGCGGTTCGAAGGGGGCGAGCAGTATAGGAAGCCACTTGCAGGGCTTTTCACTATATACAGTGGGAAATTTGGCGAGAATTCTCGGCCAAATCCCCTTCACCGGAGGGGCATCCTGGCCTCGCTCCGCCCATGCACAGGAATGGGGCAGCTACCTTAGCAACATTGCCGAAGAATGGAAGCCGCACCAAAGGCGCATGTTCATACGTGGCTCACCGAAGCTTCTTACAAATTTTTCACCAAACCCGGCCACCGTCTAAGCTTCAGACAAGCAACGCGAAAACACCTGGCCGGACTTAAGACTATGGGCGCACTGTGGCAATCGGAACCAACCAGAACGGAAGCACCCAAAGAAGCTCAGGCTGAAGCCCCCTTGTCCAAGACTCCACGTCAGCGCCGCCTGTGGTGGCGCCTGATCCTGCTTATCCTGCTGGTTGCACTGGTGGCGGTAGGTCTGGCCGCCTACGACGAATTCCAGACCTCACGCCTGCAATCCCGTGAATTCAGCCGCCTGGCCGGCACCCTGACCTATGCCCTGGAGCCCGGCCCGAGCGATGCCATCGTCTACCCAGGCGACGGCCCGTTCGACAAACGCCTGGGCTACAGCGCCCTGGGCGAGTTCCTGCCACGGCTGCTCAAGCGCGACTACCTGATCAACCAGCAGGTGCGCTTCTCCCCGGCGTTGATGAACTACGTCGAGCATGGCCTGTTCGTGCCCTTCGTGGAGAAGATCCAGGCCGGCCTGTCGATCACCGACTGTCGCGGCGACATGCTCTACCAGTACAACTACCCGCAGCACCTGTACCCGAACTTCGCCGCGATCCCGCCGGTGATGGTCAACAGCCTGCTGTTCATCGAGAACCGCGACCTGCTCGACCCGAAGGACCCGCAGAACAACCCGGCGGTGGATTGGCCGCGCTTCGCCAAGGCGGCCTACAGTCAGATTGCCAAGTACCTGGCCCTGCCCGGCCAGTCAGCCGGTGGCAGCACCCTGGCCACCCAACTTGAGAAGTATCGCCACTCGCCGGACGGGCTGACCGTCTCCGGCGCCGAGAAGATCCGCCAGATGATTTCCGCCAGCGTACGTGCCTACCAGGGCGGCCCCGACACCACCGAGGCCCGCGAACGCATCGTGCGCGACTACCTCAACAGCGTGCCGCTGTCGGCGGTCCCCGGCCACGGTGAGGTGCACGGCATGGCCGAAGGCTTGCGAGTGTGGTACGGCGCCGACTTCGATCAGGTCAACCAGGCCCTCACCTCCACGGCCACCGATGAAAAGAGCATGGCCGAGCGCGGCCTGGCCCTGCGCCAGGTGCTATCGCTGATGATTGCCCAACGCCGGCCTTCGCATTACCTGTCCAAAGGCCGCATCGAACTGGCGGAACTGACCGATTCGCACATCCGGGTACTCGCCGCCAACGCTGTCGTCGACCGCCCACTGGCCGACGCCGCCCTCGCCAGCAAGGCGGTGTACCGCGACTGGGTGGCCCAACCGACCATCGTGCCGATCATCACCAACAAGGGCATCAGCCTGGCCCGCAACCGCCTCGCGGCGATGCTCAACCGCCCGCTGTACGACCTCGACCGGCTCGACCTGTCGGCCACCAGCACCCTGCAGGCCGACCTGCAAGTGCAGGTCAGCCAGTACCTGAAGAACCTCGCCGACCCGGCGTTCGCCGCACAGCTCGGCCTGATCGGTGAACGCCTGCTGACCAGCAAGACCACCGACCAGGTCAGCTACAGCTTCACCCTGTTCGAACGCACCGCCGACGGCTCGCGGGTACGGGTGCAGACCGACAGCACCAACCAGCCCTTCGACATCAACGAAGGCAGCAAGCTGGAGCTGGGCTCCACCGCCAAGCTGCGGGTGCTTACCACCTACCTGGAAATCGTTGCCGAGCTGCACGACAAGTACGCCGGCAAACCCGCCGCGGAACTGAAGAAAGTCCCGGTGGCCGAACTCGACCGCATCAGCCAGTGGTCACTGGAATGGCTGATGCAGAACGGCAAGAACCAGAGCCTGGACGCCATGCTCGACGCAGCCCTTGAGCGCAAGTACTCGGCCAACACCGGCGAGGCCTTCTTCACCGGTGGCGGCATGCACGTGTTCAACAACTTCCGCAAGGAAGACAACAACCGCAACCCGACCCTCAAGGATGCCCTGCGCGAATCGATCAACCTGCCGTTCATCCGCCTGATGCGCGACATCGTGCGCTACGTCACCTACCAGCAGCCGTTCAATCGCGAGCCGCTGCTCAGGGACGACAGCGACCCGCGCCGCCAGGAATACCTGGCGCGTTTCGCCGACCGCGAAGGCTCCAACTACACCATGCGGTTCTGGAAGAAGTACCAGCGCAAGACCTCACAGCAGCGCCTGGACACCTTTCTCGACAGCATGCGCGTGACCCCGCAGCGCCTGGCCGCGGTGCACCGCTACCTGTTCCCCGAGGCCGGCCAGGAAACCTTCAACGCCTTCGTCCGCGCCCACAGCAAGGACGACAAGAAGGCCATGGCCAAGCTCACCGACGGCCGCCTGGTGGAGATGTACGAGGCCTATGGCCCGGGCAAGTACGACCTTCCCGACCAGGGCTATATTGCCAAGGTCCACCCTTTGGACCTGTGGCTGCTCGGCTACCTGCTGAAAAACCCCGGTGCCTCGCTCAAGGACGCCCTCAACGCCAGCCGCTTCGAACGCCAGGAGGTCTACAGCTGGCTGTTCAAGAGCCGCCACCAGGGCGCCCGCGACAGCCGCATCCGCACCATGGTCGAGATCGAGGCGTTCACCGACATCCACCAACGCTGGAAGCGCGTGGGTTATCCGTTCGACCACCTGGTGCCGTCGCTGGCCACCGCCATCGGCAGCTCCGGCGACCGCCCAGCCGCCCTCTCCGAACTGGTCGGGATCATCCAGAACGATGGCGTACGCCTGCCGACCCTGCGCATCGACACCTTGCACTTCGCCCAGAACACCCCGTACGAGACACAACTGATCAGCGACCCGGACCGCGGTCAGCGGATCTTGCCCGTCGAGGTCGCCCGGGCGCTCAAGGGCGCCATGTCGCAGGTGGTCGATGCCGGTACCGCGCGGCGCATCTCCGGCAGCTTCAAACTGCACGACGGCACGCCGCTGGTGATGGGCGGCAAGACCGGTACTGGCGACAACCGTATCGAAAGCTTCGGCGCTGGCGGCCGGCTGATCGGCTCGCGCTCGCTGAACCGTACTGCCACCTTCGTGTTCTTCCTCGGCGACAACCACTTCGGCACCCTCACCGCGTTCGTTCCGGGGCGCACGGCCGAGGCCTTCACCTTCACCTCGGCACTGCCGGTGCAGGTGCTCAAGGGCATGGCGCCGATCCTCATGCCGTACCTGGAACCAGGCAACCCAACCGCCTGCAAGGCGCCGCAGGTGGCAGGCCAGTCGTGAATCATCAAAAAACCAGATGATAATCATCTGCATTTGAAGGCTTGTCTTTAGATATATCTTGAGTAATATCTTGCGATATATCTAAACAGACGGAGCCCTCTCCATGCGTGACCATGATCCCTTCGAACGCCGCCCCGGCCGCGGCGAACGTGGCCCACGGGTATTCGCCCCGGGCGACCTGAAACTGCTGATGCTGTCGATGCTGGCCGAACAACCGGGCCACGGCTACGACCTGATCCGCCAGATCGAGACCCTCTTCGACGGCAGCTACAGCCCCAGCCCCGGGGTGATCTACCCGACCCTCAGCTACCTCGAGGAAGCCGAGCTGGTCACTGGCGCCATCCAGGGCAGCAAGCGCCTCTACGCCATCACCGATGCCGGTCGCAGTGCCCTGCAGGAACAGGCCGTCGCCCTCGACGGCGTGCGCATGCGCATCGAGGTAAGCAAGCGCGCCCTGCGCGGCCACGAGCGGCCCGCGGAAATCCACGAAGCCGTCGGCAACCTGCGCCATGCCCTGCACATGCACAGCGGCCGCTGGAACGCCGAAGAGATCGAGCGGGTGCGCAACCTGCTCAACGACACCGCCAAGGCCATCGCCTCCGGGCCGGCCATCCCTGTTACGGAGAACACCCCATGAGCTCCACCATTCACCGTGTCAACCACGAGATCCGCCAACGCCGTCTCGACGTGTTGCGGGTCACCGACCTCACCCCACGCATGCGCCGCATCACCTTGGGTGGCGCGGAGCTGGCGGGCTTCGCCAGCGTCGGCACGGACGACCACATCAAGCTGCTGTTCGCCTGCACGCCAGAAGAACAGCAGGCCATCGACGCCCGCAACCTCGGCCGCGACGGCGGCGCCCGGCCGACCATGCGCGAGTACACGCCACGGCGCATCGACCTGGCGAACCTTGAACTGGATATCGACTTCGTCCTGCATGGCGACGGCCCCGCCTCCACCTGGGCCGCACAGGCGGCGCCAGGGCAGACCCTGGACATTGCCGGCCCACGCGCGTCGATGGTGGTGCCGGACATCTTCGACAGCTACCTGCTGATCGGTGACGAAACCGCAATCCCGGCCATCGCCCGACGCCTTGAAGAATTGCCGGCGGGGCGCCAGGTACTGGCGGTGATCCAGATCGAGGACGAGCAAGAGCGCCAGGCACTGGCCAGCAAGGCGCAAGTGGAGGTGATCTGGGTGCGCCGGCATGCAGAAGACCTGCTGGAGCGGGTCAAGCACCTGGCGCTGCCCCAGGGCCGGCTGTATGGCTGGGTGGCGCTGGAGAAGGCACTGACCCGACAGGCCAAGGCGCTGCTGCTGGAAAAGGGCGTGCAGGAAGACGCCCTCAAGGCTGCCGCGTACTGGCGGGCCGACGGCACTGCCGACGACGAATGACGCCGGCCGGGCCTGTGGCAACGGGCAAGCCCGTTGCCAGGGGACCTGTTACTGCAGCTCCTGCTGCGGCGTCTCCTGCCCGGCGCAGCGCACCGCGCGCTTGCGGTTGTCCACCAGCACGCCGGTCAGCCCTTTCTGCTGGGTATCGAACAGCACCAGCACGCCGTCGATGCATTGCGCCACTTGCGGCGCCGGGGTCAGCGAGAGCTTGTAGTCCTCGCCCGGGATGGTCTTGAGCATGGTGAAGTCCTGCAGCAACAGGGCGTCCTCAGGCTTGGCGAAATGCAGGTAGCCGTAGTACCAGAGGGCTCCCACCGTCACGATGATGCTGCCGACACCGGTCAGGATCAGCGGGATGGCGTTGCGTTCTTCACTCATTGCTTGTTCTTCTCGTCAGGATAGTTGGGTACTTCGGCCAGCCGACGCAGGCCGTTGAAGTGCGTGGGGTCGTCCAGGAAGCGCAGCATCAGCTGGCGCCAGGTCGGGTCGGCGAAGGTCTGCACATGATCGCCACGGGTCAGTTGCAGCACCCGCGGCGGTGGTGCATGCCGGTACAGGCGCAGGCCGTTGTCCAGCGGCACCAGGTTGTCGTCGATGCTGTGGAAGAACAGCTTCGGCGGGCTGTCCAGGCGCTCGATCGAGCGGATCGCGCTGTCGCCATCGGGCACCAGCCACGACAGCGGTACTTGCAACGGCCAGGTCATCCACGAGGTACTCAGGGCATAACGCCCCACGGCCCGGTAGCTGGCTGGCACACCATCGAACACCAAGGCGCTGAAACGCCGACGCTGCTCGGGATGCTGTGCCAGATAGTGAATGGCCATCGCCCCACCGAGGCTCTGGCCCAACAGCACCAGCGGCTTGCCTTGCACCTGGGGAGCGGCGCGCAGCCAGTCCAGGGCCGCGCCGATATCGCCATACACCTCGGGCAGCGTCGGTTTGCCCTGGGACAACCCATACCCGCGATAGTCGAGCATCAGCACCTGGTAGCCCTCTTTCGGCAGCCAGTAGCTGCCGCCCAGATGCCAGGCCAGGTTGCCGCCGTTACCATGCAGGTGCAGCACGGTACCCTTGACTTCGACCCCCTGCGGCACCGGGATCCACCACGCGTGCAGGCGCGTGCCGTCGGCGGCGGTGAGGCTCACGTCCTGATACTGCAAATGTGCCTGTGCCGGGGTGAATGGCAGGCCGGGTTCGGGATAGAACAGCAGGCTGCTGCAACCTCCCAGCAGCAGCAGGCCAAGGCCGAAGGCGAGATGACGGCAGGCGTCAGAGAATGTTCGCGTAGTCGGCTTCAATACGGTCCAGGCTCAGGTGGTTGAGGAAGTTGGAGAAGCACATCCACGCCGACAGCGCGTTGAGGTCGCGGAACTGTTCCGGCAGGTACTTGGGTGGCTCCACCAGCCCCTCTTCGACCAGCTGGCGCAGCGTGCGCATGTCTTCCAGGGTGGTCTTGCCGCAGAACAACAGCGGGATTTGCTCAAGCTTGCCCTTCTTCACGGCCAACTGAATGTAGTTGTAAACCATGATGAAGCCCTTGAGGTAGGACAAGTCCTTGGTGAATGGCAGGCCGTTGGGTACCGAGCCACGGAACACCCGGCTGGCGTTGCTGTAGCTCTGGCCCATCTCGAAGCCCTGGCCGCGGAAGAACTCGAAAACCTGCAGGAAGTCCGCACCCTCCTCGACCATATGGATGGCTCGGGTACGGTTGGTCAGCTTGCGCAGGCGGCTGGGGTAGGAGGCGAAGGCGATCACCTCCATGAGGATCGCCAGGCCCTCCTGGGTCACCGTCGACGAGGGCGGGCCCTTGGCCAGGAAGGTGCAGATCGGCTGGTTCAGGCCATTGAGGGTGGTGCCGACATGCACCAGCCCCTCATGTACCTCCAGCGCCCGCACGTCGCGGCTGTTGAACATGGCGTCGGCGCGTACCTTGATGTAGTCGGCGCCGGCCGCCGCGTCGGCGACGATACCGTCGGACTCGAACACGCGGATGGTTTCCTCGGCTTCGCCGAACACCTTGTTCAGGCGGCGCTGGAGAATCTCCACCGCTTCCTTGGCGGTGAGGTTCTTCGGCTCGTCCTTCAGGTCGCCGCGGCCGTCGATGTTGTTCAGGTAGTCCGAGAGCATCAGGCCCAGGTCGGCCAGGGTCGGGTCACCGGCGTGGAAGGCATCGGAGGCGGCGCCATAGAGCTCTTGGGAGATCAGGCCGAAATCCTCGGTGCCTCGCGCCTCGAGCATGCGCACCACCATGCGGTACTCCTTGCACATGCGCCGCATGATCTGCCCGACCGGGTTGAACTGCCCCAGTTGCCGGGTGATGTCGCGCTCGATGCTCTGGAACTCGGCCTTCACCGCGTTGGAATCGAACGACAACGGCCGGTTCTGATAATAGGCGCGATCTACCGCAGGCGGCTCCTTGCCCTTGGCCTTGAGGAAGCCCTGGCGGATGCCGTCGTCCCATTTCACTGCGTCAAGCACGCGAATCGGGGTCTGCGTGGCGACAATGCGATCGGACAGGCTGCGGATGGTTTGCTGGTATTCGTCCACCGGGGACTCCTTGTTGAAGCCTGTCGCGAGGTTGCGTGGGAGAAGGCTTGCCCCGCGAGGAGGCCGGTATGCTCAGTGCTATTTGGCGGAACGCTGGAAGCGCGCCACTTCGACGAAGAGGTCGGAGTTGGCCGGATCGTCCAGGTAGGCCAGCACACGCTCCGTCGGGCTGTCGATCAGCACGCCGGGGCCATTGTCCTCAGGCACCTGGGTGCTGCGCCCGCTCAGCTCCTTCTCGTCCACTGCCTGCTGGACCTGCTCGACATCGAGGTTGTAGACCACCAGTTGCTTGCCGTCGATCACCTCGAAGCCGCCGATCAGGAAGTTGCCGCCCAGCCGCTTGGGCACGCCCGCCGACAGGTACCAACGGTTGCCGTGCCGGGCCACGGTGAAGACGTATTCCTCGGGCGCCTTGCCCTGGGCACGGGCCACTGCCTTGTAGGTGTTGCCGCCGGCGCGGCTGATGCTCAGTTTCAGCGGCTGGCCCCAGGCGTCCTTGCTGCTCCACTGCCCGAGCAGGGCCTTAGGCGCCGCCTGGTTGGCCGGCAGCGGCTCGTCGAAGGTCACCAGACAACCGCCCAGCAGGAGGAATGACAAGGTCAACAACACCACACGCCAGGCTTTCATCAGGTTCTCCTTGAAAAATCGTTCGCCACTCAGGCCGAGGCCAGCACCATCTGCAGGTATCGGACAAGGATAGCGAGCATCTGCTCATCGGCCTGCGCATTCGCATCCTTGAGCAGGCCCTGATATTCCATCTGCTCGATAATCGCCGTCAACATCTGGGCATCCTGTTCCGGCTGGCGCGAGCCGACCACCTGCAGTATCTGGCGCGCGCCATGCAGCAGGATCTGCTCGTGGGCCTGCACCAGTTCGGCCAGGCGCCGGCACAGCAGCGCCTCCTGGCGGAAGGCCTGCTCGGCCATGAGGAAGTCGCGGCGGTTGTTCAGTTGGCGCAGCACGTAGTCGGCCAGCATACGCGCCACTTCATCGGCCAGGTGCGCCCGGGCCTCGGGGGTACCGTCGCCCTGGGCCAGCAACTGGCGCAGCACGCCTTCGGTGTTGGTCCAGAGCTTGGCCATGTAGGCCGCGCTGCGCTCGACGTACTGGGCGAAGGTATCGGCCAGCAGGTCCTGGATATCCTTGAAGTAGTAGGTGGTGGCCGACAGCGGCACGCCGGCCTCGGCGGCCACGGCGCGGTGGCGCACGCCGCGCACGCCGTCACGCACGATGATGCGCATGGCGGCGTCGAGGATCTGCTGGCGGCGTTGCTCGCTGCCCTGTCGGGCGGTCTTGCGGCCTTGGTACTGCACGCTTTCGGCGACGGCGGTGGCGATGCCGGCGGCGCCCTGGTGGGGCATGGCGGGGGTCACTCTGGTTTACCTCACGAACAGTGGGTTGCCTATACCGGCCTCATCGCGGGGCAAGCCCGCTCCCACGGTTGCACCACAGAGCTTGAGCGTTGTGGTGACCGTGGGAGCGGGCTTGCCCCGCGATGAGGCCCGTAGAAACAACATAAAGCTTCAGGCAAGAAAAAGCCGCCTCGAAAGGCGGCTTGTTCAGATCACTCAGGCCTGTGGACGCATGTGCGGGAACAGGATCACGTCGCGGATCGACGGCGAGTTGGTCAGCAACATCACCAGGCGGTCGATGCCGATGCCTTCACCGGCGGTCGGCGGCATGCCGTACTCCAGGGCACGGACGAAATCGGCGTCGTAGTGCATGGCCTCATCGTCACCGGCGTCCTTTTCGGCCACCTGGGCCAGGAAGCGCTCGGCCTGGTCTTCGGCATCGTTGAGCTCGGAGTAGGCGTTGGCGATCTCGCGGCCACCGATGAACAGCTCGAAACGGTCGGTCACAGCCGGGTTGTCGTCGTTGCGACGGGCCAGCGGCGAGACTTCGAACGGGTACTCGGTGATGAAGTGCGGCTGCTCCAGCTTGTGCTCGACCAGCTCTTCGAAAATCATCACCTGCAGCTTGCCCAGGCCCTCGTGGCCGAGCACCTTGGCGCCGGCCTTCTTGGCGATCTCGCGGGCGCGGTCGACGTCCTGCAGGTCGGCAGCGGTAAGCTCCGGGTTGTACTTGAGGATCGAGTCGAACACCGACAGGCGCACGAACGGCTCGCCGAAGTGGAACACCTTGTCGCCGTACGGCACGTCGGTGCTGCCCAGTACCAGCTGCGCCAGCTCGCGGAACAGTTCCTCGGTGAGGTCCATGTTGTCGCGGTAGTCGGCGTAGGCCTGGTAGAACTCGAGCATGGTGAATTCTGGGTTGTGACGGGTCGAGACGCCTTCGTTACGGAAGTTGCGGTTGATCTCGAACACTTTCTCGAAGCCACCGACCACCAGGCGCTTGAGGTACAGCTCCGGCGCGATACGCAGGAACATGGCCATGTCCAGGGCGTTGTGGTGGGTTTCGAACGGCTTGGCCGCGGCGCCGCCAGGGATGGTCTGCAGCATCGGCGTTTCCACTTCGAGGAAGTCGCGCTCGATGAGGAACTTGCGGATGTGCGAGATCACCTGCGAACGCACGCGGAAGGTGTGGCGGGTTTCCTCGTTGACCATCAGGTCGACGTAGCGCTGGCGGTAGCGCTGCTCGGTGTCGGTCAGGCCGTGGTGCTTGTCCGGCAGCGGGCGCAGCGACTTGGTCAACAGGCGCACGTTGGTCATCTCGACGTACAGGTCGCCCTTGCCGGAACGGGCCAGGGTGCCTTCGGCGCTGATGATGTCGCCCAGGTCCCAGGTCTTGACCGCTGCCAGGGTTTCCTCCGGCAGGGTCTTGCGATTGACGTAGACCTGGATGCGGCCGGTCATGTCCTGGATGACCATGAACGAGCCACGGTTGAGCATGATGCGACCGGCGACCTTGACCGGAATGGCGGCTGCTTCCAGCTCTTCCTTGGTCTTGTCCGCGTACTGTTTCTGCAGGTCGTTGCAGTAGCTGTCGCGACGGAAGTCGTTGGGGAAGGCATTGCCCTTGGCGCGCTCGGCGGCAAGTTTTTCCTTGCGCAGCGCGATCAGGGTGTTTTCTTCCTGTTGCAGGTCTTGCGCTTCGGTCTTGAGGTCGCTCATGTCGTCATTCTTTCCATCAGGTATTCGTTGCCCCTGTCGGGCAGGGCAGGCGATACCGGCCCCTCGGGCCTGGTATCGCGGCGGTGGTGTACGGGTTACAGGCCCTGCTTGAGGCTCGCTTCCAGGTATTCGTCGATATCACCGTCGAGCACCTTGTTGCAGTCGCTACGCTCGACGCCGGTGCGCAGGTCCTTGATGCGCGAGTCATCCAGTACGTAGGAGCGGATCTGGTGGCCCCAGCCGATGTCCGACTTGCTGTCTTCCAGCGCCTGCGAGGCGGCGTTGCGCTTTTGCATTTCCAGCTCGTACAACTTGGCCCGCAGCATTTTCATGGCGGTGTCCTTGTTGGCGTGCTGGGAACGTTCGTTCTGGCAGGCCACCACGGTGTTGGTCGGCACGTGGGTGATACGTACGGCCGAGTCGGTGGTGTTGACGTGCTGGCCACCGGCGCCCGAGGAGCGGTAGGTGTCGATGCGCAGGTCGGACGGGTTGATCTCGATCTCGACCTTGTCGTCGATCTCGGGCGAGACGAACACGGCCGAGAACGAGGTGTGGCGGCGGGCGCCGGAGTCGAACGGGCTCTTGCGCACCAAGCGGTGCACACCGATCTCGGTGCGCAGCCAACCAAAGGCGTATTCGCCCTTGATGTGCACGGTGGCGCCTTTGATGCCGGCGACTTCGCCCTCGGACAGTTCGATGATGGTGGCGTCGAAGCCACGCTTGTCGGCCCAGCGCAGGTACATGCGCAGCAGGATGTTGGCCCAGTCCTGGGCCTCGGTGCCGCCGGAGCCGGCCTGGATGTCCAGGTAGGCGTTGTTGGGGTCCATCTCGCCACTGAACATGCGACGGAACTCGAGCAGGGCGAGGGATTCCTCCAGCCCTTGCAGCTCGGTCACGACATCGCTGACGGCGCCTTCGTCACCTTCTTCGACGGCCATGTCGAGCAGGTCCTTGCAGTCGCCAAGGCCGTTGGCCAGTTTATCGAGGGTTTCGACCACCTGCGCCAGCATCGCGCGCTCACGGCCCAGGGCCTGGGCGTACTCGGGCTTGTTCCAGACAGCGGCGTCTTCCAGCTCGCGGTTTACTTCGACCAGACGATCATGTTTGTGATCGTAGTCAAAGATACCCCCGAATGGACTGGGAACGCTCGGTGAGGTCCTTGATGGTGTTCAGGATCGGTTGGATTTCCATGGGCGGGCAGCTCTCGTGCGAATTCGGTGAAAAGCCCGCGAGTATAACCGAGTCTGCGCCCCGGCGGCAGACCCGCCGGGCGGTATCGCCGGGTGCAGGGGTCGCCACTGCCCACAGATTGAATCAACGACCGACATTCACCCCTTCAGCGCCTTCTTGGGATAGATATCGTACCGGCTGGACTTGCCCTCGAGGCTATGAGAAGGCTTGCCCCCCTCGATGATCGGCGCCTTGCGCGGCCGCTTGACCACCACCCGGTGGGTGGCCAGCGCCAGGGCGGCCTCGAGCAGGGCAGGCGCATCGAGGTCATCGCCGACCAGCGGCCTGAACACCCGCATCTCCTTCTTCACCAGCGCGCTCTTGTCACGATGCGGGAACATCGGATCGAGGTAGATCACCTGCGGCGCCTCCCCCTCCCATGCACGCATGCGCTCGATGGCATTGCCCGTCAGCAGCTGCATGCGCGCGACGATCGGGCCGATTTCAGCATCCCCCCGCGCCCGCGCCAAACCGTCCTCCAGCAGCGCGGCAATCAGCGGCTGGCGCTCGATCAGGGTCATCTCGCAGCCCAGGCTGGCCAGCACGAACGCGTCCTTGCCCAGCCCCGCCGTGGCATCGAGCACCCGCGGCCGCACGCCTTGGGCGATGCCGACCGCCTTGGCGATCATCTGCCCGTTGCCACCGCCGTACAGCCGTCGATGCGCCGCCTGCCCCTCGACGAAATCCACCCGCACAGGCCCGGGCGCCTGCGGCCCCAGTTGCTGGATCTGCAAGCCCTCGGCGCCCAGTTGCACGGCAAACTCCGCCGCCTCGTCAACCAGCGGCAAGCCCAGTCGCTGCGCCCATGCCTCGGCCTGCGCCTGGAATTGCGCGGCCAACGCCTCGACCCTGATACCCGCCGCCTGTTGTTGCTCTAACATCGATTCGCGCACTCGAAAAAAATTAATGTAACCCCGGCCAGAGCCGATACAGGCAATATCCCGCCATTCTGCCAGAGCACAACGCCCGCGACTGCCATGTCAGACACTCTTCCCATTGGCTTGACCTACTTGTCGCCCGTCGGCAACTACGGTCGACAGAATACCCAGGCACTGGGTGGCGTCAGCCACCTGTGGCAGGATTTCTTTGCTCGCGCCATGGCAGAGCAACAGGAAGGCGAAGTCGACGGTTTCAACCAGGCGCTGATGCAGTGCGACCAGGAGAGTGGCGAACCGATCGGCGGCGCCCGAGCCCTGGCCCTGATCGATGCCCAGCGCGCCCTGCCGGTTCACGACACCGAGGTGGCACCACCCGAGCCGCTGTTCCTGCCCAAGGCGGAACTCGAGGCCAAACTGCTGCCCCCTGCCCCCGAGCCCTTCGACACCGTCGAGTTGATCGAGCAGCAACGCCAGCTCGACATCGACAACAGCTGGGTGCGTCCAGTGGTCATGAGCCAGGGCCACCCCCTCGCCGAGCCCGGCCCCGGCCCGACGCCACGCCCGCTGTTCCTGCCCATCGCCGAGTTCGAGACCGGCCTGCTCGACCCTGCGCCCGAGCCCTTCGATGACAGCACACTGGCCAAGCAGCAGAACGACCTGGAATTCGATATTCACTGGGCGCGCCCGGTAGTGTTGAACAACGTGCGCGTGCAGGCCTGAACCTCAGCGGCAGATCTGCCAGAAGCCCATGTCCGCATGGAAGTGATTGTGGTGGGCGGCGTTGTAGTCCGGCCCCAGCACCGTGCTGAAACTTGCGCACGCCGCCTCCTGCACCTGGCGCAGGAAATCCGCCTTGCGCCCACCTCCCTGCCAGTCCCGCGCCAGCACGATGCGCTGGCCGTCCTGCAGGCGAAAACCACTGATATCCAGGGCATTGGCGCTGGCATGCTGGCTGAGCCGCCCTTGCTTGCGATGGTAGACGTTGCGGCAGGCAAAACTGCCCAGGTGATCGACCTGGGTCACTGGCTGGCCGAACACCCGCTGCGCCGCCGGTTGCAACCCATGCACTTCGAACAACGCATAAGCCACGGCCAGCGGGCAGCTGGCGAGGAAGCTGCTGCTGAGCCGCGCCTGCCCGCCTTCGACGCGCCAGACGTTGCGCAACGGGCAGTTGGCCGCCGCCGGGCTGTCGCTTTGCTGCCGATAGCGCAATGACGAAGTCTGCAACGCCTGGCGGCACAGCTCGGGGTCGGCGCGCAGGCGCGACAGCTTGTAGGGTGTCAGCAGGTTCGGTGGCTGGCGCACATCCAGCACCGCCCAAGGGTTCCAGGCATCCGCCGGGCGCCAACCGAGCCACCAGGCAACAAGCACGGCCAGCAGCAGGCTGGCCAATACGGTCAACGTTTTACCCATGCGACCTCAGCGCCGGAAGAGGTCATTGAGCTGATCGAATGGCAACGCCTGCTCGCCATAACTGAAAGTGCCCTGCTCATGGATCTCCAGCGCGGCCCGCTGCAAAGCGCCCAGGGCGGCACGCGCCAGCGATGAGCCGACACTGATGCGCTTGACGCCCAGGTCTTGCAACTGGTTCACGCTCAAGGGCACGCCCGCCATGCCCATCAGCACGTTCACCGGCCTTGGCGCCACGGCCTGCACCACAGCGCGGATCTCATCGACGCTGCGCAGCCCCGGGGCATACAGCACATCGGCGCCGGCCTCGGCGTAGGCCTGCAACCTGCGAATGGTGTCGTCCAGGTCGAGACGCCCGTGCAGCAGGTTTTCGGCGCGCGCGCAAAGGGTGAACGGGAACGGCAGGCTGCGGGCAGCCTGCACGGCGGCGCGTACACGCGCCACGGACAGGTCGAAGTCGTAGATCGGCGCTTCGGCGCGGCCACTGGCATCTTCGATCGAACCGCCCACCAGCCCCGCCTCGGCAGCGCGCAGAATGGTCTGTGCGCAGTCCTCGGGCAAATCGCCGAAGCCGTTTTCCAGGTCCGCCGCCACCGGCAATGGCGTGGCATTGACGATCGCCTGGGCGTTGCCCAGGGTTTCCTCGAGCGTCAGCGCGCCCTCGGCATCCGGCCGCCCCAGGCTGAACGCCAGCCCCGCGCTGGTCGTGGCCAGCGCTTCATATCCCAGGCTGGCCAACAGCCGGGCGGAACCGGCATCCCACGGGTTAGGGATGACGAACGCGCCATCTCGCTCGTGCAGCGCCTTGAAGGCTTCGGCTCGCAGGGTTTGCACATCCATGGTTCAACCTCCCGGCAGTCAGATCAAAGTAACCCCAGTTGTTCGACCTCAGGGGCGCGGGGCAATTCAGGCAGCGCTGCAAGGCCCGGCAGGCGAGCCATCAGCCGCTGGTGAAAACGCATGGCCAGCGCCGCCGCCAGGCGATTGTCGGAAGTATGCAGGAACACGTAGGGGCTGCGGCCCTCTTCGATCCATGCAGCGACCTTGTCGATCCACGGCGTGAGGAAGGCCTCGTTGGCCTCGAGCTGCGGGTGGCCGATGAAACGTACCTGCGGAGACTGGCTGAAAGCCGCTGGCCGCGGCGGTACCTTGGGCTTCTTGGCCTGGGCATGGAGCACCGCAGGCTCGCGTGAGGTGCAACTGAACAACGCGCGCGGATCCAGGCAGATACGCTCGACACCACGTTCATGCAGCAGGCGATTGAGCTGACGCTCCTCCTCGCCCCGGGCGAAGAAGGCATCGTTGCGCACCTCCACAGCCAGGGGCACGCCGATCTCATCAAGGAAATGCGCCAGCTCGCCCAGGCGCGACGGGCCGAACATTGCCGGCAACTGCAGCCAGTACGGCGCCACGCGCTCGCCCAGGGGCGCCATCAGCCGGGTGAAGTCGACGGCCGCATCGAGTTGTTCACACAGGTCGCCGGCATGGCTTACATCGCCTGGAAACTTGGCCGTGAAGCGAAACCCCGACGGCATGATCTGCGCCCAACGCTCGACGGTCGCCGGCGCGGGACGGGCATAGAAGGTGGTGTTGCCTTCAACGGCGTTGAATACCTGGCTGTAGAGCCCGAGGAACTCGCCGCTACGGGCATCGGCGGGATAGAGGTACTCGCGCCAGGCGTTTTCAGCCCAGGACGGGCAACCAAGGAAATAAGGGAGGGGTGATGGCTTCATCCATCAAATGTACAGGTCCAGCCCCAGCACTTCCATCTCCCAGTCGGTGAAGCCGGCGGTGGTCAGGTAGCTGGCCAGGGCGGTGGAGGTGCGGCGGTTGCGGGCGCGGGGAAAGATCAGGTCCTGCTGGCGGGCCGGCAGGTTCTCGCCGCGACGGCTGGCGCGGCTGATCTGCGCGTCGATGTCCTCGATGATCTCGGCATCGGCTTCGTCGATGGCTTCGTCACGCGCTGGCGCCTTGCGTGGCGCACGCTTGATGGGGTAGCTCTGCGAGGAGAAGCCGTCGATACGCATGAAAAAGGCACTCAGGATCAATGATGGCAATTTAGCAGCATCAGGAATCCTTCGCTAATGCCCGAACTGATAACTGGACCACAGTTCGCGCAAAAGGTTTTATCGTGAACGGCAATAGCCGACGAAATACCTTCAACGCGCCTTGGGCGTAGCCACATTATCGCGCAGGTAGACCGGTTGCGCCTGCTCGGCGACCACCGCCTCGCCCCGTGCCCAGGCGAAGCCGGCCAGGGTGAGGATATCCAGGGCGTTGGGCAACGCGGCCGCATCGCTGGCAGAAACCTGCACGGCCAGGCGCTCGGCGTAGCCCCAGCCGGTACCGGCACCGAACCACGCCTCGCCGGCGCCTTGCGGCAGCGCCACGCGCTCCGGCGGCAGTACCGCCTCCTGGCCGATCAGGCGCATCTCACCCTGTTCGGCGCGGTAGCAACCCCAGTACACCTCGTCCATGCGCGCGTCGATGGCCGCGGCCACCTGCTGCACGCCACGCTCACGCAAGGCGCCCTGGGCCAGGGCCGCCAGGTTGGACGTCGGCAGCACCGGGCGCTCGAGGGCGAAGGCCAGGCCCTGGACCACGCCGATGGCGATACGCACGCCGGTGAAGGCGCCCGGGCCACGGCCGAAAGCGATGGCATCCAGCGCACTCAGTGCCACACCCGAGTCGGCCAGCAACTGCTTGATCATCGGCAGCAGCTTCTGCGCGTGCATGCGCGGGATCACCTCGTAATGGCTGGTCACCTTGCCGTCATGCAGCAAGGCGACGGAACAGGCTTCGGTAGCGGTATCCAGGGCCAGCAAGGTGGTCATCGAGCAAGGTATCCAGGCAACAGGGAAAAGAGCGGCAGTATAAACGACAACGGCCCGCAAGCGGGCCGTCGTGACACACGGTGATGGATCAGCTCAGGGCTGCCAGCACCTTGGCGGTGATCGACTCGACCGAACCGACGCCTTCGATGTGGCTGTACTTCGGCTTGCCGGCGTTGGCGGCCGACAGCTTCTGGTAGAAGTCCACCAGCGGCTTGGTCTGGCTGTGGTAGACCGACAGGCGGTGACGTACGGTTTCTTCCTTGTCGTCATCGCGCTGGATCAGGTCTTCGCCGGTGACGTCGTCCTTGCCTTCCACCTTCGGTGGGTTGTACTGGATGTGGTAGGTGCGACCCGATGCCAGGTGCACGCGGCGGCCAGCCATGCGGCCGACGATTTCTTCGTCGTCCACGGCGATTTCGACCACGGCGTCGATGTCGACGCCAGCGGCAACCATGGCTTCAGCCTGCGGGATGGTGCGCGGGAAGCCATCGAACAGGCAGCCGTTGGCGCAGTCAGCCTGCGCGATGCGCTCCTTGACCAGGCTGATGATCAGCTCGTCGGAGACCAGCTGGCCGGCATCCATGACCTTTTTCAGCTCCAGGCCCAGTGGGGTACCGGCCTTGACGGCGGCACGCAGCATGTCACCGGTGGAGATCTGCGGAATACCGAACTTCTCGGTGATGAACTTTGCCTGAGTACCTTTACCGGCCCCGGGAGCTCCCAGCAGAATTACGCGCATCTTGTGCTCCTCATATTTTTTATGCAAATCAACGGATTCGGCGCACAAGGCCAACTCCGGAAAAATCGGTCGAGACCGCAAAATCGGTCAAAAGGCTGCTCAAGATACACAGCACCCGCCCCCCCGACAAGCGTCCCAAAGTGGCAGGAATGCGCCACTTGCGGCTTGCAGGGGGACAGGTTGCGCCGGGCGCAACCGGCCGTGGAGGGCGCGGCCACGGCCAGCCCTGCCACGCGCCGCGACCGCCGTGGGGTGAACTCAACCGGTGTTGCGCAMCCCGGCCGCGATCCCCGCCACTGTCACCAGCAAGGCCTGTTCCAACGGGCTGTCCAGAGCGGCTTCGCGGCTGCGCGAGCGTGCCAGCAACTCGGCCTGCAGGCGGTGCAGCGGGTCCAGGTAGGTGTTGCGCAGGCGGATGAATTCCAGGGTTTCCGGGCTGTGCGCCAGTAGCACCGACTGCCCGGTCAGACCCAGTACCACCTGGCACGACTGCGACAATAGGTCGCGCAGGTGCGCGCCCAACGGCAGCAGTTCGGGTTGCACCAGACGTTCGTCGTAGGCCTCGGCGATCTGCGCATCGGCCTTGGCCAGGACCATCTCCAGCATGTCGATGCGGGTACGGAAGAATGGCCATTGTTCACGCATCTGCGCCAGCAGCTCGCCCTGCCCGCGTGCCAAGGCATTGCTCAACGCAGTCTCCCAGCCGAGCCAGGCCGGCAGCATCAGCCGTGTCTGGGTCCAGCCGAAGATCCACGGGATCGCCCTCAGGCTTTCGATGCCGCCGGCGCGGCGCTTGGCCGGGCGGCTGCCCAGCGGCAGGCGGCCAAGCTCCTGCTCGGGGGTGGACTGGCGGAAGTACTCGACGAAGTCAGGATTCTCGCGCACCACGGCGCGGTAGGCCTTGACCCCGTCGGCGGCGAGCTGGTCCATCAGGGCGCGCCAGGCCGGCTCCGGCGGCGGCGGTGGCAACAGGGTCGCCTCCAGCACCGCGGCCAGGTAGAGATTGAGGTTCTGTTCGGCGATGCCCGGCAAACCGAACTTGAAGCGGATCATCTCGCCCTGTTCGGTGGTGCGGAAACGGCCACCCACCGAACCCGGCGGCTGCGACAGGATCGCCGCGTGGGCAGGGCCGCCGCCACGCCCAACCGTGCCGCCGCGGCCATGGAACAACAACAGCTCGACCTGATGCTCACGGCAGATACGTACCAGGTTTTCCTGGGCGCGGTACTGGGCCCAGGCCGCCGCCGTGGTGCCGGCATCCTTGGCCGAGTCGGAATAGCCGATCATCACTTCTTGCGGGCCGTGCAGGCCGGCGCGATAGCCGGGTAGCCCGAGCAGGCGCTCCATGACCGGGCCCGCGTTGTCCAGGTCGGCCAGGGTCTCGAACAGGGGCACCACGCGCATCGGCCGGGTCAGCCCGGCCTCCTTCAGCAACAACTGCACCGCCAGCACATCGGAAGCCGCGCCGGCCATGGAGATCACGTACGACCCCAGCGACGCCGCAGGGGCCGCGGCGATTTCGCGGCAGGTGGCGAGTATTTCGGCGGTATCGGCCTGGGGCTGGAAATGCGCCGGCAACAGGGGGCGGCGGTTCTTCAGTTCGGTCTGGAGGAAGGTGATGCGGCGCTCTTCGTCCCACTCGGCGTAGCGGCCGAGGCCGAGGTAATCGGTGATTTCCGACAGCGCATCGCGATGGCGGGCAGCGTCCTGCCGCACATCCAGGCGCACCAGGAACAGACCAAAGGTCACCGCCCGGCGCAGGCAGTCGAGCAACGGGCCGTCGGCGATCACGCCCATGCCGCACTCATGCAGCGACTGGTAGCACAGCTCCAGCGGCGCGATCAGCTCGCGATTGTCCACCAGTACCGCCGCGCTGGCCGGCTGCGTCGCGGCCAGCGAGGCGTGGGCCCAGGCGCGCGTGGCACGCAGGCGGTCGCGCAACTGTTTGAGCAGCGCCCGATAAGGTTCGGCGCTGTCCCCGACCTTTTCCTTGAGCGCGGCGCTGGCCTGCTGCATGGACAGCTCGGCGGCCAGGTAGTCGATATCGCGCAGAAACAGGTCGGCGGCCATCCAGCGCGCCAGCAGCAGCACTTCGCGGGTTACCGCCGCCGTGACATTGGGGTTGCCGTCACGATCACCGCCCATCCAGGAAGCAAAGCGAACCGGCGCCGCCTCCAGTGGCAGGTGCAGCCCGGTTGCCTCGAACAGTGCCGCGTCGACCTTGCGCAGGTGACTGGGCACCGCCTGCCACAATGAGTGCTCGATCACCGCGAAGCCCCACTTGGCCTCGTCCACCGGCGTCGGCCGGGTCCTGCGGATTTCCTCGGTGTGCCAGGACTCGGCGATCAACCGGCGCAGGCGCTCACGCACCTGCTGGCGCTCGGCCGGGATCAGGTCGCGGTGATCCTGCGCGGCCAGCTGCGCGGCGATGGCATCGTACTTCTGGATCAGGGTGCGGCGCGCCACCTCGGTGGGGTGCGCGGTGAGCACCAGCTCGATGTGCAACTTGCCCAGTTGCCGGGCCAGCTCATCATTGCCATGGCCAGCCGCCTTCAGGCGCGCCAGCAGTTCGGGGAGCACCTGGGCCTCGAACGGCTCGGGCTGGCCGGCGTCACGGCGTCGGATCAGCTGGTACTGCTCGGCGATGTTGGCCAGGTTGAGGAACTGGTTGAACGCCCGCGCCACCGGCAGCAGGTCCTCCTCGGCCAGATCGCCCAGGGTCGAGCTCAGTTGCTCGCCCGCTCCGCGCCGGTCGGCCTTGGCGCTGTGGCGGATGTCCTCGATCTTCTGCAGGAACGCCTCGCCATGCTGCTGGCGGATGGTCTCGCCAAGCAGTTCTCCCAAAAGGTGCACATCCTCGCGCAAGCGCAGATCGATATCACTCATCAGCCTTCTCCACTCCAGGAAACCGCATGCGCCCAAGAGTGCCCACTCGCGCCCGCCCCTGGCAAGCCGCAAGCCGCCAAAGCAACTAAAGTAAACACAGGTCATCCGAAGCAATGCCACTCCAGGCTTTGACAGAGGTCATCATGAAAATTCGCCAACTCGCCCAGCACTGGGAACAGAACGCCGCCGGCCGCCTGAGCCCCACCGGCCATGTCCTGCACCTGGACATGGAAGCAGAAGCGCGCCTGGCCGCGCTGATCGACATGTACCCCAAGCGCAGCCCCGAGGAACTCCTGGGCGAGCTGGTGGCGGCGGCACTGGAAGAACTCGAGGCCAGCTTCCCCTACGTCAAGGGCCAGCAGGTGATCGCCACCGATGAGGAAGGCGACCCGTTGTACGAGGACATCGGCCCTACGCCGCGCTTTCTGGCCCTGTCCCGGCGCCACCTGCAGGCCCTTGGCCGGGTGCAGAAAGACCCCTCGCACTGAGCCCTTGCGGGTGCCGGGCACTGCCCGGCATACCGTCATTTGCAGCGGAAGTTCCAGGCGAAATCCGCTGACTGATTAGTCAGAAAAAAATACCTTTAGCGTGCAAATTTTTCTGAACTATTCAAAAACCGCTTCGGTCACAGCCAATAGCCATCACGGCAAAACCCTGTAAACACGGGCCTTTGCGCCCGACGCTGGCAACAGGGGAACAGCGATTGTCACAGCGTGGCATCGTCGTTTAACAGGAGTGACCCAATGGAGTTGACCACCATGAAGACCCGCATCGCACAACCTTCCTCCACTCATCTGCGCGGGCTCAAGCTGGCCGCGCTGGCCCTGGGCAGCAGCCTGGTGCTGGCCGGCTGCGCGGGCAAGCCGCCTACCGAGCAGTACGCCGTGACCCAATCGGCGGTCAACTCGGCGGTCAGCGCCGGTGGCACCGAGTTCGCGGCAGTGGAGATGAAGGCTGCCCAGGACAAGTTCAAGAAGGCCGAAATCGCCATGCACGACAAGAAGTATGACGATGCCAAGCTGCTGGCCGAGCAGGCCGAATGGGACGCCCGCCTTGCCGAGCGCAAAGCCCAGGCGGCCAAGGCCCAGAAGGCCGTGCAGGATGCCCGCCAGGGTGTCCGGGACGTACGTGAGGAAGGCCTGCGCAGCGCTGAGTAAGCCTGCCCTGCCTCTATAGCCTTCGTTAAAGATCAAAGGATGAACACTATGCGCAACTACGTCATGATTCCCGCCCTGCTGGCCCTGAGCGTCGGCCTTGCCGCCTGCTCCCACGACCCGAACGCCAATCTTGAGTCGGCCCGCACCAATTTCTCCGCCCTGCAGAGCGATCCGCAGTCGAGCAAGGTGGCCGCGCTCGAGACCAAGGACGCCCAGGACTGGCTGAACAAGGCCGACAAGGCCTACATGGATCGCGAGGATGAGAAGAAGGTCGACCAGCTCGCCTACCTCACCAATCAACGCGTCGAAGTGGCCAAGCAGACCATCGCCTTGCGCACCGCCGAAGGCGAGCTGAAAAACGCCGCGGCACAACGCGCACAGGCCAAGCTCGACGCCCGCGATGCGCAGATCAGGAAACTGCAGGACAGCCTCAACGCCAAGCAGACCGACCGTGGCACCCTGGTGACCTTCGGCGATGTGCTGTTCGACTTCAACAAGGCCGAGCTCAAGAGCAGCGCCTACCCCAACGTCACCAAACTGGCCCAGTTCCTCCAGGAGAACCCTGAGCGCAAGGTGATCGTCGAGGGCTACACCGACAGCGTCGGTTCGGCCAACTACAACCAGACCCTGTCCGAACGTCGCGCCGCCGCAGTGCGCATGGCCCTGGTACGTGCCGGCGTGGACCCTGCGCGCATCGTCGCCCAGGGTTATGGCAAGGAGTATCCGGTAGCGGACAACGGCAGCAACTCCGGCCGTGCGCAGAACCGTCGGGTGGAAGTGACCATCTCCAACGACAACCAGCCGGTGGCGCCACGCTCGGTCAGCCAGATCCAGTAACCGTTGCTGGCTGAACGAAAACCCCCGCCTTGATGGCGGGGTTTTTCGTTGGTATCGATCAAAGCGTTTCCCACGCCACTCACGCAAACGCCCCGAACAAAGTCGGGGCGTCTGCCTGGCGCATGTCACTGATTACTGGAACAGTGACTCGCTGGACAGGCCATTCTTCTCGAGGATCTCGCGCAGGCGCTTCAGGCCTTCGACCTGAATCTGCCGCACCCGCTCACGGGTCAGGCCAATCTCCAGCCCGACATCCTCCAGGGTGCTGCTTTCATGCCCACGCAGGCCGAAACGCCGTACCACCACCTCACGCTGCTTGTCGGTCAACTCGCCCAGCCACTGGTCGATGCTCTGCGACAGGTCGTCATCCTGCAGCAGTTCGCATGGGTCGGTGGGACGATCGTCGGTGAGGGTGTCGAGCAGCGTCTTGTCGGAGTCCGGCCCCAGCGAGACGTCCACCGAGGACACCCGCTCGTTCAGGCCGAGCATGCGCTTGACCTCGGCCACCGGTTTTTCCAGCAGGCTGGCGATCTCTTCGGGCGACGGCTCGTGGTCGAGCTTCTGTGTCAACTCGCGAGCGGCACGCAGGTAGACGTTGAGTTCCTTGACCACGTGAATGGGCAGGCGGATGGTGCGGGTCTGGTTCATGATCGCCCGCTCGATGGTCTGGCGGATCCACCAGGTCGCGTAGGTCGAGAAGCGGAAACCGCGTTCGGGGTCGAACTTCTCCACCGCACGGATCAGGCCCAGGTTGCCTTCCTCGATCAGGTCGAGCAGCGACAGGCCACGATTGACGTAACGGCGGGCGATCTTGACCACCAGGCGCAGGTTGCTTTCGATCATGCGCTTGCGCCCGGCAGGGTCGCCTTTTTGCGACAGGCGCGCGAAATGCACTTCTTCCTCTGGCGAAAGCAGGGGCGAGAAGCCGATTTCGTTGAGATACAGTTGGGTCGCATCAAGTGCCCGACTGTAGTCGATGTACTTGTGCTGCTTGAGCGATGCGCCCTGTTTCGACTTGGTCCGAACCGAAGGTACAGCAGGTTCGTCTGACACCACATCCGTTTCCAAAACGATGCCCGTCTCCATCAGAAGCAGGTCATCGTCGATGTCAAACTCCGGCACTTCTTTACTGAGAGCCATTGTTATAGTCCTTTGCTGAGTTCGAACTCAGACTCGAGCGTCACCCTTCCATGGCAGCGCTGGAGCCTGTCCCCTCTACATCCAAGGAACAGGCCGGGACATTGATCAACGGCGTGGCAGGAACTGGAGAGGATCGACGGGTTTGCCCTGGCGGCGAATCTCGAAATGCAGCTTCACCCGATCAGTGCCCGTGGACCCCATTTCTGCGATCGTCTGCCCTGCCTTGACCTGCTGCCCCTCCCGAACCAAAAGCCTGCGGTTGTGACCGTAGGCACTGACGTAGGTATCGCTGTGTTTGATGATGATGAGCTCGCCATAGCCCCTCAAGCCACTACCGGCGTAGACCACCGCTCCATCAGACGCAGCAAAAACAGGCTGTCCCAAATCACCGGCGATATCAATGCCTTTATTCAAACTACCGTTTGAAGCGAATTTTCCAATCAGCACGCCGTTCGCCGGCCACGTCCAACCGCCGACGGCGCGCTCTGCGGCGGGCACCTGGGCAACCGTTTGCGAGGTGGTGGAAGGGGCAGTTGTGGCACTTTTGCCATTGCTGGTCGCCGGTGCCGTGGTGGCGATCGGCCGGCGGATCACCGTGGTCCGGCTCGACGACGAAGTGCTGCCGACGACCGTCGTGCTGCCCCCTGCGCCGCTGCTGAAACGGATCGGCTGGCCCGGTCGGATGGTGTAGGGGGCGGGAATATTGTTGCGTGCCGCCAGCTCCTTGTAGTCCCAACCGTAGCGGAAGGCGATGGAGAACAGCGTGTCGCCGGGCTTGACGATGTACTGCCCGGAGGTGACGGTCGGGCGCTTGGGCGCGGCGTTGTTGCGGTCGACCACACGGGCGCCGTTCGAGCTGGTGCTGGAACAGCCAGCCAGCAGGGTCCCCATGGCCAGCGCGATCACCAGAAGCTTCAATACCGACCGATCCTTGCGCTGCCGCATGCCTGTGTGACCCACCCGCGCTCCCCTCATGCTGTCAAAAATGACGATACAAAATGCAATATTGTTTCAATTATAACCGAGCCACCCTGCTTGGGGTGACTCGCTGTTGGCCTGTTCGGTGTACGAAAAGCGCCACGCCAGATAGACAGGGCCCAGACGCAAGAATTCGTCGTCGGCGCAAATATTCCGTGGCGCCGCTCAGGCCAGTGGGCCATTGAGCAGCGGCACGAAGCGCACGGCCCCAAGTACCCGGCGCGAGAAGCCATGCTCTTCGCGCACGATCAGCAGCAGTTGCTGGGTCTCCCCCGCCGGCCCGACCGGGATCACCATGCGCCCGCCCGGCGCCAGCTGATCGAGTAATGCCTGCGGCACTTCAGGCGCGACCGCGGTGACGATGATGCCGTTGTACGGCGCCAGTGCCGGCCACCCTTCGCAGCCGTCGCCCCAGCGGAACACCACGTTGCGCAGGTTGAGCTCGACCAGGCGCTCCTTGGCCCGGTCCTGCAGCACCTTGATGCGCTCCACCGAGAACACCCGCTCGACCAGTTGGGCGAGGATCGCGGTCTGGTAGCCCGAACCGGTGCCGATCTCCAGCACCTTGTCCAAGGGGCCTGCCTCGAGCAACAGCTCGCTCATGTGCGCGACCATGAACGGCTGGGAGATCGTCTGGTTGTGGCCGATCGGCAGCGCCGTGTCTTCATAGGCGCGATGAGCCAGGGCCTCATCGACGAACAGATGCCGCGGGGTGCGACGAATGGCCTCGAGCACCTTGGCGTTCGACACGCCTTCTTCATAGAGCCGCTGGATCAGCCGCTCCCGGGTACGCTGGGAGGTCATGCCGATACCGCGGCGCTGCAGATCGTCCTGTTCGCGCATCAGAGCAGGCCCTCCAGCCAGCCGTCGAGGCGCTCGAAGGCATCGTTGAAGGTGCGGTCCAGCTGCAGCGGGGTGATCGACACGTAGCCCTGCATCACGGCATGGAAGTCGGTGCCCGGGCCGCCGTCTTCGGCATCGCCGGCCACGGCGATCCAGTAGCCTTCCTTGCCGCGCGGGTTGACCACCTTGGTCGGCGCCGCGGCACGCGCCCGGTGCCCCAGGCGGGTGAGCTGGATGCCACGGATGTGCTCCAGCGGCAGATTGGGGATGTTGACGTTGAGCACGGTGCGCGGCGGCAGCTCCAGGCGTGACTGCGCCTCGACCAGGCGCCGGGCGATATAGGCGGCGGTCGGCAGGTTGTCGGGCAGGCGCGACAAGAGCGAGAAGGCCAGCGAGGTGCCGCCGAGGAAGCGCCCTTCCAGCGCGGCGGCGACCGTGCCCGAATAGAGCACGTCATCCCCCAGGTTGGCGCCCAGGTTGATGCCGGACACCACCATGTCGGGGGTTTCCGGCAGCAGGCCGTTGAGCCCCAGGTGCACGCAGTCGGTGGGCGTGCCGTTGAGGCTGATGAAGCCGTTGGCCAGGGTCTGCGGGTGCAGCGGCCGGTCCAGTGTCAACGAACTGCCGGCACCGCTCTTGTCTTGATCCGGGGCAATCACCACGCACTCGGCATAGTCCACCAACGCTTCATGCAGCGCGGCGAGGCCGGGTGCGGTAACACCGTCGTCATTCGAAATCAGAATACGCATGGGCTGTCCGTCTGCCCTGCCGGCACCAGATCGACGAGTTCGCGCACCACCACGGTGGCGAAGCATCCGGCCGGAAGGACGAATTCCAGTTGCAGGATATCAGGCTCGGGATAATGCCACGTCAGCCGCCCAATAGGGAGCCGCAGGATACGCCGTTCGTGATCCATGCCCGCTCGCGCCAGCCAATCGCACAGCGCCGGATGACGTCCGGCGATCGTGGACTCGAGGTCCAGGGTCGCGCCCTGGCTCGGTGCCGCACCGGCGCCCCACAGCGGGCCGGTCGGGTGCAGGTCGAGAATGGCCAGGCGCGGGTCGCTGCACTCGGCCTCGCCCGCCACGAAGAAGCTGCGCTTGTCGGTGAAGGCCAACAGGTCGCCGACCTGGGTGCGCTGCCAGCTGCCGTCGGCGACACGGGCAGCCAGCACCTGGTTGAACAGGTAGCTGCGCCCGGCCGACAGCAGCCGCGAGCGCAGGTTGCGCTGCTCGGGCAGCGCCTGGCGAGCGGCCCAGTCCTGGGCGTCGTGCACGTTGCCACCGGCATGGCCGAAGCGCTGGCTGCCGAAGTAATTGGGCACGCCCTGCTGCTTGAGCTTCTCCAGGCGGGAATCGAGGGCCTGGTGGTCGGCCTGCAGCGCGGTCAGGCGCAAGGTGAAGCCATTGGCCGAATGCGCGCCACGCTGCAGCTTGCGCTGGTGGCGCACCTGCTTGAGCACGCGCAGGGTCTCGTCCTCGGCACGGGACAGGTCGGGGTCGGCCTTGCCCGGCAGGTGCAGGCTGAACCACTGGCGGGTCAGGGCCTGGCGGTCCTTGAGGCCGGCATAGCTGATGGCGCGCACCGGCACACCAGCGGCGCGGGCCAGGCGGCGAGCCGCCTCCTCGGTGTTGAGGTCGCGCTTCTCGACCCACAGCCACAGGTGCTCGCCCTGGCCGGACAGCGGGATATCCAGGACTTCATCGACCTGGAAGTCTTCAGCCACCGCCTTGAGCACCGCAGTGCCCAAGACATCGCCCGAGGCCCGAGGGCCCAGCAGTTCCAGTTCGGTCATGCTGGCAGCAGCAGGGCGACTGCGTGCACAGCGATACCCTCCTCGCGACCGGTGAAGCCCAGTTTCTCTTCAGTGGTGGCCTTGACGTTGACCTGGTCGAGCTCGATCTGCAGGTCTGTGGCAATTTGCTGGCGCATGGTCTCGATATGCGGGGCCATCTTCGGGGCCTGGGCGACGATGGTGGCGTCGACGTTGCCAACCTTCCAGCCCTTGTCACGCACGACAGCGACCACGTGGCGCAGCAGCACCCGGCTGTCGGCGCCCTTGAACTGCGGGTCGGTGTCGGGGAAATGCTTGCCGATGTCGCCCAGCGCCGCGGCGCCCAGCAAGGCATCGCTCAGGGCGTGCAGCAGCACGTCGCCGTCGGAGTGGGCCAGCAGGCCGAACTTGTGGGGGATACGCACCCCGCCCAAGGTAATGAAATCACCGTCGCAGAAACGATGGACATCGTAGCCGTGGCCAATACGCATAGAAGAACGCCCTGATTGAGTCAGGGCGTGATTCTACCTGCTTTTGCGCTAATGGGGCTGCTTCACGGCCCTGCGGCTCAGACCCTGCCCAGTGCCACCGCATGATGGCGCAGGTGTTCATCGATGAAGCTGGCGATGAAGAAGTAGCTATGGTCGTAGCCGGGCTGCAGGCGCAGGGTCAACCCATGGCCGCCCTTGCGGGCCGCTTGCTCCAGTGCCTCTGGCTTGAGCTGCTTTTCAAGGAAGTCATCGCGATCGCCCTGGTCCACCAGCAGCGGCGGGCATTCATTCGCCTCGGCCAGCAGCACACTGGCATCCCACTCGCGCCACTGCGCCCGGTCTTCGCCCAGGTAGCGGCTGAAGGCCTTCTCACCCCACGGGCAATCCATTGGATTGCTGATCGGTGAGAACGCCGACACCGAGCGGTAACGCCCCGGGTTGCGCAAGGCGCAGACCAGCGCGCCATGCCCGCCCATCGAGTGGCCACTGATACTGCGCTGGTCAGACGCCGGGAAAGACGCCTCGATCAAGGCCGGCAACTCCTCCACCACGTAGTCGTGCATCCGATAATGCTTGGCCCACGGCTGCTGAGTGGCATTGAGGTAGAACCCGGCGCCGAGGCCGAAGTCCCAGGCACCGTCCGGATCGCCCGCCACCTGCTCGCCACGCGGGCTGGTGTCCGGGGCGACGATGATCAGCCCGAGCTCCGCGGCCAGGCGCTGGGCGCCGGCCTTCTGCATGAAGTTCTCGTCGGTGCAGGTCAGGCCGCTGAGCCAGTACAGCACCGGCAGCTTTTCGCCCTGCTCGGCCTGAGGCGGCAGGTACACCGCGAACACCATATCGCAGCCCAGCACCTTGGAGCTGTGCCGGTAACGCTTGTGCCAGCCGCCGAAGCTTTTCTGGCAGGAGATGTTTTCCAGCGTCATGGCGAGGGCCTCAGAAATGGATCACGCTGCGGATGCTCTTGCCTTCGTGCATCAGGTCGAAGGCTTTGTTGATGTCCTCCAGGCCCATGGTGTGGGTAATGAAGGTGTCCAGCGGGATCTCGCCTTTCTCGGACATTTCCACGTAGCTCGGCAGCTCGCTGCGGCCTCGCACGCCGCCGAAGGCCGAGCCGCGCCAGACGCGACCGGTGACCAACTGGAACGGACGGGTGGCGATTTCCTGGCCGGCACCGGCCACGCCGATGATCACCGACTCGCCCCAGCCCTTGTGGCAGCATTCCAGCGCCGCGCGCATCAGTTGCACATTGCCGATGCACTCGAAGGAGAAGTCCACACCACCGTCGGTGAGGTCGACGATCACTTCCTGGATCGGGCGGTCGTAGTCTTTCGGGTTGATGCAGTCGGTGGCACCCAGCTGGCGGGCGATCTCGAACTTGGCCGGGTTGATGTCGATGGCGATGATGCGCGAAGCCTTGGCCTTGACCGCGCCGATTACCGCCGACAGACCGATGCCACCGAGGCCGAAGATGGCTACGGTGTCACCCGGCTTGACCTTGGCAGTGTTGAGCACCGCGCCAATACCGGTGGTCACGCCGCAGCCGAGCAGGCAGACCTTCTCCAGCGGAGCCTCTTTCTGGATCTTGGCCACGGAAATTTCCGGCAGCACGGTGTACTCGGAAAAGGTCGAGGTGCCCATGTAGTGGAACAGCTGCTGGCCCTTGTAGCTGAAACGGGTGGTGCCGTCAGGCATCAGGCCCTTGCCCTGGGTCGCGCGGATGGCCTGGCACAGGTTGGTCTTGCCAGACAGACAGAATTTGCACTTGCCGCACTCGGGGGTATACAGCGGGATCACATGGTCGCCCACCGCCACCGAGGTCACGCCCTCGCCAATCGCCTCGACGATCGCCCCGCCCTCATGGCCAAGGATCGAAGGGAAGATGCCTTCCGGGTCGGCGCCGGACAGGGTGTAGGCGTCAGTGTGGCAAACACCGGAGGCGACGACGCGCAGCAGCACTTCACCGGCCTTGGGCATGGCTACGTCAACTTCGACGATTTCCAGGGGTTTCTTGGCCTCGAAGGCGACGGCGGCACGGGACTTGATCATCAAGGGTCTCCAGAGAAGATGTCGATTGCAGGCTGCCAGTGTAATTCACTGACTTTTTGTGAATAATCCAGGCATTCACAAAACATTATTGCCATGCAGGGATAATCCATGAACAGTCGCTGGGAAGGCATCGACGAATTCGTCGCGGTGGCAGAAATGGGCCAGTTCACCGCCGCCGCCGAACGCCTGGGCGTGTCGTCCTCGCACATCAGCCGGCAGATCGCCCGCCTGGAGGAACGCTTGCAGACCCGCCTGCTGTACCGCAGCACGCGGCGGGTGGCCCTCAGCGAAGCTGGGCAGACCTTTCTCCAGCACTGCCAGCGCCTGCAGGATGGCCGCGAGGAAGCGCTGCGCGCCATGGGCGACCTGGCCAGCGAACCCAAGGGCCTGCTGCGCCTGACCTGCGCGGTAGCCTATGGCGAGCGCTTCATCGTGCCGCTGGTGACGCGGTTCATGGCGCTGTACCCGCAGTTACGGGTGGAGGTGGAGTTGAGCAACCGTACCCTCGACCTGCTGCACGAAGGCATGGACCTGGCGATCCGCCTCGGCCGCCTGCAGGATTCCCGGCTGGTGGCCACGCGCCTGGCGCCGCGGCGCATGTACCTGTGCGCCTCGCCGGCTTACCTGGAACGTTATGGGCGGCCGCACAGCGTATCGGAGTTGGCGCGGCACAATTGCCTGGTCGGCAGCTCCGACCTGTGGGCGTTGCAGCAGGAGGGTCGCGAGATCAGCCAACGAGTACAGGGCAACTGGCGCTGCAACAGCGGCCAGGCAGTGCTGGATGCGGCGCTGCAGGGGATGGGCTTGTGCCAGTTGCCGGACTACTACGTGCTCGAACACCTGCACAGCGGGGCGTTGGTGTCACTGCTGGAGGGGCACCAACCGCCGAATACGGCGGTGTGGGCGCTGTATCCTCAACAACGGCATCTGTCACCGAAGGTGAGGCGATTGGTGGACTATCTCAAGGAAGGGTTGGCGCAGTTGCCGGAGTACAGGACTCTCTAAACAGCGTGGGAGCGGCGGTGCGCCGCTCCCACGCCGCCCGCATCAGCAGCACATGTTTCAACGACGCCCAGCCCAACGCTGGCGCAGCCACTCCAAGTCCTCTGGCCGGGTCACCTTGATATTGTCGCTGCGCCCTTCGACCAGGCGCGGCGCATAACCGGCCCACTCGATGGCGGACGACTCGTCGGTGACCGCCACATCGGACACCAGGCACTCGGCCAGCGCCCGGTGCAGCATACCGAGGCGGAACATCTGCGGGGTGTAGGCCTGCCAGACGGTGCTGCGGTCGACCGTCGCCGCCACCCTGCCCTCGCCGTCGGCACGCTTGAGCGTGTCCCGAGCGGGTACGGCGAGCAATCCACCGACGGGATCTTCAGCCAGGGCTGACAGCAACTTGTCCAGATCGCCACGCGCCAGATTCGGCCGCGCGGCGTCGTGCACCAGCACCCAGTCGTCATCCGACGCGCCCTGGGCGTGCAGCAGCAATAGCGCATTGAGCACCGAGTCGGCGCGCTCGTCACCGCCCGGGGCGCGCTGGATACGCGGATCGCTGGCGCAGTGCAGGCCGGGCCAGTAAGGGTCATGTTCGGCAATGCTGACCACCACGCCCTTGAGCATGGGATGGCCGAGAAAACAGTCGAGGCTATGCTCGAGAATGGTCTGCCCGCCCAGTTGCAGGTACTGCTTGGGCCGGTCGGCAGCCATGCGGGCACCAATGCCCGCGGCGGGAATCACGGCCCAGAAGGCCGGCAGTTCGTGTGTCATTTCTGTGGCAGCTGGTAGAGGGTTTCGCCCTCCTTGACCATCCCCAGTTCATGACGAGCCCGTTCTTCCACGGTCTCCATACCTTTCTTCAACTCCAGGACCTCGGCGTCGAGCACGCGATTGCGCTCCAGCAGGCGTTCGTTTTCCGCATGCTGGTCGGCGATCTGCTGCTTGAGTTCGGTCACTTGCGCCAGGCTGCCATTACCTACCCAAAGGCGATATTGCAGGCCGCCGAGCAGCAGGAGCAGGACGAGGAACAACCAATAGGGACTGCGCATGAAGATATCCAGGGTAAAAAAGGCCGCCGCAGCGAGCTTCCGATAGCACGAAGCCTGGCCGAGGCCAGGCTTCGTCGACAGAAACCCGTGGAGACAACCGAACGATCAGTACGAACGTTCAGCTGGCCCCGGCTGCTGCCTTTTTACCATCTCTTGCTCAGCCGCGAAACTCGGCACGACCGCGATATACGGCCTTGGCGCCCAGTTGCTCTTCGATGCGCAGCAGTTGGTTGTACTTGCTGACGCGGTCGGAGCGGCACAGCGAGCCGGTCTTGATCTGGCCAGCGGCAGTACCCACGGCCAGGTCGGCGATGGTCGAGTCCTCGGTTTCACCGGAACGGTGCGAGATCACCGCGGTGTAGCCAGCGGCCTTGGCCATCTGGATGGCTTCCAGGGTTTCGGTCAGCGAGCCGATCTGGTTGAACTTGATCAGGATCGAGTTACCGATGCCCTTCTCGATGCCTTCCTTGAGGATCTTGGTGTTGGTCACGAACAGGTCGTCGCCAACCAGCTGGACTTTCTCGCCGATCTTGTCGGTGAGGATCTTCCAGCCTGCCCAGTCGGACTCGTCCAGGCCGTCTTCGATCGAGATGATCGGGAAGCGCTCGGTCAGGCCCTTCAGGTACTCGGCGAAACCTTCGGCGTCGAACGACTTGCCTTCGCCGGACAGGTTGTACTTGCCGTCTTCATAGAATTCGGAAGCGGCGCAGTCCAGGGCCAGGGTCACGTCGGTGCCCAGCTTGTAGCCGGCCTTCTCGACGGCTTCGGCGATGGCGGCCAGGGCGTCTTCGTTGGAAGCCAGGTTCGGCGCGAAGCCGCCTTCGTCACCGACGGCGGTGTTCAGGCCACGAGCCTTCAGCACAGCCTTGAGGTGGTGGAAGATCTCGGTGCCCATGCGCAGGCCGTCGGAGAAGGTCTTGGCGCCAACCGGCTGGACCATGAACTCCTGGATATCGACGTTGTTGTCGGCATGCTCGCCGCCGTTGATGATGTTCATCATCGGTACCGGCATCGAGTACTGGCCCGGGGTGCCGTTGAGGTTGGCGATGTGCGCGTACAGTGGCAGGTCCAGGTCCTGGGCGGCGGCCTTGGCGGCGGCCAGGGACACGGCGAGGATGGCGTTGGCGCCCAGCTTGGCCTTGTTCTCGGTACCGTCCAGCTCGATCATGGCACGGTCCAGGGCTTTCTGGTCGGCCGGGTCCTTGCCCAGCAGCAGGTCGCGGATCGGGCCGTTGATGTTGCCGACGGCCTTCAGCACGCCCTTGCCCAGGTAACGGCTCTTGTCGCCATCACGCAGCTCCAGCGCTTCGCGCGAGCCAGTGGAAGCACCCGACGGCGCGCAGGCGCTGCCGATGATGCCGTTGTCGAGCAGTACATCGGCTTCCACGGTGGGGTTGCCACGCGAATCGAGAACTTCACGACCTTTGATGTCGACGATCTTTGCCATTGTTGTAAGCACTCCAGAATTGACGAAAACAACGCAGCTTTTGGGAATTCTTGCCGTTCACCAGGCGACATGGCACGGGCAGGCCTGGCGAAGGGAGCCCCTGACCGAAAGGTCAGGGGTGGAACGGGCGGTACTTTACCCGAGAAATGAGCTTTACGCGGTTTCTACCGTCGGAAAACTTTTCACCAGGTCGTCCAGCTGCTTGAGCTGGCTGAGGAACGGTTCCAGCTTGTCCAGGCGCAGGGCACACGGGCCGTCGCACTTGGCGTTGTCCGGGTCCGGATGGGCCTCGAGGAACAGGCCGGCCAGGCCCTGGCTCATGCCAGCCTTGGCCAGGTCGGTGACCTGGGCGCGGCGGCCACCGGCGGAGTCGGCGCGACCGCCCGGGGTCTGCAACGAGTGGGTCACGTCGAAGAACACCGGGTACTCGAACTCCTTCATGATGCCGAAGCCGAGCATGTCCACAACCAGGTTGTTGTAGCCGAAGCTCGAGCCGCGCTCGCAGAGGATGAGCTGGTCGTTGCCGGCCTCGACGCACTTGGCGAGGATGTGCTTCATCTCGTGGGGCGCCAGGAACTGCGCCTTCTTGATGTTGATCACCGCACCGGTCTTGGCCATCGCCACGACCAGGTCGGTCTGGCGCGACAGGAAGGCCGGCAGCTGGATGATGTCGCACACCTTGGCCACCGGTTCGCACTGGTAGGGTTCGTGCACGTCGGTGATCACCGGCACGTTGAAGGTCTGCTTGATCTCCTCGAAGATCTTCAGGCCCTCTTCCATGCCCGGGCCGCGGTACGAGCTGACCGACGAACGGTTGGCCTTGTCGAAGCTGGCCTTGAACACGTAGGGGATACCGAGCTTCTCGGTAACCCGCACGTATTCCTCGCAGACCTTCAGGGCCAGGTCACGGGACTCCAGGACGTTCATGCCGCCGAACAGGACGAACGGCTTGTCGTTGGCGATCTCGATGTTACCGACGCGAATGATCTTCTGAGTCATGGATCAGGCCTTGTTCTTCTGTGCCAGGGCAGCCTTGACGAAACCGCTGAACAGCGGGTGACCGTCACGTGGCGTCGAGGTGAACTCCGGGTGGAACTGGCAGGCGACGAACCATGGGTGGTCCTTGGACTCCACTACTTCGACCAGCGCGCCGTCTTCGGAGCGACCGGACACCTGCAGGCCAGCTTCAACCAGCTGCGGCAGCAGGTTGTTGTTGACTTCGTAACGGTGACGGTGGCGCTCGGTGATGATGTCCTTGCCGTAGCAGTCGTGCACCTTGGAGCCGGCCGCCAGCTGGCAGTCCTGAGCGCCCAGGCGCATGGTGCCGCCCAGGTCGGAGGCTTCGGTACGGGTCTCGACCGCGCCGGTGGCATCGGCCCACTCGGTGATCAGACCAACGACCGGGTGGCCGCTGTTGCGGTCGAACTCGGTGGAGTTGGCGTCTTTCCAGCCCATCACGTTACGGGCGAATTCGATCACGGCCACCTGCATGCCGAGGCAGATGCCCAGGTACGGGACCTTGTTCTCACGGGCATATTGCACCGCGGTGATCTTGCCTTCGACGCCGCGCAGGCCGAAACCGCCCGGGACCAGGATGGCATCGGCGCCTTCGAGCAGGCTGGTGCCCTGGTTCTCGATGTCTTCGGAGTCGATGTAGCGCAGGTTGACCTTGGTGCGGTTGGTGATGCCGGCGTGGCTCATCGCTTCGATCAGCGACTTGTACGCGTCCAGCAGCTCCATGTACTTGCCGACCATGGCGATGGTCACTTCCTGCTCAGGGTTGAGCTTGGCGTCGACGACCTTGTCCCACTCGGACAGGTCGGCGCTGTTGCACTGCAGGCCGAAGCGCTCGACGACGAAGTCGTCCAGGCCCTGGGCGTGCAGCACGCCTGGGATCTTGTAGATGGTGTCGACATCTTCCAGCGAAATCACCGCACGCTCTTCGACGTTGGTGAACAGCGCGATCTTGCGGCGCGACGAGGCGTCGACCGGGTGGTCGGAGCGGCAGATCAGCACGTCCGGCTGCAGCCCGATGGAGCGCAGTTCCTTGACCGAGTGCTGGGTCGGCTTGGTCTTGGTCTCGCCAGCGGTGGCGATGTACGGAACCAGGGTCAGGTGCATCAGCATGGCGCGCTTGGAGCCCACTTCGACGCGCAGCTGGCGGATGGCCTCGAGGAACGGCTGCGACTCGATGTCGCCCACGGTGCCGCCGATCTCGACCAGCGCGACGTCGGCATCGCCGGCGCCCTTGATGATGCGGCGCTTGATCTCGTCGGTGATGTGCGGGATGACCTGGATGGTCGCGCCCAGGTAATCACCACGGCGCTCTTTACGCAGCACATGCTCGTAGATACGGCCGGTGGTGAAGTTGTTGTTCTGGGTCATCGTGGTGCGGATGAACCGCTCGTAGTGGCCCAGGTCGAGGTCGGTCTCGGCGCCGTCGTGGGTGACGAACACTTCACCGTGCTGGAACGGGCTCATGGTGCCCGGGTCGACGTTGATGTACGGGTCCAGCTTGAGCATGGTGACTTTAAGCCCCCGCGCTTCCAGGATGGCCGCCAGGGAAGCCGAGGCAATGCCTTTCCCCAATGAAGAAACAACACCGCCCGTGACGAATATGTAGCGCGTCATGAAAAACCCTAGAAGTCTGCGTTAAGGCGGCCAGCGCCGCCGGAGAAAGCGAAGGAAGGCCGAAGCCCCCGATCACCTGCGTCAATCACAGTGCATCTCGAAAAACTGCCGCGTCTGTACAGACCAGGGGTGTCCCCGGCATGGAGCTCGCTCGTCATTTTAAGAAATCAGCCCAGCAAAAAACTGCTTGGTAATCGGCAACCTCTGTGTTTTCGCGGAACCCACAGAAGTTGTATCAAGAAGGGAGGGTAGTCTACCGGAATGTACCCTTCAGCTCAAACCTTGCACGTTCGTCGGCGGTTGCCAGTGCAGTTGGCCTTCGGTCTGAGCGAGTCCGGGCAGATTGGCCACCGCCAGCAATTGCTCGCCGCGGTACAGCAGCGGCAGGCGCGGGCGCACGAAGTGCGGGACCTGCAGCTCATTGAGCAGACGCTTGAGGTCGCGCCGGCCACGGCCGCTGACCTCCAGCACTTCGCCGCCTTGGCGGTAGGCGATGCGCAGGCCTGCGTCATCCACGCAGCCTTCCAGCCACACCTGGCCGTTGCCCGGCAGTGCCAGGGGCCTGGACGGGTTCGGCCACGCCCATTCACCCGTCGGAGCCTGGAGCCATTGCCCGTCCAGCCACCAGATGCGCCCGTGGCTGCGCTGCAACTGACCGTCGGTCAGGCGCCAGATCGGGCAGGCATCGCCGGCCGCGTCACGCAAGTCGTCCCAGCCGGCCCAGTGGCGACTGTCCGGCAGGCGCGTGCGGCGGCCAAGCCAGTATTGCAGGGCATTGCGCTGGCGCACCGGTGACAGCGCCTGGAGTACGGCGAGGTCGAGGGAGGCAAGGCCGAGCCAAGGCAGCGGCGCATTGTCGCAGGCCGAGGCCAGGTCGGTGGCGGCCAGCTCGTCCAGCAGGCCCATCGCCTCGCCCAGGTGTTCGGCACTGCGTGCCAGGTTGGCTTCGGCCTGTAGCCAGCGCTGGCGCAGGATTGGGAAGACCTCGCCGCGCAGGAAGTTGCGGGCAAAGGCCGTATCGCTATTGGAAGGGTCATCGACCCATACCAGCCCGTGCATGTCGGCGTAGGTCTGCAGCTGCTGGCGCGACAGCCCCAGCAATGGGCGCACCAGGCTGCCCTGCCCTAGCGGCCGCTGTTGCGGCATGGCGGACAACCCACGCAGGCCGGCGCCGCGCAGCAAGCGAAACAGCAGGGTCTCGGCCTGATCGTCACGGTGCTGGCCGGTAAACAGCACTTCGCCTACGCCCAGCCGCTTTTCGAAGGCGTCGTAGCGGGCGTTGCGGGCCGACTGTTCAAGGCTGGCGCCAGGGGCGACCTGAACAGGGGCCACATCGAGTTCGACACCCAGGGCGGCACACACCGCTCGGCAGTGATCGGGCCAGGCATCGGCGGCGGCTTGCAGGCCGTGATGGACATGGATGGCGCGCAGGGGCGGCGTTGAATGGTTGCGGGTGTAATCGGCGAGCTGGTGCAGGAGGACGGTGGAGTCCAGGCCGCCGGAGAAGGCGACGTACCAGGCGGGGGCGTTGAGCCAGGGAGAGAGTTGCGCAGTGAGGTCGAGCATAGTAGTCCCTCTTCAAATCGCATCGCGGGGCAAGCCCGCTCCCACGCTACAGAACGTGGGAGCGGGCTTGCCCCGCGATCGAGGGCGTCAGACTACGATCAGAGGCCGTAGCTCATCAGGCGATCGTAACGGCGCTTGAGCAGCGCGTCGTTGTCGAGCTTGCCGAGCATGTCCAGCTGTTCGATCAGGTCGGCGCGGATGCTCGCGGACATCTTGGCCGGATCACGGTGGGCGCCGCCCAGCGGTTCCTGGATGACCTTGTCGACGATGTTCAGGCTCTTCAGACGCTCGGCGGTGATGCCCATGGCCTCGGCGGCGTCGGCGGCCTTGTCGGCGGTCTTCCACAGGATCGAGGCGCAGCCTTCCGGCGAGATCACCGAGTAGGTGGAGTACTGCAGCATGTTCAGCTGGTCGCACACGCCAATGGCCAGTGCGCCACCGGAACCACCCTCACCGATCACGGTGGCGATGATCGGCGTCTTCAGGCGTGCCATCACGCGCAGGTTCCAGGCAATGGCCTCGCTCTGGTTGCGCTCTTCGGCGTCGATGCCCGGATAGGCACCCGGGGTGTCGATGAAGGTCAGGATCGGCATCTTGAAGCGCTCGGCCATTTCCATCAGGCGGCAGGCCTTGCGGTAGCCTTCAGGACGCGGCATGCCGAAGTTGCGGCGCACCTTCTCGCGCACCTCGCGGCCTTTCTGGTGGCCGATGACCATCACCGGTTTGTCGTCCAGGCGCGCGGTACCGCCGACGATGGCGGCGTCGTCGGAGAAGTGACGGTCGCCGTGCAGCTCTTCGAACTCGGTGAAGAGGTGATCGATGTAGTCGAGGGTGTACGGGCGGCGCGGGTGACGGGCCAGGCGGGCGATCTGCCAGCTGGTCAGGTTGCCGAAGATACTCTCGGTCAGGGTGCTGCTCTTGTCCTGCAGACGGGCAATTTCATCGCTGATGTTCAGCGAGTTGTCGTTACCCACCAGGCGCAGCTCTTCGATCTTGGCTTGCAGGTCGGCAATCGGCTGTTCGAAATCGAGGAAATTCGGGTTCATAGGCTTCCGTCTTGGGTCTACGGCCAGGCGGCCGGCCGGTTGATCCGTTTGGCGCCCTACCTTAAGGGATCAGGCGCATATAGGTCGAGATTAAAATTCGTCGTTTCAACGGTATTGCAGGAAGACGTTCTCACGTCCGAACTGGTCACGCAGTGCCTGAATCAGGCCGTCGGCCGGGTCGATGGACCACTGGTCGCCGAATTGCAGCATGGCCTTGGCGTCGCTGCCGGTGTACTCCAGGGTGATCGGGCAGCCACCACGGTGACGGGTGATCAGCTCGCCCAGCCAGTTCAGGCGGTCACCCTTGAGCGCGTCGTGGGCGACCTTCAGGCGCAGGCTTTCGGCCAGCTTGGTCCGGGCATCCTCCATGGTCATCACCGTCTTGACCCGCAGGCGCAGGCCACCGGAGAAGTCGTCGTTGCTGACCTCCCCTTCCACCACCACCATGGCGTCGGTCTGCAGCAGGGCCTGGGCGCCCATGAAGGCATCGGCGAACAACGAGGCCTCGATGCGCCCGGAACGGTCGTCGAGGGTGACGAAGCCCATCTTGTCACCCTTCTTGTTCTTCATCACGCGCAGGGCAATGATCATCCCGGCGATGGTCTGGGTATCCCGCGCAGGCTTCAGGTCGACAATGCGCTGGCGGGCGAAACGGCGGATCTCGGTCTCGTACTCATCGATCGGATGCCCGGTGAGGTACAGGCCAAGGGTGTCCTTTTCGCCTTTCAGGCGCTCCTTGAGCGTCAGTTCGCGCACCTTGCGGTGATTGGCATAGACGTCGACATCCGCCTCGTCGAACATGCCGCCGAACAGGTCGACATGGCCACTGTCAGCAGTATGGGCTGCCTGTTCGGCAGCCTTGACGGCCTCACCCAGTGCCGACAGCAGGGTCGCGCGGTTGATGTCGATGTTGGCCTGGTAGGCCTTGATCTCGTCATGGAAGTGCGGGCCGAGACGGTCCAGCGCGCCACTGCGGATCAACGCATCGAGGGTACGTTTGTTGACGCGCTTGAGGTCGATGCGCTCACAGAAGTCGAACAGGTCCTTGAACGGACCGCCCTGTGCACGCGCCTCGACGATCGCCTCCACCGGGCCTTCGCCCACGCCCTTGATCGCCCCCAGGCCATAGACGATGCGGCCATCGTTGTTGACGGTGAACTTGAAGTCGGAGAAGTTCACGTCCGGCGCGTCGAGGCGCAGCTTCATGCTGCGCACTTCCTCGACCAGCACTACCACCTTGTCGGTGTTGTGCATGTCCGCCGACAGGACCGCAGCCATGAACGGCGCCGGGTAGTGGGTCTTCAGCCAGGCGGTCTGGTACGACACCAGGCCGTATGCGGCGGAGTGGGATTTGTTGAAGCCGTAACCGGCGAATTTCTCTACCAGGTCGAAGATGTTACCGGCCAGGTCCGCCTCGATGTTGTTGGCCACGCAGCCTTCGATGAAACCGCCACGCTGCTTGGCCATTTCCTCAGGCTTTTTCTTACCCATGGCCCGGCGCAGCATGTCGGCGCCGCCGAGGGTGTAGCCCGCCATCACCTGGGCGATCTGCATCACCTGTTCCTGGTACAGGATGATGCCGTAGGTCGGTGCAAGCACGGGCTTGAGGCCTTCGTACTGGTAGTCCGTATGCGGGTAGGCCAGCTCGGCGCGGCCGTGCTTGCGGTTGATGAAGTCGTCGACCATGCCCGACTGCAGCGGGCCGGGGCGGAACAGCGCCACCAGTGCGATCAGGTCTTCCAGGCAGTCGGGCTTGAGCTTCTTGATCAGCTCTTTCATGCCGCGCGATTCGAGCTGGAACACCGCGGTGGTTTCAGCCTTCTGCAGCAGCTCGTAGGTCTTGCGATCATCCAGCGGGATGAAGTCGATGTTGACGTCGGGCAGGTCCTTCTTGGCCTGCTCGCGGTTGATGATCTCCATCGCCCACTTGATGATCGTCAGCGTACGCAGGCCGAGGAAGTCGAACTTCACCAGGCCCGCGGCCTCGACGTCATCCTTGTCGAACTGGGTCACCAAGCCGCCGCCTTCTTCGTCACAGGCGATCGGCGAGAAGTCGGTGAGCTTGGTCGGGGCGATTACCACACCACCGGCGTGCTTGCCGGTACCACGGGTCACACCCTCGAGCTTGAGGGCCATGTCCCAGATCTCGCGGCCATCCTCGTCGCTCTTGAGGAAGTCGCGCAGGATTTCTTCCTGCTCGTAGGCCTTCTCCAGGGTCATGCCCACTTCGAACGGGATCATCTTCGACAGGCGGTCGGCCAGGCCATAGGACTTGCCCTGCACCCGCGCAACGTCGCGCACCACCGCCTTGGCGGCCATGGTGCCGAAGGTGATGATCTGGCTCACCGCGTTACGCCCGTAGGCCTCGGCCACGTAGTCGATCACCCGGTCACGGCCATCCATGCAGAAGTCGACGTCGAAGTCGGGCATGGAAACCCGTTCAGGGTTGAGGAAACGTTCGAACAGCAGGTCGTAGGCCAACGGGTCGAGGTCGGTGATCTTCAGTACGTAGGCCACCAGCGAGCCGGCACCCGAGCCTCGACCCGGCCCTACCGGCACGTCGTTGTTCTTGGCCCACTTGATGAAGTCCATAACGATCAGGAAGTAACCGGGGAAGCCCATCTGGATGATGATGTCCAGCTCGAACTTCAGGCGGTCCAGGTAGACCTGGCGCTTCTCTTCGTAATTGGGCGTGGTCTCCTTCGGCCAGAGCACCGCCAGGCGCTCCTCCAGGCCTTCGTGGGAGACATGGCGCAGGTAGTCGTCGATGCCCATGCCGTTGGGCGTGGGGAAATCAGGGAGGAAGTACTTGCCCAGCTGCACGGTGATGTTGCAGCGCTTGGCGATCTCAACGGTGTTGGCAATGGCATCAGGCAAGTCGCTGAACAGCTCTGCCATCTCTTCGGGCGTTTTGAGGTACTGCTGGTCGCTGTAGCCACGCGGGCGGCGCGGGTCGTCCAGGGTCCAGCCCTCGCCGATGCACACGCGGGTCTCGTGGGCATCGAAGTCCGACTGCTTGACGAAACGCACGTCGTTGGTTGCCACCAGCGGCGCACCGAGCTTGTCGGCCAAGGCCACGGCAGCGTGCACGTACTCCTCGTCACCGGCGCGATTGGTGCGCTGCACCTCGACGTAGAAGCGCTCGGGGAACATGCTCATCCAGTCGGCGAGCAAGACCTGTGCTTCGTCCTGACGATTGGCCATCAGCGCCATGCCGATGTCGCCTTCCTTGCCGGCGGACAGGGCAATCAGCCCTTCGCTGGCCGGGGCGATCCAGTCGCGCTGGATGATCACCAGCCCATTGCGCTGGCCATCGGTCCAACCACGCGAGATCAATTCGGTGAGGTTGCGGTAGCCCTGGGCGTTCATGGCCAGGAAGCAGATGCGCGACAGCGGCGCTTCCGGATCGACCCCGGCCAGCCACAGGTCGGCGCCGCAGATCGGCTTGATGCCGGCGCCCATGGCGGTCTTGTAGAACTTCACCAGCGAGCACATGTTGCTCTGGTCGGTGATCGCCACCGCCGGCATGTTCATCCCGGCCAGGGCCTTGGCCAGCGGCTTGATCCGCACCAGGCCGTCGACCAGGGAGAATTCGGAGTGCACGCGAAGGTGAACGAAGGAGACCGACATGGAGGATCCTGTAGCAGTGCTGAACGACAAGGGCGGGATTGTAGCGTATTGCTCTTCGCTTGCCTCGCCTGCAGGTCAGCGGTTGATTGCAGAATGCATCGCGGGGCAAGCTCGCCCCCACGCAGCTCGGCATGAGAACGGGCTTGCCCCGCGATGAATGGCGACGATCAGATCAGCAGGGTGGAAACGCCCTCACGGGCTTCCCATGCAGCTCGAACAGGCGCGAACGAGCGCCGATGAATGGGCGTCGGCCCAAGACGAGCCAGAGCCTCAAGGTGCACCGGAGTCGGATACCCCTTGTGCCCGCCGATCCCATAACCCGGGTAGATCAGCTCGAACGCGCTCATCTCGCGGTCACGGGTGACCTTGGCCAGAATCGATGCGGCGGCGATGGCCGGCACCTGCGAATCACCCTTGACCACCGGAGCTGCCGGTACCGAAAGTTTCGGGCAGCGGTTGCCATCGATCAGTGCCAGCTTCGGCGTGACGTGCAGCCCTTCGACGGCACGCTGCATGGCCAGCATGGTCGCATGGAGAATGTTCAGACGGTCGATTTCCTCGACCTCGGCGCGAGCGATGCAGAAGCTCAGCGCCTTCTCGCAGATTTCGTCGAACAGCGCATCGCGCTTGGCCTCGGTAAGTTTCTTCGAGTCGTTCAGGCCGAGGATCGGCCGGCGCGGGTCGAGAATCACTGCTGCGGTTACCACCGCGCCACAGAGCGGACCACGACCCACTTCGTCAACGCCGGCCACCAGTTCCTCGACCAGGTTGAAATCCAGTCCCATCTGCATGTCAGCGGTCCTTCAACAGGGCAAGCACCGCGTCGGCCGCCTGGTTGGAGGCGTCGCGGCGCAGGGTGCGGTGAATCTGGTCGAAGCTGTCGGTCTGCTGCGCGCCATCCTTGAGCAGCGGCGCCAGGGTTTGCGCCAAGGCCTCGCTGGTGGCGGCGTCCTGCAGCAGCTCGGGCACCAGCAACCGCTGGGCGAGCAGGTTGGGCAGCGATACGTAGGGGCTTTTGACCATGCGCTTGAGGATCCAGTACGTCAGCGGTGCCAGGCGGTAGGCCACCACCATCGGCCGCTTGTACAGCATCGCCTCCAGGGTGGCGGTGCCCGAGGCGATCAGCACCGCGTCGCACGCCGCCAGGGCCTGGTGCGACTGGCCGTCGAGCAAGGTCAGCGGCAACTCGCGCCCTTCGAGCATCTGCTCGACCTGGGCGCGGCGCGCGGCATTGGCGCACGGCAGCACGAAACGTGCACCGGGCACCAGCTCGCGCAGGCGCTGGGCTGCGTCAAGGAACAGGGCGCCCAGGCGCCCCACTTCGCCGCCGCGGCTGCCGGGCATCAGGGCAATCACCGGGCCATCACCCAGGCCTAGCTCGGCACGCGCCGCGCCACGGTCACCCTCGAGAGGGATGGTATCCGCCAACGGGTGGCCGACGAAACGCACCGGCACGCCCTGCTCTTCATAGAAGCGCGCCTCGAACGGCAGCAGGGTGAGCATCAGGTCGCACCCCTCGCGGATCTTCAGCACGCGCTTCTGCCGCCAGGCCCAGACCGACGGGCTGACGTAGTGCACCGTCTTGATCCCGGCCTGGCGTAGCTTGAGTTCGATATTCAGGGTGAAATCAGGTGCATCGATACCGATGAACACGTCGGGCTTTTCGCCGATCAGTGTGTGGATCAGTTCCTTGCGCCGCTTGAGTAGCTCACGCAGGCGCCCGAGCACCTCGACCAGGCCCATGACGGCCAGGCGTTCCATCGGAAAGTAGGAGGTCATGCCCTCGGCTTCCATCAAGGGACCGCCAACACCGATGAACCGTACATCGGGATGACGTGCCTTGATGGCGCGCATCAGGCCGGAGCCGAGAATATCGCCGCTGGCCTCGCCCGCGACCAGCGCCACGCAGAGCTGGGCCATGTCAGCGGGTGATGCCGCGTGCGGAATTGGCGATCGATTGGCGGAACAGGTCGACTTCGGGGAACTGCGTTACCAGCTCATCCAGCTCCTTGAGCGCTTCTTCGACGGTCAGGCCCTGGCGGTAGACGATCTTGTAGGCGCGACGCAGGGCGTGCAGCACTTCGTCGCTGAAACCGCGACGGCGCAGGCCTTCGAAGTTCATGCTGCGCGCCTCGGCCGGGCTGCCGAACACGGTGACATAGGCCGGTACGTCCTTGCCGATCGCGGTGCCCATGCCGGAAAACGCGTGGGCGCCGATATGGCAGTACTGGTGCACCAGCGTGTAACCGGACAGGATGGCCCAGTCGCCGACATGCACATGGCCCGCCAGCGCGGTGTTGTTGACCAGGATGCAGTGGTTGCCGATGACGCTATCGTGGCCGATGTGGGCATAGGCCATGATCAGGTTGTGATCGCCCAGGGTGGTTTCCGAACGGTCCTGCACGGTGCCGCGGTGGATGGTGACACCCTCGCGGATCACGTTGTGGTCACCGATCACCAGGCGCGTCGGCTCACCCTTGTACTTCAGGTCAGGGGTGTCTTCGCCGATCGAGGAAAACTGATAGATGCGGTTGTGCTTGCCGATACGGGTCGGCCCTTTAAGCACGACGTGCGGGCCAATGACTGTGCCCTCCCCGATTTCCACATCGGGGCCTACGATCGACCAGGGGCCAACCTCGACGCCCTCGGCCAGCCTGGCCGAGGGATCGATGATCGCCCGTGGGTCAATCGAACTCATAGGGAGCGTTCCGCGCAGGTGATCTCGGCCGAGCAGACTGGCTTGCCGTCCACCAGGGCACGGCATTCGAACTTCCAGATCATGCTCTTGCGGCTGAGGAACTTGGCTTCCAGGACCAGCTGGTCGCCCGGCAGCACTGGCTGGCGGAAACGCAGCTTGTCGGAGCCGACAAAGTAGTAAAGCGTGCCGTCAGCCGGTTTGGCGTCGAGCATCTTGAATCCGAGAATTCCGGCCGCCTGGGCCATCGCCTCGATGATCAGCACGCCCGGCATGATCGGATGCGCCGGGAAGTGGCCATTGAAGAACGGCTCGTTGATGCTGACATTCTTGTAGGCACGAATGCTTTGGGCCTCGAAGTCCAGGTCCGTCACCCGGTCCACCAGCAGGAACGGGTAACGGTGAGGCAGGTATTCGCGAATCTCGTTGATGTCCATCATTTCGGGGGGAAGCCTGTATAAGAATAGGGAGCGCAGGTGCTGACCACACGCTCCTTTTGCAGATCCAAAGAGGAGCCAGCTAGCGACTGTAACGCTCGCTCAGTAAATGGTATCAGCCTTCTGATGTCGGCTGGCCACCTGAGGTCACGGTGTCGACACGCTTTTCCAGCTGCTGGAGACGCTTGGACATCTCGTCCAGCTGGCGAATGCGAGCGGCGCTCTTGCGCCATTCGGCCAGAGGTTGCATGGCCGTACCGGAAGAGTAGCCACCCGGCTCGGTAATCGAACGGGTCACCATGGTCATGCCGGAGACGAAAACATTGTCGCAGACGTCGATGTGACCGACCATCCCGACCCCACCGGCAATCATGCAGTGCTTGCCGATACGGGTACTGCCGGAGATGCCGACACAGGCCGCCATCGCCGTGTGGTCACCGACCTGCACGTTATGAGCGATCTGGATCTGGTTGTCGAGCTTGACGCCATCACCGATGCGCGTATCCGACAGGGCGCCGCGGTCTACCGCGGTGTTCACGCCGATCTCCACGTCATCACCCAGGGTGACGCCGCCGATCTGTGCGATCTTGCGCCAGATGCCCTTCTCGTTGGCGAAGCCGAAGCCCTCGCCGCCGATCACCGCGCCGGACTGGATGACCACGCGCTTGCCAATGGTCACGTCGTGATACAGCGTGACCCGGGGCGCCAACCAGCCACCCTCGCCGATGACACAGCGGGCACCGATAAAGCAGTGCGCGCCGACCGTCACGTTGGCGCCAATGCGTGCACCACTTTCGATCACCGCGAACGGGCCGATGCTGGCGCTAGCGTCCACCTGGGCATCCTCGGCAACCACGGCGCTGGGATGGACTCCCGCCACAGCCTTGGGCTTTGGATCGAACAGGTGCGAGATGCGCGCATAAGCCAGGTACGGGTCGGCCACGACCAACGCATTGCCGGCGAAACCTTCGGCGTCCTCGGCCTTGAGCAGTACCGCGCTGGCCGTGGAATCGTCCAGGAACTTGCGGTACTGCTTGTTGGCCAGGAAACTCAGCTGCCCGGAAACGGCCTCCTGCAAGGTGGCCAACCCGGTGATTTCCAGCGCCTCGGGGCCTTTGAGCTCGGCGCCGAGGGCTTCGGCCAGCTGGCCGAGTGTCATGGTCACGGTCATATCAACGGGCTTGGTTCATGCGCTCGATGACTTGGCGGGTGATGTCGAACTGCGGCTTGACATCGATGACCGCGCCACGCTCGAGCACCAGGTCGAAGCCGCCCTTCTTGATCACTTCCTCGACGGCGCCATCAAGCTTGGGCTTGAGCTGCTTGAGCATGTCGCGATCCGCCACGGCCTTGGCTTCGTTGAGTTCCTTGGACTGGAACTGGAAGTCGCGGGCCTTTTGCTTGAACTCGAGTTCGAGGCGCTCGCGCTCTGGCTGAGGCATCTTGTCGCCGCCCTTGATCAGGCGATCCTGGATGCCCTTGGCGCTGCTTTCCAGGCCCTTGAGCTTGGTCAGTTGCGGGCCGAACTTCTTCTCGGCGTCGACGGCGTATTTCTTGGCCGCGTCGGATTCCAGCAGGGCCATCTGATAGTTCAGCACGGCAACCTTCATTTCGGCGAAAGCCGGGGTGGCGACCAGCGCCGCGGCCACGAGGGCCAGTTGGGTCAACTTACGCACGATGCACTCCTGGATAATCCGTTGTCGTTATGCAAGGGCCGACCTCAGAAGGTCTGGCCCAGAGAGAATTGGAACACTTGCGTGTCGGCGTCGTCCGGCTTCTTGATCGGCATCGCCAGGCTGAAGCTCAGCGGGCCCAGCGCGGTGATCCAGGTTACGCCCAGACCGACGGAGCTGGCCATGTCCGAGAAACCGACCTTGGTGCAGTCCGGCTTGGAACCGCAGTTGGTGTCGAACACGTTACCCACGGCCCAGAACACGGAGGTGCGCAGCGAACGCTGGTCCTTGACGAACGGCAGCGGGAACAGCAGCTCCACACCACCCTGGACGAGGACGTTGCCACCGAACGGCAGCGGATCCTGGTCCGGGTCGGCGATGGTGCCCTGGTTGCCGGTCACCGCAGCGCCGCGGCTCGGGGTACTGCGTGGACCCAGGGTACTGTCCTTGAAGCCGCGCACGGAGTTGAAGCCGCCCGCGTAGTAGTTTTCATAGAACGGCAGGCCGGAAGTCGAGCCGAAACCATCACCGTAGCCCAGCTCGGTGTGCAGGCGCAGGGTGTATTCGTTGTTGATTGGCTTGAACAGCTGGCCACGGTAGTCGAGCTTGTAGAACGACAGGTCGCTGCCCGGCACGGTGGTTTCCAGGGTCAGGCTCTGCGAGTGACCACGGGTAGCCAGCACGCCTTTGTTAAGGGTCGATTCGGACCAACCGATCGAGGCCTTGAAGTTCAGGAAGTTGTCACCCTCGTCCTGGAGGAACTTGAAGATCTCGTCGACGGTGTAGCGGCCGGTCTTGATCTTGTCCTGCTGCACGGTCAGGCCGTAGGTCAGGCGCGAGGTCTCGCTGATCGGGTAGCCGAGGCTGACGCCGGCACCCAGGCTGTCCACCGCATAGCTGGCCACGTCGACGTCGAGGTCGTCGTAGTCGGTGCTGCGGTAGAAGGCGTTGTAACCCAGGCTCACACCGTCGGGGGTGAAGTAGGGATCAACGTAGCCGAAGTTGTAGCGGGTCTGGTATTCGGAACGGGTCAGGCCGATGGAGACCTTGTTACCGGTACCCAGGAAGTTGTTCTGGCTGATCGAACCACCGAGGATCAGGCCCGCGCTCTGGGCGAAACCGACGCTGGCGGTGATCGAGCCGGAGGCCTGCTCTTCGACGCTGTAGTTGACGTCGACCTGGTCGTCGGTGCCCGGCACCGGCGGCGTCTCGACGTTGACTTCCTTGAAGAAGCCCAGGCGCTCAAGGCGGGTCTTGGATTGGTCGATGAGGTAGGTCGAAGCCCAGCCGCCTTCCATCTGGCGCATTTCGCGGCGCAGCACTTCGTCTTCGGTCTTGGTGTTGCCGCGGTAGTTGATGCGGTTGACGTAGGCACGCTTGCCCGGATCGACGACGAACATGATGTCGACGGTGTGATCCTGGTCGTTCGGTTGCGGCACGCCGTTGACGTTGGCGAAGGTGTAGCCTTCGTTGCCCAGACGACGGGTGATCAGGTCGGAGGTGGTGGTCATCACCTTGCGCGAGAACACCTGGCCCGGCTGCACCAGCAGCAGCGACTTGACCTGGTCTTCCGGCACTTTCAGGTCACCGGACAGCTTGACGTCGCGAACGGTGTACTTCTCGCCTTCGTTGATGTTGACGGTGATGTAGACGTGCTTCTTGTCCGGGGTGATCGACACCTGAGTGGAGGCGATGTCCATGTTGATGTAGCCGCGGTCCAGGTAGTAGGAACGCAGGCGCTCCAGGTCACCGGAGAGTTTTTCGCGGGCGTACTTGTCGTCGTTCTTGAAGAACGACAGCCAGTTGGTGGTCTTGAGCTCGAACAGCTGGCCGAGGGTCTCGTCGTCGAAGACGTTGTTGCCCACCACGTTGATGTGCTGGATCGCGGCGACGGTGCCTTCGTTGATCTTGATCTTCAGGCCGACACGGTTGCGCGGCTGCGGCACGACCTCGGCGTCGACTTCGGCGGAGTAGCGGCCCTGGGCCACGTACTGGCGCTGCAGCTCGTTACGCACGCCTTCGAGCGTCGCACGCTGGAAGATCTCGCCTTCGGCCAGGCCCGACTGCTTCAGGCCCTTCATCAGGTCTTCGGTGCTGATCGCCTTGTTGCCTTCGATCTCGATGCTCGACACCGAAGGGCGCTCGACCACGTTGATGATCAGGACATTGCCGTCGCGGTTCAGCTGGATGTCCTGGAAGAAGCCGGTCTTGAACAGCGAGCGGGTGGAATCGACCAGACGGCGGTCGTCGACCTGGTCACCGACGTTCAGCGGCAACGCGCCGAACACGCTGCCGGCGGAAACCCGCTGCAGGCCGTTGACACGAATATCGGAGATGGTGAAGGACTCGGCGTGAACTTCAGCGATCATCAGTGCGGAGAGCACCGCAGTTAGCAGCAGACGTTTCATGAAGTCCTTTTATTCCAACTGGCAATAAACAACCTGCCGCGACAAGGCAGCAGGTTTCGCGATTGAGCGAAGCTTTTATAGTCGACCCAGATCATTGATCAGGGCGAGCAACATCACCCCGACGACCAAACTGATACCGATCTGGACCCCCCAACCCTGCACCCGATCCGAGAGCGGACGACCGCGCGCCCACTCGATCAGGTAGAACAGCAAATGCCCCCCATCCAGTACAGGGATGGGCAGCAGGTTCAGAACCCCCAGGCTTATGCTCAGGTAGGCCAGGAAATTCAGGAAATCCCCAACGCCCGACTGGGCTGAAGCGCCCGCCACTTTAGCAATGGTTATCGGTCCGCTCAAGTTTTTTACCGAGAGCTCTCCGAACAGCATTTTCTTCAGCGATTCGAGGGTCAGGACGCTCATGTTCCAAGTGCGCGACAAGCCCTCGCCCACCGCCTCCAGCGGCCCGTAACTGACCTCGCGGAGCATCTTCGCCGGCCATTCGCTGGCCTTGACCCCGGCGCCGAGGTAACCACCGGACGCCTGGCCTTCGCCCTTGCGCGCCAGGGTGACCGGTAATTCGAGCGTTGCGCCGTCGCGCTCGATGCGCAGGTTCACCGTACGCTCGGGGCGGGCACGGACCGCGTCGACCACCTGCTGCCAGTCGCCCAGCGCCACGCCGTCGAGTGCCAGCAGCTTGTCACCGGTCTTGAGCCCGGCGGCGGCGGCCGGCCCTTTCGGATCGATCTCCGCCAGCACCGGAACCATCGCAGGTCGCCACGGGCGCAGGCCAAGGGACTGGATCGGATCAGGCTCATCGGCGCCCTTGAGCCAATTGTTCAGGGTGATGTCGGCCTGGCGCTCGACCGTTGCCCCTTCGTCGAGCACACCCACTCGCAACGTGCCGCTCTCGCCGAGGCGACGCACCAACTGCAGGTTGACCGCCGACCAGCCATTGGTCGGTTTGCCATCGATGGAAACAATTTCCTGGCCGACGCCCAGACCGGCGCTGGCCGCCAGGCTGCCCGCCTCGACCGCGCCGATGACCGGGCGCACCTGCTGCGAGCCGAGCATGGCCAGCACCCAGAAGAACAGGATGGCGAGGAGGAAGTTGGCGACCGGGCCGGCCGCCACGATGGCGATGCGCTGGCGTACCGATTTACGGTTGAACGATTGCTCGATCAGCGCCGGCGGCACCTCGCCCTCGCGCTCGTCGAGCATCTTGACGTAGCCGCCCAGGGGAATCGCGGCGACGACGAACTCGGTGCCCTGGCGATCGTGCCAGCGCAGCAACGGCGTACCGAAGCCCACCGAGAAGCGCAGGACCTTGACCCCGCAGCGCCGCGCCACCCAGAAGTGGCCGAACTCGTGGAAGGTGACCAGCACGCCGAGCGCAATCAGCGTGCCGACAATCATGTAGAGCGCAGTCATGTCCTATCTCCGGATGACATTCGGCGGAGCCGGCCGCAGGCTTCAGCGGCCGTGGCGTCGCAGCCATTCGCGGGACAGCTCCCGGGCACGCTGGTCGGCGGCGAACACCGCGTCGAGCGTGGGCAATGCCACCACAGGCTCCTGGTCGAGCACCTGTTCGATCATACCCGCGATCTCCGGGAAGCGGATACGCCGCTGGAGAAACGCTTCGACAGCCACTTCGTTGGCGGCATTGAGCACCGCCGGCGCACTGTTGCCCGCCTCGGCAGCCTGACGCGCCAGGCGCAGGCATGGGAAGCGCTGTTCGTCGGGGGCCTGGAAATCCAGACGGGCGATGGCGAACAGGTCCAGCGGCGCCACGCCCGAATCAATGCGCTCCGGCCAGGCCAGGGCATTGGAGATCGGCGTGCGCATGTCCGGGTTGCCCAACTGGGCGAGCACCGAGCCATCGACATAGTCCACCAACGAGTGGATAACACTCTGCGGGTGCACCACCACTTCCACCTGCGAAGGCTTGGCGTCGAACAGCCAGCAGGCCTCGATCAGCTCCAGGCCTTTGTTCAGCATGCTTGCCGAATCGACCGAAATCTTGCGCCCCATGGACCAGTTCGGATGGGCGCAAGCTTGTTCCGGCGTGACATCCAGCAAGGCTTCGGCCGGAGTTTCGCGGAACGGGCCGCCCGAGGCCGTCAGCAGGATCCGACGCACACCGACAGCGCCCAGACCGCGGGCGTAGTCGCCGGGCATGCATTGGAATATCGCGTTGTGCTCGCTGTCGATCGGCAGCAGCACCGCACCGCTACGTTGCACCGCTTGCATGAACAGGGCCCCGGACATCACCAGGGCTTCCTTGTTGGCCAGCAGCACTTTCTTGCCCGCCTCGACCGCGGCCAGGGTCGGACGCAAGCCAGCAGCGCCGACGATGGCCGCCATCACGGTATCGACCTCCGATGCGGAGGCGACCTGGCACAGCCCGGCCTCACCTTCCAGCACCTCGGTGGCACATCCGGCCTTGGCCAGACCCGCGCGCAGGCGCCCGGCCGCCTCGGCACTCGGCACCACGGCGTACGCCGGGCGATGGCGCTCACACAGGGCCAGCAGTTCGTCGATGCGCGAATAGCCGCTCAAGGCGAACACCTGGTAACGGTCAGGGTGGCGAGCGATGACGTCCAGCGTGCTCAAGCCAATGGAGCCGGTGGCCCCCAGCACGGTAATGCGTTGCACGCGATTCACATCACACCCCACTCAGCCGCCCACAACAGTACGGCAAACATCGGAATCGCCGCGGTCAGGCTGTCGATGCGATCAAGCACGCCGCCATGGCCCGGCAGCAGGTTGCTGCTGTCCTTGATGCCTTCACGGCGCTTGAACATGCTCTCGGTCAGGTCGCCGACCACCGAGGACATCACCACCACCACGGCGCCCAGCAAGCCGAGCAGCACCTGGCCGACACTCCAGTCACGGGCAATGCCCACGCCCAGGGTGATCAGCAGGCTGACCGCGAGGCCACCGTACACGCCCTCCCAGCTCTTGCCCGGGCTGACCTGCGGCGCCAGCTTGCGCTTGCCGAAGGCACGGCCGGAGAAATAAGCGCCGATATCGGCCGCCCAGACCAGCACCATGACCGCCAGGATCAGCCAGTTGCCCAATGGCCAGTGCTTGAGCAGCACCAGGCCCTGCCAGGCGGGGAGCAACACCAGCAGGCCGATCAACAGGCGGCAGGCGGCACTGCTCCACAGCTCGCCGCTGCGCGGGTAGGTCAGCACCAGCCACGTAGCCAGCGCCCACCAGATCACCGAAGCGCCCAGTACCCAGGGTGCCAGGTCGGGCATCAGGTAGAGCAGCATCAGCCCGCCCGCCACCACGGCGGCATAGGCGATGCGCAGCGGGTGCGCGACCAGGCCGGCCAGGCGCGCCCACTCCCAGGCACCGAGCGTCACCACGAAACCGATGAAGAGAGCGAAATCCCCACCATTGAGCAGGAAGAAACCACCCACCGCGATCGGCAGCAGGATCAGCGCGGTAATGATGCGTTGTTTAAGCATTAAGCACGGGCTCCGGCTTCGACCTGCTCGCTGGTCTTACCGAAGCGGCGCTGGCGCGAAGCGAAATCGGCCAGCGCGCTGCGCATGGCCTCGTGTTTGAAGTCCGGCCAGTAGAGGTCGGAGAAGTACAGCTCGGCGTAGGCCAGCTGCCACAGGAGGAAATTGCTGATGCGGTGCTCGCCGCCGGTGCGGATGCACAGGTCAGGCAATGGCAGGTCGCCCGTCACCAGGCAGGTCTGCAGCAGGTCCGGGGTGATGTCGTCCGGGCGCAGATGACCGGCCTGCACTTCACGCGCCAGGCGCTGGGCAGCCTGGGCGATATCCCACTGGCCACCATAGTTGGCGGCGATCTGCAGGATGAAGCGGTTGCTGCCGGCAGTCGCGGCCTCGGCCTCGCGCATCGCAGCCTGGAGTTCAGGGTGGAAGCGTGAGCGGTCGCCGATGATGCGCAGGCTGATGTTGTTGTCGTTCAGGCGCTTGGCCTCGCGGCGCAGCGCCTTGAAGAACAGGTCCATGAGGGCACTGACTTCGTCTGCCGGTCGCTGCCAGTTTTCACTGGAGAACGCAAACAGCGTGAGCACCTCGACCTTGGCCTCGGCGCACACTTCGATCACGGCGCGCACCGCATCGACACCCGCTTTATGCCCGGCAACGCCGGGCATAAAGCGCTTCTTCGCCCAGCGATTATTCCCATCCATGATGATCGCCACGTGACGCGGCACCACGGAGGGCACAGTCTGCTTGGTCTTTTCCATGAAGGTGTCCTGACCCTTAGACGGCCATCAGGTCCTTTTCTTTTGCTTCGGTGGCCTTGGTGATCTGCGCCTCGACATCCTTGATCAGCTTGTCGATGTCGGCACTGGCACGGCGCTCTTCGTCTTCACTGATTTCCTTGTCCTTGGACAGCTTCTTCAGGTCACCCATGGCGTCACGACGAATGTTGCGCACGGCAACGCGGGCATCTTCGGCTGCGGCACGGGCCTGCTTGGTGAAGCCCTTGCGGGTTTCTTCGGTCAGCGGCGGCATGTTGACCAGCAGCAACTCGCCCAGGTTGGTCGGGTTGAGGTTCAAGCCGGCGCTGCCGATGGCCTTGTCGATGGCGCCCAGCATGTTGCGCTCGAAAGGCACCACTTGCAGGGTCTGGTTGTCTTTCACGGTCACGTTGGCCACGCTGGTCAGCGGGGTGTCGACGCCATAGTAAGGCACCATCACGCCACCCAGGACGCTCGGGTGCGCCTTGCCGGTGCGGATCTGGCCAAATGCGTGGTTCAGCGACTCCAGCGACTTTTGCATGCGCGCCTGGGCGTCTTTCTTGATTTCGTTGATCATTTTTGAACTTCCTCGATCAGAGTTCCTTCCGCGCCGCCATGCACGATGTTCAGCAGGGCGCCGGGCTTGTTCATGTTGAAGACGCGCAACGGCATCTTGTGATCGCGGCACAGGCAGATTGCCGTCAGGTCCATTACACCCAGCTTGCGATCCAGCACTTCATCGTAGGACAGATGATCGAACTTCTCGGCATGCGGGTCCTTGAATGGATCTGCAGTGTATACACCATCGACCTTGGTTGCCTTCAATACCACGTCGGCATCGATTTCGATGGCGCGCAGGCAAGCGGCGGAGTCGGTGGTGAAGAACGGGTTGCCGGTACCGGCAGCGAAGATCACGACTTCTTTCGAGTTCAGGTGGCGCATGGCCTTGCGGCGATCATAGTGATCGGTGACACCGACCATGGAGATGGCCGACATGACGATGGCGGTGATGTTCGCCCGCTCCAGCGCGTCGCGCATGGCCAGGGCGTTCATCACGGTGGCCAGCATGCCCATGTGGTCGCCAGTGACCCGATCCATGCCGGCTGCGCTGAGCGCCGCACCACGGAACAGGTTGCCACCACCGATCACCAGGCCGACCTGGACGCCGATGCCGACCAACTGGCCAACTTCCAGCGCCATGCGATCCAGGACCTTGGGGTCGATCCCGAACTCTTCCGAGCCCATCAGGGCCTCGCCGCTAAGTTTGAGTAGAATGCGTTTATAGCGAGCCTGATGACCACTGCCCTGCTGAGCCATTGCGAATCTCTCCTGCGGCGTTTGTAAAAATCTGGCGGGCTGTTTTCAGCCTGCGCGTAACTCTAGCGTGACGCAGCTACTGCGTCAGCGAGCAGCGGTCTGGTAAACCACTCCCGCTTTGACAAAGAGGCTGCGCGCGTGAGCGGGCAGCCTCTTTGGGGCGACAGACGAGTCCGTCTTACTGCTTGGCGGCAGCTACCTGGGCGGCAACTTCGGCAGCGAAGTCGTCAACCGGCTTCTCGATGCCTTCGCCAACCTTGAAGTAGGTGAAGGAAACGATTTCGGCACCGGCTTTCTTGGCCAGCGCGCCAACTTTGACTTCCGGATCCATCACGAAGGCTTGCTCTTTCAGCGAGGCTTCGGCTTTGAACTTGGAGATACGACCGTTGATCATGTTTTCAACGATGTTTTCCGGCTTGCCGGCGATCTTGTCGGCGTTCAGCTGCAGGAAGACGTTCTTCTCGCGCTCGATGGCCTCGGCGGAGATTTCCGACGCATCCAGGAACTCTGGGTTCGAAGCAGCAACGTGCATGGCAATGTTCTTGGCCAGATCGACGTCACCGCCTTTCAGGACAACAACGGCACCGATCTTGTTGCCGTGCAGGTAGGCACCGACAACGTCACCCTCAACGCGCACCAGGCGACGGATGTTGACGTTCTCGCCGCACTTGGCAACCAGGGCTTCACGAGCAGCTTCACGCGAGGCGATCAGCGGAGCGGCGTCGGTCAGCTTCTGGGCGAAGGCTTCTTCGATGCTTTCAGCTACGAAGTTCTTGAAGTCGTCCTGCAGGGCCAGGAAGTCGGTCTGCGAGTTCACTTCCAGCAGAACGGCGGATTTACCGTCGGTCTTGACGGCGATAGCGCCTTCAGCAGCGACGTTGCCAGCCTTCTTGGCGGCCTTGATGGCGCCCGAGGCACGCATGTCGTCAATGGCTTTTTCGATGTCGCCGCCAGCCTTTTCCAGGGCCTTCTTGCAATCCATCATGCCTTCGCCGGTACGCTCGCGCAGTTCTTTGACCAGCGCCGCAGTAATTGCTGCCATTTCAAAATCCTCTTGGAAAGTTTTTCAACCATTCCACCCGTTCGTCACGGGCGTTAAATTCTGCAAATCCGCTGTTTTATACCTCAGCCGGCCCATGATGCGGGGCCTTCGCTGACAGCAGGATTTCAAGGTGGCAAAAAGGGGGCAAAGCCCCCTTTTTGCGTGCCAAGTAGACGCTAAGCGTCAATTACTCAGCAGCAGGTGCAGCCGCTTCTTCAACATAGACTTCAGTGCCGCCGGCAACGTTGTTGCGGCCGCGGATGACGGCGTCGGCCATCGAAGTCATGTACAGCTCGATAGCGCGGATGGCGTCATCGTTACCTGGGATGATGTAGTCAACACCTTCAGGGCTGCTGTTGGTATCGACAACGCCGATGACCGGGATGCCCAGCTTGTTGGCTTCGGTGATGGCGATGCGCTCGTGGTCGACGTCGATCACGAACAGGGCATCAGGCAGGCCGCCCATGTCCTTGATACCACCCAGGCTGCGGTCCAGCTTCTCCAGATCGCGCGAACGCATCAGAGCTTCTTTCTTGGTCAGCTTGGTGAAAGTACCATCTTCGGCCTGGGTTTCCAGGTCACGCAGACGCTTGATCGAAGCGCGGATGGTCTTGTAGTTGGTCAGCATGCCGCCCAACCAACGGTGATCAACGTATGGCGAACCGCAACGAGCAGCTTGCTCGGCGACGATCTTGCCGGCGGAACGCTTGGTGCCGACGAACATGATCTTGTTCTTGCCCTGGGCCAGGCGCTCTACGAAGGACAGAGCTTCGTTGAACATCGGCAGGGTTTTTTCCAGGTTGATGATGTGGATCTTGTTGCGCGCGCCGAAAATGTACTTGCCCATTTTCGGGTTCCAGTAACGGGTCTGGTGGCCGAAGTGCACACCGGCCTTCAGCATATCGCGCATGTTGACTTGGGACATGATAGTTCCTTGATAAGTCGGGTTGGGCCTCCACGTATCCCAATGACCAACCCGTGTTTCCAGGGAAACCGGGCACCCAGGCCATCGTGTCGACACGTGTGTGGGTTTGAGCTGACGGAGGACATCCCCCGAAAGCGGCGCATTTTATACCACAGCCGGCGGGCGAACGGAACCCGGATGATGCTTCGTCCGTCAGCGGCTTTTGCAGCCCCCGCCTTTTGGGGCCAGAATGCCCTCAATAGACCACCGGATCTGCTGGACTATCCCGACAGATCGCCGCCGCGCTCTGGTAGAATCCGGCCTTTCCCGTTTGTTCGCGCCGCGCGCGGCGCCGTAGAGAGCCTGTAATGACCGTCACCATCAAGACCGCAGAAGACATCGAGAAGATGCGCATCGCCGGCCGCCTGGCCGCCGAAGTGCTGGAAATGATCGAGCCACACGTCAAGCCCGGCATCACCACCGAGGAGCTCGACCGCCTCTGCCACGACTACATCGTCAACGAGCAGAAGGCCATCCCGGCGCCGCTGAACTACAAAGGCTTCCCCAAGTCGATCTGCACCTCTATCAACCACGTGGTCTGCCATGGCATCCCCAATGACAAGGCACTCAAGGATGGCGACACCATCAACATCGACGTGACCGTGATCAAGGACGGCTACCACGGCGACACCAGCCGCATGTTCCATGTCGGCACCGTCGCGCCGTGGGCCGAGCGCCTGTCCAAGATCACCCAGGAGTGCCTGTACAAGGCCATCGAACTGGTCAAGCCCGGCTGCCGCCTGGGCGACATCGGCGAGGTGATCCAGAAGCACGCCGAAAAGAACGGTTTCTCGGTGGTACGCGAATTCTGCGGCCACGGCATCGGCAAGGTGTTCCACGAAGAGCCGCAGATCGTCCACTACGGCCGCGCCGGCACCGGCATGGAGCTCAAGGAAGGCATGACCTTCACCATCGAGCCGATGATCAACCAGGGCAAGGCCGACACCAAGGTGCTGGGCGACGGCTGGACCGCCATCACCAAGGACCGCAAGCTCTCGGCGCAGTGGGAACACACCTTGGTGGTGACCGCCACCGGCTACGAGATCTTCACCCTGCGCAAGGACGATACCATCCCGCGCACCTCGGCCTGATACTGAACGACAGGAACGCGACTCGATGCCCCAGGTGGATCCCGAGCTGTTCGACCGCGGCCAGTTCCAGGCGGAACTGGCCCTCAAGGCAAGCCCCATCGCCGCCTTCAAGAAGGCCATCCGCCTGGCCGGCGAGGTGCTCGACAAGCGTTTTCGCGAAGGTCGCGAGATCCGCCGGCTGATCGAGGACCGCGCCTGGTTCGTCGACAACATCCTGCAACAGGCCTGGCACCAGTTCAGTTGGGGCGCGCCAGGCGGCATCGCCCTGGTGGCGGTGGGCGGCTACGGCCGTGGCGAGCTGCATCCGTATTCGGACATCGACCTGCTGATCCTGCTCGACGCCGCCGAGCACGAGCAGTACCGCGATGCCATCGAGCGCTTCCTCACCCTGCTCTGGGACATCGGCCTGGAGGTCGGCCAGAGCGTGCGCACAGTCAATGAGTGCGCCGAGCAGGCCCGGGCCGACCTCACGGTGATCACCAACCTGATGGAAAGCCGCACCATCGCCGGCCCCGAAGCGCTGCGCCAGCGCATGCTCGACGCCACCAGCACCGCGCACATGTGGCCCAGCAAAGAGTTCTTCCTGGCCAAACGGGCCGAACTCAAGGCCCGCCACCACAAGTACAACGATACCGAGTACAACCTCGAGCCCAACGTCAAGGGCGGCCCGGGCGGCCTGCGCGACATCCAGACCGTGCTCTGGGTAGCCAGGCGCCAGTACGGCACGCTGAACCTGCACGCGCTGGCCGGTGAAGACTTCCTGCTGGAAAGCGAAAACGAGCTGCTGGCCTCGTCCCAGGCCTTCCTCTGGCGGGTGCGCTACGCCCTGCACATGCTCGCCGGCCGCGCCGAAGACCGCCTGCTGTTCGACCACCAGCGCAGCATCGCCGCGCTGCTGGGCTACACCGACGAGAACCCCAAGCGCGCGATCGAACAGTTCATGCAGCAGTACTACCGGGTGGTGATGAGCATCAGCCAGCTGTGCGACCTGATCATCCAGCATTTCGAAGAGGTGATACTGGCCGATGACAGTGGCGCCACGCAGCCGGTCAATGCCCGCTTCCGCCTGCACGATGGCTATATAGAAGCGGTCAACCCGAACGTTTTCCGGCGCACCCCGTTCGCCATGCTGGAAATCTTCGTGCTGATGGCCCAGCACCCCGAAATCAAGGGCGTGCGCGCCGACACCGTGCGCCTGCTACGCGAACATCGCCACCTGATCGACGACAAGTTCCGCCACGATATCCGCAACACCAGCCTGTTCATCGAGCTGTTCAAGTGCGAGATCGGCATCCACCGCAACCTGCGGCGGATGAATCGCTACGGCATCCTTGGCCGCTACCTGCCGGAGTTCGGCCTGATTGTCGGGCAGATGCAGCACGACCTGTTCCACATCTACACGGTCGATGCGCACACCCTCAACCTGATCAAGCACCTGCGCAAACTGCAATACACGCCGGTCTCGGAGAAATTCCCGCTGGCCAGCAAGCTCATGGGCCGCCTGCCCAAGCCCGAGCTGATCTACCTGGCCGGCCTGTACCACGACATCGGCAAGGGTCGCCAGGGCGATCACTCCGAACTGGGCGCGGTGGATGCGCAGCAGTTCTGCGAACGGCATCAGCTGCCGGCCTGGGACAGCCGCCTGATCGTCTGGCTGGTGCTGAACCACCTGGTGATGTCCACCACCGCCCAGCGCAAGGACCTCTCCGACCCGCAGGTGATCAACGATTTCGCCCTGCATGTCGGTGACGAGACACGGCTGGACTACCTCTACGTGCTGACCGTGGCCGACATCAACGCCACCAACCCAAGCCTGTGGAACTCCTGGCGGGCGAGCCTGCTGCGCCAGCTCTACACCGAGACCAAGCGCGCCCTGCGTCGTGGCCTGGAGAACCCGCTGGACCGCGAAGAGCAGATCCGCCAGACCCAGAGCGCGGCGCTGGACATCCTGGTGCGCGAGGGCACCGACCCGGATGACGTCGAGCAGCTCTGGTCGCAGCTGGGCGACGACTACTTTCTCAAGCACAACGCCGCCGATGTGGCCTGGCACAGCGATGCGATCCTCCAGCAACCGGCCGATGGCGGCCCGCTGGTGCTGATCAAGGAGACCACCCAGCGCGAGTTCGAGGGCGGCACGCAGATCTTCATCTACGCCCCCGACCAGCACGATTTCTTCGCCGTGACCGTGGCCGCCATGGCCCAGCTCAACCTGAACATTCACGATGCCCGGATCATCACCTCGAGCAGCCAATTCACCCTCGACACCTATATCGTGCTCGACAACGACGGCGGCTCGATCGGTGACAATCCACAGCGGGTCAGGCAGATCCGCGACGGCCTGACCGAGGCGCTGCGCAACCCCGAGGACTACCCGGCAATCATCCAGCGTCGGGTGCCGCGTCAGCTCAAGCACTTCGACTTCCCGCCGCAGGTGACCATCCTCAACGACGCCCAACGCCCGGTGACCATCCTCGAGATCACCGCGCCCGACCGCCCCGGCCTGCTGGCCAGGATCGGGCGGATCTTCCTCGAGTTCGACATCTCGCTGCAGAACGCCAAGATCGCCACCCTCGGCGAGCGCGTGGAAGACGTGTTCTTCATCACCGACGCCGACAACCAGCCGCTGTCCGACCCGCAGCTGTGCAGCCGCCTGCAGGAAGCCATCGTCCAGCAGCTGCAGGCCGGCCAGGCCAGCGACGCCAGCCCTACCCGCATGACCTTTTGACGCTAACGAGACCTTGCGCCGATGAACCACGCCCTGACCCAGCTCCAGCCCTACCCGTTCGAGAAACTGCGCGCCCTGCTGGGCACCGTGAAACCGGCCGCCGACAAGCGCGCCATCGCCCTGTCGATCGGTGAGCCGAAGCATGAATCGCCGGCCTTCGTCGCCAAGGCCATGGCCGACAACCTCGACAAGCTGGCGGCCTACCCCAGTACCATCGGCCTGCCGGCCCTGCGCCAGGCCATCGGCCAGTGGTGCGAGCGGCGCTTCGGCGTGCCGACGGGCTGGCTGGACGCCGACCGGCATATCCTGCCGGTCAATGGCACCCGCGAAGCGCTGTTCGCCTTCACCCAGGCCGTGGTCAACCGCGCCGACGACGGCCTGGTAGTCAGTCCCAACCCGTTCTACCAGATCTACGAAGGCGCGGCCCTGCTGGCCGGCGCCACCCCGCACTACCTGCCCTGCCTGGAAAGCAACGGCTTCAACCCCGACTTCGATGCCGTGCCGGCCGAGGTCTGGGAACGCTGCCAGATCCTGTTCCTGTGCTCCCCGGGCAACCCCACCGGCGCCCTGGTGCCGATGGACACCCTGAAGAAGCTGATCGCCCTCGCCGACAAGCACGACTTCGTGATCGCCGCAGACGAGTGCTACAGCGAACTGTACTTTGACGAGGACGCCCCGCCACCAGGCCTGCTGAGCGCCTGCGCTGCGCTTGGTCGCAACGACTTCAAGCGCTGCGTGGTGTTCCACAGCCTGTCCAAACGCTCCAACCTGCCAGGCCTGCGTTCGGGCTTCGTGGCTGGCGACGCCGAGATCATCAAGCCGTTCCTGCTGTACCGCACCTACCACGGTTGCGCCATGCCAGTGCAGACCCAGCTGGCCAGTATCGCCGCCTGGCAGGACGAGGCCCACGTGCGCGAAAACCGCGACCAGTACCGCGCCAAGTACGACGCGGTGCTCGACATCCTGCAGCCGGTGATGGATGTGCAGCGCCCGGATGGCAGCTTCTACCTGTGGGCCAAGGTGCCAGGCAGCGACGCCGACTTCACCCGCGACCTGTTCGAGGCCGAGCATGTGACCGTGGTACCGGGTTCGTACCTGTCCCGCGAAGTGGACGGAGTCAATCCAGGCGCCGGGCGCGTGCGCATGGCGCTGGTCGCGCCGCTGGCCGAGTGCATCGAGGCCGCCGAGCGGATTCGCGCGTTCCTGGGCCGCTGATGGCAGGCGCCCTCCTCACAGGGGGGCGCAATCTGAATCAAGGCAAGCATTAAGTACCGTCAGTGCAGAATGCAGTCGACCGATAGTTGGCACCTCTCTACCCCTGAAGGTGCACAACGATGTCCGATGTTCTCGTGGCAAACGCGATCTACCGCCTACGCCAGAAGCTGCTGCTCCAAGCGATGAAGCCGCGCAGGAAACGCTCGGTGGCCGATCATTCCGTATTCTGGCGCCCAGGCCAGACACTCAGGGTCTCGTTCATCGGCACGCCCTGCCCATGGCTTGAGAAAGCGATTTTCGACACCGCGTGCCAGTGGCTGAAATACGCCAACCTGACATTCGAACGCCTCGGCAACGATGTCGACGAAGCCGAGATCCGTATCCAGACCGATGTGCAGGACGGTGTGAATTTCAGCTTCCTGGGAAACCAGGCGCTGGACGTGGAAGGCGCCACCATGGCATTGGGGGTCAAGCTGTCCGACCCGTTGTTCGAGCCGGTGGTACTGCATGAATTCGGCCACGCATTGGGCATGGAGCACGAGCACCAACACCCACAGGCCAACATTCCCTGGGATCTGGACGCGCTGCGCCAGTCGTTGGCCATGGCCCTGGCCAACGAGGCCAATAATCCGGATCACCTCGACGACCTGATCGAAGAGGACCTCGCGACCCAGTTCCTGCCACTGCCCGACAACGGCGACCTGCTCATCCTGCCCTATGACCGACAGTCGATCATGCACTACCGCATCAGGCAGAAGCTCACGCGCCACGACTTCAAACGCAGCCAGAACCTGAAGATCAGCAAGAAGGACAAGCGCTTCATGCGCCTGGTCTATCCAGCTTCATGTAAACAGCACGGCTAGCGGACCTGCCCGAGGTTGGCCTCGCTCAGGTCCAATTCGCCCAGCACCTGGCGAACCACTTCGTCCCCCACCAGGTGCTGGCGATGCAGCTCGTACAACTCCAGCCGCTGCGCACGCAGGGCACGCAACCGCAGACGGCGTTCGAGCTGATCCATCTGCTCGGCCAGTGCCCTGGCCTCGGCACTGTCGTTGTAGCTGTCCAGTTCATCGCGATACTCGGCCATCAGTCGCGCCTTGAGTTCGGTGGCGAGGGTAGCCTGGGCGGCATCCTGCGGCGCATTGGCATCGATCACCTCTTCGGCTTCCAGGGCATGAATAGCCGCTTCAGCGGTGCGCCGCCAGGCCTCCTGCACCTCCTGGTGCAAGCGCTCGTCGGGGCTCTTGGTCACGCCACGCAGCAGAATCGGCAAGGCAATCACCGCGCTGATCAGTGACAGCAGGATCACCCCGGCGGCAATGAAAATGAGTAGGTCGCGCTCGGGGAAGGCCTCGCCCGCCCCCATCAGCAACGGCACCGACATCACGCCCGCCAGGGTTACCGCGCCACGTACCCCGCCCAACGTCAGCAACCAGCACGAGCGCGCGGTCGGCATCAGCACCAGCGCGGGCTTGCCGCGCCAGCGCCGAACCACACCGATGGCCCGCCAGATGCTTTGTACCCAGATGAACCGCAACAGCACCAACGCAGCGAAAATCGCCACCACGTCCAGGCAACGCCAAGCCAGGGTCGGCCATACCGTCGCCTCGTCGGTGACCACCGCTTTGATGATGTCCGGCAACTGCAGGCCGAGCAGCAGGAAGATCAGGCCGTTGAAGGCGAACTCCAGTAACGACCAGACACTGCGATTGAGCAGGCGCGTGCTGGTCTGGCGTGGCAGCAGGTCGAGCCAGCTCTGCATCATGCCCGCCGCCACCGCCGAGAGGATGCCCGACACGCCCAGGCGTTCGGCCAGTACATAGGCAGCAAAGGGCAGCAGCAGCATGAACACCACGTGGGTGGCCGGATCGTCCCAACCGCGGGTGATCATCCACATGCGCAGGCGCCCCACCAGCCAGCTCAGCGCCACGCCCACCGCCAGGCCGCCAAGGGCGACGAGCACAAAGGTCAGGCTGGCCTCGGTCAGCGAGAACACGCCGGTGATCGCGGCGGCCAGGGCGAACTTGAAGGTCACCAGGCCCGAGGCGTCGTTCATCAATGCCTCACCTTGGAGCATGTGCATCAGGGGCGTGGGCAGGCGGTCCTGGGTGATGGCCGAGACCGCCACCGCATCGGTGGGCGACAGCACCGCCGCCAGGGCAAAGGCCACCGGCAGGGGAATGCTCGGCAGCAGCCAGTGGATGAAGTACCCGGCGCCGACCACGGTGAACAGCACCAGCCCCACCGCCAGTGCCACCACCGGCCCGCGTATGCGCCACAGCTCGCGCTTGGGCATGCGCCAGCCATCGGCGAACAGCAACGGCGGCAAAAACAGGAACAGGAACAGCTCGGGATCCAGCGCCACATGCAGGCCCAGGGTCGGCCAGGCCAGCAAGGCACCCGCACCGATCTGTACCAGCGGCAGCGGCAGCGGCAACACGCGCCCCACCAGTTTCGACACGCTCACCAGCATCAGCAGGATAAGAACGGTATAGGCTGACTGCATCGGCAAGCTTCCTGTTTGATCGTAGAAACCCCAGCAAGGCGAAACATCGCCATTGAAACAATATGTTAGCGAGGATCTTCTATTGTGGACCGCTGCACGTTAGTCGCAACCCGCCGCTGAATATGTAACACAATGCTTCTTGAGACGATGTGACATACATCCCCCCTACCTTCGGGCCCGCAGCCGTGGCGCCAACCCCATCGATACCGCATAATCGCTGCCACCCAATCTTCAAGGAGTATCGGGGACGCCGGGCCACGGCCGGCAGCCCCAGGCATTTCAATGGCTTACACTCTCTACGGCATCAAAGCCTGCGACACCATGAAAAAGGCCCGTACCTGGCTTGAAGAAAAGGCCATTGGCTACGACTTCCACGACTACAAGACCCAGGGCATCGACCGCGACAGCCTGAACCGCTGGTGCGACGAGCATGGCTGGGAAGTCGTGCTGAACCGCGCCGGGACCACCTTCCGCAAGCTCGACGACGCCAGCAAGGCCGACCTCGACCAGGCCAAGGCCGTCGAACTGATGGTCGCCCAACCGTCGATGATCAAGCGCCCGGTGCTCGACCTCGGCGAGCGCACGCTGGTCGGCTTCAAGCCCGACCTGTACGCGGCGGCGCTGGCCTGATCACGCATTACGCTCCATCCCCTTTTCGCATGAGGTAATCGCATGTCTCAATCGCTGTTCAGCCTGGCCTTCGGTGTCGGCACCCAGAACCGCCAGGGCGCCTGGCTGGAAGTCTTCTACGCACAGCCTGTGCTCAAGCCGTCCGCCGAACTGGTTGCGGCCATCGCGCCGGTCCTCGGTTATGAAGGGGGCAACCAGGCCATCGCCTTCAGCACCGCCCAGGCCGCCCAGCTGGCCGACGCGCTCAAGGGCGTCGACGCCGCCCAGGCCGCCCTGCTGACCCGCCTGGCCGAAAGCCACAAGCCGCTGGTCGCCACCCTGCTGGCCGAAGACGGCGCCCTGGCCTCCACCCCCGAGGCCTACCTCAAGCTGCACCTGCTGTCGCACCGCCTGGTCAAGCCGCACGGTGTATCGCTGGCCGGCATCTTCCCGCTGCTGCCCAACGTCGCCTGGACCAACCAGGGCGCGGTCGACCTGGCCGAGCTGGCCGAGCGGCAACTGGAAGCGCGCCTGAAAGGCGAACTGCTGGAAGTGTTCTCGGTGGACAAGTTCCCGAAGATGACCGACTACGTGGTGCCAGCCGGCGTGCGCATCGCCGACACCGCCCGCGTGCGCCTGGGCGCCTACATCGGCGAAGGCACCACCATCATGCACGAAGGCTTCGTCAACTTTAACGCCGGTACCGAAGGCCCGGGCATGATCGAAGGCCGCGTCTCCGCTGGCGTGTTCGTCGGCAAGGGCTCGGACCTGGGCGGCGGCTGCTCGACCATGGGCACCCTTTCCGGCGGCGGCAACATCGTCATCAAGGTTGGCGAAGGCTGCCTGATCGGCGCCAACGCCGGTATCGGCATCCCGCTGGGCGACCGCAATACCGTCGAAGCCGGCCTGTACATCACCGCCGGCACCAAGGTGAACCTGCTGGACGAGAACAACCAGCTGGTCAAGGTGGTCAAGGCGCGCGACCTGGCCGGCCAGACCGACTTGCTGTTCCGCCGCAACTCGCTCAATGGCGCCGTGGAGTGCAAGACCCACAAGTCGGCCATCGAGCTGAACGAGGCACTGCACGCTCACAACTGAGGCTCTGCCTGGGTTTGAGATGATAAGATCGGGTCTGCTCCTACGGGCAGACCCGATTTTTCATTCCAGGCCCCGCGAACATGTTCCAGCCCTCCCCCTGGCGTACCGATTTCCCGGCCATCGCCGCCCTGCAACGGCAGCACCAGACCTACCTGGACAGCGCCGCCACCACGCAGAAACCCCAGGCCCTGCTCGACGCCCTGAACCACTACTACGGTCATGGCGCAGCCAACGTGCACCGCGCCCAGCACCTGCCGGGTGCCTTGGCGACCCAGGCCTTCGAGGGTACACGGGACAAGGTCGCCGCCTGGCTCAATGCAGCCGATGCGCGCCAGGTCGTATTCACCCACGGCGCCACCTCGGCCTTGAACCTGCTGGCCTATGGCCTGGAACATCGCTTCGAGGCAGGCGACGAAATCGCCGTCAGCGGCCTGGAGCACCACGCCAACCTGCTGCCCTGGCAACAACTGGCGCAGCGCCGCAACCTGCGCCTGGTGATCCTGCCGGTCACTGACCAGGGGCATGTAGACCTGGAGCAGGCCCTGCAACTGATCGGCCCGCGCACTCGCCTGCTGGCGATCAGCCAGTTGTCCAATGTGCTGGGGACCTGGCAACCGCTGGCGCCGTTGCTGGCCCACGCCCGCGCCCAAGGCGCGCTGAGCGTGGTCGATGGCGCCCAGGGCGTGGTCCACGGCCGGCACGATGTGCAACAGCTGGGCTGCGACTTCTATGTGTTCTCCAGCCACAAGCTCTATGGTCCGGACGGAGTGGGCGTACTTTACGGCCGCCAGGATGCGCTGGCGTTGCTGCGTCACTGGCAATACGGCGGAGAAATGGTGCAGATGGCGGACTACCAGAGCGCCAGTTTCCGCCCCGCACCACTGGGTTTCGAAGCCGGTACCCCGCCGATTGCCGGGGTGATCGGCCTGGGCGCCACCCTGGACTACCTGGCCAGCCTCGACGTACATGCCGTGGCTGCCCATGAAACCAGCCTGCACCAGCACCTGGTACGGGGCCTGGCCGATCGCGAGGGGGTTCGCCTGCTCGGCTCGCCCGAGGCGGCACTGGCCAGTTTCGTCATCGATGGCGTGCACAACGCCGATATCGCCCACCTGCTGACCGAACAGGGCATCGCCGTGCGCGCCGGGCACCATTGCGCCATGCCGCTGCTCAGGCACCTGGGGCTCGATGGCGCGATCCGCGTATCGCTGGGGCTGTATTCCGACAGCGACGACCTGCAGCGTTTCTTCGAGGCGCTCGACAAAGGCCTGGAGCTGTTGCGATGAACCTTTCGCCAGAGGCCAGCCAAGCGCTGGAAGCTTTCGAACAGGCGCGTGGCTGGGAGCAGCGGGCGCGGTTGCTGATGCAGTGGGGTGAGCGCCTGGAGCCGCTGGACGACAGCGACAAGACCGAAGCCAACCGGGTGCATGGCTGCGAGAGCCTGGTGTGGCTGGTGGCGGTGCAGGATGACGGCCAGTGGCGGTTCAAGGCGGGCAGCGATGCGCGGATGCTGCGCGGGTTGCTGGCACTGCTTCTTGTGCGGGTACAAGGCTTGGCCAGCGATCAGTTGGCAGCGCTCGACCTGAGCGCCTGGTTTACCCAACTAGGGCTGGAGCGGCAGTTGTCACCGTCGCGCAGCAATGGGCTGCATGCGGTGTTGCTGAGGATGGCCGAACTCGCCACCCTGGTCTGAATCGCTGCCGGATTCATCGCGACCCGACTTGCCCCGCGATAGCCTATTCGGCCTTGACCCGCTCTGAAGGCCGCCGCGCACCGGCCACAAGCTTTTCAACAGCCTTGCTTGCCGCCACCATGCCGAAGGTCGCGGTCACCATCATCACCGCTCCGAAACCACCCGCGCAGTCCAGGCGCACGCCTTCACCGACAAAGCTCTTCTGCAGGCACACGCTGCCATCCCCCTTGGGGTAGCGCAGCTGTTCGCTGGAAAACACGCACGGCACGCCATAGTTGCGGCTGGTGTTGCGCGAGAAGTTGTAGTCGCGGCGCAAGGTCGAGCGCACCCGTGAAGCCAGCGGGTCGTTGAAGGTCTTGTTGAGATCGCCAAGCTGGATCTGGGTCGGATCGATCTGCCCGCCAGCGCCACCGGTGGTGACGATGGCGATCTTGCGCCGGCGACACCAGGCGATCAGCGCCGCCTTGGCCATCACGCTGTCGATGCAGTCGATCACGCAGTCCATCTGCTCGGTGATGTACTCGGCCATGGTCTCGCGGGTGACGAAATCGGCCACCGCGTGCACCGTGCACGCCGGGTTGATCGCCCGCAGGCGCTCGGCCATCACCTCGACCTTGGCTCGGCCGACCTGGCCTTCGAGGGCATGGGCCTGGCGGTTGGTGTTGCTCACGCAGACATCGTCGAGGTCGAACAGGCTGATCTCGCCCACGCCGCTGCGCGCCAGGGCCTCGGCCGCCCACGAGCCAACCCCGCCGATGCCGACGATGGCCACATGGGCCTGACGCAGGCGCTGCAGGCCGTTGTCGCCATAGAGCCGGGCGACGCCGGCGAAGCGTGGATCTTCTGTGCTCATGTGGGTACCTCGAAAAAACCGGCGCGCATTATATGCCAAGGCATGCGCTCCGGGGGGAGCACAGCGCGTGAACACGCCGCAAGGGCGTGGCAGAGCGGCCAGGGGTTGGAATAAAACCTACCGAGCCTGCTTTAATGTCCTATCAAGCAAATATATCTGGACGACAAGCGAGCGGCCTGAGAACTACATTCCTTGTCGATAATCCAACGGATTACATTCTCCGGCACTTGTAGGACCCACGGCCTGCCACAGCGACCCTCGCTCCCCTCTTCGGAACCTCGAACACCTATGTCATCACGTAAATTCGGTCTCAACCTGGTAGTGGTCCTGGCCATTGCCGCGCTGTTCACCGGGTTCTGGGCCTTGATCAACCGCCCGGTGTCCGCCCCCGCCTGGCCGGAACAGATTTCCGGTTTCTCCTATTCGCCCTTCCGCCTGGGGCAGAGCCCGCAGAAAGGCCAGTACCCCAGCGAGGACGAGATCCGCCAGGACCTCGAGCAACTGAACAAACTGACCGACAACGTGCGCATCTACACCGTCGAAGGCACCCAGGCCGAGGTACCGCGCCTGGCCGAAGAGCTCGGCCTGCGCGTGACCCTGGGTATCTGGATCAGCAACGACCAGGAGCGCAACGAGCGCGAGATCGAAAAGGCCATCGGCCTGGCCAATACCTCACGCAGCGTGGTGCGGGTGGTGGTCGGTAACGAAGCGTTGTTCCGCGAGGAAGTCACCGCCGGACAGCTGATCGGCTACCTGGACCGGGTACGCGCCGCGGTGAAGGTGCCGGTGACCACCAGCGAGCAGTGGCACATCTGGAAGGAACACCCGGAACTGGCGAAACACGTCGACCTGATCGCCGCGCACATCCTGCCCTATTGGGAATTCGTGCCCATGAAGGACTCGGTGCAATTCGTCCTCGACCGCGCCCGCGAGCTGCGCAAGCAGTTCCCGCGCAAGCCGCTGCTGCTCTCGGAGGTCGGCTGGCCGAGCAACGGCCGCATGCGCGGCGGCGCCGACGCCACCCAGGCCGACCAGGCCATCTACCTGCGCACCCTGGTCAACACCCTCAACCGCCGTGGCTACAACTACTTCGTCATCGAGGCCTACGACCAGCCGTGGAAGGCCAGCGACGAAGGCTCGGTGGGCGCGTACTGGGGCGTGTACAACGCCGAGCGCCAGCAGAAGTTCAACTTCGAGGGGCCGATCGTGGCGATCCCGCAATGGCGCGCCCTGGCCGTGGCCTCGGTGGTGCTGGCGATGATCGCCCTGGCCATCCTGTTGATCGACGGCTCGGCCCTGCGCCAGCGCGGGCGCACCTTCCTCACCTTCATTACCTTCCTGTGCGGGTCGGTGCTGGTATGGATCGCCTACGACTACAGCCAGCAGTACAGCACCTGGTTCAGCCTGACCGTGGGCGTACTGCTGGCACTGGGCGCCCTCGGGGTATTCATCGTGCTGCTGACCGAGGCCCACGAACTGGCCGAGGCGGTGTGGATCCACAAGCGCCGACGCGAGTTCCTGCCCGTGCAGGGCGACAGCGCCTATCGGCCCAAGGTCTCGGTGCATGTGCCGTGCTACAACGAGCCGCCGGAGATGGTCAAGCAGACCCTCGACGCCCTCGCCGCGCTGGACTACCCAGACTACGAAGTGCTGGTGATCGACAACAACACCAAGGACCCGGCCGTGTGGGAGCCGCTCAAGGCCCACTGCGAGAAGCTCGGCGAGCGCTTCAAGTTCTTCCACGTCGCGCCGCTGGCGGGCTTCAAGGGCGGCGCCCTGAACTACCTGCTCCCGCACACCGCCAAGGACGCCGAGGTGATCGCGGTGATCGACTCGGACTACTGCGTCGACCGTAACTGGCTCAAGCACATGGTGCCGCACTTCGCCGACCCGAAGATCGCCGTGGTGCAGTCGCCCCAAGACTACCGCGACCAGCACGAGAGCGCATTCAAGAAGCTGTGCTACAGCGAGTACAAGGGTTTCTTCCATATCGGCATGGTCACCCGCAACGACCGTGACGCGATCATCCAGCACGGCACCATGACCATGACCAGGCGCAGCGTGCTCGAGGAGCTCGGTTGGGCCGAATGGTGCATCTGCGAAGACGCCGAACTGGGCCTGCGGGTGTTCGAAAAAGGCCTGTCGGCAGCCTACGCCCACAACAGCTACGGCAAGGGCCTGATGCCCGACACCTTCATCGACTTCAAGAAGCAGCGCTTCCGCTGGGCCTACGGCGCCATCCAGATCATCAAGCACCACGCCGGCGCCCTGCTGCGCGGCAAGGGCAGCGAGCTGACCCGTGGCCAGCGCTACCACTTCCTGGCCGGCTGGCTGCCGTGGATCGCCGATGGCATGAACATCTTCTTCACCGTCGGCGCGCTGCTGTGGTCGGCGGCGATGATCATCGTGCCGCATCGGGTCGMCCCGCCGCTGATGATGTTTGCCATCCCGCCGCTGGCGCTGTTCTTCTTCAAGGTCGGCAAGATCCTGTTCCTCTATCGCCGGGCGGTGGGTGTCGACCTGAAGGACGCCTTCGCCGCCGCTTTGGCGGGGCTGGCGCTGTCGCACACCATCGCCAAGGCGGTGCTGTACGGCTTCTTCACCAGCAGCATGCCGTTCTTCCGCACGCCGAAGAATGCCGACAGCCATGGTCTGCTGGTGGCGATTGCCGAGGCCCGTGAAGAACTGTTCATCATGCTGATGCTGTGGGGCGCGGCGCTGGGGATCTACCTGGTGCAGGGGCTGCCGAGTTCGGACATGCGCTTCTGGGTGGCGATGCTGCTGGTGCAGTCGTTGCCGTACCTGGCGGCGCTGGTGATGGCGTTGCTGTCGTCGTTGCCCAAACCGGCGGAGAAGGCAAGCGAAGCACAGGTCGTTTGATGGCGCGTGGGAGCGGCGGTGCGCCGCCGCTCCCACGAAGCACATCGTGTCCGCGGACATCATTTGATATAAGATAACGCCCCAGTTTCCCGCCCTGCCTTGCCCCCGGAGTCTTGCAATGACGGCCCCAGCCGAGCTTTCGCCTACCCTGCAACTGGCCTGCGACCTGATCCGCCGCCCGTCGGTCACCCCGGTCGATGCCGACTGCCAGACCCAGATGATGAACCGCCTGGGCGCCGTCGGCTTCCAGCTCGAGCCGATGCGTATCGAAGACGTCGACAACTTCTGGGCCAGCCATGGCACCCAGGATGGCCCGGTGCTGTGCTTCGCTGGCCACACCGACGTGGTCCCCACCGGTCCGGTGCAGCAGTGGCAGCACGAGCCGTTCGAGGCGCTGATCGATGCCGACGGCATGCTCTGCGGCCGCGGCGCCGCCGACATGAAGGGCAGCCTGGCGTCGATGGTGGTGGCCAGCGAGCGCTTCGTGCACGACTATCCGAACCACCGCGGCAAGGTCGCCTTCCTGATCACCAGCGACGAGGAAGGCCCGGCCCACCACGGCACCAAAGCCGTGGTCGAGCGCCTCAAGGCACGCAACGAGCGCCTGGACTGGTGCATCGTCGGCGAGCCCTCCAGCACCACCTTGCTCGGTGACGTGGTCAAGAACGGCCGACGTGGCTCGCTCGGCGCCAAGCTGACCGTGCGCGGCAAGCAGGGCCACGTGGCCTACCCGCACCTGGCGCGCAACCCGATCCACCTGGCCGCGCCGGCCCTGGCGGAACTGGCGGCAGAGCATTGGGACGAAGGCAATGCGTTCTTCCCGCCGACCAGCTTCCAGATCTCCAACCTCAACTCCGGCACTGGCGCCACCAACGTGGTGCCTGGCGAGCTGACAGCACTGTTCAACTTCCGTTTCTCCACCGAATCGACGGTCGAGGGCCTGCAGCAACGCGTCGCCACGATCCTCGACAAGCACCAGCTGGAATGGAACATTGATTGGGCGCTGTCGGGCCTGCCGTTCCTCACCGAGCCGGGTGAATTGCTCGATGCGGTGTCGTCGAGCATCAAGGCCGTCACTGGCCGCGAGACTCGACCATCGACCAGCGGCGGTACCTCCGATGGCCGCTTCATCGCCACCATGGGCACCCAGGTGGTCGAGCTCGGCCCGGTCAACGCCACCATCCACCAGGTGGACGAGCGTATCCTGGCCAGCGATCTCGAGCTGCTGACCGAGATCTACTACCAGACCCTGGTGCGGTTGCTCGCCTGATGCTCGCCTGCCCTCTCTGCCAGGCGCCCCTGGCGCGGCTCGACAACGGCGTGGCCTGCCCCGCCGGCCACCGCTTCGACCGCGCCCGCCAGGGCTACCTGAATTTGCTGCCGGTGCAGCACAAGAACAGCCGCGACCCAGGCGACAACCAGGCCATGGTCGAAGCCCGCCGCGATTTCCTCGAAGCCGGCCACTACGCCCCGGTGGCCCGTCGCCTGGCGGAACTGGCCGCCGAGCACCAGCCACAGGCCTGGCTGGACATCGGCTGCGGCGAAGGCTACTACACCGCGCAGATTGCCCAGGCGCTGCCGACAGCCGACGGTTACGCTCTGGACATCTCCCGCGAAGCGGTCAAGCGTGCCTGCCGCCGCGCCCCCGAGGTGACCTGGATGGTGGCCAGCATGGCCCGCGTGCCCATGGCCGATGCCAGCTGCGGTTTCATCGCCAGTGTGTTCAGCCCGCTCGACTGGCAGGAGGCCAGGCGCCTGCTCGCCCCCGGCGGCGGCCTGATGCGGGTCGGCCCGACCAGCGGCCACCTGATGGAGCTGCGTGAGGTGCTCTACGATGAAGTGCGCCCCTACGCCGATGACAAGCACCTTGCCCTGGTGCCTGAAGGCATGACCCATGCCCACGGCGAGGTCCTAGAGTTCCGCCTGAGCCTGGTCGAGGCCAAGGCCCGCGCCGACCTGCTGGCGATGACCCCGCACGGCTGGCGAGCCAGCGCCGAGAAGCGCGCACACGTGATCGACCAGCCCGAACCTTTCGTGGTCACCGTTTCCATGCGTTATGACTATTTCGTGCGCCAAGACTGAGCACACTGGAGCCTCCCATGCGTCAACCCGATATCGAGATCTACCTCAAGGATGCCGAGGTCGATCACAAGCAGATCGCCGACTGGCTGACCCAGGCCCTGGGCCCGTGCAGCGAATGGAAGCAGAAAGGCCAGACCTTCAAGTGCACGGCCGGTAACATCCCGGTCACCTGGTTACCGAAAGCTGTGGGGAAATGGAACAGCCTGTACCTGGAAAGCGACCAGACACCCTGGGCCGACGACATCGCCTGCGCCCGTGCGGCATTCGCCGCGCTGAACGTCGAGGTGCGTTGCGCGCCAGGTAGCTGGGCGGAAGAAGACGGGGAAGAAGATGCCGATCGCTGGATCCGCATCAGCGCCGACGGTGAAGAGGAAATCACCTGGCGTACCAGCTGAGGCCGTTCGCATCAGGCTGCAAGTTCCACGGACAACTTGCAGCTTGAGCGTGCAGCCGGAAGGCTCAGAGCCCGACTACATCCTCTGCCTGCAGGCCTTTCTGGCCCTGCACGAGTGCGTACTCCACCTGCTGCCCCTCGACCAGGGTGCGATGCCCCTCACCGCGGATAGCCCGATAGTGGACGAACACATCCGCACCACCTTCGCGCTGAATGAAGCCATAACCCTTGGCATCGTTGAACCACTTCACATTCCCAGTCTCACGAGACGACATCTGAACTACTCCGGATTTTTATTTTGAAGATCGCCTTGCTGGCATGGGCACACCGCCCGCGCCGACGCAGCTTGCGCGAATATCCTGCAAGCGGCAGGCCGAGTATATGACAGGGAACAAAAAAAATTCATGACAGGGGCATTTATGGCGGAATTTTGCTGAACTTACGCAGATACGGCAGACTAACGCGCTGAAAAAACACTGTTACTTCCACCCAGGGCCCACCCCATGACCCGTTCTCCCCTGCGCCGCCTCATCTTCGGCGCCCTGCGTCGCGTTCTCTACCTGTGGGTGCGCTCCGAAACCATCAACCAGTCCTCGCTGACGCTCAAGCTCGACCGCAGCCGACCGGTGTTCTATGCCCTCTCCTCGCCCTCGCTCACCGACCTGGCCGTAATCGACCACGAGTGCACCAAGGCGGGGCTGCCGCGCCCGGTATTGCCGGTGGCCGTCGGCCCGCTGCAGGAGCCTGCGGCGTTCTTCTACCTGACCCCCGAGCCTGACTGGCTCGGCCGCCAGGACAAACGCGGCGCGCCGCCCACCCTCGAGCGCCTGGTCGCGGCGATCAGCCAGCACGCCGAGGAAGACGCGCAGATCATTCCGGTCAGCGTGTTCTGGGGCCAGACCCCGGCCAGCGAATCGAGCCCATGGAAACTGCTGTTCGCCGACAGCTGGGCGGTCACCGGTCGCCTGCGCCGCCTGCTCAGCGTGCTGATCCTCGGGCGCAAGACCCGGGTGCAGTTCTCCGCGCCGATCCACCTGCGCGAACTGGTGCAGCACAACAAGGGCCACGAGCGCACCGTGCGCATGGCTCAACGCATGATGCGCGTGCATTTTCGCAACCTGAAGACCGCAGTGATCGGGCCGGACATCTCGCACCGTCGCAACCTGGTCAAAGGGCTGGTGCACGACCCGTTGGTGCGCCAGGCGATCAGCGACGAGGCCGACCGCGAAAAGATCCCCTACGCCAAGGCCGAGGCCAAGGCGCTGCACTACGGCAACGAGATTGCCTCGGACTACACCTACACCGCGATCCGCTTCCTCGAAGTGGTGCTCAGCTGGTTCTGGAACAAGATCTACGACGGCATCAAGGTCAACCACATCGAGCAGGTGCAGGGCATCGCCCCCGGCCACGAAGTGATCTACGTGCCCTGCCACCGCAGCCACATCGACTACCTGCTGCTGTCCTACCTGCTGTTCCGCAACGGCCTGACGCCACCGCACATCGCCGCCGGCATCAATCTCAACATGCCGGTGATCGGCGGCCTGCTGCGTCGCGGCGGGGCGTTCTTCATGCGCCGCACGTTCAAGGGCAACCCGCTGTACACCGCGGTGTTCAACGAGTACCTGCACACCCTGTTCACCAAGGGCTTCCCGGTGGAATACTTCGTCGAAGGCGGGCGCTCGCGCACCGGGCGCATGCTGCAGCCGCGCACCGGCATGCTGGCGATCACCCTGCGCAGCTTCCTGCGCTCCTCGCGCACGCCGATCGTCTTCGTGCCGGTGTACATCGGCTACGAGCGGGTGCTCGAAGGCCGCACCTACCTGGGCGAACTGCGCGGCGCCAGCAAGAAGAAGGAATCGATCTTCGACATCTTCAAGGTCATCGGCGCGCTCAAGCAGCGCTTCGGCCAGGTGTACGTCAACTTCGGCGAGCCGATCCGCCTGAACAGCTTCCTCGACCAGCAGCAACCCGGCTGGCGCGAACAGGCGCTGGCCCCGCAGTTCCGCCCGGACTGGCTCAACGAGACCACCACCCGCCTGGGCGAGACGGTTGCCCGCCACCTCAACGAGGCCGCGGCGATCAACCCGGTCAACCTGGTGGCCCTGGCTCTGCTGTCGACCAGCCGCCTGGCCCTCGACGAACGCGCCCTGACCCGCGTGATCGACCTGTACCTGGCCCTGCTGCGCCAGGTGCCCTACTCGCCGCACACCACCCTGCCCGAAGGTGATGGCAAGGCACTCATCGAGCACGTACTGGGCATGGACCTGCTGGCCGAGCAGAAGGATGCGCTGGGTCGCATCCTCTACCTGGACGAAGCCAACGCGGTACTGATGACCTACTACCGCAACAACGTGCTGCACATCTTCGCCCTGCCGGGGCTGCTGGCGAGCTTCTTCCTCAGCAGCTCGCGCATGAGCCGCGAACTGCTGGGCCAGTACGTGCGGGCGTTGTATCCGTACCTGCAGGCCGAACTGTTCCTGCGCTGGACGCCCGAGCAACTGGACGAGGTGATCGACCAGTGGCTGGCGGCGCTGGTCGAACAAGGGCTGCTGCGCAAGGAACAAGACATCTACATGCGCCCTGCGCCCAGCTCGCGGCAGTTCGTGCTGCTGACGCTGTTGGCCCGCACCATCACCCAGACCCTGCAGCGCTTCTACATGGCCACTTCGTTGCTGCTCAACAGCGGCCAGCACACGCTGAGCGCCGAGGAACTGGAGGAGCTGTGCGTGATAATGGCCCAGCGCCTGTCGATCCTGCATGGCTTGAATGCGCCCGAGTTCTTCGACAAGACCCTGTTCCGCCACTTCATCCAGACGCTGGTACGCGAAGGGGTCTTGCGACCCGACAGCACCGGCAAGCTGGGCTACCACGACAAGCTTGCCGAACTGGCCGAAGGCGTGGCCAAGCGCGTGCTGTCGGCCGAGCTGCGCCTGTCGATCCGCCAGGTGGCCTTGCACCGCGATGAAACAGCGGAACCTGCGGCGACTGCCTGACTGGCCCGATCACGGACTAAACGATACGCTGAACCTGCTCCATTCTGCCCATAAGGAAAGCCCCATGATCCGCTCCTCCCTGCGCTTCACCACGCTGTGCGCCGGCCTGCTGTTGTCGGCCAGCGCCCTGGCCCTGTCGCTTGGCGACCTGTCCCAGAGCGACGCCTCCGGCGGCCTGAAGGACGCCCTTACCCAAGGCGCGCAGATCGCCGTCAAGCAGCTGAGCACCCCCGGCGGCTTCAGCAACAACCCGGACGTGCGCATCGAGCTGCCAGGCAACCTCGGCAAGGCCGCCAAGGCCATGAAGATGTTCGGCAAGGGCGACCAGGTCGATGCCCTGGAAACCAGCATGAACAAGGCCGCCGAGGCTGCCGTGCCGCAAGCCCAGGCGATCCTGGTGGACGCGGTGAAGAAGATGACCGTGACCGACGCCAAGGGCATCCTCAGCGGCGGCCAGGACTCGGCCACCCAGTACCTCAACAAGAGCAGCCGCGAGCAGATCCGCGCCAAGTTCCTGCCGATCGTCAAGCAGGCCACCGACAAGGTCGGCCTGGCCCAGCAGTACAACAGCTTTGCCGGGCAGGCCAAAGGCCTGGGCCTGATCAAGGATGACGCCAATATCGAGAACTATGTGACCGAGAAGGCGCTGGACGGCTTGTTCGAAATGATCGGCAAGCAGGAAGAAAGCATTCGCCAGAACCCGGCCGGTGCGGCCACCAGCCTGGCCAAGAAGGTGTTCGGCGCGCTGTGATGTTGAGCTGAAAACCGGTGGGGCTGCTGTGCAGCCCTATCGCTGGCAAGCCAGCTCCCACAGGTACAGCGCAACTCGTGTGGGAGCCGGCTTGCCGGCGATAGGAGGGCAAAGCCCTCCCGCTCGTTCCTCAGTTTTTCTTGACCCTGAACCACGCCGCATACAACGCCGGTAGGAACAGCAGGGTCAACACCGTGGCGACGATCAAGCCACCCATGATCGCTACCGCCATCGGTCCGTAGAACACACTCCTCGACAACGGAATCATCGCCAGCACCGCCGCCAGCGCGGTCAGCACGATCGGTCGGAAGCGCCGCACCGTGGCCTCGATGATCGCCTGCCAACGCTCCATCCCCGCAGCGATGTCCTGTTCGATCTGGTCCACCAGGATCACCGAGTTGCGCATGATCATGCCGGCCAGGGCGATGGTCCCGAGCATGGCGACGAAGCCGAACGGCTGGCGGAACACCAGCAGGAACAGGGTCACGCCGATCAGCCCGAGGGGCGCGGTGAGGAACACCATGAACATCCGCGAGAAACTACGCAGCTGGATCATCAGCAGGCTCAGCACCACCACGATGAACAGCGGCATGCCGGCGTTCACCGAACGCTGGCCACGCTCGGAGTCTTCCACCGTGCCGCCCACTTCGAGCAAATAGCCATCAGGCAGCTCGTCCTTGATCTGCGCCAGCGTCGGCTGGATCTGCTTGATCAAGGTCGCCGGCTGTTCCTTGTCGTAGATATCGGCGCGCACGGTGACCGTGGGCAGGCGGTTGCGGTGCCAGATGATGCCTTCCTCGAAGCCGTACTCCAGGGTCGCCACCTGCGACAGGGCCACGCTCTGGCCGTTGTCGGTGGGCACCGCCAGGCTGCCCAGGTTACCCAGTTCACGGCGCTCCTCTGGCGTACCACGCAGGAGAATCTCGATCAGCTCGTTGTCCTCGCGGTACTGGCTGACGTTGCTACCGGTGAGCGAACTCTGCAGGAAGCTCGACAGGTGCGCGGTGCTCACGCCCAGCGCCCGGGCACGATCCTGGTCGATGTCCAGGTACACCGCCTTGCTCGGTTCTTCCCAATCCAGGTGCACGTTGACCACATGCGGGTTCTCGCGCACCTTGGCCGCCACCTCGCGAGCCAGGGCGCGAACCTTCTCGATATGCTCGCCGGTGACACGGAACTGCACTGGATAACCTACGGGCGGGCCGTTTTCCAGGCGCGTGACCCGTGAGCGCAAGTCGGGGAACTGCTGGTCCAGGGTGCCGATCAACCAGCTGCGCAGGCGTTCACGGTCCTCCAGCGACTTGGCCAGCACCACGAACTGGGCAAAGCTCGCCGCCGGCAGTTGCTGATCCAGCGGCAGGTAGAAACGCGGCGAACCGGTGCCGACATAGGCGACATAGTTGGCTATACCGTCCTGCTGTTTGAGCAGCGCCTCCAATTGCTTGACCCGCTCGGCGGTGTTGTTCAGCGAAGCGCCTTCGGTCAGTTTCAGATCGACCATCAATTCCGGCCGCCCGGACGCCGGGAAAAACTGCTGCGGCACGAAGCGGAACAACAGGATGCTGCCGACGAATGCGGCGATGGTCAGCACGATCACCGTCTTGCGCCGCCGCACGCACCACTCCACCACCCGCCTGACGCGCTGGTAGAACGGCGTGGCGTAGGGGTCGGGAGCATGTCCGTCGGTGCCGTGGCGGGCCGTGTGGAGCTTGGCCAGGTCCGGCAGCAGGCGCTCGCCCAGGTAGGGTACGAACACCACCGCCGCCACCCAGGACGTGAGCAAGGCGATGGTCACCACCTGGAAGATCGACCGGGTGTATTCCCCTGTGCTCGACGCCGCCGTGGCGATCGGCAGGAAGCCCGCCGCGGTGATCAGGGTGCCGGTGAGCATCGGGAACGCCGTGCTGGTCCAGGCGTAGCTCGCCGCCTTGAGCCGGTCGTAGCCCTGTTCCATCTTGATCGCCATCATCTCCACCGCGATGATCGCGTCGTCGACCAGCAGGCCCAGGGCCAGCACCAGCGCCCCCAGCGAAATCTTGTGCAGGCCGATGCCGAAGTAGTGCATGGCGGCGAAGGTCATGGCCAGCACCAGCGGGATCGCCAGCGCCACCACCAGGCCGGTGCGCAGGCCCAGCGAGAAGAAACTCACCAGCAGGACGATGGCCAGGGCCTCGACCAGCACCTGGACGAACTCACCGACTCCGGCCTTCACCGCCGCCGGCTGGTCGGACACCTTGCGCAGCTCCATGCCCGCCGGCAGGCTCTGCGCGAGGCGGGCGAACTCGCCTTCCAGGGCCTTGCCGAGCACCAGGATGTCGCCGCCGTCCTTCATCGACACCGCCAGCCCGATGGCGTCCTCGCCCATGAAGCGCATGCGCGGCGCGGGCGGGTCATTGAAGCCGCGCTGCACCTCGGCGACGTCCCCGATACGGAAGGTGCGGTCACCGATGCGAATAGGGAACTGGCGAATCTGCTCGACACTGTCGAAGCGCCCGCTGACCCGCAGCTGCAGGCGCTCGCTGGGGGTTTCGAAGAAGCCTGCGGTACTCACCGCGTTCTGCTCGCGCAGCGCCTGCTGCACGGCGGCGAGCGGCACCCCGAGGGTGGCCAGCTTGACGTTGGACAGTTCGATCCAGATCTTCTCGTCCTGCAGGCCGATGAGCTCCACCTTGCCCACGTCCTTGACCCGCTGCAGCTGGATCTGGATACGGTCGGCGTAGTCCTTGAGCACCGCGTAGTCGAAGCCGGCGCCGGTCAGGGCGTAGATATTGCCGAAGGTGGTGCCGAACTCGTCGTTGAAGAATGGCCCCTGCGCCTCGGGGGGCAGGGTGTGCTTGATGTCCGCGACCTTCTTGCGGATCTGGTACCACAGCTCGGGGATATCCTTGGAGTGCATCGCGTCACGGGCCATGAACGTGACCTGGGACTCACCCGGCCGGGAGAACGAGACGATCTTCTCGTACTCGCCGGTCTCCATCAGTTTCTTCTCGATACGCTCGGTGACCTGGCGCGACACCTCCTCGGCGGTCGCCCCAGGCCACAGGGTACGGATGACCATGGCCTTGAAGGTGAAGGGCGGATCCTCGCTTTGCCCCAACTTGGTGTAGGACATGGCGCCGATCGCCGCCAGCAGGATCATCAGGAACAACACGATCTGGCGATTGCGCAGCGCCCAGGCGGAAAGGTTGAAACCCATCGGGACTTACTCCTTGGCCGCCAGGTTCACTTCACGGTTGCTGCGGTCCACAGGCCGCACCTGTTGCCCCTCGCGCAGCACATGCCCGCCTGCGGCAACCACCCAGTCGCCGGCGTCCAGGCCTTCGAGCACCGGCACGCTGTCTGCGCCATAGGCCCCCAGACGCACAGCGGCGCGCTCCAGGCGGTTGTCCTTGCCAACCCGCCAGACATAGGCCTGCCCCGCTTCGGCGGTTACCGCCGACAGCGGCACCGCCAGCGGCGAGCGTTCGGCATGGTCGATGAACACCCGTGCGCTCTGGCCCAGCTCGGCCGGGGTGGCATTGGAGGTAAAGGCGATGCGCGCGGCGAAGGTGCGCGAACGTGGGTCCGCCGCAGGGGAAAGCTCGCGAATCCGCCCTTCGAAACGCTGGTTCGGGTGCGACCACAGCTCGACGCTGACCGTCTGCCCGACGGCAAAGCGGGCGAACTGCTGCTCCGGCAGGCCGATGGCCACTTCGCGCTCACCATCGGCGGCCAGCGTGAACACGGTCTGCCCCGCCGCCACCACCTGGCCCACTTCGACCTGGCGCTTGGCAATCACGCCGGCCTGAGGGGCGCGCAACACGGCATACTCGGCCTGGTTGCCCGCCACCTCGTACTCGGCCTTGGCCTGCTTCAGGCGGGCCATGCCGGCGCGGTAAAGATTTTCGGCATTGTCGAACTGGGAATGGCTGACCATCTGCCGATCCAGCAGTTTCTGGTAGCGGTCGCGCTCGGCGCGCACCAGCGCCAGGTTGGCCTCGGCCGCCGCCAGCTGGGCGCGGTTGGCCTCCAGTTGCAGGCGCACATCCTGCGGGTCGAGTTCAGCCAGCGGCTGCTCAGCCTTGACCCGCTGCCCCTCCTCCACCAGGCGTTTGCTGACCTTGCCTCCGATACGGAACGCCAGTTCAGGCTCGAAACGCGCCCGCACCTCGCCCGGGTAACTGTCGGCGGATGCCCCGGCCGGCTGGGGTTGGACCACCAGCGCCGGACGCGGCGCGGCGGGTGGCGCGGCCTCCTGGCCGCAGGCGGTGAGCAGCAGCACGGCAACGGCCGGCAGGGCGAGGGACAACGCACGACGCAACATGATGAATGACCTTTGGCAGAGGGCGCATCGAATATTTATACTGGCGAGTATATTAAGTCAGCGAATCGGGTCGGGGAAGCAGGCGCTTCAGAGAAAATCGATATTTAGTGGTGCGACGCACGCTGCAGCCGACCGCCCCCGGACCCGGTAAGATGTGCCCCTTTCACAGAGAATGCGGTCCCTCATGTCCAACGACGCACCCATCGGCCCCGGCCGGCCCAAGGACCTGGCCAAGCGCGAGGCCATCCTCGAAGCCGCCAAGCGCCTGTTCCTCAGCCTTGGTTATGCCAACACCAGCATGGATGCGGTCGCTGCGGCGGCGGGTGTTTCAAAACTCACCGTCTACAGCCACTTCACCGACAAGCAGACGCTGTTCGGCGCGGCGGTCATGGCCACCTGCCAGAACCAGTTGCCTGACCTGATGTTCGAGTATCCCGAAGGCGCGGCGGTGGAAGACGTGCTGCTGAACATTGCCCGTGGCTTCCAGGCGTTGATCAGCAGTGACGAGGCCGTGAAGCTGAGCCGCCTGATCTTTGCCCTGGGTAGCCAGGATCCGGGGTTTGGCCAGTACTTCTATGCGGCGGGGCCCAAGCGGGTGATGAGCGGGATGGAAGCGTTGCTGCGTTGTGTCGACCAGCGGGGGCTGTTGCGGATCGATAACCCGTGGCAGGCGGCGGAGCATTTTTTCTGCCTGGTGAAGGGGGCGCCGGATTATCGGTTGCTGCTGGGGTGCTCGCCGGCGCTGGAGGGGGATGAGGCTGAGGCGCATGTGCGGGAGGCTGTGGGGGTTTTTGTTCGGGCGTTTCGGGGGTAGGTTCGGGTTCGGGTTCGAAAGCCATTGTTTTGAATTTTTTATGCGCATTCGTAGACGATGTCGACATTTAAGCACCTTTCCGCCCTTACGGCGGCCTACTTTTGTCGTGGCAAAAGTAGGCAAAACCGTTCGGCTCCGTTCATACGGCCCCTGCGCTTCGCTCCGGGGTTCCCTCGCTCCGTTCTTGCTCCCGTGGGTACCGCGCTGAACGCCCCATCCTGGGGCGCAGCGCTCGACGGCCATCCATGGCCGTCGCCCCACTACGCAAGAACTCCACTCGGCCTCCTGAAGTCGCAATTGGCGGCGCCTGAACTATCGCGCACTTAGAAGCAAGATCAAGAGCAGATCAAGAGCAGATATGTTGGTTTTGTTAGTGGCTGTTATGTTGTTCTTCATTACGCTATCGCGGGGCAAGCCCGCTCCACGTTGAATCACGTAGTCAAACTATGGTGGGAGCGGGCTCGAACGCAGGTCTTGCGGAGGGAGGTGACGGGCATGGATGCCCGTCAAGCGCTGCGCCCCAGGATGGGGCGTTCAGCGCGGTCCTCCCGGGAGCAAGGCCGGAGTGAGGGAACCCGGAGCGAAGCGGAGGGCCGGATGAATGGAGCGCAACGGCTTTGCTTACTTTGGCCGCGGACGGCGAGTTAAGACCAAAGTAAGCCGCCGTAAGGGCGGAAAGGTGACTAAGCGTCGACATCGCAAATGAATGCGCATACAACTTCAAAACCACCAAAAACCCAAAACCCCAAAATCCCAGCAATTCAACAAAAGATCACCGAGCTTCCATGTGCGCAATCATCAACTGCACACTCTCATTCCCCCGAAACTCATTCACATCCAACTTGTAAGCCAACTCGACCCACCGCACGGTAGGATTCGGCCAGACCTCCCGGTCAACCCCAAAGGCAATCCCATCCAACCGCACCGCCCCACACTCGCTCTTGAGCACCACCTTCAGATGCCGCTCCCCGACGACCCGCTGCTCGACCAGCTGGAACACCCCGTGGAACAACGGCTCGGGAAAGTGCTGCCCCCAGGGCCCGGCATTGCGCAATGCCCGCGCCAGGTCCAGGTGAAACTCCTCGACCGCCAAGGTGCCATCCGACAACAACCGCCCGGTCAGGTCTTCTTCACGCAACTGGCGCCGCACCTCGTCGTCGAACGCCTCGGCAAACGCTGGGAAATTCTCGGCCGGCAAGGACAGTCCCGCCGCCATGGCATGCCCGCCGAACTTGCTGATCAAGGCAGGATGCCGCGCCGCAACGGCGTCCAGCGCATCGCGGATATGGAACCCCGGCACCGAACGCGCCGAGCCCTTCAGCACCCCTTCCCCGGCATCGGCGAAGGCGATGGTCGGGCGGTGGTAGCGCTCTTTCAGGCGCGAGGCAAGAATGCCGATCACCCCCTGGTGCCAGTCGGCGTCGAACAGGCACAAGCCATAAGGCATGGACTCGATCGGCAAGTCCTTGAGCTGGGCCAAAGCCTCGCGCTGCATGCCCTGCTCGATGGACTTGCGATCCTGGTTCAGGCCATCGAGCTGTTGGGCCATGTCCAGCGCAAGCGCCGCGTCTTCGCACAACAGGCATTCGATGCCCAGGCTCATGTCGTCCAGGCGCCCGGCGGCATTGAGCCGAGGGCCAAGGATGAAGCCAAGGTCAGTGGAAGTGATGCGCTTGTGGTCACGCCGCGCCACTTCGAGGATGGCCTTGAGCCCCGGGCGGGCGCGACCGGCGCGGATACGCTCCAGCCCCTGATGCACCAGGATGCGGTTGTTGGCATCCAGCGGCACCACGTCGGCGACGCTGCCCAGCGCCACCAGGTCAAGTAACTCGCCGATGTTCGGCTGCGGCTGCGCTTCGTAGCGCCCCAGGCTGCGCAACCGCGCACGCAGGGCCATCAGCACGTAGAAGATCACGCCGACACCGGCCAGTGACTTGCTCGGGAACGCGCAACCAGGCTGGTTCGGATTGACGATGGAATCGGCGGCCGGCAGCTGCTCGCCCGGCAGGTGGTGGTCGGTGACCAGTACCTTGAGCCCGGCAGCCTTGGCCGCAGCCACGCCATCGACGCTGGAGATACCGTTGTCCACAGTGATCAGCAATTGCGGCTGGCGCTCGAGCGCGACCGCGACGATCTCCGGGGTCAGGCCGTAGCCATACTCGAAACGGTTAGGCACCAGATAGTCGACATGGGCCGCGCCCAGCAAGCGCAAGCCCAACACACCGACCGTGCTGGCGGTGGCGCCGTCGGCGTCGAAATCGCCGACGATGAGAATGCGCTGGCGCTGATCGAGCGCCTCGACCAGCAACTCCACCGCCGCGTCGATACCCTTGAGTTGCTGGTACGGCAGCAGGCGCGCCAGGCTCTTGTCCAGCTCGGCCTCGGACGCTACGCCACGGGCGGCGTACAGACGGGTCAGCAAGGGTGGCAGGTTGCCCAGTAAAGGCAGGGGCGACGGCAGGGGACGTGGTTCGATACGCATGGGGTCTTCGCAATTCCGCTTTGTTTCAGGTCAGCCGCGCTCACCAAGCAGCCATTGCAACTGCACTTCGTGCTGGCCACGGTCGTCGGTGACGAACACCGTGCCTTCGCTGATCATCACGTCCCACTTGATGGTACGCGGCATGTCGGTGGCGAGGGTTTCCAGCACCTCCTGCGGCACGGCGGCAATGCTCAGGTTCTTCAGGCCCTTGACCGCGCCGAGCACCTTGGTCTCCCACACGCGCAGGCTGCCGTAGGCCAGCAGGCTGGTGCGCTCGGTACGCCGCGAGCACCAGGTCAGGCGGTCGGCGTCAGGCTGGCCGACTTCGATCCAGTGCAGGATGCGATCGTCCAGGCTTTTTTCCCACAGGGCCGCCTCATCGACGTCCGACAGGCCACGGCCGAAGGTCAGCTGCTCGTTGTACCAGAGGGCATAGCCCAGCAGGCGCACGGCCATGCGTTCTTCGGTTTCCGAAGGGTGGCGGGCGATGGTCTGGCGAACGCTCTCGTACACGCCGCGGTCGAGGTCGGTCAGATTCAGTTCGAACTTGTAGGTGGTGGACGGCTGGGCCATGGGCAATAGGCTTCTTGCGGGGGAAAGGCGCACAGTCTAACTGATCCAGCCACCCAGCGCCGGTCCAGACAATGCCGATATACCTGCCGCCGCCGAGCTGTGATACAACCTGCGTCACGCCCAGACGCCACGGATGCCCCATGACAACGCCCAGCAAACCCCTCGCCGGCCTGAAAGTCATCGAGCTCGGCACCCTGATCGCCGGCCCGTTCGCCTCGCGGATCTGCGCCGAATTCGGTGCCGAGGTGATCAAGGTCGAGTCGCCCGATGGCGGTGATCCGCTGCGCAAATGGCGCAAGCTCTACGAGGGCACCTCGCTGTGGTGGTTCGTCCAGGCGCGCAACAAGCAATCACTGACCCTCAACCTCAAGCATCCTGAAGGCCGCGACGTGCTCAAGCGCCTGCTGGCCGAGGCCGACATCCTGATCGAGAACTTCCGTCCCGGCGTGCTGGAGAAGCTCGGCTTGGGCTGGGATGTGCTGCACGCCCTCAACCCGCGCCTGGTGATGGTGCGCCTGTCTGGCTTCGGCCAGACCGGCCCGATGAAGGACCAGCCAGGCTTTGGCGCGGTTGGTGAATCCATGGGCGGACTGCGCTACATCACCGGCTTCGAGGATCGCCCGCCGGTGCGCACGGGTATTTCCATCGGCGACTCCATTGCCGCCCTGTGGGGCGTGATCGGCGCGCTGATGGCCCTGCGTCATCGCGAAGTCAACGGTGGCGACGGCCAAGTGGTGGATGTGGCGCTGTACGAGGCGATCTTCGCCATGATGGAGAGCATGGTGCCGGAATTCGACGTGTTCGGCTTCATCCGCGAGCGCACCGGCAACATCATGCCGGGCATCACCCCCTCCTGCATCCACACCACCGCCGATGGCCGGCACGTGCAGATCGGCGCCAATGGCGATGCGATCTTCAAGCGCTTCATGCAGGCCATCGGCCGCGACGACCTGGCCAACGATGCTGCCCTGGCGACCAATGACGGCCGCGATGCCCGCCGCGATGAGCTGTACGGTGTCATCGACCGCTGGGTCAACGGCCTGGCGCTGGACAAGGTGATGCAGGTGCTCAACGACGCCGAGGTGCCAGCCAGCCGGATCTACTCCGCCGAGGACATGCTGGGCGACCCGCAGTTCCTCGCCCGCGAGATGTTCCTCCAGGCCCGACTGCCGGATGGCAAGCCGTTCAAGATGCCGGGCATCGTACCCAAGCTGTCCGATACCCCAGGCTCCGCCGAATGGGTCGGCCCGGCCCTGGGCGAACACACAGCCCCGCTACTGGCCAGCCTAGGCTACGACGAAGCCGCCATTGCCCGCCTGCGCGCGGCCGGAACGGTCTGATCCGCGGCCCATGCGCATCCGCCACCTGCCCCTGCTGCTCTGCCTGGTACTCGGCGCGCTCGCGGCACAAACGGCCGGGGCCAAGGAACGCCTGCTGTGGCTGGTCCGAGACCTGCCACCGTTCACAATTTTCGAAGGGCCGGCCAACGGCCAGGGCGTGATCGACCAACTGTTGCCCATGCTGATCGCACAGATGCCCGAGTACGACCATCAGATCGTCCGGGTCAACCGCGCCCGAGGCCTCCAGATGCTCCAGGAGCCCACTTTCACCTGCGATCCGACTCTGCTTTGGACGCCCGAACGCGCCAGGTACGTGCATTTCTCCCAGCCATCGCTGGGCGTACTGAGCAGTGGCCTGGTGGTGCGCAAGCGCGACCAGGCACTGCTGGAGCCTTATCTGGATGGGCAACAGGTGGACCTTCAGCGGCTGCTGGCCCAGACCCGGCTCAAGCTGGGCATCGTCGCCGAGCGCAGCTACAGCGTGCAGGTCGATGACGTGCTGAAGCAGCTGCCCGACAGCGCCTTCAGCCGCCACTACGGCAACGATGCCACCGCCAGCCTGCTGCAGATGCAGCAACTGGGGCGCCTGCAGCTGGTGCTCGGCTACTGGCCAGAAGTGCGCTACCTGATCCAGCAGCAGAATGGCTCGCTGGACGATTACCGCTTCTATCCCATCCGTGGCGTCGACCGCTACCAGTTCCTGCATGTGGGCTGCTCGGACACCCCCTTGGGGCGCGAAGCGATCGCCCATATCGACCAACTGCTGCCAACGCTGCGTCGCGACACCTTGCCAGGCCTTTATGCCCGCTGGCTGGATGCAGAGCTGCAGGAGAACTACCTGGACCAGGCCCGGCATTTCTTCGAACAAGACGAAACGCCGGTGCACTGAGCTGCCGCGTACAGACCAGCAAGGATGCCGGTGAATTCAAGGCAAAAAGAAACCCCGGTCGCTGGGGAGGACGACCGGGGTCAAGCGAAAGCCCTTGGGACTTCCAGTGACAGCCTGGAGGGTACCGGAGCAAAGCACCATCAGGCTGCCCTTGCTGAATCTGACGGGCCGGTCAGGCAAAGGTTCCGTGCATTTGCCTCTGATGCTGCAAGGCGGCGATCACACAGGGTTGCAGGCGGCCTTCGGCAATTTGCAGGTCACGGTGCAGGCCATCGACCAGGTCGACCAGCAATTGCTGCTCCACCAACTCTCGCTCACACACCGTACGCCGCAAAATCGGCAATCCATGCTCATCACGAACACTGAGGTGACGGCAGCCACGGTTATCGGCCGGTCCAAGTTCAGCCTGGTACGGGGTCAGGGCATCGTTGAGCAGTCTGCAGATTCTTTCCATCCGGATCACTCGCTGGCTAGGGTAAGGAAACTGACCATCGGGGCCGACGGAAAGTTCGCCCTGGCCCGTCATCACGAGCATGCGCGGCCAACATGACAGTTTCGATGCTCCCCCCGCCCCTTCCGTGCCGAAGGACCGACTACAGGCGCCCCAGTGCCTGCTCCAGGCCCACCATCGACATCGGCCAGGGCAGCTCGGCCAGGACATTCAAGCCCTGCTCGCGGGCCTCGAGCGCGAGGTCGATACCTCCAGCGTCGCCATAGCCGACAAACAACAGCCCACCCGCGCATGAGGCCTGCACCAGGTACTTGAACAGGCGCCGGGCATGACGCCTCGGCATTCCCTGATCAAGCACCAGCACATCAACCGGCTGCTGCCCCTGCGCCATGCGGGCCCTGACTGCCGGCACGTCATCGGTGAGCCGGACGTTATACAGACCCTGGGCATTGAAGGCCTGATGCAACAGCATCTGATAGTAGGGCCGAGCCTGGTGGATAAGAACATTGAGCTGATGCATGAGCCTCCCCCTGGAGCCGTGTGTTCTGTTGGTCAGAACGCCACTTTAGTAGGGCTATCCATCGAACTACATGGGAAAAATCTGAAAGCTGTTACCGTGTGTCTTGCCCACAAAAAAGCCCGTGCAAGACGGGCTTTCCTGTCGATGGGCCGCTTACAGCGGTTTGCCGCGGTTGCCATGCTGGCTGACGAAGGCCTGCACGGCCTTCAGGTCGTTGGCCAGCACCGTGCAACGCTCCTCCCGGTTGAACAGATCGCTCAGGTGCGCCGGCAGCTCCAGAGCCTTGGCGACACCAGCCTTCTCCACCGCCTCGGGGAACTTGACCGGATGCGCGGTACCCAGCACCACCATCGGGGTGTCCAGGCTACGGCGGCACTCGCGGGCAGCCTTGACGCCGATCGCGGTGTGCGGGTCGAGGACTTCACCGGTGCTCTGGAACACCTCGGCAATGGTCTCGCAGGTCTGTTCGTCGGTAACGGCCAGCGAGTCGAACAGCTTGCGCGCCTCGGTCCAGCGATCCTGCTCGACGCTGAAGCCGCCGCCTTGCTTGAAGGTGTCCATCAGCTGGGCAACCGCGGCGCCATTGCGACCATGCAGGTCGAACAGCAGACGCTCGAAGTTGGACGAGACCATGATGTCCATCGACGGCGACAGGGTCGGGTGCAAGGCGTCCTTGGCGTACTGATTGCCGCTCATGAAGCGGTGCAGGATGTCGTTGCGGTTGGTCGCCACCACCAGCTGGCTGATCGGCAGGCCCATGTTGCGCGCCAGGTAACCGGCGAAGATGTCGCCGAAGTTGCCGGTCGGCACCGAGAACGCCACCGAACGCGCCGGGCCGCCGAGCTGCAGGGCTGCGTGGAAGTAGTAGACGATCTGGGCCATGATCCGCGCCCAGTTGATCGAGTTGACTGCCACCAGACGGGTGCCCTTAAGGAAGGACTGGTCGGCGAAGCTGGCCTTGACCATCTCCTGGCAATCATCGAAGTTGCCTTCGATGGCAATGTTGTGGATGTTCTCGCCGAGGATGGTGGTCATCTGCCGGCGCTGCACTTCCGACACACGCTGATGCGGGTGCAGGATGAAGATGTCGACGTTGTCGCAACGGCGGCAGCCTTCGATGGCGGCCGAGCCGGTGTCACCGCTGGTGGCACCGACGATCACCACGCGCTCGCCGCGCTTGACCAGCACGTGGTCGAGCAGGCGGCCGAGCAGTTGCAGGGCGAAGTCCTTGAAGGCCAGGGTCGGGCCGTGGAACAGCTCCATCACCCACTCGTTGCCGTTGAGCTGGCGCAGCGGGGCGATCGCGGCGTGGGCGAAGTTGCCGTAGGTCTCTTCGAGAATTTTCTTGAAGTCGGCGTCGGCGATGCTGCCTTCGACGAACGGGCGCATCACCCGGAAGGCCAGTTCGTGATACGGCAGGCCAGCCCAGGAGGCGATCTCTTCCTGGGTGAAGCGTGGCAGGTTCTCGGGCACGTACAGGCCGCCGTCGCTGGCGAGGCCCGCCAGCAGGACGTCTTCGAAGTTCAGGGCCGGAGCCTGGCCGCGGGTACTGATATAGCGCATGGGTGCAAACCTTCGATGCTGGGCGCGGGCCGCCGTCGCGGCCCGCCGCCGGAATTAATTGAGCTGTTCGACGCGGATGCGCACGACCTTGCCGACCACGTCCTGGAGCGCTTCCAGGGCGACGATGGCGTCGTCGATGCGCTGCTCGACCACACGATGGGTCAGCAGGATCATCGGCACCAGGCCATCCTGCTCCTCGGCTTCCTTCTGCATGATCGACTCGATGTTGATGCCACGCTCCGAGAGAATGCTGGCGACCTGGGCCAGCACGCCCGGATGGTCCTTGGCCTGGATACGCAGGTAATAGGCACTTTCGCAGGCTTCGATCGGCAGGATCGGGTGAGCCGACAGCGCGTCTGGCTGGAAGGCCAGGTGCGGCACACGGTTCTCCGGGTCCGACGTCATGGCGCGAACCACGTCGACCAGATCGGCGACCACCGACGAGGCGGTCGGCTCCATGCCGGCACCGGCGCCGTAGTACAGGGTTGAACCGGCGGCGTCACCATTCACCATCACCGCGTTCATCACGCCGTTGACGTTGGCGATCAAGCGGTCATTGGGGATCAGCGTCGGGTGCACGCGCAGCTCGATGCCGTCGGCGGTGCGACGGGCCACGCCCAGGTGCTTGATGCGGTAGCCCAGGGCCTCGGCATAGTTCACGTCAGCGGTGGTCAGCTGGGTGATGCCCTCGGTGTAGGCCTTGTCGAACTGCAGCGGGATACCAAAGGCGATGGACGCCAGGATGGTCAGCTTGTGCGCGGCATCGATGCCCTCGACGTCGAAGGTCGGGTCGGCCTCGGCGTAGCCCAGTGCCTGGGCTTCGGCCAGCACATCGGGGAAGGCACGGCCCTTGTCGCGCATTTCGGTGAGGATGAAGTTGCCGGTGCCGTTGATGATCCCGGCCAGCCAGTTTATACGGTTGGCCGACAGGCCCTCGCGGATCGCCTTGATCACCGGGATGCCACCGGCCACGGCAGCTTCGAAGGCGACGATGACGCCCTTCTCGCGGGCCTTGGCGAAGATCTCGTTGCCGTGCACGGCAATCAGCGCCTTGTTGGCGGTGACCACGTGCTTGCCGTTTTCAATGGCCTTGAGCACCAGATCGCGGGCGATGGTGTAGCCGCCGATCAGCTCAATGACGATATCGATCTCGGGGTTGCTCGCGACTTCGAACACATCAGCGGTAATGGGGGTACCGGTAATCTGGCAGTTCGGGTTCTGCGAGCGCATGGCAATCTGTGCCACTTCAATACCGCGCCCGGCACGGCGGGCGATCTCCTCGGCGTTGCGCTGAAGTACATTGAAGGTTCCGCCACCGACGGTCCCCAACCCACAGATGCCTACTTTGACCGGTTTCACTGTGAACTCCCCATAGAACGGCCGGCACCTGCGCCGACCGTGAAACATGCCGTCACCCCATGACGACGGCGTACTGAATTGGTTACTTGCTCTCGGCCAGGGCCAGTTTGGCCACTTGCGGTGCCGGCTGGTAGCCCGGAATCACCTGGCCATTCTGTAGAACGATCGCCGGCGTGCCATTTACACCAATCGACTGGCCCAGCTGGAACTGCTTGCTGACCGGGTTGGCACATTTGGCGGCTTTGATTTCCTTGCCATCGACCATCTTGTCCAGCGCCGCGCGGCGATCACTGGAGCACCAGACCGCCTGCAACTGCTCGTCGCCCGGAGAACCCAGGCCCTGGCGCGGGAAGGCGACATAACGCACTTCGATACCGCGGCGGTTGAGCTCAGGCACCTCGGCGTGCAGCTTGTGGCAGTACGGGCAGGTGGTGTCGGTGAACACGGTGATGTGCGACTTGGTCTCGCCCTTGGCCGGGTAGACCACCATCTCGCCGGCCGGAATGCCGTTGATCAGCTTGGCGATGCCCTGGCGCTCGGTCTTCTCGGTGAGGTTGACCGGCTTGCCGTCCTGGATCTGGAACAGGTAGCCCTGCATGACGAACTGGCCGTCGGCGCTGGCATACAGCACGCGGCCGCCTTGCAGCTTGACTTCGTACAGGCCATTGAGCGGACTGCTGGCAACGCTTTCGATCGGTACCTCCAGCTGGAGGTTCTGCAAGGACTTGCGGATCGCCTGCTCGGCACCGGCGTTGGCATCGGTGGCCGCGGCGACGGCAAAGGTACTGGCCAGCGCCAGGACGGCGGCGGCGAAAATCTGGGTCACGCGCATGGGGTACTCCTGAAGGCGGACGGGGCCGGATGCAGCACGCCCGTACTGAAAACGGGGTGTCATTGCGGTCCACGGTGCAAACCGCCCAAGCCTACCACAGAAGCGGCGGCGGTCGAGGCGTGCTCGATCGGGAGCGCAAAGCTGCGTGCGCCAGGGGGCGGCGGTTACCTCAGCTATCAATCACCGTCTACCAGCAACACCGCAGGCTATCCGCCGAGCCCAGCGCTCAGGTCAATTGGGCGCGCCGTAGAACAGCGCGCAGTTGATTCGCCAATTCATCCACTTCCCGGTAGCTAAAGTCGCCACTGCAAACAGCACGGGAAGTACCCTTCAAGTCGGCGAAAACCAGATCCTGCTCAGGGATTTCCAACCTCCAAATGACGCGTCCAAAGGTGTGATTACGTCGATGAGAAAACACCAGGAAATCGTCGAACAAAGTGCCACAGGTTAGAAAAAACGGCCTGGCGCGCTCACTGAAATCCTCAGCTTCTTCCTCATCGAACGAAGAAAGATCCTTTTCCAGCAAGGCGAAAGTCTGCGCGACACTTGGGGAATCATAACACTCAGGCAGGCCTGGCTTACGCAGCAAGTCTTCAAGGCAACCCAGCAGATAACCTTCGAAGTAGATCAGATCCTCCAACGACCCCAGCGGCTGATGACTGAACCAGAATCGAGCATGCCCCATCAGCTCGATACGGTCGGTCAGGACATACTCGATGGCGAACGATGATTTGTTGCCGAGGACGTTCAAATAGACAACTCCACCGCCATTAGTGTTTTCACCCCACAGCAGAAATACAGTCCTCAACTGCCGTTGCTATCGATCAAAAAATATTGATTGGGATCGACTAAACTACCACTATCCAATGCGTAGACAAATTCCAGCGAAAACGAACACATCCATTGACTGAGCACCTGTACAACGGCGTAGCGATCTGACGCAAGATATTCCTTGCTAAAGAAACTAATTTTTGATTTATTCTTATACAACGAAAGCGTTAGCTCATAGCCAATCAACGATTCATTTTCTTCGGATGGACGGCACCACACATCTATTACTGACTTTATTTGCCTCCGCTCATCAACGCTGTGCTCACAGAGCGCATAGAATACATCAGCAGCAAAAAAATTCTCACGCGCCAACATCTGCTCAAGCGGATTTTCTATATCTTCCAAGACACCCGGATCGGCATCGATAATATTATTCTTCACTAGATTCCAGCCCCCCGGAACCTGCAAAGTCATCAGAGGATAGGTTAGCGCCAGACGCTGAACAATATTCATTTTTTTAACTTCAGATAATTAAAGTAGTCGGCTTGTGAGATTGGGTGACCATGAAACTCCGGCGACGGCGAATTGGTCACCTCAACCCGCACATACTGTGTTGGCTTCCCATTATTGTAGCCAATTGGGGCGCCTGCATCGTGCACATAGTAGGAAGAACCTTTGCTACCCATGTCGATTTCAACCCCGTGGCGCAAGGCTGACTTCTCTACTTTATTTCTGAATGCCGTGACCTGGCGAGCTCCCGAGCCATCAGCCAGATCTTTGCTCCAGTACTGCGCCGCACCGCCTCTTGAGGAAAGACTTTGGGCTTGTGCTTGGCTGCCAGCCTTGGTGTGCTTCCCGTACGTAGCGGAGCGTGAGTGATGTCGATTTCGACGACCAAGTTTTGCACACCCAGCTGCTAAACCCAGCGGATCTACCCAGCCAACAGGATTCGGGGCGTACTGATAAAGGTTAATCCCGCCAGCCAACCCAATCGGGTCCGGCTGCGTGAACCGTCCGATATCCGGATCATAAAACCGAAACGTGTTGTAGTGCAGCCCCGTCTCACGATCCAGATACTGGCCCTGAAACCTGAGGTTCTGCTCTTCGATGAAATGCGCCTCACGCACCTCCTGCAGAGTATTGCCCCAGACCTGATAGCGCGCCTGCCAGACCGCTTCGCCACTGTCATCCGTCAACTGTTCGGGCAGGCCATTGAGATCGTTATGGTAGTAGCGCACCTGCTGGTGCTGCCCGGTACCGTCAACTCGCGCCAACGGTTCGTGACTGTCTTCAACATACAGGTACAGGCTGGTCTGGCTGTATCGGTGCTCCTGCAGCAAGCGCAGGCCATCCCAGGTAAAGCGGGTCTGGTCGAGCAGATTGCCCTGATCGTCATATTCGCTTTTCTCGACACGCCGCCCGAGCGGGTCGTAGCGCATGTTCAGTATCCGTTCGCGCCCACCGTGCTGGCTGCGCACCTGGACCAAGCGGTGCTCGGCGTCGTAGCTGAAGCGCTGGATACCACGCCGGCTGCTGCGTTTCTCGATCAGGCGGCCGAAGCCGTCGTAGCGATAGCGCTTGTCCTGGTAGGTGAGCAAACGGTTATGGCGCACCAGGCCGATGCCGGCTTGCGGCCCATCGAGCAGGTTGGCGGCGGCGTCGTAGGCGAAGGTTTCGCTTTGGCCCTGGCCGGCGTCCTGGCTGGCCATGATTCGGCCGCTGGAATCGTAGTGCAGCAATTGCTGGTACTGGCTGCCGGGCTGCTGGTTGAAACGGCCGATCAGGTTGTCTGCCGGGTCGAAATCGAAGCGTTGCTGTACCGCGGCCGGCAGTTGCGGCGGCTGGTGGCTGGGGCGGCGCAGGCGTGAGCGCAAACGGCCGCTGCGGTCGTACTCGCTGCAGGTGCTGATTTGGCCCTGGATGCGTAGCACTTCACGGTGCAGGCGGTCGCGTTCGAAGTCGCTGATCACCTTGCCGTCGAAATTAACCTGATGCAGGTGGCCGCTGCCGTAGTACAGGCGGTTGAGCCAGCGGCCATCGGGCAACTGGGTCTGGGTCAGGTTGCCGAGTTCGTCATAGCGATGCTTGAGCACACCATTGGCACTGTGTTCTTCAACAAGCTGGCCAAAAGAATCATAAGCGAAGGCCAGTTGTTCGCTGTTGCCCATGTTGTCAGTGACGCTCACCGCCGTCAGTTGATCGAGAGGGTCATAAGCGTATGAAGCAAGACCATCATCGGTATGCCTGGCGATCAACCGCCCCGCCGCATCCCGCTCCAGCTTATGGGTGATTGGTTGCTGATGACTGCCATCCGGCGCTGGGATGAATTGCACCTGGCGGATCTCATCGAGCGCGTCATAACAAAGGCGCTTGGCACTGCCATCCAGATTCTGCTGCAGCGTCAGACGATCCCCCAGGTCCCAGGCAAACCGGTAACTTTCACCATTTTCATTGGTCAGGGCCTGAAGACGGCCGTAGGCATCATAGGCAAGCTGTACGTTGCGGCCATGGGCATCGATTCGCTCGCATACCTGACCACGACGGTCATGGCGGTAATGAGTGGGATGCCCGGCCAGGTCGATGTAACGCTCCAGCAGACCGTGCGCATTGTGCAGGTAGTGTTCACTGCGGCCGTCGGGCAGCACCCTTTTGAGCAGCCTACCCTTATGGTCGTACGAATACTCCATGCGTTCGCCGAGGGCATCGGTGACCGCCTGCAGATGCCCGCGCCGGTCATAGCTGAAGCGGGTCGGGTACCCCGAACAATCGACCCGTTCAATCAGCAGGCCCAGTTCGTTCCAGCGCAGGTGCCTGTGCTTGCCCGCCGCATCGATGATCTCCACCACCCGGCCGCGTTCGTCATGGCGGTAGCGGGTGGTGTGGCCCAGCGGGTCGGTTTCGCTGCTGCAGTTGCCGCGCTGGTCATAGCGATAGCTCCAGCGCTTGCCGGCCTTGTCGGTCTGTACCCGGGGCAGCGACCAGTGTTCCAGCCACTGGGTCGCCTCGCTGCGCCCCAGTGGGTCGATGCTTTCGCAGAGGTTGCCGGACTCATCGTACAGATACTGCCATTGCCCGCCCTGCGGGTCGGTGGCGGCCAGCAACTGGCGTTCGTCGTTCCACTCGAAATGCCAGGTGTGGCCGAGGGCGTCGGTGTACTGGGTGATCTGGTACTGCGGGTTCCAATAGCGCGTGCTGACCCGCTGCAAACCGTCGGTGACCCGGGTGATGCCAGCCTCGGTGTCATAGTCGAAACAGTACTCGTCACCGTCATCGGTCCAGTGCCGGGCCACGCGCCAGTCGTCTGCAGCACGAGCCCATTCATAGAAGCAGCGCAGGCCGCTGGGCAGCTGGTGTTCGACCATGCGCCGGCCCTGGTCATAGGCGAAGCGCCGTTGCACCTGGCCGCTGGCGTCGCGGACTTCGGCCAAGTCGCCGTTGCTGTCATAGGCATAGCTGGCCAGCAGTTCGTTCGACTCGTCGCTGTACCATCGCTCGATATGGCTGACCCGGGCTGGCCATTGGCTGCTATAAAGCAACTGCACCTGGACCACATCGAAGGTATCGCGCAGCCTGAGCAAGCGACCGTTGCTGTCGTAGTCCAGGTAGATGCGGTTGTCGTTGCGGTCACCCAGTTGCGCCAGGCGCAGGCGCTGCGGATTGTTCGGGGTGGGCTGGAACAGGCGATAGAGACCGTCGACACTTTCGATCAGCAGCTCGCCGTTGTACGCGCGACGCACGCTGAGGCCTTCGCCGGCGCTGAACACGGCATCACCACGGGGGATATGGCCCATGTCGACGACCCGTGCCTGTTCGTCGGTGAACAGCAGGCGCTCGCCGCCTTCAGGATGCGCTTCGATAGCGACGAAGACTTCGTAATCGACGCTCCAGCCGGCACCGAACAGGCCGTCGCGGCGTTCATCCCGGCTGTTGTAGTAGCGCTGCCAGTCCAACGGGATCAAGCCCGGAAGGCTGAAATCAAGCTCGGCTTCGCCGCTCAACAGTTTGGCGCCAGTGGGGCTGTGGACCGGGTTGGGTGAGCCGGCGATGGCGCTGGTGATCGCGCCGGTCACCTGGCTGGTGACCGCGCTGCCGATGCCGCCAATCACCATGCAGCCGAACTTGCTGTAGAACTTGCCGCCACGCCCGCGCAGCATCATCAAGGCGGTAATCGCCAGGCCGATGCCCGGGGTCTTGCCGCTGCGAATCTCGCGGACCACGATCGAGTCACCGCCGATGCGCACATTATCGGAGACCAGCCCGGCGTCGACGATCACCGCCTCGCAGGTGCTGCGATCGCCGCTGCGACAGGCCGGATGACCGTTGATGGTGACCTTGCTCGAGCCTTCGGCCAGGTATTGCGGCGGCATCGGCGGATGCTTGCTGCAGAGGATCTTGTCGTCCTCGGCAGGCTCGGTGTTCGGCGCCGGGCTGGCGACCGTAGGCCGCCACATCTGTGAGAAAAAGCCCTTGGCCATGTCGAGGAAGCTTTCTTGCTCCTCCTCGGCCGGCGGCTGAGCCGCGTCGCTGCCGACGGGCGCGGCGGCGGCAACGATGACGCCGGCAGCGCGTGCGGCCGGTTTGCCATTGGTGTGGGTATTCTTCGAGCCGGTGAGGATGTTGGCTTGCACCGAGGGCGGGAACAGGAAGTTGCCGATGCCCTCGCATAAACTGCTCAAGCCCTTGTCGGCCCCGGTCTTGCTCATGACCACGCCGACCACGATGCCCACCACCGCGCCGAGCACGAAGCAGCCGAGGCCGCCGGTGACCACGGTCAGACCCAGCGCCGCAGTGACCGCCGCGGTGGCCAGCACACCGATGGCGACGTTGGCGGCCACTTCCAGCACGCCGCTGACGATGTCGGCCATCATCGAGGTGTGCATCAACGCATCGCCCTCGCGGGCGGCCCACAGGGCGTCAGACATTACTGACCGGCAACGGCACGGCTGCAGGGCACTTGAACCTGGTCATGCTTGATTTCCATATCGAGCGCTTGAGGTGTCGAAATCTGCTGGATGATCGCCCGAGCGTCAACCCCGAGGGTGATGCAAAGCGTGTAGTTCCTGCAGCCGCGCGCGGGCCACATGGGTGTATATCTGCGTGGTGGACAGGTCGCTGTGGCCCAGCAGCATCTGCACCACGCGCAGGTCGGCGCCATGGTTGAGCAGGTGGGTGGCAAAGGCGTGGCGCAGCGTGTGCGGCGACAGCGGCTTGTCGATGCCGGCCACCCGCGCGTGGTGCTTGATGCGGTGCCAGAAGGTCTGGCGGGTCATCTGCTCGCCGCGCAGGCTGGGGAACAGCACGTCGCTGGGGCGTCCGCTGAGCAGCTCGGCACGGCCATCGCGCAGGTAGCGCTCGATCCACACCACCGCCTCCTCGCCCATCGGCACCAGGCGCTCCTTGCTGCCCTTGCCCATCACCCGCAGCACGCCCTGACGCAGGTTGACCTGGTCCAGGGTCAGGCTGACCAGCTCGGTCACACGCAGGCCACAGGCATAGAGCACTTCGAGCATGGCGCGGTCGCGCTGGCCAATCGCCTCACCGCGATCCGGCGCTTGCAGCAAGGCCTCGACATCGGCCTCGGACAGCGACTTGGGCAGTGGCCGGCCCAGTTGCGGCATGTCCACCTGCAAGGTCGGATCAACGCCGATCATCCGTTCGCGCAACAGATAACGGAAAAAGCCGCGCACCCCGGACAGGAAGCGCGCGGTGGAACGAGGCTTGTAGCCTTGGTCGAAGCGCCAGGCCAGGTGATCGAGGATCAGTTCGCGGCCGGCATCGGGCAACAGTACGTGCTTGTCCTGCAACCAGCCGTTGAACAGGGCCAGGTCGCTGCGATAGGAGGCGCGGGTGTTGTCGGACAGGCCTTTTTCCAGCCAGAGGGCGTCGAGAAACTGGTCGATCAAGGGGTGGTCTAGGGCGGGCATGCGAGGCTGCTGCATCAGCGATAGAAGGTGGCCAAGTGTTTCATAGCGGGCTACAGGTTGTCTGTACTGGCCTCATCGAGGGACAAGCCCGCTCCCACGCAATCCAGCCCCGCAATAACGCACCTCAAGCCAACGGCAGCACCGGCACAGGACGCTTGTCCTCGTCGATGGCGACGAAGCTGAACACACCATGGATCGCCCGCTCGCGCCCATCGAGGTACATGTTCTCGACGAACACATCCACCTGCACCTGCAGGCTGGTGTTGCCGACCTTGATCACCGTCCCCACCAGCTCGACGATCGAGCCTGCCGGAATCGGGTGCTTGAAATCGATGCGGTCGGTGGACACGGTCACCAACGGCAGCCGGCAGAAGCGGGTGGCGGCGATGAACGACACTTCGTCCATCCACGCCAGGGCGGTGCCGCCAAACAGGGTGTTGTGGTGGTTGGTGGTGTTGGGGAACACCGCCTTGGTCACGCGGGTCACCGACAGTTCGGTGCGGCGCTGGATTTCCTGGTCTCGGGTTGTCATCTCGGAGTCACATCGCAAAGGCAAGATTCAAGACGCAAAAAAGCAGCCCGAAGGCTGCTTTTTCTCGCACGGGGCCTAGGCCACCGGACAAACTGCACTCAGGACAGTTTTTCCTTGATGCGAGCTGCTTTACCGGACAGGTCACGCAGGTAGTACAGCTTGGCTTTACGCACGTCACCACGACGTTTCACGGCCAGGCTGTCGATCTGCGGGCTGTAGGTCTGGAAGGTACGCTCTACACCAACGCCGCTGGAGATCTTGCGCACGGTGAAGGCGCTGTTCAGACCGCGGTTACGCTTGGCGATAACGACGCCTTCGAACGCCTGCAGACGCGAGCGGTCGCCTTCCTTCACTTTAACCTGGACGACAATGGTGTCGCCTGGTGCGAAGGTCGGGATCTCTTTGCTCATCTGCTCGGCTTCGAGCTGCTGGATGATCTTGTTGGTCATGCTGTGCTCCTAAGATGGATAACGCGATCCACCATCGATACGTTTAACTATCGTCCCGCTCGCGGAGGTATTCCTCGAGCAGCTTCTTCTCTTCTCCAGAAAGCGAGCGACTTTCCAGAAGATCGGCGCGTCGTTCGAAGGTCCTACCAAGGGACTGCTTCATCCGCCATCGCCGGATATGTGCATGGTTGCCACTAAGCAACACGTCGGGTACACGCTGATCCGCATACACCTCGGGTCGGGTGTAGTGCGGGCAATCCAGCAGACCGTCGGTGAAAGAATCTTCCTCCGCCGAGTCCACATGCCCTAAAGCTCCGGGCAGCAGCCGCGTAACCGCATCGATCAGTACCATGGCCGGCAGCTCGCCACCGGAAAGCACATAGTCGCCAATCGACCACTCCTCATCGACATGAGCCTCGATAAAGCGCTCGTCGATACCTTCATAACGGCCGGCGATCAGGATCAACGATTCCTGTTCGGCCAAGCCTTTGACCGCCTGCTGGGTCAGCTTGCGGCCTTGTGGCGAAAGGTAGATCACCTTTGCCGCAGCTCCGGTCGCCTGCCTGGCGCTAACCAGGGCGTCTTCCAGAGGCTTGATCTTCATCACCATGCCCGGACCACCGCCAAACGGCCGATCATCCACGGTGTGGTGGCGATCTGTGGTGTAGTCCCGTGGGTTCCAGCAGGTCACTTGCAGCAACCCCTGTTTCACCGCACGGCTGGTAATGCCGTACTCAGTGATGGCCGAGAACATCTCGGGGAACAACGTGATGACTTCTACGCGAAGGCTACCCATCGTCTAGAAATCCGCGTCCCATTCGACTCGCATCACACCGGCCTGCAGGTCGATTGCCAGCACGCATTGCTCCGTATAGGGCAACAGACGCTCGCGATCATCCAGGCTGCCTGTGCAAGGCTTGACCACCATTACATCGTTCGCACCGGTCTCCAACAGGTGATCGATCGTGCCGAACAGCTGTTCGTCCTGATTGATGACCTTCAGGCCTTCCAACTGGTACCAGTAGTACTCGTCGGCTGCCAGGTTGGGCAAAAGGCTCCGCGCAATGCAGATTTCGTAACCGCTCAGAAGCCGGGCTTCGTCACGATCCTCGAGGCCTTTCAATTTCACGACCAGGCCCTTTTGGGAGCCACGACCGCTGACCAGCTCGACCTGCTTTACCTTGCCTTCATGCCGAAGCGTCCAGCGCGGATAATCCAACAGGTTTTCAATCGGATCGGTAAAGGAATACACCTTCACCTCGCCGCGAACGCCGTGAACCGAAAAAATCTTGCCAACGACGATGAGGTCATCAGCCTTTTCTGGCGTCGCGTTCATACTGCTCAGGCTGCAGCCTTGGCAGCTTCCTTCAGCAGCTGAGCAACACGCTCAGACGGCTGTGCGCCCTGGCTCAGCCAGTAGGTGACGCGCTCTTGGTTGACCGACAGCTTGACTTCGGCGCCCGATGCGATCGGGTTGAAGAAGCCAACGCGCTCAACGAAACGGCCGTCACGGGCGTTACGCGAGTTGGTCACGGTCAGGTGGTAGAATGGGCGCTTTTTCGAGCCGCCACGGGCCAGACGAATGGTTACCATGTGAACATCGTTCCTATAGTCGGTGCTGCAAAACTGAATGCCCAATGGGCACACGGGTGCCCAAAAGGCCGCATATTCTCGGGGAATACACGGACATTTGCAAATGCCTTTTTCGGCGAGCGCTTGACCCACCGTTCAGATCTGCCGGTTAAGCCGCCATTTGGCGGCGCTGTTCCCGCCGAAGCGGGGGCTGGGTGACTGTCCTCATATAAAGACAGCCGCCCGAATTCGCTTACATCTTGGGCATGCCACCACCCGGCAGCATCCCGCCGAGGCCGCGCATCATCTTGGCCATGCCGCCCTTGGCGGAGAATTTCTTCATCATCTTCTGCATCTGCTTGTGCTGCTTGATCAGCCGGCCGATGTCCTGCACCTGGGTGCCGGAACCGAGGGCGATGCGGCGCTTGCGCGAACCGCTGATCAGGTCAGGGTCGCGGCGCTCGGCAGGGGTCATGGAGTTGATGATCGCTTCCATCTGCTTGAACTGCTTCTCGGCAGCGCCCTGGGCGTTGCCCATCTGCGACAGGTTGACGCCACCGATGCTCGGCAGTTTGTCCATGAGGCCACCGAGGCCGCCCATGTTCTTCATCTGTTGCAGTTGATCGCGGAAGTCTTCGAGGTCGAAGCCCTTGCCCTTCTTCAACTTCTTGGCCAGTTTGTCGGCCTTTTCCTTGTCGATGTTCTGCTCGGCCTGCTCGATCAGGCTGAGCACGTCACCCATGCCGAGGATGCGCGAAGCGATCCGGTCAGGGTGGAACGGCTCGAGGGCTTCGGTCTTCTCGCCCATGCCGATGAACTTGATCGGCTTGCCGGTAATGGCGCGCACCGACAGGGCGGCACCGCCACGGGCGTCACCGTCGACCTTGGTCAGCACCACGCCGGTCAGTGGCAGCGCATCGCCAAAGGCCTTGGCCGTGTTGGCCGCGTCCTGGCCGGTCATGGCGTCGACCACGAACAGGGTTTCGATCGGCTTGACCGCGGCGTGCAGGGCCTTGATCTCGTCCATCATGTCGGCGTCGACGTGCAGACGACCCGCGGTATCGACGATCACCACGTCGATGAACTTGAGCTTGGCTTCGCGGATCGCCGCTTCGGCGATGGCCACCGGCTTCTGGCTGATGTCGGACGGGAAGAAGGTCACGCCGATATCATTGGCCAGCGTCTCGAGCTGCTTGATCGCCGCCGGACGGTAGACGTCGGCCGACACCACCATCACGCTCTTCTTCTTGCGCTCTTTCAGGTGGCGCGCCAGCTTGCCGGCGGTGGTGGTCTTACCCGCGCCCTGCAGGCCGGCCATCAGCACCACGGCCGGCGGGGCGGCGTTGAGGGTCAGCTCTTCGTTGGCCGCCCCCATGAGGCTTTCCAGCTCGGCCTGGACGATCTTCACGAACGCCTGGCCCGGGGTCAGGCTGCGCGACACTTCGGTGCCGACCGCACGTTCCTTGATGCTGTTGACGAAATCCTTGACCACCGGCAGGGCGACGTCGGCCTCGAGCAGGGCCATGCGCACTTCGCGCAGCGTGTCCTTGATGTTGTCTTCGGTCAGCTTGGCCTTGCCGGTGACATGGCGCAGCGTCTGTGACAGGCGGTCGGTCAGGTTTTCGAACATGGTGATCCTTTCAGGCCCAGTGAAGCCGAGATTTTTCAGGCGCCCAGGTGGAAATGCACACGCGCTGGGCACAACAAGGCGGCGATTATAGCGGAGACTGGGATAGACGCACACCTCGCGCTGGACCACCGGCCAAACATGCAGCTCATGCCAGGCTGCCCCACACCGGGTTCGTGGGGGCGGGCTTGCCCCGCGATTGATACGCAGTCTTCCTTGCCTACCGCGATCTATGCCAAACTCCGTCCCTTTAGGGCTTGCACGCCAGGACTTATGTTCTCTTCACCCAGCCTCATACCCAACCTGCTCGCCGCCTTCCTTTATCTGGCCGCGACCGTCTACCAGGCCACCGGCCTGGCCCGTGGCGCCCGTGCCGACAAACGGCTGCTTGGCCTGCTTGGCACCCTGGCGGTCGTCGCCCAGGGCGGTGCCCTGTTCTTCCAGCTGATCACCCCGCTGGGCCTGAGCCTCGACTTCTTCAGCGCCGCCAGCCTGATCGCCGTGGCAGTGATCGGCCTGACCCTGCTCGCCTGCTTGAGCATCCCGGTGGAAAACCTGCTGGTGCTGCTGTTCCCGCTCGGCGCGGTGACCGCACTGCTGGCCCAGTTCGCGCCACCCGGCACGGTGCCGCTGATCAACGAAGAGCCGGGCATCCTCGCCCATATCCTGCTGTCGATCCTGGCCTACGGCCTGTTCACCATCGCCGTGTTCCAGGCCCTGCTGCTGTTGCTGCAGGACCACCAGCTCAAGCACAAGCACCCGTCCGGGCTGATCCGCAACTTCCCGCCGCTGCAGACCATGGAAAGTCTGCTGTTCGGCTTCCTCTGGGCCGGCTGGGGGCTGCTGTCGCTGTCACTGCTCTCCGGCTGGCTGTTCCTCGACAACCTGTTCGCCCAGCACCTGGTGCACAAGACGCTGCTGGCCTGTGTCGCCTGGATTGTCTTCAGCGTACTGCTGTGGGGCCGCACCCGCCTCGGCTGGCGCGGTCACAAGGCGATCCGCTGGACCCTGGCTGGCTTCTGCCTGCTGATGCTGGCCTACTTCGGCAGCAAGCTGGTCCGCGAATTCATCCTGCACATCTGACGGCCGCCCATGGACACTCTGCCGTACGCCCCGCTGCTCGGCATCATCGCACTGGCCCTGCTGTGGTCGGCGCTGTTCACCGCGGTAGACTGCGCCCGCCAGCAGCTCAATGGCCACGGCGCCCCGACCCTGCCCGCCCAGGGCCTGGTGCTCGGCGCCAGCCTCGGCAAGTTGCTGGTGCTGGGCCTGGCCTGCCTGATTGGCCAGCGCTACAACGGTGAACACGGTTTCTGGCTGGCCGGCCTTGGCGCCAGCTTCACCCTGCTTGTGCTCGCCGACTACCTGCCGCGCCGCCTGGCGCGCCGCAACCCGCAAGCCTTCCTGGACCTGGGCGGCAACCTGCTGAAATTGCCGCTGGCGCTGCTGCAGCCGCTGGGCTGCCTGCTCGATGGCTGCGCCAAAGTGATCCTGCGCCCGTTCCGTGTGCAACCCACCGCGGTGGCACTGCACCCGCAGCAGGGCGATGCATTCGACGAAGACGAGCCTGCCGAGACCAGCCAGCACGGCCTGCTGGAGGGCCTGCAGGCGCTGGACAAGATCACCGTCAACGACATCCTGGTACCGCGTAACGAAGTAGATGGCATCAACCTCGACGATCCCATCGAGCGGATCATCGAGCAACTGATCATCAGCCGTCACACGCGCCTGCCGGTCTATCACAACGACATCAACCAGGTCGAAGCCGTCCTCAACACCAAGCTGATCAGCCACCTGCTGCCGCGGGCAGAGCTCACCCTGGAAAAACTCCAGGCGGCCTGCTACGAGCCCTACTTCGTGCCCGAAAGCACACCACTGCAGATGCAACTGCTGAATTTCCACAAGCAGCAGCGGCGCATGGGCGTGGTGGTGGACGAGTATGGCGAAGTCCTGGGCATCGTTACCCTTGAAGACATTCTCGAAGAGATCGTTGGCGAGTTCGAAGACGAGCAGAGCCTGGAAAACCCGCATGTCCACCCGCAGCCCGATGGCCGCTTCGTCATCGAAGGGACGGCTTCGCTGCGCGAGATCAACCGCACCCTGGGCTGGCATCTGCCCTGCGACGGCGGGCCGAAAACCCTCAACGGCCTGGTCACCGAGGCGTTGGAAAGCATTCCGGCTAGCGCGGTTTGTTTGAAAATTGGCAGGTATCGGCTGGAAATCCTTGAAACAGAGGATAATTGTGCAAGCAAAGTACTGGTCTGGACACTGACTCGCTAGCTATACTCAGGCCACGCTTACCCAGCCCTGCCGCCCCGCCCGCTACCCGCACCCGGCGTCCGACGGCCAGTCCGCACCACTGACACGCCCCGCGGTCCTGCTTCAGCACCCCGAACAGCAACCGCCTACCGCCTATCCCCTGGGCTATCGTCAGTCGCGCGACCAACAACAATACGCTCCGGCTCCCGTGTGCCCGCCACATGGGCCGTGCCCCATGGAGCATGACTGTCAGGGACCTTCGCATGACTACCAGCAGCACCTACGCCGAACCTGCCTCGGCAGCCCCGGTCAACTCGCCTGCCCGGGTGGCCACCGCCAGCTTCATCGGCACCGCCATCGAGTTCTACGATTTTTACGTCTACGCCACCGCCGCCGCGCTGGTGATCGGGCCGGTGTTCTTCCCGTCCGGTTCCGGTACCGCGCAAATGCTGGCGGCCTTCCTTACCTTCGGTATCGCCTTCCTCGCCCGGCCCCTGGGATCGGCGCTGTTCGGCCACTTCGGCGACCGTATCGGGCGCAAGTCGACACTGGTCGCCTCGCTGCTGCTGATGGGCGTGTCCACCACCCTGATCGGCGTGCTGCCCGGGTATGACAGCATCGGCGTATGGGCACCGATCATTCTCTGTGTGCTGCGCTTCGGCCAGGGCCTGGGACTGGGCGGCGAATGGGGCGGCGCGGCATTGCTGGCCACCGAAAACGCTCCTGAGGGCAAGCGCGCCTGGTTCGGCATGTTCCCGCAGTTGGGCCCGTCTATCGGCTTCCTCGCCGCCAACGGCCTGTTCCTCACCCTAGCCTTGGTGCTCAGCGACGAGCAGTTCCGCGAATGGGGCTGGCGCATTCCGTTCCTGCTCAGCGCCGCACTGGTGCTGGTCGGGCTCTATGTGCGCCTGAAACTCGAGGAAAGCCCGGTGTTCGCCAAGGCCGTGGCCCGCCAGGAGCGGGTCAAGATGCCAGTGATCGAGCTGTTCTCCCAGTACTGGCTGCCGACCCTGCTGGGGGCTGCGGCGATGGTGGTGTGCTACGCGCTGTTCTACATATCCACGGTGTTCTCGTTGAGCTATGGCGTGTCCACTCTGGGCTACAGCCGTGAAACCTTCCTCGGCCTGCTGTGCTTCGCCGTGGTGTTCATGGCCCTGGCCACGCCCCTGTCGGCCTGGCTGAGCGACCGTTACGGGCGCAAGCCGGTGTTGATCGCCGGCGCGCTGCTGGCCATCGCCTCGGGCTTTGCCATGGAGCCACTGCTGACCTCGGGCTCGACCACCGGGGTGGCGTTGTTCCTGAGCATCGAGCTGTTCCTGATGGGCGTTACCTTCGCCCCGATGGGCGCGCTGCTGCCGGAGCTGTTCCCAACCCATGTGCGCTACACCGGCGCTTCGGCGGCCTACAACCTGGGCGGCATCGTCGGCGCCTCGGCGGCACCGTTCTTTGCCCAGAAGCTGGTGAGCATGGGCGGCTTGAGCTGGGTGGGAGGTTATGTGTCGGCGGCGGCGGTGATCAGCCTGATTGCCGTGTTGTGCCTGAAAGAAACGCGTAATACCGAGCTTTGAGTCAATCGCGGGGCAAGCCCGCTCCCACGCCAGGCTGATACTGGCGTGGGAGCGGGCTTGCCCCGCGATCGTTGCAGATCAGAACTCGACCTTGACCGCCTGCGAAGCCCGGGTCGCCTTGGCCCGCGCCGCCTCGACCGATTCGTCACGCGCCAGGCACACGCCCATGCGCCGAGTACCGTTGATCTCCGGCTTGCCGAACAGGCGAATGGCGGTATCCGGCTCGCTCAGGGCGGCGCCCAGGTTGGCGAAGCTGGTCTGCTGCGACTGGCCCTCTGGCAGGATCACCGCCGACGCCGACGGGCCGAACTGGCGCACCACCGGGATCGGCAGGCCGAGGATGGCCCGGGCATGCAGGGCGAACTGCGACAGGTCCTGGGAAATCAGGGTCACAAGGCCGGTGTCGTGCGGGCGCGGCGACACTTCGCTGAACCACACCTGGTCACCCTTGACGAACAGTTCCACACCGAACAGGCCACGGCCGCCCAGCGCGTCGGTGACCGCCTGGGCCACACGCTGCGACTCGGCCAGCGCCTTCGGGCTCATGGCCTGGGGCTGCCACGACTCCTGATAGTCGCCTTTCTCCTGGCGATGGCCGACCGGCGCGAGGAAGGTGGTGCCACCGACATGGCGCACGGTCAGCAGGGTGATCTCATATTCGAAGTCGATGAAGCCCTCGATGATCACCCGCCCCTTGCCGGCACGACCGCCTTCCTGGGCGTAGTCCCAGGCTTTGCGCAGGTCATCGGCGCTGCGCAGCAGGCTCTGGCCCTTGCCGGACGAACTCATCACCGGCTTGACCACGCACGGGTAGCCCAGGTCGGCCACCGCCTTGCTGTAATCCTCGAAGGTGTCGGCGAAATGGTACGGCGAGGTTGGCAGGTCCAGCTCCTCGGCAGCCAGGCGGCGAATACCTTCGCGGTTCATGGTCAGCTGGGTGGCGCGGGCGGTGGGGACGACGTTGAAGCCTTCGTTTTCCAGCTCGACCAGCGTGGCGGTGGCAATGGCCTCGATCTCGGGGACGATGTAGTGCGGTTTTTCCGCCTCGATCACTGCGCGCAGGGCCACGCCATCGAGCATGTTGATCACGTGGCTGCGGTGCGCGACCTGCATCGCCGGCGCATTGGCATAGCGGTCCACGGCAATCACCTCGACGCCCAGGCGCTGCAGCTCGATCACCACTTCCTTGCCCAGCTCGCCGCAGCCACACAGCAGTACACGGGTCGCGGTAGGCGACAGTGGGGTTCCGATACGGGTCATTTCAGGTCCTCGAAGGCGTCCGGGGCCGCGCCACGCTGGCTGCCGCCCGCTGAAAAATGGACCGGTATTCTACATCAGGATGTGGCCACCGCGCGCCGTGCCCGCCAGGCCATGATCAACCACACCGCCGTGACCCCGGCGAACTTCGAGGCCATCGCCGTGCCGATCACCGCAGGCGTCAAGGCGCCGATCATGCCGAAGAAGATGAAGGTGTCCACCGGGATGCTCAGCGCCGAGCTCAGCCACAGGCGGTCGCGCAGGGGCCGGCGGGTAACGCTGAACACCAGCCAGTCGATCAGCTCGGAGACGAAGAACGCGGTAGCGCTGGCCAGGGCGATGGCAGGCTCGGAGGTGATATAGGACAGCACCAGCGCCACCAGCATGGCCAGCAACGCGCCATGGCCGTAGCGGGTCTGCACCATGTCGCGCAGGATGAACACCAACCCGCCCCAGGCGGACCAGATCACGTCCAGGTGCGGCGCACTGGAGAAGGCGAAGTTGATCAGCACCACGCTGCTGATGTAGGCGATGAGATAGAACATGGTCTGTGTTTTCGGAGGGCCAGCCGCACAGATTAGCGCCGGCACCCGTGCGGGACAAGCCCGCGCCACGGGCGCCGGTTCTACAGGCCGATGATCAGCCCCGCCGCCACCGCCCGCTCATGGCAGCGCTGCAACACCACGCGCCGCTCGGCATTGTCCATGCGCCCCCAGCGAGTGATCTCGCTCACCGTGCGCTGGCACCCGGTGCAGATATCCTGCTCGTCCAGCGCGCAGACATTGACACAGGGCGAGGCCACGGGCCGCTCGTCACTCATCGTCGCTCACCAGGTCACGGGCATAGCGCTGGGCATTGTGCACATAATGAGCGGCGCTGGCCTCGAGCATGCGTTTCTGCTGCTCGGTCAACTCGCGCACCACCTTGCCCGGCGAGCCCATCACCAGCGAGCCATCGGGTATCTCCTTGCCCTCGGGGATCAGCGCGTTGGCGCCGATGATGCAGTGCTTGCCAATACGCGCCCCGTTGAGGATCACCGCATTGATGCCGACCAGGCTGTAGTCGCCGACCGTACAGCCATGCAGCATGGCGTTGTGGCCGACGGTCACCCCGCGACCAAGGGTCAGCGGCGAACCCATGTCGGTGTGCATCACCGTGCCATCCTGGACGTTGCTGTCTTCGCCGATGTCGATCAGCTCGTTGTCGCCGCGCAGTACCGCGCCGAACCATACGCTGGCCCGGGCCTGCAGACGCACCTTGCCGATCAGCATGGCAGTGGGCGCGGCCCAGCTCTCGGGATGGGCTTCGACGCGCAGGTCGCCCAGGCGGTATTTCATGTGTCGCTCCTCACGGTTGAACGCCAGTGGCGGGGTGTGCCCCGCTCAGTTCTCGATGAAACGCTCGGGGGGCTGGTGCAGGCTGATGCCAGCGTCGAACAGCAGGTTGACCAGTTCGACGATCATGATCGCCGAAAGCCCCCAGATCTTGTAGTCGCCGTAGCGGTAGCTGGGCACGTACCAGCTGCGGCCCTGGTAGTCGATGCGGTGGGTGTGCTCGCGGGGGTCCTGGCGGAAGAACGCCAGCGGCACACTGAACACGGCGGCGATTTCCGCGTCGTTGGCGCGGTACTCGACATAGTCCGGGATCAAACCGACGAACGGCGTCACCTTCAGGCCATGCAGCGAGATCAACGGGCTGAGCGGGCCGATCACCTCGACCAGCCCGGGCGGCAGGCCGATTTCCTCCTCGGCTTCGCGCAGGGCCGTGAACACCAGGTCTGGGTCCTCCGGGTCGCGCCGCCCGCCCGGGAAGGCGACTTCACCGCCGTGGGTGGACAGGCCCTTGGCGCGCAGGGTCAGCACCAGCTCCGGCTCCTCGCTGCGGGTAATGGGCAGCAGCACCGCCGCTTCTGGGAAACGGCGATCCGTCTCCGGTGACGCGGGGGTATGGTTGCTCATTCGGCGAAGAAGCTCGTCCAGCATTACGCACTCTCGTGTCCAAGGCCTGCCCTGCATGATGCACCAAAGCCGCGAGGCACCCAAGCCCCGCCCGCAGGCCGCTTGCGGTAAGCGGGCCGGGCGCGCCAAGATAGCCCGACCCCACTGGAATGAATGAAAGCATGAAATTCTGCAGCGCGTGCGGCCAACCGGTCACCCAGCGGATCCCCGAAGGCGACAGCCGCCTGCGGTATGTCTGCGACCATTGCCAGACCATCCACTACCAGAACCCCAACATCGTTGCCGGAGTACTGCCCACCTGGGGTTCGCAAGTGCTGCTGTGCCGGCGCGCCATCGAGCCGCGCCGGGGCTTCTGGACCCTGCCCGCCGGGTTCATGGAGAACGGCGAGACCCTGGACGCCGCCGCCCGTCGCGAAACCGTCGAGGAAGCGTGCGCGCGGGTCGGCGAAACCAGCCTGTACCAGTTGTTCGACCTGCCGCACATCAACCAGGTGCACGTGTTCTTCCGCGCCGAACTGGCCGATCTTGACTTCGCCGTGGGTATCGAGAGCCTCGAGGTGCGCTTGTTCGAAGAGCATGAGATCCCCTGGCGCGAGCTGGCTTTCCGCACCGTCACACGCACACTAGAATGCTATTATCGCGACCGCGTCAGGCAGCACTACCCGATAGGCCATGAATACCTGCCGCCGATGAACGTCACGTCGTCCACCACCTAAGTTTTCAGGGATACGGTTTCATGCGCTGGCTGCTTGCCCTCCTCTGCTTCAGTGTCGCCTCGGTGTCGCAAGCCGCCTTCACCGAGACCATCATCCGCAAGACGCCGTCGGCCGCGCCGTCGCCGGTCCAGCCCGCCACCACCGGCGTGCAGCAGGAGCGGCTGATCGACAAGGTGCTGGTGATCAAGTCCGAGCGCCGGCTGCAACTGATCAGCCGTGGCGAGCCGCTCAAGACCTACCGCATCTCCCTGGGCAAGCAGCCCAAGGGGGCCAAGGCCCGCGAAGGCGACAAGAAAACCCCGGAAGGCCTGTACTGGCTGGACTGGCGCAAGGTCAGCGACCGCTACAACCTGGCCATGCACATCTCCTACCCGAATATCACCGATGCCGCCAAGGCTCGCAGCGAAGGCGTTGCCGCCGGCAGCATGATCATGATCCACGGCACGCCGATCAACGAGGAGTACCCCGAGTGGTACTTCCATACCCTGGACTGGACCGAGGGCTGCATTGCCATGCGCAACGACGACATGCGCGAGGTGTGGAGCATGGTGAAGGACGGCACGCTGATCGAAATTCGCCCATGAACGCTGCCCTATGACAGCAAAGGCCTGTCCTGCTCACGCGGGACAGGCCTTTCTCTTTAAGCGCCCGCCCCTTTCGCCACGCGCCCGCTCACTTTTCCTACATGTAGAATCGCCTCATTCCCTCAGCATAGTGGCATTGAGCCACATAAATGCCATCACTGACATTCTTAGAATTCCCGCAGCTGATTTCACGATTTCGTACATCACTTGCGAGGTTTTCATGCAAAATCCTGTCTCCAAGACCCGACCAGATACCCTGCGCTGGGCTGTCTTCCTTGCCCTGCTGGGCAGCACCCAGGTCCAGGCGCAAGGCGCCCTGACACCGACACCGGGCCCCGGCGGTACCCCGATCATCGACAACGGCCATGGCGTACCCGTCATCGACATCGTCGCGCCGAATGCCAGCGGCCTGTCACACAACCAGTTCCTCGACTACAACGTCGGCAAGCCCGGCCTGGTGCTGAACAATGCCCTGCAGGCCGGGCAGTCGCAGCTGGCCGGCCAGTTGGGCGCCAACCCGCAGTTCCAGGGCCACGCCGCCTCGACCATCCTCAACGAGGTGGTCGGCCAGAACGCCTCGCGAATCGAGGGGGCCCAGGAAATCTTCGGTCAGAAAGCCGATTACCTGCTCGCCAACCCCAACGGCATCACCCTCAACGGCGGCAGCTTCATCAATACCACCCGCGCCGGCTTCCTGGTCGGCAAGGCAGACATTCACGACGGGCAGATCAGGCACCTCGACAGCCGCGACGCCAGCGGCACACTCAATGTGCTGGGCCGTGGCCAGAGCAATGCCGGGGGCGCCCTGGACCTGATCGCGCCGCGTCTCGGTAGCACAGGGCACCTGTTAGCCAAGGGCCAGTTGAACTTGACCGTCGGCCGCAACCTTGTCGACGCAGGCAGCCGCGAGGTGCTCGAACATCTACCCGCCGTCGCCACCGCTATCGATGCCAACCTGCTCGGCGCCATGCAAGCCGGACGCATCCGCATCGTCAGCACCGCCGAAGGCGCTGGCGTGCAGGTTGGCGACAAGGAACTGCGCGCGGACCGCGACCTGATCATCCACTCCGCAGGCGATCTGAAGGTCCAGGGCAGTGACAAGCGCCAGGCCAGCCTCGCCAGCAACACCGGCAAACTGGACCTGAAGGCCGCCGGCGATCTGCAGCTCACCCATGCCCATGGCAAGGCCAGGCAGATCGAGGTACACGCCGGCAAAAAACTGACCTTGGATACCGCCACCCGCGAAAAGGTCACGGACGATCCAGTCAATTGGGCGAAGCAATGGCTGTTCATCCCCACCGAAAGCCTCGACGGCGTCACCACGCAAACCCGTCGCCAGCAGCTGGGCAGCCGCCTGGTGGCCGCAGACAGCCTGATCCTGGAGGCGGGTACCGACCTGCAGCTGACGGCCGCGCAACTGGAGGCGGACAATGCCTTGCAACTGCGCAGCGGCGGCGATCTGACGATCAGCGCGGGCGTGGATACCCTCGATATCGCCGAACAGTCCACCCACAAGACCTACCTCGACCGCACTACCATCGACAGTCAGGCCCATACCGAACAGGCCAGGGCCAGTACCCTCAAGGGCACCACCCTCGTCGCCAGCGCCGGAGCCGACATGCGGATCTCCGGCGCCCGCCTCGAGGCCCGCAAGCAACTGGAACTCGACGCCAAGGGCGACCTCAGCATCGAAAGCGCCGAGGAAAGCGACCACGCCCGACGTAGCAAAGGCACCCGTGAATTCGTGGCCAGCGCCAGCAAGAACGATCCGGACTCGCAGCAGTACACGGCCAAGATCGGCTACGAGCAATTGCACAGCGACGAGCAGACGGCGGCGACACGCCAAGTCGCCAGCAGCGTCAGCGCCGGCGGCGTCACCTTGCGCAGTGGTCGCAGGCTGACAGTCAGTGGCTCGGACGTGCAGGCAAACACATCGGATATCAAGCTGGCCGCCAGCGAAATCGACCTTGCCGTCGCTTACGACACCACCACCCGCCACACCCTCGATACCCGCACCGGCGCCGCACTCAGCGTTACCGGCGGCACCGACCGCGTCGCCTTGGGCATCGATGCCTACCATGGCCCTGCCGCCCAGCTCGAGCGTGACAGCATGGTGCGTCGCAGCACGCTGACCTCCAGCGGGGACCTGCATATCGACACCACGCGACTGACCACCACCGCCGCGCAACTGCACGCTGGACGCACATTGAAGGTAGACGCCGAGCACATCGACAACCGGGCAGCGGCCAACACCAAGGTTCGCGAGACCACCCTCAGCAACTGGGATGGCGGCCTCAGCGCCGGTATCGACTACAAATACGTCACCGATCGCATCCAGCGCCTGTTCAGTGGCAAGAAAAGCGATGACGAGGCTGCCGCACTCACCGACTCGCCCAAGCCCAACGCGGGCGTCGAACTGTCGCTGCAGCACAAGTCGCGTGTACACAAGGACAGCGACAGCACCGCCCAGGTCAGTCGCTTCAGCGCCGGCGAGATCTTCGTCCGCGCCGATCAGTTGAAGGATGAAGGGAGCGACTACAAGGCGAGCGTGGGTAGCCTGCGGATCGAGGCCGGCGAGCACCAGATGCTGGCAGCCCAGGATCAGAACAGCAGCGAGAAACACGACATCACCGGTGGCGGCAGCCTGCGTGTGGGTACCACCAGCGGCACGGATATCAACGCCAGACTCGCCGGCCATGGCAGCTCCCTGACCCAACTGAAGCAGACGACGATCGCCCGAGTCGGAAGTCTGCAAGGCAAGCAGGGAGTGCAGGTGGAGCTCGAACGCAACGGCCACTATGAGGGCGTGCGCATCGACGGCGGCAACAGCGCGGTCAGCCTGCGCAGCGATGCCAACCTGACACTCGCGGCAGCCCATGATCGCACCGCAGAGCAGATCACCAGCTTGGAGGCAGGGCTGGCGGTCAACGGCGGCACCGGCCTGACCGGCCCCGGCGGCGGCCTGAACGGCAATCTCAAGCACCACAGCCTGGAGAAGCAGGCCAGCCAGGCACGGGTGGCACAGATCAACGGCAAAGGCAGCGTAACGCTCGCCAGCGGCGGCGACATGCACCTGGAGGGCACGCGCATCGGCAGCCGTGGCGCGGCCACCGGCGATATCAACCTGCACAGCGACGGCATGCTGAAGGTAACCGCCGCCAGCGATACCCGCCAGAGCCTGGGCAAGACCTGGGGTGGCAAGCTGGAAGTCGAGGGCAGCGGCATCGGCGGCGGCCTGGGCGGCCAGGGCACCTTCGGCTGGGTCAACGAGCAGGCCAGCACGGCCGTTGGCGCACAGTTCGACAGCAAGGGCACGCTGCAACTCACCAGCCTCGCCCACGACGATGAGGCGCTACAGGTGCAGGGGCTACAAGCCAATGCGCAACGGATCGGCCTGGACGCCCGCAACGGTGGCCTGCTGGTCGAGGCGGCAAGCAACACCGAACGCCACGACAACCTCGACGTCACCCTCGGCGGCGGTATGAAGGCCAAGGCCACGGAAGTCGGCGGCATCAATGCACAGGTGAAGGTGAACCTGGACAAACGCGACAACACCACCTGGCGCGACAGCCAGCTGCGCGCCGACGTGATCGACCTGCGCAGCCAGGGTGATACCCGTATCGAAGGCGCCCAACTCGAAGCCGCCACGATCGAAGGCGAGGTCGGTGGCAACTTGCGAGTGTCCAGCCGTAAGGACCAGGTCGACAGCCTGACACTCGGCATCGACGCCAGCCTGGCCCAGAAGCAACCGACCGAGGCCGCCACGCAAGAGCAGCCCTCGCTGGCAACCGTCATCGGCGGCGGCAACCTCAAGGAGATTGCCGGAGCGCTATGGGACAAGGTCACTGCGAACTTCACCCCATCGGTCAAGGTGGATTACGCCCGACGTACCAACGACACCGTCGGCCAGCAGACCCTCCTGTCGGGTACGCAAGGCATCGACCTGGCAGTCGAAGGTGACACCCGTCTGGTCGGCGCCACGCTGCAGGCGCTCGATGGCCAGGTCGAACTGGGCAGCGGCGCGATTACCCGCGAGAGCCTGAGCGGCCGCGATTACGCCAAGGATGTGCAGGTCAATGTCGATCTGTCGGCCGCCGGTCTGGCCACCACCGCCTACGCGTACCTCACGAACCTGGTCACCGGCAGTACTGACAAGACCAGCGATCACAAGGTGTACAGCAACACTGGCCACGACCGCAGCAACGAGTATGTCTCGCAGATAAAGGAGAACCGCCAGCGCTGACGCGTGCCAGGCAGCGGCCTTTGCGCCGCTGCACTCCCCGCCCCTCGGAACGCCCCCATGAACTCACCGATCCTCACTACCCGTTTCCCCCGCTTGTCACGCGTGGCTGCACGGCGCCTCTGCGGCATCCTGCTTGCCTGCATCACCCTGATGCTTTCGACCTCAGCCCTGGCCAGGGTCGACCCGGCCAGCCAGCAATTGCGAGACCAGCAGCAGGCCATGCGGCAACTGGAGCAGCAGCAGCGACTCGAGCGCTGGCAACGCGAGCCTCCCACCGAAACCGCCGATGAGCAAGGAGCCGGGCTGGTCGAACCCGAGCAGCACTGCTGGACGATCAGCGGTGTGCGCCTGGCCGGCAACCGTATTCTCGACAACCAGCAACTCGAGCCAACCCTGCGTGCGCTGACGCCCCCTTGCATGGGCGTCGCCGCAATCGACCGCCTGCTCAAGCACCTGACCCAGCGCTATGTGGAGGCCGGATACCCCACCAGCCGCCCCTATGTGGCCCGCGCCCCCGAGCACGGCGCCCCGCTGGACATCATCATCGTCGAAGGCTTCATCGAATCGATCGAACTGGCTGGCGCCGACCTGCCCCTGTCGCTGCAAGGCGCATTTCCGTGCATGCTCGGCTTTCCCCTGCACTTGCCGGACCTCGAGCAAGGCCTGGACCAACTCAACCGGCTGCGTGCCTATGACCTGCAAATGGCCTTGCTGCCGGGCGAGATGCAAGGCGGCACCCGCGTCATGCTCGAACCCCGACGCGTCGCTTCGCGCGCCCACCTGGACGCCCTGCTCGACAACCGCGGCGGTGAACTGACCGGCCGCCACCGCCTCAACCTGGGGCTTGGCCTGGACAGCCCGCTGGGCTTGAACGACGACCTGCGCCTGTCGCTGAGTTCGGTGGTGTTCGACGCGCCCGGCCAAAGCGAGGGCGCCAGCCTGTACTACAGCATTCCCCATGGCCACTGGACCTTCAGCCTCAACGCCAGCCAGATGCGCTACCTAGCGCCGATCCCGAACACCCGCTACGCCAGCAGTGGCCGCAGCGAGTTCTACGGTATCAGCGCCGAGCGTGTGTTGTGGCGCAACCAGCAAGGCATGCTCAGCGCCAGCGCCCGGCTGGACCGCAAGCAATTGCTCAACCGCTTCGGCCCCGCCGTGCTGGCGCTGCAGAGCCCGACCCTGGCCACCCTCGAAGCCGGCCTGAACCTGCTGTGGCTCGAAGGTGGATTGTGGAACGCTTACCTGGGGGTAAGCCAAGGGGTACGCTGGTTCGGCGCCGACCGCCCGTTCGCCCACAAGCAAGCGCCCCGCCCGGACTTCACCAAGTACCGCGCCAACCTGCTGCACCTGCGCCAGGGCCCGGCTCAATGGCCCTGGCGCTGGCAGAGCGAACTGGCCCTGCAATACAGCGCCCATGTGCTGCCCGCCGTCGAACAGCTGCAACTGAGCGATCATTCGGCCGTGCGCGGATTCCGCCAGCACAATGTCGCGGGGGCCAGCGCCGGGGCATGGCGCAACACCCTCAGCCAGCCGCTGCCCCTGCCGGTGCAGGTACGCCCAAGCTTCGGCGTGGATCTGGGCTGGGCCCGCTACGCACGCACCAGTGCGCCTCAACGCCTGATAGGCGCCTCGGCAGGCGTCGAGCTGAACCTGCCGCACAGCACGGTGCGCCTGGACTACCAACGCGCACTGCATGCCAGCGATCGCCCGCGCAAATCACTGGAGCAAGGCTTCTGGGTCGCGCAATGGTCCCTCTCCATCTGACCGGCATGCGGGCTACCACCTGAGCCGGCGCTGCCCGACCGTGTCCTCGGGCCCCAGCCATTGCACGCCGCGCAGCACCGGCGTCAAACCGGCATCGGCCTGCAACACGAAATCGACCTGTGCTTGCCGGGCCGCCAGGTCGGCCTCCAGGCTCATCTGGTGCTGGCCTTGGCGAACCAGGCCAGCACTCAACCGCCAGCCCTGACGGCAGTCCATCGCCAGCGAGCCCTGTCCCAGCAACAGCGACCAGGGCGTGTTCAAAGCCAGGTCGGCGACGGTGATGCTGCCTGTGGCGGCCCGACAATGTTGCCCCGAGCCTTGCAGCTTGATGCTGCCCTGCCATTGCCCGGCCAGGCGATAGTCACCGACGACGCCTGGCTGTGCGCCCAGCGCCTGAAGGTCGGCCTGCCAACGCCACGGCCACCCGCTCAGGCGGCCTTGCCAGCCCTGCCCCTGGAAGCCCAGGCGCACCTGCAGGTCGCGCTGCCACGGACGCCATGTCCATTGCACGGGTCCCACCGCTCCCAGCCGGGCAAATTGCCCTTGCCACAGGCTGCCGGTCACTCCCTCTGCCGGTAACCCGAACCCCGCCACCAGCCAACGCGCCGGCAGTTCGGCCACCAGGCTCAGGCAGAACACCAGGCCCAGCCAAAGGTACGCCCGCCGCCTCATGGTCGAAGCCGCACAGTGAAACGCAGCCCCTCGGTATCTCGCTCCAGCCCCCATTGCAACGGCTGCGCGCCGTCATCGCGCAGGGCCTGCAACCAGCCCTGCAGGGCTTGGGCATCGACCACCTTGCCGCGCAGCAGCCAGCCTTGCTCCTCGGACTGCACCTCGGCCAACTCGATGTGCCGGGCCAGGGCTGATTGGTGCAGTGCTTCAAGGGTCAGCGCAGGCTGGCGCGGCTGTGCCGCGAGCGATTCGGCCAGTGCCTGCCATTGCCGCTGTTCCTGCCACAAGGCCACGCCCTCGCGTAGCGCCAGCAACCCCAGCAACAACGCGACGACACCCCAGGCCAGCGATAGCCGATGCTGTCGCATCCACTCACGGCTCATGCGGCGCCCCCCAGGTCGAACACCACGCGGCGCGCCTCGTCTTGCACCTTGACCTGCACGCCAACCGCCGCGGCCATCTCCTGCCAAGGTGCAACTGCCCCCTCTCCGACCAGCTCAAGGTGCCAACGCTGGCCATCAAAATGCACCACCCGCAGGTGCCAGCCGGGATGATCGTTCAACCACCCCTGGACCTGCGCCTGCAACGCCTCGAGCTGGCGCAGGCGCACCTGGCTTTCACGCGCCTCGTCCTGCAGTTGCGTCAATACCCGCGCAGCCTGGCGAGGCGTCGGCTGGACGCCGGTCACGGCCTGCACCTGGGCGCGATAGAGCTGAGCCTGGCGCCATTGTTGCGCGCTCCACAGCCCGCCCCACGCCAACGCCAGCGCCAGGCAGGCCATTGCCAGGCGCACCTGCCCTTTTGCCAGGCGCAGCCCTTGGCGTGGCCGGCGGGCCTCGAACAGGCCGGGTAAGCCATCGAGCGGGGCCAGCACATCGGGCCAGTCGCCTTCCAGGCTTTTGATTTCAGTGGGCAGCCAGACAGGCGCAGGTGCCGCGCCGAGCCCCAGGGGCCAGGCCAACCAGTGCGCGTGGCCCTTGTACAGGTTCATCGCGCCCCGTCGCCAATGCCAGGCCGCTTGCGGCGCGCAATCGGGCAGCAGCTGGAACTCAGCCCAGCAACGTTCCACGGCCAAGCCCCACGCGGCGCACTGCCCACGCCATTCGCTCAACCTGTCCCGCGCTACAACCAGCAGGCGCAACTGCCCCGCGTGCCGGCCGATGCAGGCACACAGCACGTCATCCTCGCCTTGCAGCAAACGGTCCTCGAGCAGCAAGGGCCATTCCTCACGTTTCAACCCAGGCGGCGCGGGCAGCTGGAAATGACTGCAATGCTCACCGGGGACGATCAGGGCAACCCGCGCCCCGAGCCCCGCCGGAGGTTCGCCCTGCCCCTGGCGCAGCGGATGGTCTTGGCTGACCAGCAGCCACTCCCAGACCTCGCCGGGGCGCAGCAGCAGCCAGGGTTGTGCCGGCGCCCGTCGGCGCCATTCAAGCTTCATGCGCGCCCCCAGGGCAGAACGAAGGTACAGGTATAAGGTGCTCCATCACGCACTAGCTCCACGCGCACGCCCCTACCGGGGTGCGCCGGTTGATCGGAAGGCCAGGCCAGCCAACGGCCAGCCTGGTGGTAGAGAACATTCATCGCGCTGACCCGCTCCAGCCGTTCGCGCAGCACCCAAACCGGGGCCGCGGCGGCATACAGGTCGGCCGAGGTTTCCAGCAGCAGCCGTTGTTCACGCGGCTCGAAGCGCAGACGTTGGCGCTGCAAGCGCGATCCCCCTTCGGCCTGCGGCCAGGCAGCGGCGGCCACCCACAGCAGTTGCTGGCGGTCGGGCTGCCAGTCGAGCCAGCGCGTCGCCAACGGCAAACGCTGCTCGTACAGGCGGCGCAGCACCGGGCTGTCGAAGCGCCGCTCCAAGGCCAGGCAAAAATCCACTACGCCGGTTTCGCTGACCTGTTCATCGAGCCGCTCGCGCACCTTCAGCCAGCCGTTGACCAGCGCCGACAGCATCACCCCGAGCAACGCCGTGAGGGCCAGGGCCACCAGCAGTTCGATCAGGGTCATGCCCGCCTGGCGCCGTTTCATGGCCGCTCCAGGAACACAGTGAACTGCCCCAGCGGCAGGCGCTGGTCGCGATCGGCATGCAACAGCAGTTCGCCGCGGCGCAGGTCGCGCACACCGGTGCGGCGCAACTGCAACTGCCAATGACAGGGCTGCCCGCCCTCCACCAGCACGCCGTTGTCCTGGTTGGTCGCCGGCCAATACTGCTCGACCACGAAGCGCGCCTGTAGCTCACGCGCGCACAGCAGGCCCAGGCGATGCTGTTGCACGGTTTCCTGCACCGCCAGGCGCTGGCGCAGGACCTGGCTGGTGATCACCGCCAGGACGGCAGCGATGCCCAGGGCCACGCTCACCTCCAGCAGGGTGAAGCCGCGTTGCCGGCGCTTCATGGCATCGCGCTCACGCGCAACTGCCCGCCGCGGTCCCAGTCCCAGCGCCGGCCGCCCTCGGCCCAGCGCCAGCGCACAGTGCCCGGGCGTGACCAGCCATCGGGGGTGAACAACAGCGCTGGCACCTGGCTGGCTGGCCAGTCCGGCCGCAGGCCCTTGGGCCAGTCTCCCAGTGCCACGCTTTCCACCTGCCATTGATCCCCTTGACGGCGCACAAACTCAGGCCGCTGGCCGTTCCAACGTATTCCCCGTAGTTGCCCGGCATGGCGCGCCAGGTCGGCTTGGGCCACGGTGGCGGCGGCCAGGCGGTCGAGCGTCTGGTCGATGCTGCTTCTGCCGCTGTCGAGCCAGGCCACCGCCAGGCTGGTCATCAGCGCGGCAATGGCCAGCACCACCAGCAGTTCGAGCAGGCTGAAGCCACGCTGTTGGATCGGGACGGCGTGGGAGCGGGCTTGCCCCGCGATGGCGGTGGCGTGGCCAACATTGCCATCGCGGGGCAAGCCCGCTCCCACGCAGTTGCGCTCACTTCGGGCAGACATTTCAGAGCGCCCAGTTGCCCAGGTCGGCATCGAGCTCTTCGCCGCCCGGCACGCCATCGGCGCCCAGCGAATACACATCGACCCGACCATGCTCGCCGGGCATGCGGTACTGGTACGGGGTGCCCCACGGGTCTTCCGGCAAGCGGCGGATATAGCCGTCACTGCGCCAGCTGCGCGGCAGCGGTTCCTGGGTCGGTTTTTTCGCCAGCGCCGCCAGGCCCTGTTCGTTGCTGGGGAAACGCAGGTTATCCAGGCGGTACATGTCCAGCGCTTGCTCCAGGGTCGCGAGGTCAGCCATGACCTTCTGCTTCATGGCCTTGTCCTGATTGCCCAGCACGCTGGGCGCGACCACGGCGATCAGCAGGCCGATGATGAAGATCACCACCATGATTTCCATCAGCGTGAAGCCCCGCTGGCGGTTGCGTCGTCGTTGCATCGAAAGTCTCCTTGTCACAGTTGCAATCCCTGGTTGAGTTGCATGATCGGCAGCAGCACCGCCAGCACGATGAACAGCACCACGGCGCCCATCACCAGGATCATCAGCGGTTCGAACAGCGCCATGGCGGTGTCCACCTGGCGGGCGAAGCCGCGTTCCTGGTCGTCGGCCACCCGTTCGAGCATGTCGGCCAGGGTGCCGCTGGCCTCGCCGCTGCCGACCATGTTCACCAGCAACGGCGGAAATTCCCCGGCGTTGTCCAGCGCCCGGTGCAGGCTGGTGCCGCCCTGCACCTGCTGGCGTACCTGCTCCATGGCTACGCGGATGCGCCGGTTGCCGACCGTCTCGGTGGCCACCTGCAGGGCTTCGAGCAGGGCCACGCCGCTGCCGCAGAGGATCGCCAGGCTGCGCGCCAGGCGCGCGCTCTCCAGCACTTGCAGCAGCACACCGATACGCGGCAGGCGCAGCAGCAGGTCGTCGCGGCGCAGGCACCAGTGCGGCTTGCGCAGCAGCCAGCCGCCCAACAGCGCGGCCAGGATCGCCAGTGCCAGCAGATAGGGGCCGGCCTGCACCAGCCCCTGGCTCAAGCCGATCAATAGCGACGTGATAAAAGGCAGGCTCTGCCCGGAGTGGGCGAACTGCTCGGTGAGCTTGGGCACCACGAAGGTCATCAGGCCGACCACCACCGCCAGCGACACGCCCATCAGCACCGCCGGGTAGATCAGCGCGGTACGCGCCTTGTGGCGCTGGCGCTGCACTTGTTCGAGGTGGTCGGCCAGACGGCTCAGCACCTGGCCAAGGCGCCCGGAGCGCTCGCCGGCCTCGACCAGCGCGCAATACAAACCGGTGAACGGCGCCCCCTGTCGCGCCAGGCTACGCGCCAGCCCCAGGCCCTCGGCGAGGGAGCCGCGCAAGGCCACCAGCACCGCGTGCAAGGCCGGCTGGCGCAGTTGCCGCTCCAGTGTGGCAAGGGCATCGACCAGGGGGATACCAGCGCCAACCAAGGTCGCCAGCTGACGGGTCAGCTCGCACAGTTGGGCGCGGGTCAGGCGCTGACGACGGGGTTGGGCGCTGTCATGGCGTTGCAAGTGCCGGGCGAACAGGCCTTGCTCGCGCAGCAATTGGCGCGCATGGCGCTCGCTGTCGGCCTGCACGCTGGCCTTGTGCGCCTTGCCGGCTAAATCCACGGCCTGGTAGCGAAAAGTCGGCATGGCTAGCCCTGCACCACGCGCAGCACTTCGGCCAGGCTGGTCTCGCCCCGGGCCAGGCAGTCGCGGGCCTCAGCCACCAGGCTTTGCCGGCGGCCATCCAGATAGGCTTGCATGGCCAGTTCGCTCTCGCCATCGTAGAGCAAGGCAACCAGCCCGGCGTCCAGCTCGATAAACTCATACAGCCCCAGCCGGCCGACATAGCCGCTGCCCTGGCAGTGCTCGCAGCCCACCGGGTGAAAGCTTTCGCCCAGGCTGCCCAGCTCCGGCCACAGTTCACGCTCGGCGCTTTGCAGCGGCTGCGCCACCGCGCAGGTGCACAGCCGCCGCACCAGGCGCTGGGCCAGCACGCCACGCAGGCACGAGGCAATCAGGAACGGTTCGATGCCCATGTCGCGCAGGCGGGTCACCGCGCCGACGGCACTGTTGGTGTGCAGGGTCGACAGCACCAGATGCCCGGTGAGGCTGGCCTGCACGGCGATCTGCGCGGTCTCCTGGTCGCGGATCTCGCCGAGCATGATCACGTCCGGGTCCTGGCGCAGGATGGCGCGCAAGCCGCTGGCGAAGGTCAGCCCGGCACGCGGGTTGATGGCGGTCTGGCCGATGCCGGCAATGGCGTATTCCACCGGATCCTCGACGGTGAGGATATTGCGACTGCCATCGTTCAGACTGTTGAGGCTGGCGTACAGCGTGGTGGTCTTGCCCGAGCCGGTGGGGCCGGTGGACAGCACGATGCCGTTGGGCCGCGCCAGGCAACCGCGCAAGCCACGCAGCACGGCGGCGGGCATGCCCAGGTTGTCCAGCGCCAGCAGGCTGGCTTGCTTGTCCAATACGCGCATCACCACCCGCTCGCCATGGATGCCGGGCAAGGTCGAGACCCGCACGTCCACCTCGCGCCCGGCAGCGCGCAGGGTGATGCGACCATCCTGGGGCTGGCGCTTCTCGGCGATATCCAGCCGCGCCATGACCTTGATCCGCGACACCAGCATCGCCGATAGCGCCCGTGGCGGGCGCAGCACCTCGCGCAGATGGCCGTCGATGCGCAGGCGTACCACCAGGCTCTGCTCGAAGGTCTCGATATGGATATCCGAAGCGCGCAGGCGCAAGGCCTGGCCGAACAGGCCGTTGATCAGGCGGATCACCGGCGCTTCATCATCGCTTTCCAGCAGGTCTTCGATACGCGGCATCTCGCTCATCAGGCTGTCCAGGTCAACCTGCTCGCCGATGCCTTCGATCAAGGCCTGGTTCGCCGCCTCGCCGGCCTGGTAGAGCTGGCCCAGGCGCTCGTCGAACGTGGCGCTGTCAAGGTGCTCAAATCCCACCGGCTGGCCATGCACGCGCAGCAGTTCCTGCAATTGGTCACTGTCGGCGTCGCCGCGCAGCCACAACTGCCAGCCATTTTCAGCCGGTGCCATGGCCACCCCGCTCTGCCGCGCCAGGCGATAGGGCAGCATCACCAGTCACCGCCTTCAAGGCGTGCCCGGCTGGAGGGGAACACCTGCAGCAACGGCAGGCCCTCGGCCAGTGCCGGCAGTTTGAGCGGGGTGTTCTGCTGCAGGTTCTGGTACTTCTGCTGACTCAACCCGGCCAGGCTCTCACCGTCGCGCAGAATGCGCGGGCGGATGAATACCATCAGGTTCTGCTTGGTGTTCTTGCTGGCGTCGGAGCGGAACAGCCGGCCCAGGTAGGGAATGTCGCCGAGCAGCGGCACGCGCTGGTTGCTGGTGGCCATTTCGTCGCTGATCAGCCCGCCGAGGATCACCAGGCCGTTGTCCTCGACCATGACCTTGGTCTTGATCTCGCGCTTGTTGGTGATCACGTCGCTGGCGGCGCTGGAGTCGGCGATCGACGACACCTCCTGGACGATGTCCAGGCGCACGCTGTCGTCGATGCTGATCTGCGGCTTGATGCGCAGCTTCACCCCGACTTCCTTGCGCTCGATGGTCTGGTAGGGATTGGCGTTGTTCTGGGTGACGGAGCCGGTGACGAATGGCACCTCCTGGCCCACCAGGATCGACGCCTCGGCATTGTCCAGGGTCAGCAGGGTCGGTGTGGACAGCAGGTTGAAACCGCTCTTGCCCTTGAGCGCGTTGACCAGCATGGCGAAATTGAAGCCACCACCGATATGGCCGATGCCGGCGGTGGCGCCGGTGGTGGCCGACAACAGCTTGCCGAGTTTCTCGTTGTCGCCGCTGCTGGCGGCCCCGGCGATGCTCGCAATGTTTACCCCGTTTCCGCCGAAGTTGACGATGCCGGCGCCGAACTTCTCGTCGGCGAACAGCCACTGCACGCCCAGTTCCTGGGCGCTGCTGTCGGACACTTCGGCGATGATCGCCTCGACCACCACCTGCGCCCGACGAATGTCCAGTTGCTCGACGATGCTGCGGTAGGCGGCCAGCTCGCTGTCCGGGCCGACCATCACCACGGCGTTGGTGCCTTCCTCGTACTCCAGGCGAATGCCCGAGTCGCTGGCCGCCGGCACGGGCACATCCTTGCCCTCGCCTTCCGCCGCCGGCACCGTGCCAGCCTGGCTCAGGCCGCGCAGCACCTTGACCACCTCGGCGGCATTGGCGTGGCGCAGATAAATGACCTGCGTGTTGCTGCTGCGCAGGCTGTCGCTGGGCCGGTCGAGCTGCGCCAGCAAGGCGCGCACCCGCTCGCGGCTGTCGGCGCTGCCGCGCACCAGCAGCGCGTTGCTGCGCGGATCGGCGACCACCTGGGCAGCATCGCTACCCTGCTCGCGGGCCAATAGGCGCGTCACCAGGCCAGCGGTGTCGGCGGCGCTGGCGTGCTTGAGCGGCATTACCTGCAACGGCTCGTCGCTGACCTGGTCGAGCTGGCGCAGCAGGCTGTCGATGCGGTCGAGGTTGCTGCGCCAGTCGGTGACCACCAACAGGTTGGCCGCCGGATACGGGGTGATCACCCCGACCCGTGGGTCGATCAGCGGTTTGAGGATACCGAGAATCTGCTCGCTGGCGGCGTTGCGCACGTTGAACACGCGGGTAGCCACGCCGTCGCTGCCTTCGGCCTTCTTGCCGGCGGTTTCCACCGGCACCGGCTCCAGGCGCGCGGCCTGGTCGGGGACGATCTTCACGCTGCCGTTGGGCAGGTCCACGGCGGCGAAGCCCTGGGCGCGCAGCTGGGCCAGGAAGATATCGTAGATGGCGTCGGCGTCGTGGCGATCGACTGTGCGCACGGTGACCTTGCCCTGCACCCGGGGGTCGACGATGAAGGTGGTGCCGGTGATGCGCGACACGCTGTCGATGAACTCACCGAGCTCGGTGTCGACGAAGTTCACCTCGTACAGCGGCGTGCCGTCGTCGGCGAACACTTCCGGCTCTTCGGCCTGGGCCAGGGACATGCCGAGCATCAGCAGCCCGGCCAGACAGTACCTTGCGATCATCATTCATCCTTGGCGCTTGAAGCCGGTCACGGCGGGGCGTGGCGGCCAGGGCAGGCGCTCGCGCCGGCCGTTGTTGTCGAAGATCAGGCCATCGGCGTCGATGTCCTGCAGCACGATGCCCGGCGCCAGGCGCTGGCCACGGCCGAGAGTGCGCACCTGCTGGCCGTGGCGCAGCACCACCACGCTGGCCGACAGCGGCTGGGCCTTGAGCCCGCCCAGGTAGGCCAGGGGCAAGCGGGTCAGCGGAATGCGGCCGTCGTCCACCGGCGCTTGCCAATGCTCGGCCAACAAGCCCGGCAACGGCGCCAGCGCCGGCACTGGTGCGCTCGCCGGTTGCGGCTGGCGGCTGAGCAGCAGCACGCACTGCGCCGCCAGCCAACCGGCCAGGGTCAGCAGGGCGAAGCTGAAAATCCGCGAAGTCACGCGGCCACCTGGTGCGGGTGCCATCCAGGGTGCCCCTGCACGTAGCGCACGGCCGGCAGTTGCAAGGGGGCCAGGGCCCAGCCCGGCGCCTGGCGGGTCAGCCAGGCTTCGAGGCTTTGCCACAATGGCGCGCCAGCCTGGGCATCGAAGTGCAGGCCAAAGGTACGGCACAGGCCCTCGACGGGTTGCAGGCCGATGATGCGCTTGCCGTTGGGGCTGTAGCTGACCTGCCAGTCCTGGCTTTGCCAGCGCGGCAGGTCCTGGCTGTTGTCCAGCAGCAACGGGTCGCCGAACAGCTGCTCGGCGGCGTTTTCCAGCACCTGCTCGACCTGGCGCGCCGGGGCCTCGACCACGGGGGCGGGGTAGCCTCCGGTCAGGCTGATGAGGTGTTCACGGGTGATCGGTTCACCCGCGCGCAGTGGGTAGTCGTAACGCAGGCCGGGCAGCAGCACCGGCATGCTCGAATCGTCGGCCAGGGCCTGGTGCAACAGGCGGTCCCAGCTGCCGCCACGGGTATCGCGGCGCCACAATGCTTCAGGTGCACGGGCCAACGGCTGGTCGAGCCAGGCGGCATGGCCACTGCGCTGGCGTTGCAGCTCACCACGCAATTGGCTTGCACGCGCCAGTGCCTGGGAGCCGAGGCTGTGCTCGAAGGCCGGGAAGAACCGCGCCTCGAACTGCCACTGATTGCCCGCCTGGCGGCAGCGCAGGCGAAACGCCCCGCTCGCCCGGCAACCGGCGAACAGTACCGGTACCCGCCGACCGCTTGCCTGGGTAGCCTGTACCGGCGTCGGCCACAGGTCCTGGCCCCGGGCACAGAGCAGCACGTCCACTTCCGGCACACGCTCGGCCAGCCAAAGCCCGGGGCCAGTGCCGACATCCGCCAGCGCCACCACCAGGTCGGCCTCGCGCCGGGCTTGCTGGAAGCTCGGTTGCAAGGATTGGTACCACTGCTTCAGGGAGGCCTTCTGGTCCTGGGCGTAAGGGTCGGTGACACCGACCACGGCGATGCGCACACCGCCGCGCTGGAACACCTGTAGCCCCTTGACGCCCAGCGCCTTGGCCTGTGCATCCGCCAGACCGGCACCGAGGGTAATAGAAGATGACTGGCGATAGAGCCCGGCACTGCGCTGCGGCCACAGCACACGCTCATCGCTGCTGACCCGCACCTCGCTGCCCAGCAGTTGGCTGCCCTGCACACCACTTTCGCCCTGGGTGAGGTAGGCCAGGCCGCTGCCGTTCCAGCATTGGCCGTTTTCCAGGGTCAGGCATTGTTCGCTGCCAGCCTCGCGCCGCAGCTGTTCAAGCAGCGCGGCCAATACGGCATAGCCTCCAGTCTGGGCCTGGCCAGCCAGGCCAGCATCAAGCAACGGCGCCAGCTCAAGCTGCCCGGCACTCGCGTTCGGCCCGCTCATCCACGGGGCTCGCCCCAGATGGCTGACCGGCCCCAGGCGCGTGGCCGGTACCACGGCCTGGCCCGGCTGGCGAGCGTCGAGGGTATCGGCGACATACAGCAGGTCCAGCGCGCGGTCGCCAGCGCCACGGGGCATGGGCAAGGCCGAGCAGGCGCCGAGCAACGGTGCCAGGGCACCGACACCCATCCAGCTGATCACTTCGCGCCTGCTTGCCATCGACTCCGCCATCCCTGTTCTCGTTGGGCTCCGGATATTGCGGCGCTTGCGTGACAGTTTGATGGCAGAAAACGGACGGTAATTCCAAAAGCGAATTGATTAAGTCGTTAGTAATAGCCGTGAGTTTTAAACGCTCGTTAACAAATCTGACAATCAATCATCATACTTGCCGTCTACAGTCGCGGTTTCCTTCAACTCAGCCAAAAAAAGGACACCCTGATGAGTCGAGATACCGGCGATAACCTGGACCGCAACCAGAGCGGCAACCTGCCGATGGCCAGTGTCATGGACACTTACCTGAGCCGTCGCTCCGTGGTCCGCGGCAGCCTCGGCGCGGCCATCGCCATGATCGCCGGTGCCGGCCTGACCGGTTGCTTCGACAGCGGCGGCGGCTCGGATCACGACGATCCAGCGCCGCAGCCGGAGAAGCCCAAACTCAAGCTGGGCTTCAACTCCATCGCCGGCTCGCGCACCGACGCCTGCGTGGTCGCCGCCGGTTACAGCGCCTATGTGCTGGCGCCCTGGGGCACGCCGCTGAACGCCACCGCCAACCCCTGGAAAGCCGACGGCAGCAACAGCTCCACCGACCAGGCCAACGCCATGGGCATGCACCACGACGGCATGCATTTCTTCCCCATCAACGGCAGCTCCAGCGATGGCCTGCTGGCGATCAACTTCGAGTACATCGACACCGCCGCCCTGCATCCGGCCGGCCCCACTACCGTCGCCGGTAAACGTCCGGTCGAGGAAGTGCGCAAGGAAATCAACGCCCATGGCGCGGGCGTGGTGCGCATCAGCAAGGTCGCCGGGCGCTGGCAGGTGGTTGACAACGACCCGCTCAACCGCCGCTTCACCACCGTCTCGCTGATGGACATCGCAGGCCCGCTGCGCGGCACCGACCACGTCAAGACCAAGTTCTCGCCCTCCGGCACCCAGTGCCGCGGCACCAACAACAACTGCGGCAACGGCTACACCCCGTGGGGCACCTACCTGACCTGCGAGGAGAACTGGCCCGGCATCTTCGTCAACAAAGGTGTGCGCCCGGCCGACCAGGTACGCATCGGCGTCTCCGCCAGCAGCGGCCAGTACAAATGGGAAACCGCGGCTGGTGATGCCAGCGAAGTGGCCGGCGAGTTCGCCCGCTTCGACATCACCCCCACCGGCGCCGGCGCCACCGACGACTTCCGCAACGAAGCCAGCACCTACGGCTACATCGTCGAGATCGACCCGTACACCAGCAACACCCTGGCGGTGAAGCGCACCGCCCTGGGTCGCTTCCGCCACGAAGGCTGCTGCCCGGGCCTGCCGGTGGCCGGCAAGCCGCTGGTCTGGTACACCGGCGACGACTCCAACAACGAGTATTTGTACAAGTTCGTCTCCGACGCCCTGTGGGACCCGGCCGACGCCAACCCGGCCGACCGCCTGGCCACCGGCGCCAAGTACATGGACAAAGGCAAGCTGTATGTCGCCCGCTTCGATGCCAACGGCACCGGCGCGTGGCTGCTGCTCGACGTGGCCACCCCGACCACCGCCGGCAGCACCCTGGGCGCGCAGTTCGGCGACCTGCCGGGCATCATCCTCAACACCCGTGGCGCCGCCGACGCCGTGGGCGCCACGCCCATGGACCGCCCGGAGTGGACCGCCGTCAACCCGCTCAACGGCGACGTCTACCTGACCCTGACCAACAACAGCGCGCGCACCGCGGCCAAGGTCGATGCGGCCAACCCACGCGGGCCGAACCGCCACGGCCATATCATCCGCTGGCACGACAGCGACGACCACAAGACCTTCACCTGGGACATCTTCGTGTTCGGCGCCAACGCCGCCGGTGCGCCGGACATCAACCGCTCGGGCCTGACCGAACTGAACCAGTTCGCCAGCCCCGACGGCATGAGCTTCGATAGCCGCGGCGTGCTGTGGTTCGAGACCGACAACGGCGAGGCCACCTTGACCAGCTACACCAACGACCAGGTGCTGGCGGTGATCCCCACCGACCTGGTGGACGCCAATGGCAAGCAGATCCCGGTCAACGCCACCAACCAGGCGGACCTGCGCCGCTTCTTCGTCGGCCCGAACGGCTGCGAGGTGACGGGGATTGCCTTCACCCCGGACAACAAGACCATGTTCGTCAACATCCAGCACCCGGACAACTGGCCGAGCACCGACAAGGCCACCGACGTCACGCCAACCGGCACCTCGGTGCGGCCACGGGCTTCGACGGTGGTGATCCAGCGTAATGATGGCGGGGAGATCGGCACCGTCTGATCAATCAGCTTTCACCTCAATCGCGGGACAAGTCGCATCGGTGCGCCGATGCGATTTGTCCCGCGATTTTGTTCTACCAGGCCACCGCCTCCCTGCCCCTCACGCGCACCTGCTGCGCCGGCACCCGCGCATGCCATTGCACCACGCCCAACGCCTCGATCTGGAACTGGCTGCGCAGCGTGCGCCCCTCTTCCTCGAACAACAGCTGCAGGACGAAATGGCCGCTGTTGAGCAACAACCCTTCGCTTAGCCGGGCGAAGGTCTCGTCATCCACCGCCCCCAGTGCCTGGCGCAATGCCGCGGCATCCACGTAGCCAGCCGCTGGCCGGCCGCTGATGATGCGGCTGAGCATCGAGCGGGAAAACTGTCCTTCGTACAGGGCCTCCAGCAACGGCAAGTGCTCCAGCCCCAGGGCATTGGCATTGAGCCGCCAGCCGCCGGTCGAGGGCAGCGCGCAGAGCATTCGATAGCGGCCTTGCCGGCCACTGTCCGGCTCCAGCAGCAGGTTCAGCTCACTGGTGTCGAGCATCGGCTGGTTGGCCGCCAATCGCGGTGGTTGCTGGCGCAGGTACTGGGCACTCTCGGCGCCCTGCAGACGGGCGTCACTGTCGGCATCCAGCCAGTCGGCCAGGGCATCGACCAGCCGCTCGGCGGCCATGTCATCGCCCAACAGCTGGCGCAACTGGCGTTCGGCCCGTGGACCATCCTCCCCCAGCAGGGCGTTGACGTTGAAGCAGCTGTGCTGGTCGATCACCCGCAACTGCGCCTTGCCAGCGCCAAAGTCATAGGTCAGCGGTTGCCCGCGCAGGGCCTGCCAGAACAGCGGGCTGGCGCGCCAGGCCGGATCACGCAGAGCCTGGGAGGCGTAGGCCAGGCCAGCCTGCTCCATGGCCCGCACCTGCACCCGCTGGTGCAACAGGCGCACCGCGTCCACCTGGCGCCGGCCATCCTCCACCAGCCAGGCCAGCCCCGCCGCGAGCATCGCCAGTACCACCAGCACCATCAGCAGTGCCGCGCCCTGTTGTCGCCTGCGCCCCATCCCTGTCTTCCCGTGGCCACTGAAAAGCGCCAGTCAACACACCCGTTGTTTCAGGCAGATGGCAGTCATGTGCCCGTCATCTGCACAGGGCAGGATTGGCCTTCCTTTTTCTTTGACCTGACAGGAGTGGTCTTACATGGGTGGCATCGGAATCTGGCAATTGGTGATCGTGCTGTTGATCGTCTTCCTGCTGTTCGGCACCAAGCGTCTCAAAGGGCTGGGCGGTGATGTGGGCGAGGCGATCCAGGGCTTTCGCAAGTCCATGGGCGGCACTGCCGACAACACTGTCGAGCAACAGCCGCAAGTGCTGAACAATCAGCCGGTGCAGCAGACACAAACGGATCGTCAGGCCTGATGTTCGAGATCGGCTTCACCGAACTGCTGTTGGTGGGCATCGTCGCGCTGCTGGTGCTCGGCCCCGAGCGCCTGCCAGTGGCGGCACGCACCCTGGGCCGTGGGCTGGGCCAAGCGCGGCGAGCGCTGAATGCGTTGAAAGCGCAGGTGGAGCGGGAGATCGACATGCCCGCCCTGGATGCCGCGCCGTTGCAGCGCCTCGAGCAGGAGGTCCGCCAGGGCATCCAGCTCGACGCGACGCCTGCCAATGACCCGACACCAGTCGCCCATGCCAGGGAGAGCGCTTGATGTCCCTCGCTCTCGACCAGGCGGCGCGCATGCCGCTGACCGATCATCTGCGCGACCTGCGCAAGCGCCTGGTGCGCTGCCTGCTGGTGATCGCGCTGGTGTTCTGCGGGCTGTTCCCCTTCGCCCAGACCCTGTACACGCAGATCTCCGAACCACTGCGCCGTTACCTGCCCGAAGGCGCCAGCATGATCGCCACCAGCGTCACCTCGCCGTTTCTTGCGCCATTCAAGCTGACGGCGATGTGCGCGCTGTTCGTCGCCATGCCGCTGCTGCTGCACCAGGCCTGGGGCTTCATCGCCCCGGGGCTGTACCGCCGCGAACGGCGCATCGCCCTGCCGCTGCTGGTGTCGAGCATCCTGCTGTTCTACGGCGGCATGGCGTTCGCGTTCTTCCTGGTGTTCCCGATGATGTTCGGTTTCTTCGCCAGCGTGACCCCGGACGGGGTGGCGATGATGACCGACATCGGCTTGTACCTGGACTTCATCCTGGCGCTGTTTTTGGCGTTCGGCCTGGCCTTCGAGATCCCGGTGGCGACCTTCATCGTGGTCTGGGCGGGGTTGACCGACGTCGCCACGCTGCGGCGCAGCCGGCCTTATGTGATTGTCGGCTGCTTCGTGGTGGGGATGATCCTGACGCCGCCAGATGTTTTTTCCCAGACCATGCTGGCGGTGCCGATGTGGGTGCTGTTCGAGGTGGGGTTGCTGGCGTGTGGGTTGGTGCGCCGGGCGGAGTAAAGTTGTACCGGCCTTATCGCGGGGCAAGCCCGCTCCCACGCCAATCGCACATTTGCACATTCTGCGTGGGAGCGGGCTTGCCCCGCGATAGGGCCATCAGCTCAACCAGAGCGGTTCAACCCCACCTCCATGTCATCGATCAGCGCCTTGGCCATGGCGCTGAGGATCCGCGCCGAGCTGCCGGCCAGCAGGTCACCCTCCATTTCCGCCTCGCAAGTCAGGTGGCGGATGCAGCCGAGCAGCACCGACAACTCGCTGAAAGCGTCCTCGAAGGAAACACCCGGCTCGACCTTGAACAGGTCTAGGCAGACCGTGCGGCCTGCGGTGTGTCCGCGAGTCATGGTCGGGGCTCCGGTTTGTGTTCGAGCAGGGCGCAGGCCAGTTGGCCGAGGTAGTCGCTGGCGGTGAACAGGCGATCCTGTACGTCCCCCGGTTCGGTCTTGAAGTAGATATCGAGCACATCGGAAATGGCGGTGGCGACTTCGACAGCAGCGGACATGGCCTCCTCGCGGGTGAGCGTGGAACGGATGCTGATGAAGGGCGCGAGACGGGGTGGATCTGGGACGATTTTTTTCATAGGTCGAACTCTTGTGCGTTCCAAGGAAGCGCCATCCCAAGGCAATTCTCACAAGACAAAGGGTGGCAGCCGTGAACGGGGTGAGAATCCGGGGCACAAGAAACCCGGTCAGACCGAAGTCTGCCCGTGCACGGCTGCCATGAAAGGACTGCCGAAAAACTTGTACTCCAGGATTCTCACACCCTGGTCACCAAATCTGGCGACCCGGTGAAGTTATCCCTGGGGTCTTTCCCCGACAACGCAGCAGCTTCCGGCAAGCACGTAGGATAGTTCCCAAGCTTTTCTGGCTGAAGCATTTGGTTTCAAGTTCGGAAATGTCCGACACCAGATTTGAGGGATGGAGCGCCAAATTTCTATCGACACACATCCCCATCGACACACCAATCCAGACCAGTGGTATTGACCTGGTATTAAAGTGGTATTAATTTTCCACCCAACAACAATATCGGACACCGCCCATGCGTCCTCTATCGGCCCTGCGCCCCGACGACACCAGCGCCACCCCGCTCTACCTGCAGCTGGCGCGCAACCTGGAACAGGCCATCCACGCCGGCCAGTGGACCGCCGACCAGGCATTGCCCTCGGAGCGCACCCTCAGCGAAACCCTGGACATTTCCCGGGTCACCGCGCGCAAGGCCCTGGAGGTCCTGCTCGAACAAGGCCTGATCCAACGCATCCAAGGCTCCGGCACCTTCATCACCCCACGCCTGGAACAACCCCTGTCGCGCCTGTCGAGCTTCAGCGAAATGCTGCGCATGAAAGGCTTCGTGCCCAGCTCCCAGTGGCTTGAACGCAGCATCGGCACCCCGAGCAACGACGAACTGATCCGTCTGGGCCTGTCGCCCACCGACCAGGTGGCCCACCTCAAGCGCCTGCGCAAGGCCGACGACATCGTCATGGCGGTGGAGGTCAGTACCCTGCCCGCCCGTCTGCTTGGTGACCCGCAGGCCATCGGCGATTCGCTGTACCAGCACCTCGACCAGCTCGGCCGCCCGGTGGTCCGCGCCCTGCAACATATCCGCGCAATCAACGCCAGCGACGAACTGGCGGCCCAGGTAGGCATCGCCCCCGGCACCGCCATGCTGCTGATGACCCGGATCGGCTACCTCGACGACAACACCGCCATCGAGCTGACCGACACCTACTGCCGCAACGACTACTACGACTTCGTCGCCGAACTGCGACGCTGACCGGAGCCCCCATGGACATCGCCAACATCCTCACCCCCGACGGCTGGGTGCGCGGACAGCTGCACCTCGAAAACGGCCGCATTCAGGCCATCGAGGGCACGCCGTGCGACCCGCAGGCCAACGACCTGCCCTACCTGTTGCCCGGTTTCATCGACCTGCATGTGCATGGCGGCGGTGGCAGCGACATCATGCAGGGCGGTGAGGCCTTCGCCACCATCGCCCGCACCCATCGGCGCTTCGGCACCACCTCGTTGCTGGCCACCACCATGACCGCGCCCCGCGAGGAGTTGACCCGCGTGCTCACCGAACTGGGCGAGCACCTCGGGCAACCGCGCCAAGGCGCGCGCATCCTCGGCGTGCACCTGGAAGGCCCGTACATCAACCCCGGCAAGCTCGGCGCGCAGCCGAACTTTGCCCACCAGGCGCTGCTCGACGAGGTCGAAGAGTACCTGGCCCTGGCACCGATAAAGGTCATCACCATCGCCCCGGAGGTCGCCGGCCACCTGCCGCTGATCCAGGCCCTGAGCCAGCGCGGCATCCGCCTGCAGCTCGGCCACACCCTGGGCAGCTACGAAGAAGGCGTGGCGGCCCTGGAGGCCGGCGCCACCAGCTTCACCCACCTGTACAACGCCATGAGCCCGCTGCACCACCGCGAGCCTGGCATCGTCGGCGCGGCCCTGGCCCACGCCCGCTATGCCGAACTGATTCCCGACCTGCTGCACGTGCACCCGGGCGCCATGCGCGTGGCCCTGCGCTCGATCCCGTGCCTGTACTGCGTGACCGACTCCACCGCCGCCGCCGGCATGCCCGATGGTGAATACCGCCTGGGCAGCCACACCGTGACCAAGTGCCTGGGCGGCGTGCGCCTGCCCGACGGCACCCTGGCCGGCAGCACCCTGACCATGGACCAGGCCCTGCGCAACCTGGTGAAGATCGGCCTGCCGCTGGCCGAGGCCTCTGAACGCCTGTCCCGTTACCCCGCCGATTACCTCGGCATCGCCGACCGTGGCCGCCTGCAACCGGGCGCCTGGGCCGACGCGGTGCTGCTGGACCGCCAACTGAACCTGACCGCCGTGATGGTCGAAGGAGAAACCGCATGAGTTCAAGGATGCTCGAAGAAGCCCGCGCCTGCGCCGATGTCGTCGAACGACAGAACCAGGCGCTGGACCCGCGCCTGGAAACCCTGAGCGAACAACTGCGCCGGCTCGACCCGCAAGTGGCGCTGACCGTGGCCCGAGGCAGCTCGGACCACGCCGCCAGCTACTTTGCCTACATCGCCATGCAGCAGCTGGGCCTGCCGGTGGCTTCGCTGCCGATGTCGGTGGTGACCTTGCAGCAGGCGCCGCTGCGGGTGCGCGGCCAGGTGGCGCTGGGCTTCTCGCAGTCGGGGCAGAGCCCGGACCTGGTCGACAGCCTGCGTCGCCTGAACCAGTGCGGCGCAACCACTGTGTCGCTGGTCAATGCCGAGGGCTCGCCGCTGGAGCAGGCCTGCCAGCACCACCTGCCGCTGGGCGCCGGGCCCGAATTGTCGGTGGCGGCGACCAAGAGCTTCGTCGCCACCCTGAGCGCCAGCGCTCGCCTGGTCGCACACTGGGGCCAGGATCGCGCCTTGCTGGAGGCCGGCCTTGCCCTGCCCGCGCAGCTGCGCGAGGCCGCCGCGCAGGACTGGAGCTGGGCCATCGACACCCTGCGCGACAGCGAGCGCCTGATGGTGATCGGCCGGGGCGCGGGCTTCGCCATCGCCCAAGAGGCTGCGCTCAAGCTCAAGGAAACCTCGGTGATCCAGGCCGAAGCCTTCAGCAGCGCCGAAGTACGCCATGGCCCGATGGCCCTCATCGATGCCCAATACCCGCTGCTGGTATTCGCCCCGCGTGGCGTCGAGCAGGCCGGCTTGCTGCAGCTGGCCGCCGACATGCGCCAGCGCGGCGCCCGGGTGCTGCTGGCGGCGCCCGCCGATATCGCCGGGCGCGACCTCACCCTGAGCTGCGCCGAACACCCGGCCCTGGACCCGCTGCTGGCGATCCAGAGCTTCTACGTCATGGCCGCGGCCCTGGCCGAGGCCCGTGGCCTCGACCCCGACCAGCCGCGCCACCTGAGCAAAGTGACCTGCACGCAGTAGAGCCGCGAGGAACAGCGCATGCCCGACAATAACAAGATCATCCTCCATGCCCCGCTCGCCGGACCACAGGTACCGCTGGACCAGGTACCCGACCCGGTGTTCAGCGGCGCCACCCTCGGCGACGGCGTCGCCATCGACCCGTTGAACGACGTGCTGCACGCGCCCTGCGCGGGCGAAGTGGTGCAACTGGCCCGTACCGGCCATGCGCTGACCCTGCGCGCGGCCAACGGCGCGGAAATCCTCTTGCATATCGGTGTCGACACCGTGCAGTTGCAGGGGCGTGGCTTCACGCCGCTGGTGGCGCTGGGCGACCAGGTGACCCAGGGACAACCGCTGGTGCGCTTCGACATGGACCAAGTGGCACAGCACTGTGTCAGCCTGGTCACCGTGATGCTGGTCAGCAATGGCCCGGGCTTTGGCCTGACGCGACTGGATACAGGCGCTTCGCGCCTGGGCGCGGCGCTACTGGAGGTCGAGGCCACGGGCAGCGAAGCGCAGGCACGCCCGGTCAGCCATGAGCGTGCACATGGTCATGCCCGGGTCGCTCATCACGGCGGCCTGCATGCCCGCCCTGCCGCCCTGCTCCGCCAGACTGCGCAAGGCTTCCAGAGCCATGCCGTGCTGCGTTTCGCCGAGCGCGAGGCCGACCTCGATAGCCTGGTGGCGGTCATGGGCCTGGGCGTTGGCGAAGGCGCCGAAGTCGAACTGATTTGCACCGGCCCGGACAGCCAGGCCGCGCTGCAGGCGTTGATCGCCGCCGTGCAGACAGCCTCGGTCGGTGAGCGCCATGCCGCGCATGCACCCACAAGCATCGCCACGCCCAAACCCAATGCCGAGTCCGGCGTGCTCAACGGTGTCTGCGCCGCCCCCGGCCTCGCCATGGGGCCGCTGGCACGCCTGGACGGCATCAGCCTGCCGGCGGACAGCGGCGACAACGACCCCGCCGAGCAGCACCAGGCGCTGAACAGTGCCTTGGCCGAGGTCCGCCATGCCATCGACCTCGACTGGCGGCACCTGCCTCGCGGCCAGGAGGACGCAGCGGCGATCCTCGAGGCCCATCTGGCCCTGCTCGACGACCCGGCCCTGCTCGGCGACGCCCGCCAGCATATCGCCAACGGCGTCGCCGCCAGCCATGCCTGGAGCCGTGCCATCGATGCCCAGTGCCAGATCCTGCGCAGCCTGGGCAACCCGTTGCTGGCCGAGCGCGCCAACGACCTGTACGACCTGCAACAGCGCGTGCTGCGGGCCTTGCTTGGTGAAACCCGGCAACTGCGCCTGCCGCCCTCGGCCATTGTCGTCGCCCATGAGCTGACGCCCTCCGACCTGCTGCTACTGGCTCGCCATGAGGTCGCCGGGCTGTGCATGGCCGCCGGCGGCGCCACCTCGCACGTTGCCATCCTCGCCCGCGCCCGTGGCCTGCCGTGCCTGGTGGCCGTGGGCGAAGCGTTGCTGGAGTTGCCCGCCGGCACGCCGCTGGTACTGGACGCCGACCAGGGCCGCCTGGAAACCGAGGCTGATACGCAGCGCCTGGCCGAGGTGCAGCGTCATGTGCAACAGCGCCGCGAAACCCGCCAACGCCAGCAGGCCGCCGCCCAGCAAAGCGCCCGCACCCGCGATGGCCAGCTGATCGAGGTCGCCGCCAATGTCGCCAGTGCCGAGGAGGCCGCCGAGGCCTTGGCCCAAGGCGCCGACGGCATCGGCTTGCTGCGCAGCGAGTTCCTGTTCATCGACCGCCCCACCGCACCGGACGAAACCGAGCAGCGCAGCGCCTACCAGGCCGTGCTCGATGCCATGGGCGAACGCCCGGTGATCATCCGCACCATCGATGTAGGCGGCGACAAGCAGCTCGACTACCTGCCCTTGCCGGCCGAGGCCAACCCGGTACTCGGCCTGCGCGGCATCCGCCTGGGCCAGGTGCGCCCGGAGCTGCTCGACCAGCAGTTGCGCGCACTGCTGCAAGTCAGCCCGCAACAGCGCTGCCGGATCATGCTGCCGATGGTGACCGAAGTCGACGAGCTGATCGCCATCCGCCTGCGCCTGGACCGGCTGGCCGGCGAGCTGGGCATCAGGCAACGCGCCGAGCTGGGAGTGATGATCGAGGTGCCGGCGGCGGCGCTGCTCGCCGAGCGCCTGGCCGAGCACGCGGACTTCTTCTCCATCGGCACCAACGACCTGTCCCAGTACACCCTGGCCATGGACCGCGACCACGCCGGCCTGGCTGCGCGGGTGGATGCCTTGCACCCCGCCTTGCTGCGCCTGATCGAGCTGACCTGCCAGGGCGCTGCCAAGCATGGGCGCTGGGTCGGCGTGTGCGGCGCGCTGGCCAGCGATCCGCTGGCCACGCCGGTGCTGGTCGGCCTGGGGGTGGCCGAGCTGTCGGTCAGCACGCCGCAGATCGGTGAGATCAAGGCCCTGGTGCGCCAGCTCGACGCCAGCGCCTGCCGCCGCTTCAGCCAAGGCCTGCTGGGCTTGGCCAGCGCTGCGGCGGTACGCCAGGCCTGCCGTGACTTCACCGCGCAACCCCACGCCCAACCTGCGGCCCCCGTGGCCCTACAACAATAATCGGAGCGCACCATGTACCAGCACTTCATCCAGGGCCTGCAGCGGCTTGGCCGCGCCTTGATGCTGCCCATCGCCATCCTGCCCATCGCCGGCCTGTTGCTGCGCCTGGGCGACACCGACCTGCTCGACATCGCCCTGGTGCATGACGCAGGCCAAGCGATCTTCGCCAACCTGGCGCTGATCTTCGCCATCGGCATCGCCGTGGGCTTCGCCCGCGACAACAACGGCACCGCGGGCCTGGCCGGGGCCATCGGCTACCTGGTGCTGGTGGCGACGCTGAAGGTGATCGACCCGAAGATCGACATGGGCATGCTCGCCGGGATCATCTGCGGCCTGCTCGGCGGTGGCCTGTACAACCGCTTCAAGGACATCCAGCTGCCGGACTACCTGGCGTTCTTCGGTGGCCGGCGCTTCGTGCCGATTGCCACCGGGGTGTCGGCGGTGTTCCTCGGGCTGCTGTTCGGCCTGGTCTGGCCGCCGATCCAGGACGGCATCAACAGCCTCGGCCAACTGATGTTGGAGAGCGGCAGTATCGGCGCGTTCTTCTTCGGCGTGCTCAACCGCCTGCTGATCATCACCGGCCTGCACCATATCCTCAACAACCTGGTGTGGTTCGTCTTCGGCAGCTTTCAGGCGGCCAGCGGCCAGATGGTCACGGGCGATCTGGCGCGCTTCTTTGCCGGCGACCCGAACGCCGGGCAGTTCATGGCCGGCATGTTCCCGGTGATGATCTTCGGCCTGCCCGCCGCCTGCCTGGCCATGTACCGCAATGCCCTGCCGGCCCGGCGCAAGCTGATCGGTGGCGTGCTGCTGTCGATGGCGCTGACCTCGGCGCTGACCGGGGTCACCGAGCCGATCGAGTTCGCCTTCATGTTCCTCGCGCCGCTGCTGTACCTGATCCATGCACTGCTGACCGGGCTGTCCATGGCCATCTGCGACCTGCTGGGGATCCGCCTGGGCTTCACCTTCTCCGGCGGCGGCATCGACATGGCCCTGGGCTGGGGACGCTCGAGCAACGGCTGGCTGGTGTTCCCCGTGGGCGTGCTCTATGGGTTGGTCTACTACTTCGTGTTCGACTACTGCATCCGCCGTTTCGACCTGAAGACACCCGGTCGCGAGGAACAGGCGGCCAGCCAGGCCGAGGGCAGCGATGCGCCACGGGCCCGGCGCTACATCGACGCCCTCGGCGGCGCGGCCAACCTGCAGGGCGTGGATGCCTGCACCACGCGCCTGCGCCTGGTACTGGCCGACCGCAACCTGGCCCGCGACCAGGACCTGAAGGCCCTGGGTGCCCTCGCGGTGGTACGCCCAGGCACCGGCGGCAGCCTGCAGGTGGTGGTGGGGCCGATGGCCGATGCGCTGGCCGACGAGATTCGTGGTGAGCTACCCCATGCGCGGGTAACGGCACCGGTGGTCGAGAAGGCCGCGGTGGTCACCGAGACGGTCGTTGCGGATGAATGGCTGCAGGCCTTGGGCGGACGCGAGAATGTGCTGCAAGCCCAGTGCGTGGCCTCGAGCCGGGTGCGGGTGCAAGTCAGGGATGAGGGCAAGGTAGAGCAGGAGCGCTTGATCGCCCTGGGATGCCTGGGGGTGAGTCCACAGGCAGGCGGCGTGTGGCATCTGCTGGTAGGTGGCAAGGCGCCTGCGCTGGGCGCCGCCTTGCAAGGCTGAAAAGCATCGCGGGGCAAGTCGCATCGGCGCACCGCCGCTCCCACGAACTTGCTTCGTGGGAGCGGCGGTGCGCCGATGCGACTTGCCCCGCGATGTCATTCGACGCCGTTCTAGAAGTCGGCCAGCGGCCAGACCTCATAAGCCGGCGTTTCATATGGGTGGCTCTGCTTGAGTGCGGCGACCACCTGGGCGATCAGCGCGTCAGCCACCACCAGCTCCACCTTCCACTCCTCGACCACCTCGACCTGACCGGTCTGCCCGATGTACGGCTGGCTGCCGTGCAACGGGCGGAACTGGCCCTGGCCGAGTGTCTGCCAGGCGCAGTGGTCATAGTCGCCGATACGCCCGCCACCGGCGGCAAACACAGCGGCCTTGACCACCTCGACATGGCTGTCGGGGACGAAGAAGGCGAGCTTGTACACCCTTAGTTCACCCAGACACGCGCGTTGCGGAACATGCGCATCAGCGCCGCGTCTTCCTGCCACTCATCCGGGCGCCAGGAGTTCTGCACGGCGCGGAACATACGCTCCGGGTGCGGCATCATGATGGTCACGCGGCCATCGCGGCTGGTCAGGCCGGTGATCCCGCGCGGCGAGCCGTTCGGGTTGGCCGGGTAGGCTTCGGTGACCTTGCCGTGGTTGTCGACGTAGCGCAGGGCCACACAACCGGACAGGTCGGCTTCCAGCAGTGCCTCTTCGCTGGCGAACTCGGCATGGCCTTCGCCGTGGGCGATGGCGATCGGCATGCGCGAACCGGCCATGCCCTGCAGGAAGATCGAGTTGGACTTCTGCACCTCGACCATGGCCACGCGGGCCTCGAACTGCTCCGAGCGGTTGCGCACGAAGTGCGGCCAGTACTCGGTGCCCGGAATCAGCTCGTGCAGGTTGGACATCATCTGGCAACCGTTGCACACGCCCAGGGCGAAGCTGTCGGTACGTTCGAAGAAGGCCTGGAAGGCATCGCGGGCACGGGTGTTGAACAGCGCCGACTTGGCCCAGCCTTCACCGGCACCGAGCACGTCGCCGTAGGAGAAGCCGCCGCAGGCCACCAGGCCCTTGAACGCTTCGAAATCGACACGGCCAGACAGGATGTCGCTCATGTGCACATCGACGGCGGCGAAGCCTGCGCGGTCGAAGGCCGCAGCCATCTCGACCTGGCCGTTGACGCCCTGCTCGCGCAGGATCGCCACTTGCGGGCGCACGCCCTTCTTGATGTAGGGCGCGGCGATGTCTTCGTTGACGTCGTAGCCCAGCTTGACCGACAGGCCTGGGTTGTCTTCTTCCAGCAGGACGTCGAATTCCTGGTCGGCGCAGTCGGCGTTGTCGCGCAGGCGCTGGACCTGATAGCTGGTTTCGGCCCACTGGCGCTGCAGCAGGCGGCGATCGCCGTTGAACAGCTCTTCGCCTTCGAAGTTGATCAGCACTTCACCGTTGTTGATCGGCTGGCCGATCACGGCGACGCAATCCTCACCCAGGCCAGCGGCGCTGAACTGCGCCAGCACATCCGGCGTGGCGTCCTGACGGACCTGGATCACCGCGCCCAGCTCTTCGTTGAAGAGGATGGCCGCGACTTTCTCGCGCTTGCTGGTCAGGTTGCCCAGTTCCAGCTCCAGGCCACAGTGGCCGGCGAAGGCCATTTCCAGCACGGTGGTCAGCAAGCCACCGTCGGAACGGTCGTGGTAGGCCAGCAGGTGGCCGTCTTCGTTCAGGCCCTGGATCACGGCGAAGAACGCCTTGAGGTCTTCGGCGTCATCGACGTCCGGCGCCTGGGCGGCCAGCTTGCCGTGGGTCTGCGCCAGGATCGAGGCGCCCATGCGGTTCTTGCCGCGACCCAGGTCGATCAGGATCAGGTCGGTCTCGCCCTTGTCCATGCGCAGCTGCGGGGTCAGGGTCTTGCGGATGTCGGTGACCGGGGCGAAGCCGGTGATGATCAGCGACATCGGCGAGGTGACGCTCTTCTGCTCGCCGGCTTCACTCCACTGGGTCTTCATCGACATCGAGTCTTTACCGACCGGGATGGTGATGCCCAGCTCCGGGCACAGCTCCATGCCGACGGCCTTGACGGTGTCGTACAGGCGGGCGTCTTCACCCGGGTGACCGGCGGCGGACATCCAGTTGGCCGACAGTTTGATGTCGGACAGCTTCTCGATGCGCGAGGCCGCCAGGTTGGTCAGGGTCTCGCCGATCGCCATGCGCCCGGACGCCGGGGCGTCGAGCAGGGCCAGCGGGGTACGCTCACCCATGGCCATGGCTTCACCGGTGTAGACGTCGAAGCTGGTGGCGGTGACGGCGCAGTCGGCCACCGGCACCTGCCACGGGCCGACCATCTGGTCGCGGGCCACGAGGCCGGTGATGGTGCGGTCGCCGATGGTGATCAGGAAGCTCTTGCTGGCCACGGCCGGGTGACGCAGGACGCGCTCGACCGAGTCCTTGAGTTCCAGGGTGCTCGGGTCGAACTCATCGCCCAGCTCCGCTTCGCGGGTAACCGAGCGGTGCATGCGCGGCGGCTTGCCCAGCAGCACGTCCAGCGGCATGTCCACCGGGGTGTTGTCGAAGTGGCTGTCGGTGACGGTCAGGTGCTTCTCTTCGGTGGCCTCGCCGACCACCGCGAACGGGCAGCGCTCGCGCTCGCAGATGGCCTGGAAGCGCTCGAAGTCCTCGGCGCTGACCGCCAGCACGTAACGCTCCTGCGACTCGTTGGACCAGATCTCGTGCGGGGCCATGCCCGGCTCGTCGTTGGGCACGTTGCGCAGTTCGAAGCGGCCACCGCGGCCACCGTCGTTGACCAGTTCCGGGAAGGCGTTGGAGATACCACCGGCGCCGACGTCGTGGATGAAGGCGATCGGGTTGTTGTCACCCAACTGCCAGCAGCGGTCGATGACCTCCTGGCAACGGCGTTCCATTTCCGGGTTCTCGCGCTGCACCGAGGCGAAGTCCAGGTCGGCGGAGCTGGCGCCGGTGGCGACCGAGGAAGCGGCGCCGCCGCCCAGGCCGATCAGCATGGCCGGGCCGCCGAGCACGATCAGCTTGGCGCCGACGGTGATCTCGCCCTTCTGCACATGGTCTTCACGGATGTTGCCCATGCCGCCGGCGAGCATGATCGGCTTGTGGTAGCCACGCACTTCCTCGCCGTGCGGGGTGTTGATGCCCTGCTCGAAGGTACGGAAGTAGCCGGTCAGCGCCGGGCGACCGAATTCGTTGTTGAACGCAGCGCCGCCCAGCGGGCCTTCGATCATGATGTCGAGGGCGTCGACGATGCGCTCGGGCTTGCCGTACGGCTTTTCCCAAGGCTGCTCGAAACCTGGGATGCGCAGGTTCGAAACGGTGAATCCGGTCAGGCCGGCCTTGGGCTTGGCGCCACGGCCGGTGGCGCCTTCGTCGCGGATCTCGCCGCCGGAGCCGGTGGAGGCGCCGGAGAACGGGGCGATGGCGGTCGGGTGGTTGTGCGTCTCGACCTTCATCAGGATGTGCACCGGCTCCTGCACCGCGCCGTACTGGCGGGTCTCAGGGTTCGGGAAGAAGCGCCCGGCCACCGAGCCGACGATCACCGAGGCGTTGTCCTTGTAGGCCGACAGCACGCCTTCGCTGTGCATCTGGTAGGTGTTCTTGATCATGCCGAACAGGCTCTTCTCTTGCGCCTGGCCGTCGATGTCCCAGCTGGCGTTGAAGATCTTGTGGCGGCAGTGCTCGGAGTTGGCTTGGGCGAACATCATCAGTTCGATGTCGTTCGGGTTGCGCGCAAGGTTCTGGAAGGCGGCGACCAGGTAGTCGATCTCGTCTTCGGCCAGGGCCAGGCCCAGGTCGATGTTGGCCTGGGCCAGGGCGGCGCGGCCACCGGCGAGGATGTCGACCGAGGTCATCGGCTTGGGCTGGGCGTGGCTGAACAGGTCGGCGGCGTCTTCGAGCTTGCCCAGCATGCGCTGGGTCATGCGGTCGTGCAGCTCGGCGGCGATGGCCTGGGCGTCGGCGTCATTGATGCTGCCGGCGACGTAGTAGGCGATGCCGCGCTCCAGGCGCTGGATCGACTGCAGGCCGCAGTTGTGGGCGATGTCACTGGCCTTGGATGCCCAGGGCGAGATGGTGCCCAGGCGCGGCACAACGAGGAACAGGCGGCCGGTCGGCTCCTGCACCGGCACGCTCGGGCCGTACTTGAGCAGACGGCCCAGCACCTGCTGCTGGTCGGCGGTCAGCTCGCCGTCGACGTCGGCGAAGTGGGCGAATTCGGCATACAAACCAGTAACAGCGGGGACTTTCTGGCTCAGTTGCTCGAGTAATTTACCGTGGCGAAAGGCAGAAAGGGCAGGAGCGCCGCGCAGGATCAACATCGTCGGGACAGCCTCAGGAAGGGGTGTGCTTAGAGGCCGTGCATTCTAGCCTAATTCGCAGGCTTTCGGCACCCGCTCTACGCCAATGCTGCCGGGCGGTGGAACCGGACTCCAGGGTCAAAAAATCGCCCCTTGCGCCATGCCCGTCACAGCGCCTGCTACCAGACAAGCCACCTATTGTCGAGATATGGCGCCGGCAGTCCTTTGCGTATACTGCACCCTATGTTCGCCCACACTGCTTTGCGCCAGCGTTGCGCCAAATGGCTCTTCGCAACCGGACTCTTCCTGATGCTCGGTGCCTGCGTTGAAAAACCCAGCACCCTCGAACGCGTCAAGGAGGATGGCGTATTGCGCGTGATTACCCGCAACAGCCCGGCCACCTACTTCCAGGACCGCAACGGCGAAACCGGTTTCGAGTACGAACTGGTCAAGCGCTTTGCCGACGACCTGGGGGTGAAGCTCGAGATCGAGACCGCCGACAACCTCGACCAATTGTTCGACCAGCTGGGCAAGCCTTCCGGCCCGGTACTGGCCGCCGCCGGCCTGGTCAGCAGCGAGCGCCGCGCCAGCCAGGCGAAATTTTCCCACCCGTATCTCGAGGTGACCCCGCAGGTCATCTACCGCAACGGCCGCTCGCGTCCGACCAATGCCAAGGGGCTGGTGGGCAAGAAGATCATGGTGCTCAAGGGCAGCAGCCACGCCGACCAGCTCGCCGAGCTGAAAAAGCAGAACCCGGGGCTCGAATACGAAGAGTCCGACGCCGTCGAAGTGGTCGACCTGCTGCGCATGGTCGACGAAGGCCAGGTCGACCTGACCCTGGTCGACTCCAACGAGCTGGCCATGAACCAGGTGTACTTCCCCAACGTGCGCGTGGCCTTCGACCTGGGCGACACCCGTGACCAGCGCTGGGCGGTGGCCGCCGGTGAAGACAACAGCCTGCTCAACGAGATCAACGAGTTTCTCGACAAGTCGCAGAAGAACGGCACGCTTCAACGCCTGAAGGATCGCTACTACGGCCATGTCGATGTGCTGGGCTACGTGGGTGCCTACACCTTCGCCCAGCACCTGCAGCAACGCCTGCCCAAGTACGAGAAACACTTCAAGACCAGCTCCAAGGTCGAACAGGTGGACTGGCGCCTGCTGGCCGCTATCGGCTACCAGGAATCGATGTGGCAGCCGGAGGTCACCTCCAAGACCGGCGTGCGCGGCCTGATGATGCTCACCCAGCGCACCGCCCAGGCCATGGGCGTGTCCAACCGCCTGGACCCCCGGCAGAGCATTCAGGGCGGCGCCAAGTACTTCATGCTGGTCAAGGAGCAACTCGACGACAGCATCAAGGAGCCGGACCGCACCTGGTTCGCCCTGGCGGCCTACAACGTCGGCAGCGGCCATCTGGAAGACGCCCGCACCCTGGCCAGGCGTGAAGGCCTGAACCCGAACAAGTGGCTGGACGTGAAGAAGATGCTACCACGCCTGTCGCAGAAGCAGTGGTACAGCAAGACCAAGTACGGCTATGCCCGGGGCGGCGAGCCTGTGCATTTCGTCGCCAACATCCGCCGCTACTACGACATTCTCACCTGGGTCACGCAGCCGCAGCTCGAAGGCCAGGTGGCCGAGGGCAACCTGCATGTGCCGGCGGTGAACAAGGACAAGCCGGCGGAGCAGGCCGCACCGATGTGATGGCCTGCGCTGCCAATGCGTGGGAGCGGGCTTGCCCCGCGATACCGTGGCTGCAGGTTAACCTTTGGCCCGCCGCGCCTTGAAGAACTCGCTCAAGATCGCCCCACACTCCTCGGCCAGCACTCCCCCCTCGTACATCACCCGATGGTTGAGAAAGCCCTGGGTGAAGAACTGCCCCTGGCTCTGCACGATCCCCGCCTTTGGCTCCAGCGCACCGTACACCACGCGCATCACCCGTGAATGGACGATCAGCCCGGCGCACATGCTGCAGGGTTCCAGCGTCACGTACAGGGTGCTGCCCGGCAGGCGGTAGTTGCTGGCAGCTCGGGCCGCGGCGCGGATCGCCACCATCTCGGCATGGGCGCTGGGGTCGCTGTCGAGGATCGGCCGGTTGAAGCCCTGACCGATTACCTGGCCGTGCTGCACCAGCACCGCTCCCACCGGCACCTCGCCCAAGGCCGCGCCCTCGGCGGCCAGCTCCAGGGCCAGGCGCATGAATTCCTGATCGCGGCTGCGATCGATGATCTGTGGCCGCATCAGACCACCGCGATCGCGGCCATCAGGCCGGTTTCCATGTGGTCGATGACATGGCAATGGAACATCCAGGTGCCTGGGTTATCCGCCACCAGCGCCACCTGCGCCCGCTCGTTCTTGCCCAGCAGGTAAGTATCGGTGAACCACGGCTCGACGATCTTGCGCCGATTGGAGGCGATCACCTTGAAACTCATGCCGTGCAGGTGGATCGGGTGCTGGTACTGGGTCATGTTCTTCAGCTCGAGGATATAGCTCTTGCCCTTTTGCAGCGTGGCTATCGGCCGGTCGGCGCAGGTCTTGTCGGTGATGTCCCAGGCCTGGCCGTTGATCTGCCACAGGCTCGGCGGCTTGCCGTTCTCGGTGTTCACCGAGACCTTGCCGACCCATTCGAAATTGAAGTTGAGCTTCTCGGCGTTCTCCAGGTCCGGCTCGGCAACCGGATTGGGCGGCAGCGCCTTGGGCCAATCGCCGGGCGCCTCGCTGCTGGCCACCGAGCGCAATGTGCCCAGGCGCACGAAGCCGTCACGCAACGACACCTCCTCACCCGCCTCGGGAATGCGGATCGCCAGGCAGATGCGCATGCCCGGGCCAAGCCAGTATTCCTCGTCCAGCGGGCGCGGAGTGATCGGATTGCCATCGAGGGCGTAGATCATCGCCTCGCAGTTGCCCTTGAGGTTCAAACGGTAGGTCCAGGTGTTATCCAGGTTCAGCAGGCGCACCCGCACCACCTGCCCGGCCGGCAGCTCGGTGACCGACTCGGCCTGGCCGTTGATGGTGATCAGGCGCCCGGCGGTGCCGTTGCGCGCCGCCTCGCGGGGGATGCTGAACGGCAGCCAGGCACCCTGCTCGTCCACGTGCCAGTTCTTCAGGCTCAGCGTGCGTTCGTGCCTGAAGCCGGTCGGTTCGCGTTCCTCGACGATCAGCGGGCCGACCAGGCCGCGGCCCAGCTCCTCGGAGCTGCTGACGTGCGGGTGATACCAGTAGCTGCCGGCGTCCGGCACCTTGAACTTGTAGTCGAAGTATTCGCCCGGCTTGACCGGCAACTGCGAGACATACGGAACCCCGTCCATCTCCAACGGCAAACGGATGCCGTGCCAGTGAATGGTGGTCTCGACTGGCAGCTGATTGATGAAGCGTACCCGCAGCCAGGTGCCCTGGCGCACCCGCAGCTCGGTGCCCGGCGCCGACGGGCCGAAGGCCCAGGCCTCGGTCCTGAAGCCTGGCACCAGCTCGACGTCCAGCGGCGCGGCGATCAGCTCGTAGTCGTGCCCGGCGTTATCGTCCTCGACCTTGCCCAGCCAGTAGCGCGCCGCGCCCCCGGCGCCCAGGCCTACCACTACAAGGCCGGTCAGGCCCTTGAGCATTTGTCGACGGGTAAAGGACATCGGTGCGGGTACCTCGTGCTCTGCGCTATCAAGCTGCCAGCAATGGCCGGCGATGAAGGGCGAATACGATACACCTGCAAATGGGAAAGATTAAGTGAAGTGTTGTCACAGGCTGCCCGCAATCCGACTCAACACATAGTTGCCACCTGCCCCGGCCGTTACGACGCCAGCCTTGGCCACTCATCAATCTGAGGCAGCGAACATGAACCTTGAAATTCCCCCCCCTGATGCCGAACCCCAATTGCGGGCGCTCGCCATCGCGCTCCTGGAAGCCTGCCCGGACATGCGCCAGATGGCCCGCGATACAGCACGCACCGTACTTGCAAAACATGGCCACGCCGAGCTGGACCCGGACCAGGTGTTCCTCAACCGCTTCATGGCTGCACAGAGCAGCCCACGTACCTACAGCGGCTGGCAGCACTACGACGCGCCGTTCCAGTCCTACACCCTACCGCAGCTGGTGATGCACCGTTTCGATGCGCAGGACCAGGACAATAGCGACCTGCTCAGCTACCTGTGCGGATTCTATACCCAAGGCCCAGGCGCCGAGGTGTATGACGAGCACAACGAGGTGGCCATCGCCCCAAGGGACGTCCTCGAAGACTTCTGGCAGATCGATTTCAGCAGCGGCTTTCACCAACGGCTGGCAGCATTCTGGCAGAACCATGCCGACGACTACCGCACCCTGGCCAAGGTCAACTTCCTCAGCAAGGTCATGGAAACCTGTGCAGCGTACCCACATACCGAGACGGCCAGATGCGCACGTCGGGTTGCCACCGCCATCACCGGCTACGACATTGGCCCTCTCTCGCTTGGTCAACTGCAACAGGAGCACCTTGCCGACGCCGGTTACCGTCTGCGCCAGCTCGATATCGGCGGCCACGTGGCCAGCGATATCCTGCGGATTGAAATGGAGGGCGGCCGGCAGCTGCTGTACATTCCTGGCGAATTCGACTGCCTGCAGCTGTGCAAGACCCGCAAGGATATGTACGAGTGGGTGCTGCGCAACACCAGCGACGTGGACCAGCGCACACGTTTCATGGGCCATTTCGCCCTTTCAAGCCATGCCGAAAACAACGATAGCGCCAGTTTGATCCATATGATCGACCTGCTGCGTGCCAACTGGCGAGAACACGATCATCCTTGCCTCAATCAACTCGACAAGCCCATCGCCGCCGATGCCTTCAGCCACCTTCGCGATGCCGCCCGCCAGCGCATGCAGGACGACGCGCATTTTGCCCTGCGCTCCAACAGCGACCTGCGCAAGCAGCTGTGGATCGGCTACCTCGAGGCGTACGGTCAGGTCTTTGGCCCGCTGGCTGCCCTTGACTGGCCCATCGCCCTGGCCGCAATCGGTGCCGGGCTGGCAGACACTGGCCTGAACATAGACCAGGCAATCAATGGCCATACCACCGCCGAGCGCCGTAACGGCTGCCTCAGAGCAATCATCGCCGCCATCGCCACCTTGTTCTCCGCCATGACACTGGCCGACGCCAATGCCGGCGCAATCGACGACCCCCTGAACGAGGTGCCATTGTCGGCCCCTGCAACTGCGCCAGTGGATGAGCCTGCAACTGCCCGGGAAATCGAGAACTGGTTGCCGTCCCCTCACAGGCCCGGGCCGCAGGATGAACTGTTGGCGCCCTACCTCGCCAACAACATCCTTCGCGGCAACCCTGGCGAAGGCAACCTGGCCGGAATCTACACAGAAGGAGGTAACACCTACGTCTTGATCGACGAGCGGCCCTACCAGGTTCGCTATGTGACGGCAATGAACACCTGGGTCATCATCGACCCGCAAAMCCCTTACTCGTTCTATCGCAATGTGCCATTGCGCATGACCGCCAATGGCAAGTGGCAGCCGATGCCCCGCGAAGGCCTGCAAGGTGGCGGGCTACCCCGCAGGCTGCTCGGCAGCCTCTGGGGCCGGCCTGAACCCTTGCCAGCCCTCGTGGAGTTGCCCGCCAGCCCTTACGAAATCCCGCCTGGCCTGCGCCCGACACTGAAATCGGCCGCCAACGCTCCCGGCGAGGAGCATGCGCTCAGCGGCGTCATGATGAGCATGGACCCGAAACTGGAATCAGCCTTCGAGCAGTTCAGGCAGTTGCGCAGCAACCTGGCACGCGACGCACAGAGATACCTCGAAACGACCAAGCCACCTGCTCAACCCGAAGTGCCTCGACTGCCCCGTGAAGCGGGCGCCAATCAATTCATTACTGCCACGTATGAAGCCAGCGACGGCCTGGTCATTGGTGAAAGCCATTCGCATCTGGGAAGCAAGATGTTCCTCATCGACAGTATGCCGCTACTGACCAGAGCCAAGGTCAAGGTCCTGTACCTGGAGCACTTCATGACCGACTTCCAGCAGGCCGACCTTGACCTGTTCCTGCAAAGCGGCGAGATGCCGACCGACCTGAAGCGTTACGTGAAAAACCTGGACAAAGGCTTCCGCATCGATGCGAAGGGCCGCTACACGTTCGAGAACCTGCTGGTGACTGCCCAGAAAAATGGCATCCGCCTGCAATCCATCGACTGCATGGCCAGCTACCGGCAGGCATGGGAGTACCCGCCGTCAGCCGTCATACGCCAGCAGATGATGAACTTCTACGCTCACAAGCTCATCCAGGCAGACCAGTCGATACGCGGCGCAGGCAAGTGGGTCGCACTGGTAGGCAACACCCACGCCAGCACCTATGAAGGCGTGCCAGGCATCAGCGAGTTGCAGGGCGCCGTCAGCCTGCGAGTGGAGGATATCGAGATCGGCAAGCCTGGAGCGCTGGACATCGACCCCGGCCTGACCGTGATCGAGAATGAAGGCATGGCGGTACGCCACCTGAAAAGTCACTACCGCCTACAGGTACCGATTGTCACCGCCACGCCAGCCAGCGCCGACCTGGGCAGCCTGCTACGGGACAAAGGGTCATTTACCCTGACGACGCAGGATGATCAGCTGATGATGATTCATCGCAGCCGCGACGGGCATTTGAAGTACACCACTGTGGTCGAGGATAGCCCGTGGTACTCCATCAACCGGCCGGACTGGCCGTGGATCAGCGGGCGGCACGTGCGAAGCCTCTGGGAATTGCGCCGCAACCTGGAAAATCACGGCCTGCGCTACGTCCGCACATGATCCGCGCAAACAACAAGGGCGCCTTGCGGCGCCCTTGTGGCTCAACTCATTCCCACTCGATAGTGGCCGGCGGCTTGCTCGACACGTCGTAGGTGACGCGGGAGATGCCGTCGATTTCGTTGATGATACGCCCGCTGACGGTTTCCAGCAGCTCGTACGGCAGGTGCGCCCAACGCGCGGTCATGAAGTCCACGGTCTCGACGGCACGCAGGGCCACGACCCAGGCGTAGCGACGGCCGTCGCCGACGACGCCGACCGACTTGACCGGCTGGAACACCACGAACGCCTGGCTGGTCTTGTGGTACCAGTCGGCCTTGCGCAGTTCTTCGATGAAGATGTGGTCGGCGCGACGCAGGATGTCGGCGTACTCCTTCTTCACTTCACCAAGGATGCGCACGCCCAGGCCCGGGCCCGGGAACGGGTGGCGGTAGACCATGTCGTACGGCAGGCCCAGTTCCAGGCCGATCTTGCGCACTTCGTCCTTGAACAGCTCACGCAGTGGCTCGACCAGCTTGAGGTTCATTTCCTCCGGCAGGCCACCGACGTTATGGTGCGACTTGATCACGTGGGCCTTGCCGCTCTTGGCGCCGGCCGACTCGATCACGTCGGGGTAGATGGTGCCCTGGGCGAGGAACTGGATGTTGTCCAGCTTGCTGGCCTCGGCATCGAACACGTCGATGAAGGTGCGACCGATGATCTTGCGCTTTTTCTCCGGGTCGGCTTCGCCTTCCAGGTTGTCGAGGAACTGCTTCTCGGCATCGGCGCGGATCACCTTGACGCCCATGTTCTCCTTGAACATGGCCATCACCTGGTCACCTTCGTGCAGGCGCAGCAGGCCGTTGTCGACGAACACGCAGGTCAGCTGGTCGCCGATGGCGCGGTGCAGCAGCGCGGCAACCACGGAAGAGTCGACGCCGCCGGACAGACCCAGCAGGACGTTGGCCGAACCGACCTGGGCGCGCACCTGGGCGATGGCGTCCTCGACGATGTTCGAGGCGGTCCACAGGGCTTCACAGCCGCAGATATCCTGGACAAAGCGCGACAGGATGCGCCCGCCTTGCTTGGTGTGGGTCACTTCCGGGTGGAACTGCACGCCGTAGTAGCCCAGGGCATCGTCGTACATGCCGGCGATCGGGCAGCTCGGGGTGCTGGCCAGCACGCTGAAGTTGCCCGGCATCTGGGTGACCTTGTCGCCGTGGCTCATCCACACGTCCAGGCCCAGCACGCCGTCATCATCGACATGGTCTTCGATGCCGTCGAGCAGACGGCTCTTGCCGACCACGTCGACGCGGGCATAGCCGAACTCGCGCAGGTCGGAACCTTCGACCTTGCCGCCCATCTGCTCGGCCATGGTCTGCATGCCGTAGCAGATGCCCAGCACCGGGACCTTCAGGTCGAACACGGCCTGCGGGGCGCGTGGGCTGTTGGCTTCGTGGACCGACTCGGGGCCACCGGCCAGGATGATGCCGCGCGGGTTGAATTCGCGGATCGCTTCATCGTCCATGTCGAACGGGTGCAGCTCGCAGTACACGCCGATCTCGCGCACGCGGCGGGCGATCAGCTGGGTGTACTGGGAACCGAAATCGAGGATCAGGATGCGGTGAGCGTGAATGTCGAGGGCCATGACTCAATCTCGTCAGTGGAAATCGGAAACGACGCGGGGCTGTGTATGACAGCCCCGTTCGGTAATTGCTGGAAGCCTTAGCCTACGCGGTAGTTAGGGGCTTCTTTGGTGATCTGCACGTCATGCACGTGGGACTCGGCCATGCCGGCACCGGTGATGCGCACGAACTCCGGCTTGGTGCGCATCTCTTCGATGGTCGCACTACCGGTGTAGCCCATGGACGAACGCAGGCCGCCCATCAGCTGGTGGATGATCGCGGCCAGGGCGCCTTTGTACGGCACACGGCCTTCGATGCCTTCCGGTACCAGCTTCTCGGCACCGGCCGAGGAGTCCTGGAAGTAACGGTCGGACGAGCCTTGCGCCTGTGCCATGGCACCCAGCGAGCCCATGCCGCGGTAGGCCTTGTAGGAACGGCCCTGGAACAGTTCGACTTCGCCCGGTGCTTCTTCGGTACCGGCGAACATCGAGCCCATCATCACGCACGAGGCGCCGGCAACGATGGCCTTGGACAGGTCACCCGAGAAACGGATGCCGCCGTCGGCGATCAGCGGCACGCCAGTGCCTTCCAGTGCAGCGGCGACGTTGGCGATGGCACTGATCTGCGGCACGCCGACACCGGCGACGATACGGGTGGTGCAGATCGAGCCTGGGCCGATACCGACCTTGACCGCGTCGGCGCCGGCTTCAGCCAGGGCCTTGGCGGCAGCGCCGGTAGCGATGTTGCCACCGATGACCTGCACCTGCGGGTAGGTTTCCTTGACCCAGCGAACGCGGTCGATCACGCCCTTGGAATGACCGTGGGCGGTGTCGACGACAACCACGTCAACGCCGGCAGCTACCAGGGCGGCTACGCGCTCGCCGGTGTCCTTGCCGGTGCCGACCGCAGCGCCGACGCGCAGACGACCCTGGTCGTCCTTGCTGGCCAGCGGGTAGGCCTTGGCCTTCTCGATGTCCTTGACGGTCATCATGCCCTTGAGGGCGAACTTGTCGTCGACGATCAGGACTTTTTCCAGGCGGTGCTTGTGCAGCAACTCGCGGACTTCGTTCTTGTCGGCGCCTTCGCGGACGGTGACCAGACGCTCTTTGGGGGTCATCACGTCGCGGACCTTGGCGTCCAGGCGGGTTTCGAAGCGCACGTCGCGGGAGGTGACGATGCCGACCAGGTCGCCGTTGGCCAGCACTGGAACACCGGAGATGTTGTTCAGGCGGGTCAGGTCGAACAGGTCACGCACGGTGGCGTCGGCGTCGATGGTGATCGGGTCCTTGACCACGCCAGCCTCGAACTTCTTGACCTTGCGTACTTCGCCGGCCTGCTGCTCGATGGTCATGTTCTTGTGGATGATGCCGATGCCGCCTTCCTGGGCCATGGCGATGGCCAGGCGCGCTTCGGTCACGGTATCCATGGCGGCGGAGACCAGGGGGATGTTCAGCTCGATGCCACGAGTCAAACGGGTCTTGAGACTGACTTCATTGGGCAGTACCTCGGAGTAGCCAGGTACAAGGAGGATATCGTCGAAGGTCAGGGCTTCTTGGCTGATACGCAGCATCGCGGGGGCTCCCGGAAGGGGAAAAATGGAAGCGCGCCATTATACCCATCCATGGCGCGCCGCTCAATGCAAAATAAGGGCCTTCGGTCAGCCTTGCGGCAGTTTTACCTGCACCACCGCCACCGGCTGGTCCAGCCAGTCGGCGAAGCTGTCGAGGAAGGCCTGGGTAAACCCGGCCTCGCCCCAGTTATTGAAGATGAACCCCAGGTTGGAAAAGGCACAGGGCTGCAGGTAAAGGAAGCCATTGATGTCGTCCTCGAAGCCGCACAGCGGGCAGGTGAAGTTGTCGCTCACCCCTGGCATCCACTCCTCCAGGCTCTCGAACAGCGGCTCGCCCACCTCGCGCCGGCATTCCGGGCAGCCGGCCTCTTCGAGAAAACCGTCGGTGGGCGTGTAGATGCAGCGCTTGAGCATCACTTCCAGGCCATTGGCCTGCTGGCCGAGCGGCAGCCTCTCCGGGTGCAGGGCGACCTTGCGCGCCCCCTCGGCCAGGGCATGGCCCATGCGGTTGCCGGTGCGACCACAGGTAGTTAGCTGTTCCTCGACGATTTTCTCGCGCACCAGCCAGCGCAGGATGGCGCGGGCACGGGCTTCGTGGACCGGCACGGTGGACAGCTTGGGGACGATGATGCTCTGGGTGTTCATGCTTGAGGCGGGCCTGCGAACTGCGGTAATGGCGCAATTCTACCGCCTGCTCAGGCGCTCAGGTAGCGACCAATCAATGCCAGGCCGCTGGCCAGCACCAGCCAGGTGATTAGCCGCACGAAGGCCTCGCGTGACAACTTCAGGGTCAGCCGCCGCCCCAGCCAGGTACCGGCGAACATCACCGGTAACAGGCAGGCGGCGAGCAGCAGCAGGCTGGTATCGGCATACACCCCGGCGATCAGGAACAGCGACAGGCGCACCACCGTGCTGCAACTGATCAGGGCGACCTGGGTCGCGCGCACCTGTTCCTTGGCCTCCAGGCGGGCGCTGAGGTAGATCGCGTAGAGGAATCCACCACTGCCGAACAAGGCGCCGAACAATCCGCCCACCGTGCCCATGGGCACCGCCCAGGCGCCCGACAGGCTAGCTGGGCGTACCTTGACCGCCAGGCCATAGACCGCATAGGCGGTCACGAAGATGCCCATCAGCAACAGCAACACATCGGACTTGAGCCGCAACAGGAAGACCACGCCCAAGGTGCAACCCACGGCCATGAACGGCAGCAGGCGCAGCAACTCGCCGCGCACCACATCGCGCCGCGACGGCAGCAGGTTGCCGAAGGCGGCGACGAAGTCCAGCAGCACCAGCAGCGGGATGATCCGCGACAACGGCATGAAATGAATCAGCACGGGGCCGGCGACCAGCGCGGTGCCGAAACCGGCAATGCCGAAGACGATATAGGCCACCCCTACTCCCAGCAGGATGGGCAGCCAGTCGAACGTGGAAAACGACAGTTGAGCGAGCATCGCGACAGTTCCCTTGAAGACAACTGAAGGTTAGCCAGTGACGAGACATGCCGACTAATATGTATTTTTGCCGCAAGCCATCTCGAAAAGGCATGACATGACTTCGATCCGCCAGCTGCGCTACTTCGTCGAAATCGCCGAGGCCGGCAGTTTCAGCGCCGCCGCCGAGCGGCTGTACATTGCCCAGTCGGCCCTCAGCCGGCAGATCAAGGAGCTTGAGCTCCAGCTGGGCACCGCCCTGTTCGAACGCACTGCCCGCCAGCCACGGCTGACCGTCGCCGGCCAGGCCTTTCTCGAGCGCGCCCGCCACCTGCTGGCCGATCTGGACAAGGCCGAGCGCCTGGCGCGGGAAATCGGCCAGGGCCTGCGCGGCAGCCTACGACTGAACCACTCCAGCACCGTGCCGCTGACCGGCCATTTGCTGCAGCGCCTCGGCGGCTACCTCGAGGACAACCCCGGCGTTTCCCTGGAGATCGCCCAGCAATCGTCGGAAGCACAATTGGAGGACATCGCCGAAGGCCGCCTGGAAATTGGCCTGCTGCGCCTGCCGGTGCTGCGCCAGCATGAGGGCGTGGAGCTGCATGCGCTGTTCGACGAGCCCCTGTTGCTGGCGGTGGCGCAAAGCCACCCACTGGCCACGGCGGGTAGCGTTCGGCTGGGGCAACTGCGCGAGGAACGCTTCATTTCCATCCCCCATCGCCTGCGCGGTGGGTTGAGCTACCTGTCGGCCTCACTGTGCATGAACGCGGGTTTCTTTCCCCAGGCGGCACAGGTGGTGTCGCGCAAGACTACGCAACTGCAACTGATCCAGGCCGGGTTCGGGGTGGCGTTGCTGCCGGCGAGCATGTACGAGATCGCCCCGCCGGCGGTGCGTTTCGTGCCGCTGACCGAGGCGTGCCAAAGTACCGTGGCGCTGGCGTGTCGCCGCGATGCCGGGGAGCTGGTGCGCCAGTTCGTGGCGATCATGCAGGGCTGAAGGCCTCAATCGCGGGGCAAGCCCGCTCCCACGCACATGCGACCTGGGGCGGGCTTGCCCCGCGATAGAGGCCGGCACAGACAACCAGGCCTTCGCTCCTTTATGATGCCCGCCATGATCAGAGACCCTTTCGAACGACTCGGCCTGGACCGTGAGGTCCTCACCGTCAGCCAGCTCAACGGCCGCGCTCGCGTGCTGCTCGAGGACGTGTTCCGCAGCGTCTGGGTGGAAGGCGAGATTTCCAACCTCGCCCGCCCGGCCTCCGGCCATATGTACTTCACCCTCAAGGACAGCGGCGCGCAGATCCGCTGCGCGCTGTTCCGGCAGAACGCCGCCCGCGTGCGCCAGGCCCTGCGTGACGGCCTGGCGGTAAAGGTGCGTGGCAAGGTTTCGCTGTTCGAAGGGCGTGGCGACTACCAGCTGATCCTCGATACGGTCGAGCCGGCCGGCGACGGTGCCCTGCGCCTGGCGTTCGAGGCGCTGAAGGAAAAGCTCGGCGCCGAGGGGCTGTTCAGCACCGAACGCAAGAAGGCGCTACCGGCGCACCCGCAACGCATCGGCATCATCACCTCGCCCACCGGCGCGGTGATCCGCGACATCATCAGCGTGTTCGGCCGCCGTGCGCCGCAGGTCGAGTTGAACCTGATCCCCACCGCGGTGCAGGGCCGCGAGGCGATCAACCAGATCGTCCGCGCCCTGCAAATGGCCGACCGGCAGGGCTTCGACGCGCTGATCCTCGCCCGTGGCGGCGGCTCGCTGGAAGACCTCTGGTGCTTCAACGAAGAAGCCGTGGCCCGTGCCGTGGCCGCCTGCGTCACGCCCATCGTCAGCGCCGTGGGCCATGAGACCGACGTGTCGATCAGCGATTTCGTCGCCGACGTGCGCGCACCCACGCCGTCGGCCGCCGCCGAGCTACTCGCCCCCGACAGCAGCGGCCTGCAGCAACGCCTCGACAGCCTGCAACGGCGCCTGCTGTTGCGCATGCAGAACCGCCTGGCCCACGACCGCCTGCGCCTCGACGGGCTGGCCCGACGCCTGCGTCACCCCGGCGAGCGCCTGCGCCAGCAGGCCCAGCGCCTGGACGACCTGGACATGCGCCTGCGTCGCGCCTTCATGCTCGACATGAACCAGCGCCAGCAACGCCTCGGCCGCCTTGACACGCGCCTGGCCGCGCAACACCCGGGACGCAGCCTGAAACTGCTCAAGCAGCGCCTGGACAGCCTCGCCGAACGCCTGCCGCGGGCCATGCGCGACGTGCTCAAGGACCGCCGCCAGCGCTTCCAGGCACAGCTGCAGACCCTGCAGGTGGTCAGCCCGCTGGCTACCCTCGCCCGCGGCTACAGCATCCTCCTGGATGAGCGCGGCCAGGCCATCCGCAGCGCCGCGCAAACCCACAACGGCCAACGCCTGACCGCCCGCCTCAACGAAGGCGAGCTCAAGGTGCGGGTCGAGGACAACCACCAGACCCCGGTCACCCTCTCGCTACTGGACTGACACATGCCACGCCTGTTCGCGCCCCTGCTTGCCCTCGCCCTGCTGCTGCCACTTACCGCGGTCCAGGCCAGCTACATCACCCGCACCCTCGACAAGCCGGTGCCCGGCGGCGTGGCAGTGATCGACCTGGGCCCCTCCACCAGCGCCCCCACGGCCCGCTTCGACGGCAAGCCGGTGCTGGTGGTGAAGGAGCAGGACAACTGGCTGGCCATCGTCGGCATTCCGCTCACCCAGAAGCCCGGCAGCGCCGTGCTGAGCCAGGGCGGGCGCAACATTCCTTTCAGCGTCGGCAGCAAGAAATACCCCGAGCAGCACATCACCTTGAAGAACAAGCGCCAGGTCAACCCTGAACCGCAGGACCTCAAGCGCATCGAGCGTGAACTGGCCGAGCAGATCAAGGCCTACCGCAGCTTCAGCCCTGTGCTTCCGAGCAACCTGATCCTCGACAAGCCGGTCAACGGCCCGCTGTCGAGCAAGTTCGGCGTACGCCGCTTCTTCAATGGCGAGGAGCGCAACCCCCATGCCGGCCTGGACTTCGCCGTGCCCGCCGGCACGCCGATCAAGACCCCGGCCAATGGCAAGGTGATCCTGGTGGGCGACTACTTCTTCAATGGCCGCACGGTGTTCGTCGACCATGGCCAGGGCTTCATCAGCATGTTCTGCCACATGTCGAAGATCGACGTGAAGCCGGGGCAGGTGCTGCGCCGTGGCGAGGTGGTCGGCCGCGTGGGTTCGACCGGCCGGGCCACCGGGCCGCACATGCACTGGAACGTCAGCCTCAACGATGCGCGGGTGGATCCGGCGATCTTCATCGGCGCATTCCAGCCCTGAAAGCGCAATCGCGGGGCCAGCCCGCTCCCACGCAGCCAACGGTGGCCCCGCGACTTGCGCAACGAAAAAACATCACGCAATAAAATCTCAACAAAGCCTAATCAAAGGCCATAAAAACTCCACAATTTCGTTTTTTTAAGCATTCCTCTCAATTTTCCCGCAATACTTGCCATCCCCCAACCCACTGGTTAGGGTTGAGCCTATGAACATCTTCAGCACCCTCCTCCAACAACACCGCAGCCTCTGCCTGGTCAGCGCCCGACTACCAGGGTGAATCGCGTCGCCTTGCCTTTTCCTCACGTACACGTTCGGCAGGCCCGATCACGGCCGCACATAAAAGGATTGCTTCCATGACCATGCTCAAAGACCCATCGAAGAAGTACCGCGCGTTTCCGACCATCGACCTGCCCGACCGTACCTGGCCGTCGAAGACCATCACCCAGGCGCCGATCTGGTGCAGTTCCGACCTGCGTGATGGCAACCAGTCGCTGATCGAGCCGATGGATGCCGAGAAGAAGCTGCGGTTCTGGAAGACCCTGGTGCAAGTAGGCGTGAAGGAAATCGAAGCGTCGTTCCCGTCCGCTTCGCAGACCGACTTCGACTTCGTGCGCACCCTGATCGAAGACGGCCACATCCCGGACGACACCACCATCCAGGTGCTCACCCAGGCCCGTGAAGACCTGATCGCCCGTACCTTCGAGTCGCTGCGTGGGGCCAAGAAGGCCATCGTTCACCTGTACAACGCCACCTGCCCGTCGTTCCGCCGTATCGTCTTCAACCAGGACAAGCAGGGCGTCAAGGACATCGCGGTCAATGCCGCCAAGCTGTTCGTCAAATACGCAGCCCAGCAGCCGAACACCCAGTGGACCTTCCAGTACTCGCCGGAGACCTTCAGCGCCACCGAACTCGAGTTCGCCAAAGAGGTGTGCGACGCGGTAATCGAGGTGTGGAATCCGACCCCCGAGCACAAGATCATCCTCAACCTGCCGGCCACCGTCGAAGTCGCCACGCCGAACGTCTACGCCGACCAGATCGAGTGGTTCTGCCGCAACGTCAACCGTCGTGACAGCGTGATCATCAGCCTGCACACCCACAACGACCGAGGCACCGGCATCGCCGCCACCGAGCTGGGCCTGATGGCTGGCGCCGACCGTGCCGAAGGCTGCCTGTTCGGCAACGGCGAGCGTACCGGCAACGTCGACCTGGTGACCCTGGCGTTGAACCTCTACACCCAGGGCATCGACCCGCAGCTGGACTTTTCCGACATCGACGGCGTGCGCAAGGTTGTCGAGGAGTGCAACCAGCTGCCGGTGCACCCGCGTCACCCGTATGTCGGCGACCTGGTCCACACCGCCTTCTCCGGTTCGCACCAGGACGCCATCCGCAAGGGCTTCACCAAGCAGCAGGAAGGCGAGCTCTGGGAAGTGCCGTACCTGCCGATCGACCCGGCCGACATCGGCCGCAGCTATGAGGCGGTGATCCGCGTTAACAGCCAGTCGGGCAAGGGCGGCATCACCTACCTGCTCGAGCAGGAGTACGGCATCAGCCTGCCGCGCCGCATGCAGATCGAGTTCAGCCAGGTGGTGCAGGGCGAGACTGACCGTCTCGGCCTGGAAATGACCGCCGAGCAGATCTACAAGCTGTTGCAGAAGGAATACCTCCAGGCCAACGCCCCGTATGCGCTGGTCAGCCACCGCCTGCAGGAAGAAAACGGCAGCAGCCACGTGCAAGTGGAAGTCTCCGGTGAAGGCGAAACCACCCTGCACTGGCACGGCAAGGGTAACGGCGCCCTGGAAGCGCTGGTGGCAGGCCTGCCGGTCAGCGTGGAGATCATGGACTACAACGAGCACGCCATCGGTGCCGGCACCAACGCCAAGGCGGCGGCCTATATCGAGCTGCGCGTGGCCGGCGGGCGTCCGGTGCACGGCGTGGGTATCGACGAGAACATCACCACCGCCAGCTTCAAGGCACTGTTCAGCGCACTGAACCGCTCGCTGAGCCAGCAGCAGGCCAAAGCGGCGTAAGCCATCGCTGATGACCGAAGCCCGCATCCTCGATGCGGGCTTTTTTGTTGGCTTCCCGACGCTCTCGCGGGCTCGTGGGAGCGGGCTTGTCCCGCGATAGGGCCAGAACCGCTAGTACCCAAATCGCAGGCAAAAAAAAGGGGCGCCGACCAAGCGCCCCACAAGCCGTGTAGCACACAACGAAATCTGTCAGTCCAGCAACGCCATCGCCTCGGCGCTGCATGCCTCGATCCGCGCCCAGTCGCCGTTCTTGATCCAGCTGCTGTCGAGCATCCAGGTGCCGCCCACGCACATCACATTGGGCAGGGCCATGTAGTTGCGCACGTTGGCCGGGTTGACCCCGCCGGTGGGGCAGAAGCGAATGTCGCCAAACGGGCCGCCGAACGCCTTGATCGCCGCCACGCCGCCACTGATCTCGGCGGGGAACAGCTTGAAGCGGCGGTAGCCCAGGGCGTAGCCCATCATGATCTCCGACGGCGTGCTGATGCCCGGCAGCAGCGGAATGTCGCTGTCCACGCCCGCCTCGAGAATGTCCTGGGTGATACCCGGGGTGACGACGAACTGCGCGCCCGCCGCCTCGACGGCCGCGAACATGCCGCGGTCGAGCACGGTGCCGGCGCCGACGCACAGCTCCGGACGCTGCTCGCGCAGCACCTGGATGGCCTTCAGGCCATGCTGCGAGCGCAGGGTCACTTCCAGGGTACGGATGCCGCCGGCGGCCAGGGCGTCGGCCAGGGGCAGGATGTCTTCCTCACGGGCGATGGTGATCACCGGCAGGATGCGCGCCTTGTTGCAGATCGCGTCGATCCGCGCGGCTTTGTCGGCCATCGAGAGCAAAGGCTGTGGGCGTTCGAGGGTGGTCATGACAATGGATCCTTGGCTCATGGGCACCAGTAGATGTCCAGGGGGTCGTGAAGAAAGGCGCGAATCGGCATTTCGGTTGGGTCTTCTGCCGCCAGCGCGGTGCGCAGGGTGGCGAGCTTGCCCGCGCCCTGCACCGACAACAGGGTCAGGCCGGCACTGGCCAGCAGTGCGCGGGTCATGCTCAGGCGCTGGTGCGGCACGCTGGGCGCCAGCATCGGCAGGCAGCGGCGCTCGCCGACCTTGGCCAGGCCCTGGCGCAGGTTGGGGCTGGCCGGGAACAGCGAGGCCGTATGGCCATCGTCGCCCATGCCCAGCACCAGCACATCGATCGGTGGCAGGTCGGCCAGCACCTGGTCGGCCTGCTCTGCAGCGGCTTCGAGGGTGGCCGCGGGTTGGTAGAGCCCGATAAAACGCGCCTTGGCCGCCGGCCCCTTGAACAGGTGGCGGGCCAGCAGGCCGGCGTTGCTGTCGTCGTGCGCCACCGGCACCCAGCGCTCGTCGGCCAGGCTCACGGTGACCCGCGACCAATCCAGCGCCTCGCCGGCCAGCTTCTCGAGGAACGGCACCGGGCTACGCCCGCCGGACAGCACCAGGCAGGCCTGCCCCTTGCTGGCGATGGCCTGGCGCAGGCGCTCGGCCACATCATGGGCCTGGGTTGCCGCCAGGGTTTTCGGATCGGCCAGCTGATGAATCTTCACGGTCGCCGGCAGTTGCAGTTCAGATATCGCCATACCAGGCCCTCCCATCACGTGTAATCAATGCAATCGAGCTCATCGGCCCCCAGGAGCCGGCCGCATAGGGCTTGGGCGCGTCGCCGGTGTGCTTCCAGCCAGCGATCAGCTGGTCGCACCATTTCCAGGCGTATTCGATCTCGTCCTTGCGCACGAACAGGTTCTGATTGCCGCGCATCACTTCCAGCAACAACCGCTCATAGGCATCCGGGATCCGCGCGCTGCGCCAGGTATCGGAAAAATTCAGCTGCAGCGGGCCGCTGCGCAGTTGCATGCCCTTGTCCAGGCCCTGCTCCTTGGTCATCACCCGCAGCGAAATGCCCTCGTCCGGCTGCAGGCGGATGATCAGCTTGTTGCCGATCTGCAAGCGCTGTTCCGGGGCGAAGATGTAGTGCGGGGTTTCCTTGAAGTGGATGACAATCTGCGACAGCTTCTGCGGCATGCGTTTACCGGTGCGCAGGTAGAACGGCACGCCCGACCAGCGCCAGTTGCGGATATCGGCGCGCAGGGCGACGAAGGTCTCGGTGTCGCTCTGGGCGTTGGCGTTGTCCTCTTCGAGGTAGCCCGGCACCGGCTTGCCGTCGCTGAAGCCGGCGATGTACTGGCCGCGCACCACATGAGTGCTCAGGCCTTCGCCGGTGATCGGAGCCAGTGCCTTGAGCACCTTGACCTTCTCGTCGCGAATGCTGTCGGCCGAGAGGTCGCTGGGCGGGTCCATGGCGATCAGGCAGAGCAGCTGCAACAGGTGGTTCTGGATCATGTCGCGCAGCTGGCCGGCCTTGTCGAAGTAGCCCCAGCGGCCCTCGATGCCGACCTTCTCGGCGACGGTGATCTCCACATGGGAGATGGAATTCTGGTTCCACTGGGTTTCGAACAGGCTGTTGGCGAAGCGCAGGGCGATCAGGTTCTGCACCGTCTCCTTGCCCAGGTAGTGGTCGATGCGGTAGACCCGGCCCTCGGGGAAGAACCGCGCCACGGCGTCGTTGACCCGGCGCGACGACTCCAGATCGTGGCCGATGGGCTTCTCCAGCACCACCCGGGTACGCGACGCCAGGCCGGCCTTGTCGAGGTTCTCGCAGATCACGCCGTAGACCGCCGCCGCCGTGGCGAAGTAGGCGATCAGCGGCTGCCCGCTCGGTGCCTGTTCGGCCAAGGCGTGATAGCCCTCGGGGTCGACAAAGTCCAGGTGCAGGTAGCTCAGGCGCGCCAGGAAGCGCCCCAGGGAAGCGGCATCGATCTCGGCCTCCGGCACGTGGCGGCGCAGATGGGCTTCGATGTTGTCCAGGTGGTCCTGCACGCTGCCAGCCTCGCGGGCCAGCGCCAACAGGCGGGTGTCGGGGTGCAGGAGGTCGGCGCGGTCGAGCTGGTAGAGCGCGGGGAACAGCTTGCGCAATGCCAGGTCGCCTAGGGCGCCAAAGAGGGCGAAGGTGCAGGGTTCGACACTGATCGCGGCCATGATGTTGGTTCTTTTATAAATGTTGGACTAGGAATACCGGTTTCAACCCTGCTTTTCAAGGGTTAATGTAGTAAAAACCACAACATCCAATACAACCATTACAGACAAGTGGTGTGACAATCTTACCGACAGTAGGATACACACCAGCGCAAAAAGCCTGCTTCCCGACCCAAGGACACACCATGGACCGCGTGCGAAACCTCCTGGAACAGATCCAGGGCCGCCTCGACGAGCTGAACAAGGCCGAACGCAAGGTCGCCGAAGTCATCCTGCTCAACCCGCAACAAGCCACCCGCTTCAGCATCGCCGCCCTGGCCCAGGCGGCCAGTGTCAGCGAACCGACGGTCAACCGCTTCTGCCGCTCGTTCGGCGTCAGCGGCTACCCCGAGCTCAAGCTGCAACTGGCGCAGAGCCTGGCCAGCGGCGCCGCCTATGTCAGCCGCGCGGTAGAGGCCGACGACGATCCGGCCGCCTACACCCAGAAGATCTTCGGCAGCGCCATTGCCTCGCTCGACAGCGCCTGCCAGGCGCTCGATCCGCAGCAGGTCAGCCGCGCCGTGGACATGATGATCCAGGCCCGGCAGATCCACTTCTTCGGCCTCGGCGCCTCGGCTCCCGTAGCTCTCGACGCCCAGCACAAGTTCTTCCGTTTCAACCTCGCCGTGTCGGCCCATGCCGATGTGCTGATGCAGCGCATGCTGGCTTCGGTGACCCACACCGGCGACCTGTTCGTGATCATTTCCTACACCGGGCGCACCCGCGAACTGGTCGAGGTCGCGCGCCTGGCCCGGGAAAACGGCGCCTCGGTGCTCGGCCTGACCGCCGCCGGCTCGCCCCTGGCCCAGGCCTGCAGCCTGAGCCTGCATATCCCGCTGCCGGAGGACACCGACATCTACATGCCGATGACCTCGCGGATCATCCAGCTCACCGTGCTCGACGTGCTCGCCACCGGCATGACCCTGCGCCGCGGCGTGGACTTCCAGCCGCACCTGCGCAAGATCAAGGAAAGCCTCAACGCCAGCCGCTACCCGATCGAGGACGACGACCTCAACTGAGCCGGTGCGCCTGCAAACGCAGGTGCGCCCGCTCCCCCGGAGCCAGGCTCAGGCCCTCGCCACTGCCGCTGGCCGCCTCGACGCAGACAAAGCCCTGGCATTCGCGCCCGGTCACGCCCATCAACGGACGGTTGCCCGGGTGCCAGACCACGGTGTCGTCGCTGTCGCCGGTGTCGATGCACAGCTCGCGCTGCCAGGCCGGGTCCTGCAACTGCACCCTGGGTGTGCCGGGGTAGACTTTCTGGCAGCCGCCCTTGAGGGTCAGCGCACCGTCCTCGCGGCAGGCCTGGCGATTGAGACGATCATACCCTTGGATGTCCTCGAGCCCGGACAGCGCTATCTTCGACACGTCGCTGATCCGCCAGTAGGCCAGCAGCGCATGGCTCAACTGGCACGGTTCGCTGTCCTGGTGCTCGGTGCTCAGGCTCAGCTCCATGCTCGCCCCGAGTCGGGCATGCAGGTCGACCTGCCAGTCGCACAGGTCCAGGCGCCATTTCAGGGTCACCCCCTCCTCGTCCTCGCGGCTGTCCACCAGCTTCCAGTCCAGCAGGCGCGCCCAGCCATGGGCCGGCCACAGGTCCTCGCTGGGATGGCGGCCATACCAGGGCCAGCACACCGGCACGCCACCGCGGATGGCGCCCACCTGCGGCCACTGCTCGGCGCACCACAACCAGGGCTTCTCGCCGGCAGGTTGAAAGTGCAGGAGCTGACCGCCCTGGCGGCTGAACACCGCCTGGCAGCGAGGGTGGTCGATGATCAGCACATCGCGCTGCTGGTAACGCTCCCACTCGAAGGTCGGCCTCGGCCGTTGCGAGGTGAAGAAGCGATGTAGCGGATGTTCGGGCATGGTTCCAAGCTCTTTTGTTGTTCGAGATAGCGCTGTCTCGCCCCGTGCCCGCTAACCACTGCTGGCCAGTGGTTAGCGGAAGGTCGAGATGGATGGCGTAAATTTACAACAATTTTTCTCAGAATGACGACTGAATCTTCAACCCTGCGACCAGCGCGTTGTCCACTTCGTCCACACCGCCCGGGCTCTTGATGTACTGCAGGTTCGGGCGCACGGTCAGCCAGTTGGTGACGTGGAAGCCGTAGTAGAGCTCGGCGTTGTACTCGGTGCGCTGCAGCGGCGCGAAGCCCGGGTTGTCGTAGTCGTTGATGCCGGACTGGGCATTGAGCAGCTCGGCGCGCTTCTTCACATCGTCATTGACGTGGATGCGGGCAATGCCGAAGCCGATGTCGTCCTTGGGCCGGGCATCGAAGGCGCCCTTGTAGACCAGGCCGACCTGCTGGTAGTTGTCGACCACGTTGGTGGCCTTGTCGTGCACGGTGAAGTTGGCGAACAGGCTCAGGCCGCGGTTGACGTCGCCGGCATGGGCGGTGACCTGCTGCTGGGCTACGACCCACCAGCCGTGCTTGCTGGAGTGCGACTTGAACGCCGCGCCAGTCAGCGCCTGCGGGTTGCCGTTGATGTCGTCGTAGACATCGTCGGCCTTGGCGGTGCTGTAGTAGTAGCCCAGGCGGTATTCGCCCGGAAGGCCATTGACCTTCGGCGACCACACCGCCTCCACCGGCAGGATCGCGCCCTTGGTGCCGCTGCCGCTGAGCTTGAAGCCGTTGCCGGTCTCCAGGTTCGACGGGTTCTGCTCGTAGGCGCCGACCTGGACGAAGAATTCCGGGGTGATGTTGTACTTGACCCGCAGCGCCCACTGGCTGACTGGCCAGTTGTACCAGATGCCGCCGACCCAGTTGCCCACCTGCGAGCCGCAGAACGCCAGGTTCTGGAAGTCGCAGGGGAAGCTGTTGAAGTCCTCGCCCTCGCCGAAGCGGCCGAATTTCACGTCCAGCGCGCCGTCGAAGTACTTCTGCTTGATCCACATCTGCGTCAGGCGCCAGGTCTGACCCCGGCCCCAGACTTCCTGCACCGAGCTGAACTGCCCGGCGCGCGGGTCGCTGATGCGGTCGTTGGACAGGTTGCGGCCGCTTCGCTCGGTGATCGCCAGTTTGAACTCGGTATCCTTCCAGCCGAAGATTTTCTCCAGGTCCAGGTGCGCGCCCAGGGCAAACTGGTCGCTGTAGCGCGCGGTCTTATCGTCGTTGTAGCCACCGTGCAGGTTGCCGGCCACTTCGCCAACGTAGTCGAGGGTGAAGTCGTAGCCCTTCTCCAGCAGCTCGGTGCGGGTGCCGCCCCAGTCGCCGCTCATCCATTTCGATTCCGACGAGAAAGCCTCGGCGGCCTGGGCCCCGCTGCTGCCAACCACGGCCAGCAGTGCCAGTGAGCCCAGCGTTCTGATGCGATTGCGATGTTCCATCCCTTTGCGTCCTCTTTTCTTGTTATTAACAGAACGGTTTAACGGCCTTTGAAACGCGTCACGTTGTCCTTTACGGCGGTGGCGGCGAGGTCGAGGCGTTCGCCGCTGCCGGCGTCGAACAGCAGCACCCGCGCCGGGTCGAACTGCAGGTTGAGGCTGTCGCCGACCCGGCACGCCACATCCGGCGCCAGGCGGCAGCAGACCTTGGTCTGGTTGAGGGTGACGAATACCAGCAGGTCCGGACCAGTGGGCTCGGTGACCTGCACTTCGGCGCGGATAGCGGGCATGCCGTTGCCCTCCGCGGCGCCCAGCGAGATTTGCTCAGGGCGCACGCCGAGAATGATCTCGCGCCCTTCCAGCTCGTCCGCCGCCACGCCCAGCGGCAGCTCGCAGCGCGCCTGGCCGCTGTCGAGCAGCGCCAGCACCCGCCCGTCCTGCTTCATCAGGCGCACGGGGATGAAGTTCATCGGCGGCGAGCCGATGAAGCTGGCGACGAACAGGTTGGCCGGGTCGTTGTAGATCTGCTGCGGGGTGCCGAACTGCTGGATGATGCCGTCCTTCATCACCGCCACCTTGTCGCCCAGGGTCATCGCTTCGATCTGGTCGTGGGTGACGTACACCGTGGTGGTTTTCAGGCGCTGGTGCATCAGCTTGATCTCGGTGCGCATTTCCACCCGCAGCTTGGCGTCGAGGTTCGACAGCGGTTCATCGAACAGGTAGATCTTCGGCCGCCGCGCCAGCGCCCGGCCCATGGCCACGCGCTGCTGCTGGCCGCCGGACAGCTGCCCGGGCTTGCGCCCCAGCAGGTGCTCGATCTGCAGCAGCTTGGCCACCCGCGCCACCTCCTCGTCGATGGCGGCCTGGGACAGCTTGCGGATCTTCAGGCCAAAGGCGATGTTGTCGCGCACGTTCATGGTCGGGTACAGCGCGTAGGACTGGAACACCATGGCGATGTCGCGATCCTTGGGGCTCATGCCGCTGACATCCTCGTCGTCGATGAGGATCGCCCCGCCGCTGATGCTTTCCAGGCCGGCGATGCAGTTCATCAGCGTCGACTTGCCGCAGCCCGAGGGCCCGACCAGGATCAGGAACTCGCCGTCCTTGATCGCCAGCTGGATGTCCTTGAGCGTGTCCGGCAGGCCCGCGCCGTAGGTCTTGTGCACATTGCGAAGTTCGAGTGTTGCCATGACTTACCCCTTGACCGCGCCGGCGGTCAGCCCGCGCACGAAATACTTGCCCGCAATCACGTAGACCAGCAGCGTCGGCAGCCCGGCGATCATCGCCGCGGCCATGTCGACGTTGTATTCCTTGGCCCCGGTGCTGGTGTTGACCAGGTTGTTCAGGGCCACGGTGATCGGTTGCGAGTCGCCGCTGGAGAACACCACGCCGAACAGGAAGTCGTTCCAGATCTGGGTGAACTGCCAGATCAGGCAGACCATGATGATCGGCGTCGACATCGGCAGGATGATCCGCCCGAAGATGGTGAAGAACCCGGCGCCGTCCAGGCGCGCAGCCTTGACCAGCGCCTCGGGGATGCTCACGTAGTAGTTGCGGAAGAACAATGTGGTGAAGGCCAGGCCGTACACCACATGCACCAGCACCAACCCGCTGGTGGTGCTGGCCAGGCCCAGCTTGCCGAGGGTGAACGAGGCCGGCAGCAGCACGGTCTGGAACGGCAGGAAACAGCCGAACAGCAAAAGGCCGAAGAACAGCTGCGAGCCACGGAAGCGCCACATCGACAGCACGTAGCCGTTGAGCGCGCCGATGGTCGTGGAGATCAGCACCGCCGGCACGGTGATCAGGATCGAGTTGAGGAAGTAGCCGTTGACCGTGGCCCAGGCCTTGGCCCAACCAATGCCGGTGAACGCTGCCGGCCAGCTAAGCAGGTTACCGCTGCCGATGTCCTCGGGGGTCTTGAAGCTGGTCAGCAGCATGACCACCAGTGGCACCAGGTACAGCAGCACCGCCAGCAGCAGCACTGCGTGGATGGCAATGCGGCTGAGGTTCAGCGCGGGTTTGTCGACAGGACTAGTCATGGCGTTTGCCCCGCAGTTCGGAGTACAGGTAGGGGACGATGATCGCCAGGATCGCGCCCAGCATGAGGATGGCACTGGCCGAGCCCATGCCCATCTGCCCACGGCTGAAGGTGAACGAGTACATGAACATCGCCGGCAGGTCGGAGGAATAGCCCGGGCCGCCGGCGGTCATCGCCGCCACCAGGTCGAAGCTCTTGATGGCGATGTGCGCAAGGATCATCAGCGAGCTGAAGAACACCGGGCGCAGGCTGGGCAGCACCACTGTCCAGTAGATGCGCGGCAGGCTGGCGCCATCGAGCTGGGCGGCGCGGATGATCGACTGGTCGACGCCGCGCAGGCCGGCGAGGAACATCGCCATGATGAAGCCCGAGGCCTGCCACACGGCAGCGATCACCAGGCAATAGACCACCCGGTCGGGGTCGATCAGCCAGTCCAGGCGAAAGCCTTCCCAGCCCCAGTCGCGCAGCAGCTTGTCCAGGCCCATGCCGGGGTTGAGCAGCCACTTCCAGGCGGTACCGGTGACGATCATCGACAGCGCCATGGGGTACAGGTAGATGGTGCGGATGAAGCCTTCGCGGCGGATGCGCTGGTCGAGCAGCACGGCAAGGAACACGCCGATGGCCAGGGTGATGCCGATGAACAGGCCGCCGAACAGCAGCAGGTTCTTGCTTGCCACCCACCAGCGGTCGTTGTCGAACAGCCGGGCGTACTGCGCCAGGCCCGCCCACTTGTAGGTGGGCAGGAAGGTCGAGGTGGTGAACGAGAGGACGAAGGTCCACAGGATGTAGCCGTAGAAGCCCACCAGGACGATGAACATGCTCGGCGCCAGCACCAGTTTCGGTAGCCAGCGCTGCAGCGCGTCCAGGGGTGAGGCCCGCAGGCGGGCGGTTGCTGTAGTCATGATCTGGGTTCCCGATGCACCGAATCGCGGGTCACGCCCGCTCCCACGCCGACTGTGGATCCATCGTGGGAGCGGGCGTGCCCCGCGATCAGGATTACTTGGCGGAGTTGACGGCTGCGGCCAGCTTCTTCGCCGCATCGGCCGGATCGGCCTTCGGATCGTTGATGTAGTTGGTCACCACATCGAAGAACGCCCCCTGCACCGCCAGCGTGGTGGCCATGTTGTGCGCCATGCTCGGTTGCAGCCCGCCGGTCTTGGCATCGGCCAGGAAGTCCTTGGCCGCGGTCTGGGCGCAGCTGTCGAAGCCGTACTTGCCCATGTCGGCAAGCATGTCGTTACGCACCGGGATCGAGCCCTTGTTGATGCTGAAGACCTTCTGGAAGTCCTCGCCCAGCACCTTGCGGGCGATGTCCTGCTGGCCCGCCGCAGTGCCCTTGTCCTTCTGCTTGAACACCACCAGCGAGTCGATGTTGTAGAGGAAGGCCTGGTCGGTGCCGGGGAAGGTCACGCACTGGTAGTCCGTACCGGCGGTCTTCTTCGCCAGGGKCCATTCGCTCTTGGCCCAGTCGCCCATGATCTGCATGCCGGCCTTGCCATTGATGACCTTGGCCGCTTCAAGGTTCCAGTCCTGGCCCTTGCCGTCCGGGTCCATGTAGGTGGCGACCTTCTTCAGCTCGGTGAGCGCCTTGACCATCTGCGGGCCGGTCAGGGCCTTTTCGTCCAGCTCGACAAGGGCCTTCTTGTAGCCCTCGACGCCCATCACCGAAAGCACCACATTCTCGAACACAGTGCTGTCCTGCCACGGCTGGCCACCGTGGGCCAGCGGGATGAAACCGGCGGCCTTGAGCTTGTCGGCAGCGGCGTAGAATTCATCGAGGGTGGTCGGGGCCTTGTCGATACCGGCCTTCTTGAACACTTGCGGGTTGATCCACAGCCAGTTGATACGGTGGATGTTCACCGGCACGGCCACGTAGTCGCCGTCGTACTTGACGGTGTCGGCGACCTTCTTGTCGAGCAGGCCGTCCCATTTTTCTTCCTTGGCCACGTCCTTGAGCACATCGGTGTCGAGCAAGCCGGTGGATGCCCAATCCTGGATATCCGGGCCCTTGATCTGCGCGACTCCAGGCGGGTTGCCGGCCACGGCGCGGCTCTTGAGCACGGTCATGGCGGTGGCGCCACCGCCACCGGCCACGGCGCCATCCTTCCAGGTGAAGCCGTCCTTCTCGACCTGGGCCTTGAGCACATCGACCGCGGCCTTTTCGCCGCCGGAGGTCCACCAATGGACGACTTCCACGCTGCCTTTGGAGTCGGCGGCCTGGGCGCTGAGGGAGAACAGGGAAGCGAAGGAGATCGCGGCGGCGAGACGAAGCATCGGATGCATGGGAATACCTTTCTTGTTGTTATGCGAGGCAAGACTGTCGCTTGCATGGCATGGAGTGTAGGGAGGTCGCGCCCGGCGTCAGGTAACGAACGGATGCGCGAATGTCATCGTCTGGTTACAAAGCCAGGGCCGTGGCCAGGCTGGGCGCCAGCGGCAGGCGTGGCAACAGCAGGGCCTGGTAGGCGTGGTAGAGGTCGGGCTTGCCGCCCCAGATGCGCGCACTGGGCAGCAGGGCCGGGTCGAGTTCGTGGTGCCAGCTGCCATGGGCGCGGTCGATGAAGTGGCTGGCGATGAAGTCCCAGAAGCAGCGGTACCAGTGTTCGTACTGGGCTTCACCGGTACGCCGCAACAGCGCCGCGGCGGTGGCACTGGCCTCGGCATGCACCCAGTGCAGGCGCTCGCGCACCACCGGGCGGTTGTGCCAGTCCAGGGTGTAGACCAGCCCCGGCGCGCCATCTGCCTGCCAGGCGTGGCGACAGGCGCTGTCGAACAAGCCCCGGGCGGTGGGCAGCAAGGACTCGGGCGCAGGCAGTTGCGCCCTTTGCAGGGCCGCCTCCAGGTGCAGCACCAGGCGCGCCCATTCGAAGGCGTGGCCGGGCGTGGTCCCGTAAGGACGGAAGCCATCGGCGGGGTTTTCGCGGTTGTAGTCGGGCAGCGCCTGCCACTGCGCATCGAAATGTTCCGTGACGCGCATACCGTCGGCAGCGGCGCGGGTGAGGATCAAGCGTTCGACGATCCGTTGGGCGCGCAGCAACCACTGCGTGTCGCCGGTCACGTCGGCCAGGGCAAGGAATGCTTCTACGCCGTGCATGTTGCTGTTGGCGCCCCGGTAGGCCTCCGCCTGCCGCCAGTCGCGGGAGAACGACTCGCGCAAGGCACCCTCCTCTTCGCACCAGAAGCGCTGTTCGATGACCTGGGTCACCGCCTCCAGCAACGCCGATGCCTGACTGATACCCGCCAGCACCGCCGAGCTGGCGGCGAGGGCGACGAAGGCGTGCAGGTAGGCGGCCTTGCAAGCGTCACCATGACCTTCGGGCTGCGCGTACCAACCGTCATGCTCCTGGTCACGCAACGGGCCTTGCAGGGCTTCGACGCCATGCTCGACCAGCTCGCGGCAACCCGGAACGCCCTGGATATGCGCCAGGGCAAAGCTGTGGGTCATGCGCGCGGTGTTCATGGTCTCGGCCAGGGCGCAACGGGGCAGGCGGCCTTCGTCATCGAGGTTGCCGAACCCCTGGGGCAGGCGCGAAGCCTTGGCGAAGGCGAGCAGGCGCAGGGCCTCGGCGTCGAGCCAGGCATGGTGTGTCGGGGAGTCGAGCCAGCTGATGGCCATGGTGCACCTTCCTTGTTGTTGTCAGCCGATTCTAGCCAGCGGTCCTGGCTGGCATGTCACGAAGACCGGCTCAATTGTCACCGCATCGTTACATCGAAGCCCTTATCGCGAGGCTCATTCGGCTGTACGCGGCAGGTACAAGGTCACCCGCAATCCACCCTCGCGCAGGTTCAACAGGCTCACCTCGCCGCCATGGCTGTGGGCGATGTTGCGCGCGATACCCAGCCCCAGCCCATACCCTTGCTGCTGCCCGGCCAGGCGGAAGTGCGGCTCGAACACCTGCTCCAGACGCTGCTCCGGCACCCCCGGTCCCTGGTCGTCCACCTGCAACACGAAACTCTCGGGGGTATCGATGATGCGCAGCTGCGCGCGCTCGCCGTACTTGATGGCGTTGTCGATCAGGTTGCCAATGCAGCGGCGCAAGGCCAGCGACTTGCCGGGGTACGGTGCCAATGCCTGCCCCTCCACGGTGATGCGTCCATCGCCGAGATAAGGCTCGGCCAGCATCTCCAGCACCTGGTTGAGGTCGATCGGCTCGATGTTCTCGTGAATGTCAGTGTCCTTGACGCATTGCAGCGCGCCCTTGACCAGTAGCTCCAGCTCGTCGAGGTCGCGGCTGAACTTCGCTTGCAGCTTCTCGTCCTCGAGCAGCTCGACCCGCAGGCGCAGGCGCGTGATCGGTGTGCGCAGGTCATGGGAAATGGCGCTGAACAGCTGGGAACGCTCGGTCAGGTAGCGGCTTATCCGTTCACGCATGTTGTTGAATGCCCGCCCCACCTCGACCACCTCGCTGCCGCCGCCTTCGGCCACCGGCGCCACGTCGGCGCCCAGCGACATTTCCCGCGCCGCCCGTGCCAGGCGCTTGAGCGGCCGGCTCTGCCAGTGCACCAGCAAGCCAATGAACAGCAACAACAGGGCGGTGGTCATGGCGATGAAACCGATCTGCTGGCGCGGCAGGCGCTCGGCCTCGAGGCTGGTGTAGGGCTCGGGCAGCAACGAGGCGATGTACAGCCACTCGCCCTCGCCCAGGCGGATCTGGGTCACCAGCACCGGCGGATTGAGCGGCTCCAGGGTCAACGAGTAGTGCGCCCAGGAGCGGGGCAACTCATCGAGTTTCAGGCCGCTGTTGAAGATGCGCAGATCGTCCGGGCTGACGAACTCCACGGAGATCTCCATCTGCTGGCCAAGGCGCTCGTGCAGCACCTCCTGGAATACGTCGATCACCGCCTGCTTGCGCGGGGTGACGGGCAGCACCGGCATCTCCAGCGGCTTGACGTTGAGCGAGACGAAGAAGCGCGTCCCGCCCATGCTGCGCAACTGGTCGAGGACCATGGGTCGGTAGGCCACCGGCAGCGAACGGAAGTAGCTGACGCTGGCGCTCATCGAATGCGCCAGGCTGCTGGCGCTGGCACGCAGACCCTGCAGCTGGCTGGCGCGCAGCTGCGCGACCCAGATCACGCTGGACAGGCTCTGGGCCAGCAATACCACCAGCAGAGTAAGCAGCAACATGCGCCCCAGCAGCGAGCGCGGCAGCAGGCGCCAGCGCCGCCCCTCAGGCCGGGCAGACATTGGCCGCCAGCAGGTAGCCGCTGCCACGCACGGTACGGATCAGCCGCGGTGGCTTTTCCGTGTCGCGCAGGCGCTGGCGCAGGCGGCTGACCGCCATGTCGACGATACGGTCCAGTGGCATCGGCTCGCGGCCACGGGTGGCGTTGCCGATGGTGTCGCGGTCGAGGATCTGCTGTGGGTTGTCGAGGAACAGCTTGAGCAGGGCGAAGTCCGCGCCGGAGAGGATTACCTCCTCGCCGTCGCGGTGGAACAGGCGATGGCTGATCGTGTCCAGGCGCCAGTCATCGAAGGCCAGCACCGCACTGGCCGGCGGCGCCTGGCCGAAATCGGCGCGGCGCAACAAGGCCTTGATCCGCGCCTGCAGCTCTCGCGGGCTGAAGGGTTTGCCGAGGTAGTCGTCGGCGCCCAGCTCCAGGCCAATGACCCGGTCGGCTTCGTCGGAACTGGCGGTGAGCATGATGATCGGCACCCGCGCCTGGCGCGGGTGCTGGCGAACCCAGCGACACAGGCTGAAGCCGTCTTCGTCGGGCAGCATCACGTCGAGGATCACCAGGTCGTAGGGGTTGGCGTCCAGGGCGCGGCGAAAGCCCTGGCCGTCAGGTTCGGCGTGCACCTGCAGGCCGCAGCGGGCGAGGTAGGTCTGCAGCAGTTCGCGGATGTCCTGGTCGTCGTCGACCATCAGGATCGATTTGCCGGCAGTGGTCACAATGGTCAGTCCTCTTGTAAACGCAGGTCTTCACGCCTGCTGTTGGTGCCTCATCGCGGGGCAAGCCCGCTCCCACGATGAGGATCAGTGATCCAGTGACTGCTGCAAGGCCACCCCGGCCCCCAGCAACCCGGAAAACTCCGCCGTCACCAGCCATACCGGCACCCCGGCGAAGTAGCCGCTCATGCAGCCCTTGTCGGCGAAGCTCGCGGCAAAGCCGCTGCGCAGGAACAATTCGGCGAAACGTGGAATCACGCCACCGACAATGTAGACGCCACCCCGTGCCCCGAGGGTGAGCACATTGTTGCCCGCCACCCGCCCGAGGTACCGGCAGAACTGCTCGACCACCGCCAGCGCCCGCGGCTCGTTGGCCAGCGCCGCGTCGGTGATCTGCGCCGGCGTCTTGTGCGTAGGCACAGCACCATCGAGCGCACAGATGGCCTGGTACAAGCGCACCAGCCCACCGCCACTGAGCACGGTCTCGGCACTGACATGGCCGATCTGCCGGTGAATTTCCTGGTGAATCGCCGCCTCACGGGCATTGCCCACCGGCAGGTCGACATGCCCGCCCTCCCCAGGCAGCGCCAGCCAGTGCTCATCGTGGCGCAGCAGGCTGCCCACGCCCAGGCCGGTGCCAGGGCCGATCACCAGCGCCGGGCGCGATGGATCGGCGTGGCCTGCGCAGACTTCACGAAATTCGCCTGCACGCAGGCGGGTCATGCCCAGCGCCATCGCGGAAAAGTCGTTGATCAGCAGCAGGCGCTCGACCTGCAGCGTCTGGCAGAACGCGCTGCGGCTCAGGCGCCAGTGGTTGTTGGTAAAGCGGAATTCGTCGCCGTCCACGGGGCCTGCCACCGCCAGGCACACCGCCGCCAGGCCGCCACGGGCGATACCCTGATCGGCCAGGTAGGCCTCGATGGCTTGTTCGGGGCTGGTGTAGTCGGCGGTGGCCAGCACCTGGACCGCCTGCAGTTCATTGTCGCGCCACACGGCGAAACGCGCGTTGGTGCCACCGATGTCGCCGACCAGCAAGGCCTTCATTCGAGGTTCTCCAGAGCCGAGGTGAAGGCGCTCGCGCCCTGCTCGGCGGAACTGAACGCCACACGCATGAAACCGAACAGCTCACGCCCGCAACCCAGGTCGTTACCCTTGGGTGGCGCAGGCAGTTCACGGTCGGCCAGTTCCTCGGCCGAGACCATGATCCGCAGCGTGCCTTCGGCACCATCGACGCGCACGATATCACCATCGCGCACCCGCGCCAGCGGGCCGCCATCAAAAGCCTCCGGGCACACGTGGATGGCTGCCGGGATCTTGCCCGAGGCGCCCGACATGCGCCCGTCGGTGACCAGCGCCACCTTGAAGCCGCGATCCTGCAGCACGCCAAGGAAGGGGGTCAGCTTGTGCAGCTCGGGCATGCCGTTGCAGCGCGGGCCCTGGAAGCGCACCACGGCGACGAAGTCGCGCTCCAGCTCGCCAGCCTTGAACGCGTCGGCCAGCGACTGCTGGTCGTGGAACACCCGAGCAGGCGCCTCGACCACCCGGTGCTCCGGCGCCACGGCAGAAACTTTCATCACGCCACGGCCAAGGTTGCCTTCCATCACCCGCAAACCGCCCTCGGCGGAGAACGGCCGCGCCACCGGGCGCAGGATGCTCTCGTCGAGGCTGTGCTGCGGCCCCTCGCGCCAGACCAGCCGGCCATCCTCGAGGAACGGCTCCTGGGTGTAGCGGCGCAGGCCAGGTCCGGCCACGGTGTTGACGTCCTCGTGCAGCAGGCCCGCGTCGAGCAGCTCGCGAATGAGGAAGGCCATGCCGCCGGAGGCCTGGAAGTGGTTGATGTCGGCCTTACCGTTGGGATAGACGTGGGACAGCGTCGGCACCACCTCGGACAGGTCGGCCATGTCCTGCCAGGTCAGCTGGATGCCGGCGGCCTGAGCGATGGCCGGAATGTGCAGGGTGTGGTTGGTCGAGCCGCCGGTGGCGTGCAGGGCGACGATCGAGTTGACCAGGGCCTTTTCGTCGACGATCTCGCCAATGGGCATGAAGCTGCCACTGGCCTTGGTCATGCGCGTGACCTGGCGCGCGGCCTCGGCGGTAAGGGCATCGCGCAGCGGCGTGTAGGGGTTGACGAACGAGGCGCCCGGCAGGTGCAGGCCCATCACTTCCATCACCAGCTGGTTGGTGTTGGCAGTGCCGTAGAAGGTGCAGGTGCCAGGGCCGTGGTAGCTCTTCATTTCCGATTCGAGCAGTTGCTCGCGGGTGGCCTTGCCCTCGGCGTAGCGCTGGCGCACATCGGCCTTTTCCTTGTTGGACAGGCCCGAGACCATCGGCCCGCCCGGCACGAAGATCGTCGGCAGGTGGCCGAAGCGCAAGGCGCCCATCATCAGCCCGGGGACGATCTTGTCGCAGATGCCCAGCATCAACGCGGCATCGAACATGTTGTGCGACAAGGCGATGGCGGTGGACATGGCGATCACCTCGCGGCTGGCGATGGCCAGCTCCATGCCCGGCTCGCCCTGGGTGACGCCGTCGCACATGGCCGGCACGCCGCCGGCGAACTGGCCGACCGAACCGACTTCACGCAGCGCCTGCTTGATCTGTTCGGGGAAGTGCTGGTACGGCTGGTGCGCCGAGAGCATGTCGTTGTAGGCCGAGACAATAGCCACGTTGGCCGCGTTCATCAGCCGCAGGGTCTGCTTGTCGTCCCCACCGCAGCCGGCCACGCCATGGGCGAAGTTGGCGCACTGCAACTGGGCGCGCATGGGTCCGTCACTGGCCGCCCCACGGATCAGCTCAAGGTAGCGTTCACGGGTACGGCGGCTGCGGGCGATCAGCCGTTCGGTGACCTCAAGGATGCGCGGATGCATGTACTGGACTCCAGGCTAACTGTAGGGCGGCCTCCACAGGTCATTTCCCCTCCAAACGATTGCGACCTAGGCTCTTGGAAAAGGTGCCTCGACCGTTCGAAATGGGGCTGACCCGACCACTCGTTGTATGTTTAAACAAAATACTGCCAGCAAAAAGGCTTGTTTTCTATCTCTCGGTGAATAATCTTGTAATTCCAACAACAAAACCGTTTCAGTGAAGCTGTCCTTTGTGCCACAGGCTTCACCCGACTGCCAGAGGTAATACCATGACCCTACGCATCGCCATCAACGGATTCGGCCGCATCGGACGCAACGTCCTGCGCGCACTGTACACGCAGGGCTACCGCCAGGACCTGCAGGTCGTCGCCATCAACGACCTGGGCGACAGCGCGATGAACGCCCACCTGCTCAAGTTCGACAGTGTCCACGGCACCTTCGACGCCACTGTCGAGGCCGACCACGAAAGCCTCACCGTCAATGGCGACCGCATCGCCGTCAGCGCCATCCGCAACCCTGCCGAACTGCCCTGGAAGACCTTGGCCATCGACGTGGTGTTCGAATGCACCGGGCTGTTCACCGAACGCGCCAAGGCCGCCGCGCACCTGAGCGCCGGGGCCGGCAAGGTGATCGTCAGCGCCCCGGCCAAGGGTGTCGACGCCACCGTGGTGTACGGGGTCAACCATGATGTGCTGCGCGCCTCGCACCAGATCATCTCCAACGCCTCGTGCACCACCAACTGCCTGGCGCCGATCGCCCAGGTGCTGCACCGCGAGTTCGGCATCGAGCAAGGCCTGATGACCACCATCCACGCCTACACCAACGACCAGGTGCTCACCGACGTCTACCACGGCGATCCGTACCGCGCCCGCTCGGCCACCCAGTCGATGATCCCGAGCAAGACCGGCGCCGCCGAGGCCGTCGGCCTGGTACTGCCGGAACTGGCCGGCAAGCTCACCGGCATGGCCGTGCGGGTGCCGGTGATCAACGTGTCGCTGGTCGACCTCACCGTCAACCTGCAGCGCGAAACCAGCGCCGAGGAAGTCAACCAGCTGTTCCTCGAGGCCAGCCGCCACTCCCGGGTGCTGGGCTACAACGCCCTGCCGCTGGTGTCGTGCGACTTCAACCACAACCCGCTGTCGTCGATCTTCGACGCCAATCACACCCGCGCCAACGGGCGCATGCTCAAGGTGCTGGCGTGGTACGACAACGAGTGGGGCTTCTCCAACCGCATGCTGGACAACTGCCTGGCGTTGTTCAACGCGCGCTGAGGCAGGGACGAGGCCGTCAGAGGAAACTCTTGTGGGAGCTGGGCTGCTCCCACAAGCTTTACTCATTCATGACATTTCCATGCTTGACCTTGGCTAGTGATGATAAGCATTATCATTCACCCCAAAGCGCCCAGGTTCCCCCGTGAGTCAGTCCCGGTTCAACTCAGTGTTCCTCACCCAGCGTCTCACTTTGCTGCGCACGCTGCAGCGCATGGTGGGCAACCCCAGCACCGCCGAGGACCTGCTGCAGGAAACCTACCTGCGGGTCACCCGCGCCCTGGGCGAGCGCCCGATCGAGCACCTGGAGCCCTTCGTGTTCCAGACCGCCCGCAACCTTGCCCTGGACCACCTGCGCACGCGCCGGGTGCAGGCGCGCACGCTGGTGGACGACGTGCCCGAACAAGTCCTGCATAACGTCGCAGCGCCTGCCGCCAGCAGCGAGGACGCCGCCCACGCCGAGCAACTGCTCAAGCACCTGAGCGTCAGCCTCGGCCAGTTGAGCGAACGCCAGCAACGCATCTTCATCCTCAGCCGCCTGCACGGCGCCAGCTATCTGGAAATCGCCGAGCAGTTGAGCGTCTCGGCCAGCACCGTGCAGAAGGAGCTGAAACTGATCATGGCCATCTGCATGGGCGTGGCCGAACGTCACCAGTGACGCGACCGCTCGCCGCTGGCCTGCGCAAAGCCCTTGCCATGAACAAGGTCTGCACTGATCATGCGCAAAAAATGCCCGATGCAAGGATCCCCCGTGACCGACCACCCCACCCCTCGCCCGACACCTGCCGAGCCTGATGCCCGCGCCCGTGCCCGCGAAGAGGCACTGGACTGGTTGATCCGCCTGCAATGCGCCAGCGAAGACGACACCCGCGCTTTCGAGCACTGGCTGGGCGCCGAGCCGGAAAACGCCGAGGCCTATGTCGAAGCCGAGGCGATGTGGAACGGCGCAGCGCTGCGCCAGGTGGCCGGGCAACTGCAGCACAGGCGCAAACGCTCGGTTGGCGGGCGCCTGCGCAGCCACTGGAAGCCGCTGACTACCGCTGCGGTGCTGCTGGTCGGGCTGTTCACCTTCGGCAACCTTCCGGTGCGCCTGCAGGCCGACCACCTGACTGTGGTCGGCGAGCGCCAGCGCCTGGAGCTGGACCACGGCGCCAAAGTGCTGCTCAACACCAATTCGGCCTTTGCCAGCGACGAGCGCGAAGGCCGCAAGGTTGCCCGCCTGCTGCAGGGCGAGGCGTACTTCCAGGTGTCCAACGCCAGCCAGCCGCCGCTGGAGGTCCAAGCCGGCCCGTTGCGCGCCAGCGTGCGCGACACCGACTTCGCCGTGCGCTACCTCGATGGCGAGGCCCAGGTGCGGGTGCAACGCGGCGATGTCGACCTGCAGGCCGCGAGCGACCAGCGCATCCGCCTGAGCGCCGGCGACAGCATCAGCGTCGGCCCCAAGGGCTTCGGCCAGCGTCAGCGCTCCGACATGAGCAAGGACCTGGCCTGGATCGAAGGCCGCCTGGTGTTCGAGAACTGCCCGCTGAGCCAGGTACTCGCGGAGGTCCGCCGCTACTACCCGGGCTGGATCATCAACCGCAACGCGCACCTGGAGCAGGTCGCGGTCACTGGTAACTATCGCCTCGACCAGCCGCTGGAAACCCTGCGCGCGCTCGCCCATATCACCTCGGCGCAACTGCACGAATACCCTGCCGTGGTCATTTTGAACTGACCCGGCAAGTTTTTTTACGCGATCGCCCTACCTCGCCCGTCTCGTTATAGCCAATACGATTGATTCTCGTTCGAAAACGAGAACAAACACTGCCTATGACTTACGCGCGACAGGGAGCGCTTTCGATGCCCACAGGTCAAACCCGCCCGTCCTCTTCTTCCCGCCGCTGCGGGCAATTGTCCCTGTTGACCTTGGCCCTGCTCGCCAGCGGCGCCTGCAGCCTGCCCGCGCTGGCCGTGGAGCCGACCCAGGCGAGCAGCCCGCGCATGGGCGACTACCGCTTCGCCATTGCCCAGCAACCGCTGGTCGAGGCCATCAATGCCTTCAGCCAGGTCACCGGCTGGCAGGTCGGCTTCAGCGCCGAGCTGGCCGACGGCGTGGCCTCGCCGGGCGTACAGGGCTCGCTGGCCCCGGAAGCGGCGCTGCAACGCCTGCTGCGCGGCACCGGCCTGGGCTACCGCAAGATCGGCAACGGCAACGTGGTGCTCGAACGCCAGGCCGCCGGCAACACCATCGCCCTGCAGCAGGTGACCGTCAGCGCCACCCGCAGCGCCCAGGACGTCAGCCAGGTGCCGAGCACCGTGAGCGTGCAGACCCGCGAGCAGCTGGACCGGCAGAACGTCAACGACATCAAGGAGCTGGTGCGCTATGAGCCGGGTGTTTCCGTCGGTGGCGTCGGTCAGCGCAGCGGCCTGAATGGTTACAACATTCGCGGCATCGACGGTGAACGTATCCTGACCCAGGTCGACGGCGTGTCGATCCCCGACAGTTTCTTCTATGGCCCCTACGCCCAGACCCAGCGCAACTATGTCGACCCGGAAATCGTCAAGCGCGTCGAGATCCTCCGCGGCCCGGCCTCGGTGCTGTATGGCAGTAATGCCATCGGCGGCGCGGTGAGTTACTACACCCTCGATCCCGAGGACATCATCAAGCCAGGCAAGGATGTCGGCGCCCGTCTGAAGACCGGCTACAGCTCAGCCGATGAAAGCTGGCTGAACTCGGCCACCGTCGCCGGTCGCCAGGGCGATTTCGATGGCCTGCTGCACCTGAGCCAACGCAACGGTCATGAAACCGAATCGTATGGCGAACACGGCGGCACTGGCCTGAACCGCAGCAAGGCCAACCCGGAGGACGTGCGCACCACCAACGTCCTGGCCAAGCTTGGCTGGAACTACGCCGACGATGCCCGCTTCGGATTCACCTACGAGCACTACAAGGACGACCGCGACCAGAACATCCTCAGCGCTGTCGGGGGCCCCTTCATTCCGGGACGCGGTGCCTCGAACATGTATCGGATGCGCCAGGGCGACGACACCGTTACCCGCGAGCGCTTTGGCATCAACCATGAATTCGGCCTCGAAAGCCTGGTCGCCGACCACGTGAAATGGAGCCTGAACTACCAGATCGCCAAGACCGACCAACGCACCGACGAGCTCTATTTCGCCAGTGGCCGCCAGGTGTTTCGCGATCGCCAGACCACCTACAAGGACCGCCAGTGGGTATTCGACGCCCAGCTGGACAAGGCTTTCAGCGTGGGAGCCACCGACCACCTGCTGACCTACGGCACGACGCTCAAGCATGAAAAGATCACCGGTTCACGCAGTGGTACCGGCACCTGCCTCAACGTCGGCGGCAGCTGTACGGCGATCGGCCAGAACAGCCCCGGCGACGGCCAGGTACGGGTCAGCGACTTCCCCGACCCGACGGTTAACACCTACAGCCTGTTCGCCCAGGACGAAATCCGCTGGAACAACTGGACCTTCCTGCCGGGTGCGCGGTACGACTACACCCGCATGGAACCGAAGATGACCAGCGAATTCCTGCGTGGGGTGCAAGGCAGTGGGGCGGCACCAGGGGCCATCGACGACGCCGACAAGAAGTGGCACCGCGTTTCGCCAAAGTTCGGCGTGACCTATGCCTTCAACGACAACTACACCTGGTACGGCCAGTACGCCGAAGGCTTCCGCACCCCGACCGCCAAGGCCATGTTCGGCCGCTTCGACAACCCGACCCTGGGCTACAGTGTCAAGCCCAACCCGGACCTCGAGCCGGAGAAGAGCAAAAGCTACGAAACCGGCCTGCGCGGCAACTTCGAGGCCGGCAACTTCGATGTGGCGGTGTTCTACAACAAGTATCGCGACTTCATCAATGAAGACGCCGTGCAGTCGGCCAACCTCGGCTCGACCTTCCAGGCCAACAACATCAAGCACGCCACTATCAAGGGCGCAGAGTTCAAGGGCCGCCTGAACCTCGACCACTTGGGTGCCGCACCGGGCCTGTATACCCAAGGCTCCGTGGCCTACGCGCGTGGTCGCAACGACGATAATGGTCAGCCGCTGAACAGCGTCAACCCGCTGACCGCAGTCCTCGGCCTGGGCTACGAGCAACAGAACTATGGGGGCCTGCTGAGCTGGACACTGGTCAAGCGCAAGGACCGGGTTGACGATTCCACCTTCTTCGCCCCCGATGGCGCCAGCAAACAGTTCCGCACGCCTGGCTACGGCGTGCTGGACCTGACCGGATACTACAAGGTGACGGACGACATCACCGTCAACGCAGGCCTCTACAACCTGACCGACAAGAAGTACTGGCAGTGGGATGACGTACGTGGCTACGACGCGCTTGGCGAAGCGGGAGTGACCCAGCCGGCCAACCTCGATCGCCTGACCGCCCCGGGCCGCAACTTCGCCATCAACCTGGTGTGGGACATCTGACGGGCTGGCCCCGCGATGCGTTGCGCCCCGTGAGAATGATTTCACTTCGCAGGTGAGGTTTTTTTACTGTTCCGCGTCTTCTCTTTCGTCTTGTCACTAGACAGCCCCATTTTCCAAGGATGCCCCCATGACCGCCCCTTCCACCGAACGCGCCGCTCTGCGCTCCCAACGCCTGAACCAGGTCACCCACGCCCCGCATACCGAGCTGGACGCCCTGGTCAAGTCGCACAAGCCGTTCGACAGCCGCGAAAGCTTCGCCCGTTTCGTGGTCGCCCAGTACCTGTTCCAGTCCGAGCTGCAGGCGCTGTACACCGACCCGCAACTGATCGCCATCGTCCCGGACCTGGCCGAGCGCTGCCGTGCCGAGCAGGCCCGCCTGGACCTGGCCGACCTCGACACCGATGTCCCCGCGCCCTTCGCCGGCGCCCTGGGCAAGCCAAGCCTGGGCGAGGCCCTGGGCTGGATCTTCGTCTCCGAAGGCTCCAAACTGGGCGCCGCGTTCCTGATCAAGCGTGCCGTAGCCCTGGAGCTGTCCGAAACCTTTGGTGCCCGTCACCTGGGCGAACCGGCCGGCGGCCGTGCCGAAGGCTGGAAGCAGTTCACCCGCATCCTCGACAGCCTGGAACTGTCGCCCGAGGAAGACGCCGCCGCCGAACGTGGCGCGGTCGCTGCCTTCGAGCGCTTCACCGAGCTGCTCAAGCATGCCTATGCCGCCGACGCGGCGCTGGCCTGACACGCTTTACCCGGCCGCCTGCGGGCGGCCGCACCGTTGCAGTGAGACCATGACCCGAATCGCCCGCTCCAAAGTATCCCGCCTGCTGTATGCGATCCTGGCCTATGTGAGCTTGGGGATCGGCCTGGTCGCCATCGTCATCCCCGGGCTGCCGACCACCGAGTTCATCCTCCTCGCCGCCTGGGCCGCCACCCGCAGCTCGCCACGCCTGTCCGCGTGGCTGGAGAACCACCGGTTGTTCGGGCCGATCCTCTACAACTGGCGCAACGGCAAGGTGATCCAGCGCCGCGCCAAGGTCAGCGCAACGATCAGCATGCTGCTCTGCGCCGGGCTGATGCTGACCGTCCTCGAACACCACTGGCCGGTGTTTCTCGCCATCACCGGCATGGCCCTGGGCAACCTGTGGATCTGGTCACGCCCCGAGCGCCCGACCCCGGCGGGCTCGGTCTCTCGAACCCAGGCTTGAACACAGCACTCTGCTAAAGGCTCAACAAGCCCGAATACAGGGCATACGCCGCCAGCCCCGCCCCCGCCAGCACCGCCGCGAAGATCAGCTTCTCCCAACGGGTGAACAGCACCTGACCCTGCTCGCGCTTGGCCTGGGCGAACAGGATCACCCCCGGCGCATACAGCAGCGCCGACAGCAACACGTACTTGAGCCCGCCGGCATACAGCAGCCACACCGCGTACAACAGCGCAATCAGCGCCACCAGCAGGTCCTTGCGCCGCAGCCCCGCCTGCCCCTGGTAGCTCTCGCCACGTACGGTCAACAACACCGCATAGGCCGCCGACCAGAAGTATGGCACCAGGATCATCGACGAGGCCAGGTAGATCAGGCTGGTGTAGGTCCCGGCCGAGAACAGGGTGATCAGCAGGAAACCCTGGATCATCACATTGGTCAGCCACAGCGCGTTGGCCGGCACATGGTTGGCGTTTTCCTGTGCCAGGAACTGCGGCATGGTCTTGTCACGGGCCGTGGCGAACAGAATCTCGGCACACAGCAGCGCCCACGACAGCAATGCCCCCAGTAGCGACACCGCCAGGCCGATACTGATCAGCAACGCGCCCCAGGGCCCGACGATATGCTCCAGCACCGAGGCCAGCGACGGATTCTGCAACCCGGCCAGCTCCGGCTGGGTCATCACCCCCAGCGACAGCACGTTGACCAGCACCAGCAGCGCCAGCACGCCGAGAAATCCGATCACCGTCGCCTTGCCCACATCCGAACGGTGCAGCGCGCGCCCCGAATAGACACTCGCCCCCTCGATGCCGATGAACACGAACACGGTGACCAGCATCATGTTGCGCACCTGGTCCATCACGCTGCCGAACTGCGGGTTGCTCAAGCCCCAGATGTCCCGGGTGAAGATATCGGCACGGAAGGCAACGGCGGCAATGACGATGAAGATCAACAACGGCACCACCTTGGCCACGGTGGTCACCTGGTTGATGAACGCCGCCTCCTTGATGCCGCGCAACACCAGGAAGTGCACGGCCCACAGCAGCAAGGAGGCACAACCGATGGCCACCGGGGTGTTGCCCTGGCCGAACACCGGGAAGTAGAAGCCCAAGGTGCTGAACAGCAGCACGAAATAACCGACGTTGCCCAGCCAGGCACTGATCCAGTAGCCCCAGGCCGAGGAAAAGCCCATGTAGTCGCCGAACCCAGCCTTGGCGTAGGCATACACGCCTGAGTCCAGCTCGGGCTTGCGGTTGGCCAGGCTCTGGAACACGAAGGCCAGCGCCAGCATGCCCACTGCGGTGATGCCCCAGCCGATCAGCACCGCACCGACGTCGGCGCGGGCCGCCATGTTCTGCGGCAACGAGAAGATCCCGCCGCCAATCATCGATCCGACCACCAGCGCGATCAGCGCGCCAAGGCGCAGCTTCTGTCCCGGTTCGCTCATGGGGCTCCTCGTGCGCGCGTGCGCGTAAACGTATTAACCAACATAAATGTTACAAGTTTTTTATTGGATCGAGCCATTAAACCTATAGCACTCATAACCGGAATGTCTATAGACGGTCACTGTTAAAAACGACAGTTGCGAAGTATCTCGCTACTCACCTAAACCCGTCGCTATTTACCGTGAAAAATTTGCGAAAACCCTAAAAGAGACTAACTTCTCATTTCGCAGGCGAAACGGAGCGTTTGCTCTAGAAGGACATGGAGGTGCCAGCGCACAAGGCCTGCGGCAAAGCTGTCGGCATCCTCCAGGAGGCGCATGAAGGATTTTTCTTACCTTCATGCTGGCATGAACTGATCTAAGTCAGCGAATGATCCAGGCGTCAGATTTATTCTGAGGTCAACTTTCTCCTGGTACGGAGTCGTTAAATGTCTGATTCTCCCGGAAAACTAAAACTGGGTGCGCTTGTTGCACTTGTCGTCGGCTCGATGATCGGCGGCGGGATCTTCTCGTTGCCACAAAACATGGCCGCCAGCGCAGGCGTCGGCGCCGTGCTGATCGGCTGGGCCATCACTGCGGTGGGCATGCTCACCCTCGCCTTCGTGTTCCAGACCCTGGCCAACCGCAAACCCGATCTGGACGGCGGCGTGTACGCCTACGCCAAGGCCGGGTTCGGCGACTACATGGGCTTCTCTTCAGCCTGGGGCTACTGGATCAGTGCCTGGCTGGGCAACGTCGGTTATTTCGTGCTGTTGTTCAGTACCTTGGGGTACTTCTTCCCCGTGTTCGGCGAGGGCAACACCCCGGCAGCGGTGATCGGCGCCTCGGTGCTGCTGTGGGCCGTGCACTTCCTGGTGCTGCGTGGCATCAAGGAAGCGGCGTTCATCAACCTGGTCACCACCGTGGCCAAGGTCGTGCCGCTGGCGCTGTTCGCGCTGATCTGCCTGTTCGCCTTCAAGCTTGATGTGTTCACCGCCGACATCTGGGCGCTCGGCACGCCGGAGCTGGGCGGCGTGATGGACCAGGTGCGCAACATGATGCTGGTCACCGTGTGGGTGTTCATCGGCATCGAGGGCGCGAGCATCTTCTCTTCCCGTGCGGAAAAACGCTCCGATGTGGGCAAGGCCACGGTCATCGGCTTCGTCACCGTGCTGCTGTTCCTGGTGCTGGTCAACGTGCTGTCGCTGGGCGTGATGACCCAGCCGGAACTGGCCAAGCTGCAGAACCCATCGATGGCCGCCGTGCTTGAACACGTGGTGGGCCACTGGGGCGCGGTGCTGATCAGCGTCGGCCTGATCATCTCGCTGCTGGGCGCCCTGCTGTCGTGGGTGCTGCTGTGCGCCGAGATCATGTTCGCCGCGGCCAAGGACCACACCATGCCGGAGTTCCTGCGCCGCGAGAACGCCAACCATGTGCCGGCCAACGCCCTGTGGCTGACCAACGCCATGGTGCAGATCTTCCTGGTCATCACCCTGTTCTCCAACAGCACCTACCTGTCGCTGATCTACCTCGCCACCTCGATGATCCTGGTGCCCTACCTCTGGTCGGCGGCCTACGCCTTCCTGCTGGCCTGGCGCAACGAGACCTACGAACAGGCCCTGGCCGAGCGCAAGAAAGACCTGATCATCGGCGGCATCGCCCTGCTGTATGCCATCTGGCTGCTCTACGCCGGCGGTGTGAAATACCTGCTGCTCTCGGCCCTGCTCTATGCCCCTGGCGCAATCCTGTTCGCCAAGGCCAAGCGCGAGGTCGGCCAACCGATCTTCACCAGCGTCGAGAAACTGATCTTCGCCGCCGTGGTGGTGGGCGCCCTGGTGGCGGCCTACGGGCTCTACGACGGCTTCCTGACTCTCTGAACCCCACGACTTTGCTTTACAGGAGGATTCACCATGTCCACTGAGAAACAGAAATACGGCGTCCATTCCGAAGCCGGCAAACTGCGCAAAGTGATGGTCTGCAGCCCGGGCCTGGCGCACCAGCGCCTGACCCCGAGCAACTGCGACGAGCTGCTGTTCGACGACGTCATCTGGGTCAACCAGGCCAAGCGCGACCACTTCGACTTCGTCACCAAGATGCGCGAGCGCGGCATCGAAGTGCTGGAAATGCACAACCTGCTGACCGAGACCATCCAGAATCCCGAGGCACTGAAGTGGATTCTCGACCGCAAGATCACCGACGACACGGTTGGCATCGGCCTGAAAAACGAAGTGCGCAGCTGGCTCGAAGGCCTCGAGCCGCGCAAGCTGGCCGAGTTCCTGATCGGCGGCGTGGCAGGTGAGGACCTGCCCGAAAGCGAAGGCGCGAGCGTGATCAAGATGTATCGCGACTACCTCGGCCACTCCAGCTTCCTGCTCGATCCACTGCCCAATACCCAGTTCACCCGTGACACCACCTGCTGGATCTACGGCGGCGTCACACTCAACCCCATGTACTGGCCGGCCCGACGCCAAGAGACCCTGCTGGCCAGCGCCATCTACAAGTTCCACCCCGAATTCACCAATGCCGACTTTGAAGTCTGGTACGGCGACCCGGACAAGGACCACGGCAAAGCTACCCTTGAAGGCGGCGATGTGATGCCGATCGGCAATGGTGTGGTGCTGATCGGCATGGGTGAGCGCAGCTCGCGTCAGGCCATCGGCCAACTGGCGCAATCGCTGTTCGCCAAAGGGGCGGTGGAGAAGGTGGTGGTCGCCGGGCTGCCGAAATCCCGTGCCGCCATGCACCTGGACACCGTGTTCAGCTTCTGCGACCGCGACCTGGTCACCGTCTTCCCGGAAGTGGTCAAGGAAATCGTGCCCTTCGTGATCCGTCCGGACAGCAGCAAGCCTTACGGCATGGATGTGCGTCGCGAGAACAAGTCGTTCATCGAGGTGGTGGCCGAATCGCTCAACCTCAAGAAGCTGCGCGTGGTCGAAACCGGCGGCAACAGCTTCGCCGCCGAGCGCGAACAATGGGATGACGGCAACAACGTGGTGGCCGTGGAGCCCGGCGTGGTCATCGGCTACGACCGCAACACCTACACCAACACCCTGCTGCGCAAGGCCGGGATCGAGGTCATCACCATCAGCGCCGGCGAACTGGGCCGGGGCCGCGGCGGCGGCCACTGCATGACCTGCCCGATCGTGCGCGACCCTATCGACTACTAACGCCCATTGCACCCGGCCGCATCCAACAGACAGCGGCCGGGCATACCTCACCGAATCCAAGGAGAACCGTCATGGCGTTCAACATCCATAACCGCAACCTGCTCAGCCTCGAACATCACACCACCCGCGAGCTGCGCTATTTGCTGGACCTGTCCCGCGACCTCAAGCGCGCCAAGTACACCGGCACCGAGCAGCAGCACCTGAAGGGCAACAACATCGCCCTGATCTTCGAGAAGACCTCGACCCGCACCCGCTGCGCCTTCGAAGTCGCCGCCTATGACCAAGGCGCCAACGTCACCTACATCGACCCCAACTCCTCGCAGATCGGCCACAAGGAAAGCATGAAGGACACCGCCCGCGTGCTCGGGCGCATGTACGACGCCATCGAGTACCGCGGTTTCAAGCAGGAAATCGTCGAGGAACTGGCCAAGTTCGCCGGTGTGCCGGTATTCAACGGCCTGACCGACGAGTATCACCCGACCCAGATGATCGCCGACGTGCTGACCATGCGCGAGAACAGCGACAAGCCGCTACACGACATCAGCTACGCCTACCTGGGCGATGCCCGCAACAACATGGGCAACTCGCTGCTGCTGATCGGCGCCAAGCTCGGCATGGACGTGCGCATCGCCGCGCCCAAAGCCCTGTGGCCGCATGACGACCTGGTCGAGCGGTGCAAAAAGTACGCAGAAGAAAGCGGCGCGCGCATCACCCTGACCGAAGACCCGAAAGCCGCGGTCAAGGGCGTGGACTTCGTCCACACCGACGTGTGGGTATCGATGGGCGAGCCGGTCGAAGCCTGGGGCGAACGTATCCAGCAACTGCTGCCCTACCAGGTGAACAAGGAGCTGATGAAATCCACCGGCAACCCGCGCACCAAGTTCATGCACTGCCTGCCGGCGTTCCACAACTCCGACACCAAGGTCGGCAAGCAGATCGCCGAACAGTACCCGCACCTGGCCAACGGCATCGAAGTGACCGATGACGTGTTCGAGTCGCCGGCGTGCATCGCCTTTGAGCAGGCGGAAAACCGCATGCATACGATCAAGGCGATCCTGGTGTCGACCCTGGCTGATCTGTAACCCCTGACCCGGGGCTTTGTGGGAGCAGCGGTGCGCCGCTGCGACTTGCCCCGCGATAGCGCCAGCCGTACCGACGCCATCGCGGGGCAAGCCCGCTCCCACGGGCCCGCCCCACAGTCTCTCTGAAGGACATTCCCCATGCGTATCGTTGTTGCATTGGGCGGCAACGCCCTGCTGCGCCGCGGCGAACCGATGACCGCCGACAACCAGCGCGCCAATATCCGCACCGCCACCGAGCAGATCGCCAAGATCCACCCCGGCAACGAACTGGTCATCGCCCACGGCAACGGCCCGCAGGTAGGTCTGCTGGCCCTGCAGGGGCTGTCGTACAAGGCAGATGAAGCCTATCCGCTGGACGTGCTCGGCGCCGAGACCGAGGGCATGATCGGCTACATGATCGAACAGGAGCTGGGCAACCTGCTGGATTTCGAGGTGCCGTTCGCCACCCTGCTGACGCAGGTCGAAGTGGACGCCAACGACCCGGCGTTCAAGGACCCGACCAAGTTCATCGGCCCGGTCTATGCCAAGGACGAGGCCGAGCGCCTGGCCAAGGAAAAAGGCTGGGTGGTCAAGCCCGACGGCGACAAGTACCGCCGCGTGGTGGCCAGCCCGAAACCCAAGCGCATCTTCGAGATCCGCCCGATCAAATGGCTGCTGGAAAAAAGCAGCATCGTGATCTGCGCCGGCGGCGGTGGCATCCCCACCATGTACGACGAAAACCGCAAGCTCAAGGGCATCGAGGCAGTGATCGACAAGGACCTCTGCTCTGCCCTGCTGGCCGAGCAACTGGAAGCGGACCTGCTGATCATCGCCACCGACGTCGACGCCGCGTACATTGACTTCGGCAAGCCGACGAAGAAGGCCATCGCCCAGGCCCACCCGGACGAGCTCGAGAAGCTGGGCTTTGCCGCAGGCTCCATGGGGCCGAAGGTCCAGGCTGCCTGCGATTTCGCCCGCAACACCGGCAAAGTCGCGGTGATCAGCTCGCTGGAGAACATCGAGGAGATCGTCAAAGGCACAGCCGGTACCCGCGTTTCCACCGCCAAGCCGGGAATCAGCTACCGTTGAACGCAGTTGGCCGATGCCTGGCACCGGCCGTTTTCAACCTTCCGGAGGACCTCCGCCATGGCCCAGTTCCAACCCGGTCACGTGCATATCGAGCGCACCGCGCTGAACAACGCCGACCACAGCTACGACCTGAACATCAACTACGAAGTGGCCCAGGATCCCAAGGAAGGGAGAGGTATCGCGTTCCGTCTGCATGGCAGCATCGAAGGCAAGACGGTGGACGAGAAGTTCTTCCTGCCCAGGGACCAAGTGCTGCCGAGCTTCCTGAGCGTCACCACGCGCAAGGCGCAGGCTTACCTGGCTCCACCGAAGAAATTCGAAACCCTTGGCTCACCGCACAAGCTTTACGACGCGATGTTCGAAGACATTCGTATCAAACTGGACGTGAAATCGGGCGACCCGATCAAGCCTGAGCATCTGGAGTAGAACCCATCGCGGGGCAAGCCCGCTCCCACGCCTAATGGCATGTCGTGGGAGCGGGCTTGCCCCGCGATTGGGATTAGAGGCATTCCCAAGGCATACTGGCGCACTCGCTTGGCCACTGCCCCGATCTCCCCATGCGCATCCACGTCAGCTTCATCGACCGCGTCGGCATCACCCAGGAAGTCCTGGCCCTGCTCGGCGCCCGCAACCTCAACCTCGATGCCGTGGAGATGGTCCCGCCGAACGTCTACATCGACGCCCCGACCCTCAGCCCTGCCGTACTTGAAGAGCTGCACGACGCCCTGTTCGAGGTGCACGGCGTGCAATCGGTGGAAGTGGTCGACATCCTCCCCGGCCAACGCCGGCACCTGCAGCTCGACGCCCTGCTCGCCGCCATGAGCGACCCGGTACTGGCGGTGGACAGCGCGGGCAAGGTGCTGTTGGCCAACCCGGCGCTGATTGCCCTGTGCGGCCGCGAATCCGCCGGGCGTTCGGTGGGCGAGCTGTTTGGCGATCCCGACCTGCTGCAGGCCCTGCTGGACAACAACTTCCACCTGCCCATGCGCGAAATGCAGCTCAACGGCCAGAGCCTGCTGCTCGACGCCACGCCGATCACCCATGCCGGCGGCCTGCTGACGCTGTACCCGCCGAACCGCATGGGCGAGCGTCTTTCGGCCCTGCACCACGACCACGCCGAAGGCTTCGACGCCATGCTCGGCGACTCCCCGGCGATTCGAACGCTCAAGGCCCGCGCCCTGCGCGTGGCGGCCCTCGACGCGCCGCTGCTGGTGCATGGCGAAACCGGCACCGGCAAAGAGCTGGTGGCCCGTGCCTGCCATGCCATCAGCAGCCGCCATGCCGCGCCGTTCCTCGCCCTCAACTGCGCCGCACTGCCCGAGAGCCTGGCCGAGAGCGAGCTGTTCGGCTACGCCCCCGGCGCCTTCACCGGCGCGCAACGCGGCGGCAAGCCCGGGCTGATGGAGCTGGCCAACCAGGGCACGGTGTTCCTCGACGAGATCGGCGAAATGTCGCCGTACCTGCAGGCCAAACTGCTGCGTTTTCTCAGCGACGGCAGTTTCCGTCGCGTCGGCGGCGACCGCGAGGTGAAGGTGGACGTGCGCATCATCAGCGCCACCCACCGCGACCTCGAGCGCATGGTCGCCGAAGGCACCTTCCGCGAAGACCTGTTCTACCGCCTCAATGTGCTCAACCTGCAGGTGCCGCCGCTGCGCGAGCGCGGCCAGGACATCCTGTCGCTGGCGCATTTCTTCATGCAGCAGGCCTGTACCCAGATCCAGCGCCCACCCTGCCGCCTGGCGCCGGCCACCCATCCAGCACTGCTAGGCAACCCCTGGCCGGGCAACGTGCGCCAGCTGCAGAACGTGATCTTCCGCGCTGCAGCCATCTGCGAAAGCAACGTGGTAGATATCGGCGACCTGGACATCGCCGGTACCTCAGTGGCGCGAGGCCAGGATGGCGAAGTGTCAAGCCTGGAACAGGCGGTGGGAGATTTCGAACGAGAGCTGCTGCAGCGCTTGTATTCCAGCTATCCCTCGACTCGGCAGTTGGCCGGGCGCTTGCAGACCTCGCACACCGCCATCGCCCAACGCTTGCGCAAATATGGAATTCCCGGCAAAGCTTGATACAGGGAAGGCATCTTCCGGGCATCCTCAGCCAAGCGGCGCACTGTTGACCTCCTGTCCAGGGTCACAGTTGAAGGCCATCGTGAAATCCTTCATGTAGCGCAAGGTACTGGGAGCCTGGCCATTGCCACCAAACTCGAGGGCAGGGCTTAAAAACTCCACGGTTCGATAGTTCAAGGCAATCACCGCTTCAAGTTGCAGAGGTCTGAAGACATCCCATGCCCTTACGGTAATACCGCTCTGGAAGGAAAAAAGCGTCAGCGCTGTCGAAATCTGACTGATCCAGGTGCCGTCACCGCAGTAAGAGATCAAACGTCGCCCAGAGGGCCCCATGCTGAAAAGTTTCATTCCTTGAACCGGCGCCAGCCAGTTGTTCTCCCACAAACTGAGTATATCGAACAGACTACCTACCAGCCCATCGCGATTTGCATAGTCATTAATCTGGACCAACTGTTCACTGGCAAAATCAAGTGTCAAGCGCCCGACAACTTCCAGTGCCTTTTCATAGATATTGTCGCTGCTGAATATGAGTTGCACCCCCGAGCAGTCCGGGAGGTACTGTTGCTGAGGGATCACCGAGGAGTCATAGCCCGTGAAGCAGGACGAAAGGGCCAGCGAGTAGCTCTCAGCCCATGCCAGCTCCGGCGGGAAAGCGGAGCTGAGTTGCACAAATATCGGCGCGGCGGTCTTTTCAAGTTTTGATACACCTGAGAGAAATACAGAAAGCACTTCGCGCTCCTGTAGGGTTAATGCTGAAGTAGACGTGTATGTAAACACAGTATCCGCAGTCAACAATGAAGTATCCATGGCAACCTCCCTTGCGTGGACTCATGCCTTAGCGTAGACAAGTATCGGGCAGGCACCTCCTATTAAAACTTGCATTGATTATTAGACTGCTACACTCAGCCGTGGGCAATATTTGTTGCCTCACCACAGCGAGGAGCGCACGTTCATGAGAAATGGAATTTTGGTCCCCGAATATATTGCCAACGGCGGACTGGTTCTCCCCGAGAGCCTGAAAAAAGATTTTCAGAGGATGAATAGCGCGCGTGGGAGCCTGCAAGGCAGGGCACCCATGGCGGCGGCGGCAGCGGCGGCTGATCAAACCACGCCCGATACGGTAACGGCGATCAACGATCACTTCGTGAGCTCCAGCAAACTCACAAAGAAACAACAGGAAATGTTCGCCAGAAGCATTCTTTTCATCAACCATGCAGCCATCGGTCATGCCAAGAGCGAACTGGGCTGGAGCGCTGAGAAGATTGCCAACCCTGACGTAAGGAACACCAAGGAATGGTGGAATGTGATTGCCTATGTCGTGCAGAACCACTGCCCTTGGATCAACATCGATCTGGTCATCAATAGCTCCTGCCACAACGAGACGCACAGCGGCGAGATCAACATGTCGGCCATCATCGCCAATGTCATGAGCGTGGTGGCAGGCTCCGAAGCCGCCGCACAGGTCACCGCGCTCGGCAAGACGTTCAGCGATGGCAGCGGCGGCACGGACGTCAACAGCGTGGGGACCTTCTTCTGGTCCCAGAAGTGCACCAACGAAAGCAAAAGCGAACTTACCAACAGCCCGGCCATCGGAGACGTCAATGGCAACGTCGCCTATGCCTATGCCTTCGTGTACATGAACCACACCGAGAATAACTGGCGGTCGCTGTTTGTCAGCAACCACTATGACTCCTTCACTTGCAGCGTGGTGTCCTATCGCTTGCAGATGTTGAAGGCGATGTGGAAAGACGTTGAGGATGACGTCAACCAGCAGATCAAGCCCTGGGTGGACGATCAGATCCACTCCGCTCCGATGGGGTGACGGAGGAAAGTACGACCATCCTTTACTGGCCGCTACCGCAACCTGAGCAGCATCCCATTCATCGGAAAACGGATAACTCACCGTCCTTGGCCTTCCGTGCCCTGGGCGGTGAGCCAGTTACAGCACACGTCTCATGCGCAATGCCGGCCCAAGGCTGCCAGCGGTACTCACGGCCACTCGTATTGAATTCAATACACCGTATCGAATTCAATACAAACCTGTTTGGGTGCGCCTGCGCAAGGGTTTGATCCCGCAAGACTTTTGAATCTCCTCCTACCCGTATCGATTTCATTCCACCCAGGGCACTCAATACGTGCGTAAAATTACTTAACCAATTGATTTATAAGAATATTTATTTGCTGGCCGCATTATTGCTAAGGGAATTCCAACCTTAAGAGCGCGGAGCCTACCGCGCCCAACGCCCCCTGCTTCCCGAGGAATTCCCATGAGCGAGTTGCGTTTCACTGAAGATCACGAATGGCTGCGCGTCGAAGCCGATGGCAGCGTCACCGTAGGCATCACCGCCTATGCCCAGAACGCCTTGGGTGATGTGGTCTATGTGCAACTGCCGGAGCTGCAGCAGTACGACAAGGGCGCCGAAGCCTCCACCGTGGAGTCGGTCAAGGCCGCCAGCGGCGTGTACATGCCACTGACCGGCGAAGTGGTCGCGGTCAACGAAGATCTCAACGACAGCCCAGAGCTGGTCAACGAAGACCCGCTGGGCGAAGGCTGGTTCTTCCGTTTCAAGCCTGCCGACATGAGCGAAGTGCACGCCCTGCTCGACCAGGATGCGTACGACCGCCTGCTCAAAGCCAACGACGACGCCTGAGGAATCACCATGACCATCAACCTCGGCACCGCCAACGAATTCATCGCCCGCCACATCGGGCCACGCGCCGCTGACGAGCAGGCCATGCTCACGACCCTGGGCTTCGACTCGCTGGACGCGATGACCGCCGCGGTCATCCCGGACAGCATCAAGGGCACCAGCGTGCTGGGCAGCCACGACGGCCAGAGCGAGGCCGACGCCCTCGCCGCGCTGAAAGCCATCGCCGGCAAGAACCAGCTGTTCAAGAACTACATCGGCCAGGGCTACTACAACACCCACACCCCGGCGCCGATCCTGCGCAACCTCCTGGAAAACCCGGCCTGGTACACCGCCTACACCCCGTACCAGCCAGAGATCTCCCAAGGCCGCCTGGAAGCACTGCTGAACTTCCAGACCCTGATCAGCGACCTCACCGGCCTGCCGATCGCCAACGCCTCGCTGCTCGACGAAGCCACCGCCGCCGCCGAGGCCATGACCTTCTGCAAACGCCTGTCGAAGAACAAGGCCAGCCATGCCTTCTTCGCCTCCGTGCACTGCCACCCGCAGACCCTCGACGTGCTGCGCACCCGCGCCGAACCGCTGGGCATCGAAGTGGTGGTGGGCGACGAGCGTGAACTGGGCGACGTCAGTGCCTACTTCGGCGCCCTGCTGCAATACCCGGCCAGCAACGGCGACGTGTTCGACTACCGCGAAGTGGTGCAGCGCTTCCACGCCGCGGGCGCCCTGGTGGCCGTGGCCGCCGACCTGTTGGCCCTGACCCTGCTCACTCCGCCGGGCGAGTTCGACGCCGACGTGGCCATCGGCAGCGCCCAGCGCTTCGGCGTGCCGCTGGGCTTCGGCGGCCCGCACGCGGCCTACTTCGCCACCCGCGACGCCTTCAAGCGCGACATGCCGGGCCGCCTGGTCGGCGTGTCGATCGACCGCTTCGGCAAGAGCGCCCTGCGCCTGGCCATGCAGACCCGCGAGCAGCACATCCGCCGCGAGAAAGCCACCAGCAACATCTGCACCGCCCAGGTGCTGCTGGCCAACATCGCCAGCATGTACGCCGTGTACCACGGCCCGGCCGGCCTCAAGCGCATCGCCGAACGCACCCATGCGCTGACCGCGATCCTCGCCACCGGCCTGACCAAGCTCGGCATCAAGGTCGCCACCGGCGATTTCTTCGACACCCTGACCCTGGCCACCGGTGACAGCACCAGCGCATTGCACGACAAAGCCCGCGCCCAGGCCATCAACCTGCGCCAGATCGACACCGCCCAGCTGGGCCTGTCGCTGGACGAAACCAGCAGCCAGGCCGATGTCGAGGCTCTGTGGCAGCTGTTCGCCGACGGCCAGGCCAGCCCTGACTTCGCAGCCCTGGCCAACACCGTCGCCGTGCGCCTGCCGGTCGGCCTGCTGCGCCAGTCGGCCATCCTCGAACACCCGGTGTTCAACCGCTACCACAGCGAAACCGAGCTGATGCGCTACCTGCGCCGCCTGGCCGACAAGGACCTGGCGCTGGACCGCAGCATGATCCCGCTGGGCTCGTGCACCATGAAGCTCAACGCCGCCAGCGAGATGATCCCGGTGACCTGGGCCGAGTTCGGCAACCTGCACCCGTTCGCCCCGGCCGAGCAGAGCCAGGGCTACCTGCAGATGACCACCGAGCTGGAGGCCATGCTCTGCGCCGCCACCGGCTATGACGCCGTGTCGCTGCAGCCCAACGCCGGTTCCCAGGGCGAGTACGCCGGCCTGCTGGCGATCCGCGCCTACCACCGCAGCCGTGGCGACAGCCACCGTGACATCTGCCTGATCCCGTCCTCGGCCCACGGCACCAACCCGGCGACCGCGCACATGGCCGGCATGCGCGTGGTGGTCACCGCCTGCGACGCCCGTGGCAACGTCGACATCGACGACCTGCGCGCCAAGGCCATCGAGCACCGTGAGCGCCTGGCCGCGATCATGATCACCTACCCGTCGACCCACGGCGTGTTCGAGGAAGCCATCGGCGAAATCTGCGCGATCATCCACGACAACGGCGGCCAGGTGTACATCGACGGCGCCAACATGAACGCCATGGTCGGCCTGTGCGCCCCGGGCAAGTTCGGCGGCGACGTCTCGCACCTGAACCTGCACAAGACCTTCTGCATCCCCCACGGCGGTGGCGGCCCGGGCGTCGGCCCGATCGGCGTCAAGGCGCACCTGGCGCCGTTCCTGCCCGGCCATGCAACGCTCGAGAACACCACAGGCGCCGTGTGCGCCGCGCCGTTCGGCAGCGCGAGCATCCTGCCGATCACCTGGATGTACATTCGCATGATGGGTGGCGCGGGCCTCAAGCGCGCCTCGCAGATGGCGATCCTCAACGCCAACTACATCGCCCGCCGCCTGGAAGAGCACTATCCTGTGCTGTACACCGGCGGCAATGGCCTGGTGGCGCACGAGTGCATCCTCGACCTGCGTCCGCTCAAGGACACCAGCGGCATCAGCGTCGACGACGTCGCCAAGCGCCTGATCGACTTCGGCTTCCACGCCCCGACCATGTCCTTCCCGGTGGCCGGCACGCTGATGATCGAACCGACCGAAAGTGAGTCGAAAGAGGAACTGGACCGCTTCTGCAACGCCATGATCCAGATCCGCGAAGAGATTCGCGCGGTCGAGAACGGCAGCCTGGACAAGGACGACAACCCACTGAAGAACGCCCCGCACACCGCAGCGGAGCTGGCCGGCGAATGGACCCACGGCTACAGCCGCGAGCAGGCGGTGTACCCGCTGGCGAGCCTGGTGGAAGGCAAGTACTGGCCGCCGGTGGGCCGGGTTGACAACGTGTTCGGCGACCGCAACCTGGTCTGCGCCTGCCCGTCGATCGAGAACTATCAGGACGTCTGATCGGGTGGGGCCGCTGCGCGCCCCATCGCCGGCAAGCCGGCTCCCACAGGTTCAGCGCTAAGCTGTGGGAGCTGGCTTGCCGGCGATGGGCTGCGCAGCAGCCCCAATGGGCTTACTGGCCATCATCAGGAGGAAGCAGCATGTCTTTGAGCGTCTTCGACCTGTTCAAGATCGGCATCGGCCCCTCCAGCTCGCACACGGTCGGGCCGATGCGCGCCGCCGCGCGCTTCGCCGAAGGCTTGCGCCGTGATGGCCTGCTGGCCGGCACGGCCACGGTCAAAGCCGAGCTGTACGGTTCGCTCGGCGCCACCGGCAAGGGCCACGGCAGCGACAAGGCCGTGTTGCTTGGCTTGGAGGGCGAGCATCCGGACACCGTCGATACCGAAGCCATCCCCGCCCGTCTGCAAGCCATTCGTGAGAGCGGTCGGCTCAGCCTGCTCGGCGAACACGACATCGCCTTCGTCGAAAAACAGCACCTGGCGATGATCCGCAAACCGCTGGCCTACCACCCCAACGGCATGATCTTCCGCGCCTTCGACAGCGCCGGCCTGCAGATCCGCAGCCGCGAGTACTACTCGGTGGGCGGCGGTTTCGTGGTTGACGAGGATGCGGCCGGCCATGACCGCATCGTCGAGGACAGCACCGTGCTGCCCTACCCGTTCAAGACCGGCAAGCAACTGCTGGGCCACTGCACTGCGCAGCACCTGTCGTTCAGCCAGGTGATGCTGGCCAACGAGGCCGCCTGGCGCCCCGAAACCGAGACCCGTGCCGGCCTGCTGCGCATCTGGCAGGTGATGCAGGACTGCGTCGAAGCCGGGTGCCGACACGAAGGCATCCTGCCGGGCGGGCTGAAGGTCAAGCGCCGGGCCCCGGCGTTGTACCGCCAGCTCAGCCGGCATCCGGAAGCCAGCCTGCGCGATGCGCTGTCGGTGCTCGACTGGGTCAACCTCTACGCCCTGGCGGTGAACGAGGAAAACGCCTACGGCGGCCGCGTGGTCACCGCGCCGACCAACGGCGCGGCCGGCATTGTGCCGGCGGTGCTGCATTACTACATGCGCTTCGTCCCCGGCGCCAATGAAGACGGCGTGGTGCGCTTCCTGCTTACTGCCGCTGCCATCGGCATTCTGTACAAGGAAAACGCCTCGATCTCCGGCGCCGAGGTCGGTTGCCAGGGCGAAGTCGGCGTGGCCTGCTCGATGGCCGCAGGCGCCCTGTGCGAAGTGATGGGCGGCACCCCGCAGCAAGTTGAGAACGCCGCCGAGATCGGCATGGAACACAACCTGGGCCTGACCTGCGACCCCATCGGCGGGCTGGTCCAGGTGCCCTGCATCGAGCGCAACGCCATGGGCTCGGTGAAGGCGATCAACGCGGTGCGCATGGCCCTGCGCGGCGACGGGCAGCACTACGTTTCCCTCGACAAGGTCATCCGCACCATGCGCCAGACCGGCGCCGACATGAAAAGCAAATACAAGGAGACCGCCCGCGGCGGTCTGGCCGTCAACATCATCGAATGTTGACCCGAATAAAAAACGAGGAGTCACCGATGTCCGAAACACTGCACAAGACCCCGCTGCACGCCCTGCACCTGGAACTGGGCGCGCGCATGGTGCCGTTCGCCGGCTACGACATGCCCGTGCAATACCCCCTGGGCGTGCTCAAGGAGCACCTGCACACCCGCGAGCAGGCCGGCCTGTTCGACGTTTCGCACATGGGCCAGATCATCCTGCGCGGCAGCGACGCCGCCAAGGCCCTGGAGACCCTGGTGCCGGTGGACATCATCGACCTGCCGGTGGGCATGCAGCGCTATGCCATGTTCACCAACGCGCAAGGCGGCATCCTCGACGACCTGATGGTCGCCAACCTCGGTGACGACACCCTGTTCCTGGTGGTCAACGCCGCCTGCAAGGACCAGGACCTGGCCCACCTGCGCCAGCACATAGGCAACCGTTGCGAGATCCAGCCGCTGTTCGAAGAGCGCGCCCTGCTCGCCCTGCAAGGCCCGGCGGCGGTGAAGGTGCTGGAGCGCCTGGCACCTGCGGTGGCGAAGATGACGTTCATGCAGTTCCAGCCTGTTCAACTGCTCGACGCCGACTGCTATGTCAGCCGCTCGGGCTACACCGGTGAGGACGGTTTCGAGATTTCCGTGCCGGCCGACAAGGCCGAAGCACTGGCGCGCCGCCTGCTGGCCGAGCCAGAGGTACAGCCAATCGGCCTGGGCGCACGCGACTCACTGCGCCTGGAAGCCGGCCTGTGCCTGTACGGCCACGACATGGACACCACCACCACGCCGATCGAGGCCAGCCTGCTTTGGGCCATCTCCAAGGTGCGCCGCGCCGATGGCGCGCGCGCTGGCGGCTTCCCTGGCGCAGACACCGTGTTCGCCCAGCAACAGGCTGGCGTGGCGCGCAAGCGGGTCGGCCTGCTGCCCCAGGAACGCACGCCTGTGCGAGAGGGCGCGCAGATCGTCGACGAGGCTGGCAAAGTGGTCGGCGAAGTGTGCAGTGGCGGCTTTGGTCCGACGCTCGGCGCGCCCGTGACCATGGGCTATGTCGATATCGAACATGCGGCCCTCGACACGGCGTTGTTTGCCGTTGTCCGTGGCAAGCAAGTTGCCTTGAAGGTCAGCAAAATGCCTTTCGTGGCGCAACGTTACTACCGTGGCTGAATGAGTGGATTGGACGGGTTCGACATATTCGTTTTCGAACCTGTCCAATAACTTCTGAACATAGCGCCAGGCCAGGCGCCACGGCGTTTCCGACAAATCGTTCGGTGATCGGGAAAAGCCTGATTTTCACCCGCTGCGAGGGCTTGTTTTTCGCTCGACAGTTGGCGTAGAGTCACTGCACTGTGTTTGCATGGGTCGCAACAGTTCGTGACCTGGGCCAGTAGCCGCAATCTGCTACAACCCGTTCGACGTCTCTTACTTTCCTGCAACCCAGCCCAGTAATCTTTCGCTTACAAAATGATGCGAAAGTAACTGTCATTAAAATTGAGTTCCATAGGAAGAAAGACAATGTCGACTCGTCAGAACGGTACCGTCAAGTGGTTTAACGACGAAAAAGGTTATGGCTTCATCACCCCAGAAAGCGGTCCGGATCTGTTCGTGCACTTCCGCGCCATCCAAGGCAACGGCTTCAAGAGCCTGAAAGAAGGCCAGAAAGTGACCTTCGTGGCCGTCCAGGGCCAGAAAGGCATGCAGGCTGACGAAGTCCAGGCCGAAGGCTGATCTTTCGATAAAAAGCCCCTGTGTTGACGCACAGGGGCTTTTTTGTGCGCGCAATTCCATAGAATGAGCCTTTGCCATCTGGAGCTGTCATGCATGTCCAAGCCATTGCTCAACCCCCAGGGTGATTTCCCGCCGGTCGGCCTGGGTCGTCGCCTGGCCGCGATGTTCTACGACTTCCTGCTGTGCACCGCCCTGCTGATCGTGACTGCCGGGGCCTACAAGATGATCCAGATGGCGATCATCGGCGAGGCGCGCATGCGCGAGCTGACCGAGGCCGGTGCCCTGGACGGTGACCCGCTGCTGTCGACCATTTTGCTGTTCGCCCTGTTCGGCTTCTTCGCCAAGTTCTGGACCCACGGCGGCCAGACCCTCGGCATGCAGGTGTGGGGCATGCGCGTGCAGAACGCCGATGGCAGCGCCATCAGCCTCTGGCAGGCGTTGTTGCGTTTCGTGGTGTCGATCGCGTCATGGCTGTGCCTGGGGCTGGGTTTCATCTGGTCGTTGTTCGACAAACGTAAACGCAGTTGGCACGACATCTATTCAGAGACCCAACTAGTACGCCTGCCCAAACGCAAGAAGTGAGCTAGCCCGCTCCCACGAAACACGCGCAAAAAGAAGCCGACCCAAGGGTCGGCTTCTTTGTGCAGTTCAGGCCATCAACCCGCCCGGCGCATCAACCACAAACCCGCCAGCGCACAGATACCGGCCGGGATCACCACCGCCAGCAGCGGCGGGAAGCCGAACACCTGGCTCGATGGGCCGAGCAACTCACCGGCGATGCGGAACACGAAGCCCACCAGTACACCGGTGAAGACGCGCTGGCCGAGGGTGACCGAACGCAACGGGCCGAAGATGAACGAGATCGCCATCAGCACCAGCGCCGCAGTCACTACCGGCTGCAGGACCTTGGTCCAGAACGCCAGCCAGTAGCGCGCATTGTTCAGCCCTTGATCGGACAGGTAGTGGATGTAGTCCCACAGCCCGGTGATCGACAGTGATTCCGGTGCCAGCACCACGGTGTTGAGCAGTTCCGGGGTCACCGACACGTCCCATACCTCTTCAGGGCTCTTGACCACTTCGGTGTGGTCACCGCGGAAGTAAGTGGTAGCCACATCGTTGAGCATCCATTTACCGTCGACGTACTGCGCCCGGCGGGCAAAGCTGGAGGTCTGGATCTTGCGCTCGCTGTCGAAGCGGTAGCGGGTCACACCCAGCAGCAGGCCATTGGGCTGCACCGAGTTGATGTGCACGAACTCCTCGCCCTGGCGGTGCCACATGCCGCGCTTGGAACTTTGCGCCTCGCCACCGCCCTGGGCCAGCGAACGGTCGGCCTGGGCCTTGTTCTCGGTGACCGGCGCCACATACTCGCCGATCAGCAGGCCGACCAGCATCAGCACCAGCATCGGTTTCATCACCGCCCAGACGATGCGGCCGATGGACACACCGGCGGCGCGCATGATGGTCAGCTCGCTGCTGCTGGCCAGGCTGCCCAGGCCGATCAGGCAGCCGATCAGCGCCGCCATCGGCAGCATGTCGTAGAGCCGGCGCGGCGCGGTGAGCAGCACGAAGCTGCTGGCGTCCATGACCGTGTAGGTGTCGCTCAAATCGCCCATCTCGTCGATGAAGGCGAACAACGAGGCCAGGCCAAGGATGATGCCGAGCACGGCGAGAATGGCCAGCAGCACGCTCTGGCCGATGTAGCGATCCAGTTTAACCACGGGCCACCTCCGCACGGCGAGCGGCACGCTTGAGGCGCAGCGGCTCCCAGTACATCAGCGCCAGGCCGATCAGCAGGAACAGGCCATGGACCCACCAGATACCCAGCGAGATAGGCAACTTGCCCTTCTCCAGGGCGCCACGCACGGAAATCAGCATTGTCAGATAGGCCATGTACAGGAGAATCGCCGGCAGCAGCTTGAGGAAGCGGCCCTGGCGCGGGTTGACACGGGACAGCGGCACCGCCAGCAAGGTGACCACGAACACCAGCAACGGCAGCGACAGGCGCCATTGCAGCTCGGCACGCTCACGCAGCCCCTGATGCCCGAACAGGTCGGAAGTCGGGATGGCCTCGCGCTCGGTCACCTCCTCGGCGACCTCAGGCTTGGGCAGCAGCACGCCATAGGTGTCGTACTTGATGGCACGGTAGTCGGCCTGGCCGGGATTGCCGTCGTAGCGGTAGCCGTTCTGCAGCACCAGGTAGCGGTTGCCGTCGGCCTGCACTTCCTGGTGGCCCTTCTCGGCGACCAGCACCGAAGGCGCGCGGTCCTTGGTCTTGTCCTGATTGAAGCGCTTCTCGGAGATGAACACACCCGCCAGGTTGATGCGGTCATCGGACAGCTGCTCGGTGTAGGTCACCCGCGAGCCATCGCGCAGGGTCTGGAAACGGCCCGGCACCAGGGTGTCGAACTCGGTCAGGGTGTCCTGCTGGGCGATGATCTTCTGCACCTGGGCAACCCCCAGGGGGGCCAGGCTCAGGCTCAGCCAGGCCACCAGCAAGGCCACCAGTGCCGCCGGCACCATGGTCACGGCCAGCAGGCGCTGCTGGCTCATGCCGGTGGCCGAGAGCACGGTCATCTCGCTTTCGAGATACAACCGGCCATAGGCAAGCAGGATGCCGAGGAACAGCCCAAGCGGCAGGATCAGTTGCAGGAAGCCCGGCAGGCGGAACCCCATGATCATGAACAGCACGCCCGGGTCGAGCATGCCCTGGGCCGCCTGGGCCAGGTATTTGATGAAGCGCCCGCTCATGATGATCACCAGCAGCACAGCGCTGACGGCGCTCAAGGTCACCAGGACCTCGCGGGACAGATAACGAAAGACGATCAAACCAGACACTCCTGGGTTGTCAGGGGCGGACAGCCAAACGAACGATTCGGACAGCCAAGACCAATGCCGGTTCGCCAAGGCGAACCTCCATGTAAAAGTGCGCGCATTATCCTGTGATTGACGGCGCCTGTCACTTGGCCGCGCACCTTGGCGCATGACGGGGTTGTCAGCAAGGTCGCGGCAAGCTCAAACTGGCAGCTTTTCCGCTGGCCGGCAAAGGTCGCCGGGGCGGTTTTACGAGCGCTTGCACAAGACAGCGCCAACTGACAGATCATTCGGGGACCCCAGACATGGAATTGGTTGTAAAAAGCGTAGCCGCTGTATCCGTCAAGACCGCCACCCTGGTCGTGCCGGTGGGTGAAGGCCGCAAGCTCGGCGCCACCGCCAAGGCCGTCGACCAGGCCACCGAAGGCGCCATCAGCGCACTGCTCAAGCGTGGCGACCTGGCCGGCAAGCCGGGCCAGACCCTGCTGCTGCACAGCCTGCCGGGCCTGAAGGCCGAGCGCGTGCTGCTGGTCGGCAGCGGCAAGGACGAAGCCCTGGGTGATCGCGCCTGGCGCAAGCTGGTCGCCAGCGTCGCCGGCGTGCTCAAGGGCCTGGGTGGCGGCGACGCCGTGCTGGCCCTGGACGACATCGCCGTCACCGGCCGCGATGGCCACTACGGCAAATACCGCCTGCTGGCCGAGACCCTGCTCGACGGCAACTACGTGTTCGACCGCTACAAGAGCCAGAAGGCCGAGCCGCGCGCCCTGAAGAAAGTCACCCTGCTCATCGCCAAGGCCGGCCAGGCCGAAGCCGAGCGCGCCGTCAAGCACGCCAGCGCCATCGCCACTGGCATGGCCTTCACCCGCGACCTGGGCAACCTGCCGCCGAACGTCTGCCACCCGAGCTTCCTCGCCGAGCAGGCCAAGGACCTGGGCAAGGCGCACAAGGGCCTCAAGGTCGAGGTGCTGGACGAGAAGAAGATCAAGGATCTGGGCATGGGCGCGTTCTACGCCGTGGGCCAGGGCAGCGACCAGCCGCCACGGCTGATCGTGCTCAACTACCAGGGCGGCAAGAAGAGCGAGAAGCCGTTCGTGCTGGTCGGCAAGGGCATTACCTTCGATACCGGCGGCATCAGCCTCAAGCCCGGCGCCGGCATGGACGAGATGAAGTACGACATGTGCGGCGCCGCCAGCGTGTTCGGCACCCTGCGCGCCGTGCTCGAGCTGCAGCTGCCGATCAACCTGGTGTGCCTGCTGGCGTGCGCCGAAAACATGCCGAGCGGCGGCGCCACCCGTCCGGGCGACATCGTCACCACCATGAGCGGGCAGACCGTCGAGATCCTCAACACCGACGCCGAAGGCCGTCTGGTGCTGTGCGACACCCTCACCTACGCCGAACGCTTCAAACCGCAGGCGGTGATCGACATCGCTACCCTGACCGGCGCCTGCATCGTCGCCCTGGGCAGCCACACCTCCGGCCTGATGGGCAATGACGACGCGCTGGTCGGCCAATTGCTCGACGCCGGCAAGCGTGCCGACGACCGTGCCTGGCAGCTGCCGCTGTTCGACGAGTACCAGGAGCAACTGGACAGCCCGTTCGCCGACATCGCCAACATCGGTGGCCCGAAGGCCGGCACCATCACCGCCGGCTGCTTCCTGTCGCGCTTCGCCAAGGCCTACCACTGGGCACACCTGGACATCGCCGGCACCGCCTGGATCAGCGGCGGCAAGGACAAGGGCGCCTCGGGTCGCCCGGTACCGCTGCTCACCCAGTACCTGCTGGACCGCGCCGGCGCCTGATGGCGCCCAGCCGGTGGCGCCCCCGCGCCACCGGCCGGCACTGAACGATCATGAGCAAAGTCGATTTCTACATCCTGCCCAGCGACTCGCTGTCGGTGCGCCTGGATTTCGCCTGCAAGTTGTGCGAAAAGGCCTGGCGCCTCGGCCACCGGGTCTACCTGCATTGCCAGGACGAGGCACAACGCAACGAGCTCGACCTGCGCCTGTGGCAGTTCAAGGGCGAGGCCTTCGTGCCCCACGACCATGCCGAACAGCACCCGGACGCCGTTGTCGCGCTGGGTGTCGGCGCCGATGCCGGCGAACACCGTGACCTGCTGATCAACCTGGGCGGTGATGTCCCCGCCTTCGTTGGCCAGTTCGAACGGGTCGCCGAGATCGTCGTCGAGGAGCCGGCCATTCGCCTGGCCGCTCGTGAACGATTCCGTTTCTACCGCGAACAGGGCTATGCTCTGCAAGACCACCGCTTACAGCGACTCTGACGACGATGGACAAGCAGCTGAACTCCCTGACCCATTCCGCCCACCTGCTCGACGACCTCGAGTCGATCCGCGAGCTGCTGGGCGACGCCGACCTGCAACCGCCCCTGCTCACCGAAACCGTGGAGCAGATCCCCCTGCTGCTCGACGAGCCAAGCGCCGCAGCGCCCGCCGCCGCGGCACCGGCGCCGACTCCGGCACCTGAAGAGGATGCCCAGACCCGCCGCCAGGACACCCTGCTGCACCTGGACGCCGAGCTGCGCGCCGCGGCGCAGTCGATCATGCAGGACGTGATCAACGACTTCACCCCGCATATCGAGACCGAGATCAAGCGCCGCCTCGACGCGCGGCTGGAGCGGTTGCTCAAGCGTTCCGAATAACCGTTCGTCCGCATCGCGGGGCAAGCCCGCTCCCACAAGCGGGCTTGCCCGCTACACCTGTCTTGAAACGCGCAGCTTGGTTATACTTCCCGGCTTTCCCGAATTAATGCCTAAGGGTCCCGCCGCGCATGGATAAGACCTACCAGCCGCACGCCATCGAAACTTCCTGGTACAACACCTGGGAGTCCGAGAACTATTTCGCTCCACAAGGTGCAGGCGAGTCCTACACCATCATGATCCCGCCGCCGAACGTGACCGGCAGCCTGCACATGGGCCACGGCTTCAACAACGCGATCATGGACGCCCTGATCCGTTTCCGCCGCATGCAAGGGCGCGACACCCTGTGGCAGCCGGGCACCGACCACGCCGGTATCGCCACCCAGATGCTGGTCGAGCGCCAGCTCGAGGCCAAGGGCCAGAATCGCCACGACCTGGGCCGTGAGCAATTCCTGGAGAAGGTCTGGGAGTGGAAGGATCAATCGGGCGGCAATATCAGCCGCCAGATCCGCCGCCTGGGCTCGTCGGTGGACTGGAGCCGCGAGCGCTTCACCATGGATGACGGCCTGTCCGAAGCGGTCAAGGAAGCTTTCGTGCGCCTGCACGAGGACGGCCTGATCTACCGCGGCAAGCGCCTGGTCAACTGGGACACCAAGCTGCACACGGCGATTTCCGACCTCGAAGTGGAGAACCACGACGAGAAAGGCCACCTGTGGAACCTGCGCTACCCGCTGGCCGACGGCGCCAAGACCGCCGACGGCAAGGACCACCTGGTGGTCGCCACCACCCGTCCGGAAACCCTGCTCGGTGACGTCGCCGTTGCCGTCAACCCGACTGACGAGCGCTACCAGGCGCTGATCGGCAAGTTCGTCAAACTGCCGCTGGTCGGCCGCCTGATCCCGATCGTCGCCGATGACTACTGCGACCCCGAATTCGGCACCGGCTGTGTGAAGATCACCCCGGCCCACGACTTCAACGACTACGAAGTCGGCAAGCGCCACAACCTGCCGCTGCTGAACATCTTCGACAAGAACGCCACCGTGCTGGCCGCTGTCCAGGCGTTCAACCTCGACGGCAGCGTCAACGAGCAGCTCGACACCTCGCTGCCGGCCCAGTACGCCGGGCTCGACCGCTTTGTCGCGCGCAAGCAGATGGTCGCCGATCTGGAAGCCCAAGGCCTGCTGGTGAGCATCGACGACCACGCCCTGAAAGTACCGAAAGGCGACCGCTCCGGCACCGTCATCGAGCCATGGCTGACCGACCAGTGGTACGTCTCCACCAAGCCGCTGGCCGAGCCCGCCATCGCCGCCGTGGAAGACGGCCGCATCCAGTTCGTGCCCAAGCAGTACGAGAACATGTACTTCTCCTGGATGCGCGACATCCAGGACTGGTGCATCAGCCGCCAGCTGTGGTGGGGCCACCGCATCCCGGCCTGGTATGACGAGGCCGGCCAGGTCTACGTCGGCCGCGACGAGGCCGAAGTGCGCGCCAAGCACAACCTGGGCAGCGAGGTGAAACTGCGCCAGGACGACGACGTGCTCGACACCTGGTTCAGCTCGGGCCTGTGGACCTTCTCCACCCTCGGCTGGCCGGAGCAGACCGAGTTCCTGAAGAAATTCCACTCCACCGACGTGCTGGTCACCGGCTTTGACATCATCTTCTTCTGGGTCGCCCGGATGATCATGCTGACCATGCACCTGATCAAGAACGAGGACGGCACCCCGCAAGTACCGTTCAAGACCGTCTACGTGCACGGCCTGGTGCGTGATGGCCAGGGCCAGAAGATGTCCAAGTCCAAGGGCAACGTCCTCGACCCACTGGACATCGTCGACGGCATCACCCTCGACGCCCTGCTGGAAAAACGCACCAGCGGCATGATGCAGCCCAAGCTGGCCGAGAAGATCGCCAAGCAGACCAAGGCCGAGTTCCCCGAAGGCATCGCCAGCTACGGCACCGACGCCCTGCGCTTCACCTTCTGCTCGCTGGCCTCCACCGGCCGTGACATCAAGTTCGACATGGGCCGCGTCGAAGGCTACCGCAACTTCTGCAACAAGATCTGGAACGCCGCCCGCTACGTGCTGGACAAGGGCGAGGACTGCGGCCAGAACGGCGAAGCCTACGAGCTGTCGCTGGCCGACCGCTGGATCATCTCGCAGCTGCAGCGCACCGAAGCCGAAGTGACCCGCCAGCTCGAGCAGTTCCGCTTCGACCTGGCCAGCCAGGCGCTGTACGAGTTCATCTGGAACCAGTACTGCGACTGGTACCTGGAGCTGTCCAAGCCGGTATTGTGGGACGAGAACGCCCCGGTCGAGCGCGCCCGTGGCACCCGTCGCACCCTGGTGCGCGTGCTGGAAGTCGCCCTGCGCCTGGCCCACCCGTTCATGCCGTTCATCACCGAAGAAATCTGGCAGCGCATCGCGCCGCTGGCGGGCATCGACGGCAAGACCATCATGCTGCAGCCGTGGCCTGAAGCGAACGAGAGCCGCATCGACGCCGCCGCCGAAGGCGACATCGAGTGGCTCAAGGAGCTGATGGTGGGCCTGCGCAACATCCGCGCCGAGATGAACATAGGCCCGGGCAAGCCGCTGCCGCTGTTCCTGAAGAACGCCAACGCCGACGACCAGCGTCGCCTGCAGGAAAACGAAGCCCTGCTGAAGAAGCTGGCCAAGGTAGAGTCGTTCACCGTGCTCGGCGAGCAGGACGAAGCACCGCTGTCGGCCACCGCCCTGGTGGGTGACCTGCAGGTGCTGGTGCCGATGGCCGGCCTGATCGACAAGGACGCCGAGCTTGCGCGCCTGAGCAAGGAGATCCAGCGCCTGCAGGGTGAAGTCCAGCGCGTCGGCGGCAAGCTGTCCAACGCAGCGTTCGTCGACAAGGCACCGCCTGCGGTGATCGAGAAGGAACGCGCCAAGCTGGCCGAATCGGAGCAGGCCCTGGCCAACTTCACCGAACAGCACGCGCGGATTGCTGCGCTGTAATATTCAGTGAGGCCATCGCGGGGCAAGTCGGGTCGCCGCACCGCCGCTCCCACGCCATCCTCCACTTCTGGAGCGAGTACGTGGGAGCGGCGGTGCGGCGACCCGACTTGCCCCGCGATGCTTTACAGGACCAGAACATGACCCAGAAACCCACCCTGCACCCGCGCAACCGTCACCAGGGCCGCTACGACTTCCCCGCCCTGATCAAGGCCCATCCGGACCTGGCCCGCTTCACCATCACCAACCCCTACGGCAAGCCCAGCATCGACTTCGCCAACCCCGAAGCCGTGCGGGTGTTCAACCGCGCCCTGCTCAAGGCCCAGTACGGCATCCAGCACTGGGACATCCCCGCCGACTACCTGTGCCCGCCGATCCCCGGCCGCGCCGACTACATCCATGTGCTGGCCGACCTGCTGGGCGAAGACAACGGCGGCGAAATCCCTCGCGGCGCCCAGGTGCGCGCCCTGGATATCGGCGTCGGCGCCAACTGCATCTACCCGCTGCTCGGCCACAGCGACTACCGCTGGCGCTTCACCGGCTCCGACATCGACAGCGTGGCCCTGGCCTCGGCCAAGGCCATCGTCCAGGCCAACAAGCTCGACAAGGCCATCGGCCTGCGCCTGCAAGCGGACCGCAAGCATATCCTCAGCGGCCTGCTGCAGGCCGACGAGCGCTTCGACGTCACCCTGTGCAACCCGCCGTTCCACGCCTCGCGCGAGGAAGCCACCCGCGGCAGCCAGCGCAAATGGAAGAACCTCGGCAAGCAGGACCCCAAGCGCAAGCTGCCGGTGCTGAATTTCGGCGGGCAGAACAATGAACTGTGGTGCGAAGGTGGCGAGATCCGCTTCGTCGCCCAGTTGGTCGCCGAAAGCGCGCAGTACGCAGCCCAGGTGCTGTGGTTCACCAGCCTGGTGTCCAAGGCCAGCAACCTGCCGGGTATCGAGGCAGCCTTGAAAAAGGCCGGGGTGAAGGCCCTGCGCATCGTCGAGATGGGCCAGGGGCAGAAGCAGAGCCGCATGGTCGCCTGGAGCTTCCAGGATGACGCGGCGCGCCAGCAATGGCATGCTTTGCGTAAATCACAGGCATGAAAAAACCGCGCCCGGGCAAGCCGGGCGCGGTTTCGTCAAATCAACAATTACTTGTTGATCGAGTCGGTCAGCACTTTGGCTGGAACGAACTTGACGACTTTCTTGGCAGCGATTTCGATGGCAGCGCCAGTCGAAGGGTTGCGGCCGGTACGGGCAGGACGCTCGGTGACTTTCAGTTTGCCGATGCCTGGCAGGGTGATTTCGGCGCCGTTTTCCAGTTGGTCGGCGACGATCTGGCCCAGTTGCTCCAGGGCGTTACGCGCGGTGGTTTTTGGCGCGTCGATGGCTTCAGCGATATCGGCAATCAGTTGGTCTTTGGTCAGTGCCATGGTGGTGTTCCTTCCCTATCAAATTCAGTGGTTGTGCAGCGTGCTTGGTCGGTGGTCGGGCCAGCCCGGGACAATCCAGAGGCCGCGTCGATCGCGTATGTAGATACGCAAATCGGCGTTTGGTTCGACACCGCGCAAGCGATCTGCCAGCAATGCGCCACCCAAGGGGCGCAAGACCGCGCAAAGCTACCACAGGAATCGATAAATATCCGCTGCCGACCGCGTTTTTGTTCAGGTTTTTCGGGGGATTTCAGAAAAATCGCCAATATTTGAACAAAAAACGAACAACCGACATATACGCCAACATCTGGCCACTGCACCACCCTCGCCCTGGGTTAAACTGAACGCCTTTTGCAGCGCGGCTTTCCACCGCTCCTATCACCGAGAATTCCATGCCAATCCGTCATTGCATCGTTCACCTGATCGACAAGAAGCCCGATGGCAGCCCCGCCGTGCTCCATGCTCGCGACAGCGAACTGGCGGCCTCCGACGCCATCGAGAACCTGCTGGCCGACCTTAACGACAGCTATAACGCCAAGCAAGGCAAAGCCTGGGGCTTCTTCCACGGCGAGTCCGGCGCCTATCCGTTCAGTGGCTGGCTCAAGCAGTACCAGGACGAAGAGAAAGACTTCGCCACCTTCAGCCGTGTGGCGGTCGAGCACCTGCAGAAGCTGATGGAAGAGTCCAACTTGTCCACCGGCGGCCACGTGCTGTTCGCCCACTACCAGCAAGGCATGACCGAATACCTGGCCATCGCCCTGCTGCACCACAGCGAAGGCGTGGCGGTGAACGCCGAGCTCGACGTCACCCCCTCGCGCCACCTGGACCTGGGCCAGCTGCACCTGGCGGCGCGGGTCAACCTGTCCGAGTGGAAGAACAACCAGAACTCCAAGCAGTACATCTCGTTCATCAAGGGCAAGAATGGCAAGAAAGTCTCGGATTACTTCCGCGATTTCATCGGCTGCCAGGAAGGCGTGGACGGCCCGGGCGAGACCCGCACGTTGCTCAAGGCCTTCAGCGACTTCGTCGAGAAAGAGGACCTGCCGGAAGAGTCCGCCCGCGAGAAGACCCAGACCCTGGTCGACTACGCCACCACCCAGACCAAACTAGGCGAGCCGGTGACGCTGGAAGAGCTCTCCAGCCTGATCGACGAAGACCGCCCCGAGGCGTTCTTCGACCATATCCGCAACAGCGACTATGGGCTGTCGCCGGAGATCCCGGCCGACAAACGCACCCTCAACCAGTTCCGCCGCTTCACCGGGCGTGCCGAAGGGTTGTCGATCAGCTTCGAGGCGCATTTGCTCGGCTCGAAGGTCGAGTATGACGAAGAAGCGGGGACGCTGGTCATCAAGGGCCTGCCGACCCAGCTGATCGATCAGCTGAAACGGCGCAAGGACTGAGAGGGTCGGGGGCGCATTGCGCCCTCCGGCGAGCTGGACCAGATCGCCCGTTTATAAGACTTTCCCCATTCCCTGTAGTCCATTTCCCAAACATACTTCCAAGCCCTTTCAAGCCATTGCGGTGGTCTGGGTTGGCCTCTAGTCTCGGGCAGTCGCTGCACATTCAGCGATCGACTTTGACAGGTCGACTAGTCAAACCAAACGGCTTTGCCTTCTATGGCTGCTGTGCATGGGGCACTTCATGTGCGCCGGGTTTTGGTTTGCCTACCGGTCTGTCAACCCATGTACAGCTGCCACCCTCTTGTTTGACAGCAAGCGTGTAGTGGCCCACTTAATAGGCTAACCAACATGCTAAAGATCGTCCCCGATCCACCCCACAACCCTCACTCCCTCGAAGACACCCTTATCCAGGCCACTGAGTACGCCCTGTGCGCCTTGACCGTGGCCCATCACGCCGTGCAGCTCAAACCCAGGTCACCCGCTGCCGTGTTGATGATGGCGTCGATGCATGAAATGGAGTCGCTGCGTGTGTTGCTCGAAGCGGCGTTGATCCAAGTGCAGATGCCGGCGCAAGCGCCGACGTTGCATTGAATCCGACCATTTCAGGGAGAACAACCATGACCACAGACAACACCCCCACCACCGCCGGCAAGACCAAGTTCTACCAGGGCGAAGGCATGACCGACCCGCTGTTCTGCATCGAGCCCGGCATCCCCTGCCAGCACGCCCGCGACCAGGCCTCGGAACTGATGGGCTGCGTACGCGACCTGACCATCACCGGGATCATGGAGGAAAAGCCCCAGTTGCTCTGGGCGTCGTATTACCTGAGCGCCCTGGCCAAGGCGCTGATGGATGATGCCGAACTCGGCATGAAGCACTAGAAATATCGCGGGACTATGCGGCGCCAGGGGTATGCATGGCCAAGGCGCCGCAACGTGTCATGGGGCCGTGGCGACACCACTATAGGAAGCCACCAACGCCTCCTTCGCCGCCTTGCGCAGCTTCTTCACCAGCCGCTCCTGGCGCAACGCCTCGCCTTTGTCCGGCCACTGCTCGACGTACACCAGCGCCTGCGCCGGGCTGGTCTTGAAATACCGCGCGCCCTGCCCTTTCTGGTGCTTGATGAAACGCCGCTGCGGATCGTCGCTGATGCCGCAGTACAGCGAGCCGTTGGCGGCACGCACCAGATAGACGTACCAGGGTTTGCAGTCGGGGGAAGGCGCTGTTTCGCTCACGGCTCGGTTCGGTGCAACGGAAGAAGGCCGCCAGCTTAACGCCTCAGCGCGCCTGCTGGAATGCGCGAAGCCCCTTGAACGCCTGCTGGCGCACCTTGTTCTGCAGCATCGGCGACCAGCCCAGCAGCACACCCGGCATGCCCAGCGCCTGCCGCGACCAGCGCCACAGGTCGAAGGTATCGTCGTGCTGGCAGATCAGCCCGTCGCGAATCACGAAGCGTGCCTGGATATCGTTGACCACCACCCGCCCGGTCTGGCTGAACAGGTAGGTCGCCACCCAATGCGCGCCGCCGCCGCGTTCGTCGCTGCGCACGTTGTCGAAGGTCAGGGTGAAGTCCTTGGCACGGCGGGTGAGCATGCGCCACATGTCCCCGGCATCCTGCCCGCGCAAGGTGCCGAAGACCGGATCGCTGAAAACGATGTCGTCGCTGTAGCAGGCCACCATGGCCTCGGCGTCCAGGCGCTGGAAGGCCTGGTAGAAACGGGTGATCAGGGCGCTGTTGGCGTCGCTCATGGCGGTTATCCGTGCTTGGGCTCGAGAAGCGCAAGATAGTCCGCACGCGGCTTTGGCGCTACAGCCATTTGCGCCATGAATAGCGCCAGCGCCCTAACCAGGTGCCAGCAGGCCTCAGACCCGCTCGCTGACCACACCCACATGCAATGCACGCCCGGCACCCAAGCCGAACGCAATGGCGCCGATCCCCAGCACCGCGAAGATCCAGCCCACCGCGCTCCAGCCACCGGTCAGGTCATGCACCAGCCCCACCGCGAACGGCCCCATGGAGGCCAAGGTGTAGCCGACGCCCTGGGCCATGCTCGACAGGTTGGCCGCCACATGGGCGTCCTTGGAGCGCAGCACGATCAAGGTCAAGGCCAGGGCAAAGGTGCCACCCTGGCCCAGCCCCAACAGGATCGCCCAGCCCCACAACCCCTCCAGCGGTGCGTACAGGCAACCGAACAGCCCACCCAGGGTCACCAGCATCACCACGACGATGGCCAGGCGCTGGTCCTTGCCGCGCGTCGCCAGCCAGGGTGCGCCCAGGGAACTGATCAGTTGCACGATGACCGAGCCGGACAGCACCAGCCCCGCCTCGGTAGGGCTCAGCCCGCGGCCGATCAGCATCGACGGCAGCCAGCCAAACACGATGTAGGCCAGCGACGACTGCAGGCCCATGTACAGGGTCACCTGCCAGGCCAGCGGGTCGCGCCACAGGCCGCGCACGCGGTAGGCGACCTTGTGCACGCCATGGCCCTGACGGGACTGGGGCAGCCACACCAGCATCGCCAGCAGCGCCGGCAGCAGCCAGAAGCCCAGCCCCAGCGCCCAGCTGTCATCGAAGTGCCGGGTCAGGGGCACCGTGGCACCGGCGGCCATCGCCGCGCCCAGGCACAACGCCATGGTGTAGACGCCGGTCAGGGTGCCTGCATGTTGGGGGAAGTCGCGCTTGACGATACCTGGCAACAGCACGCCGATGATGCCGATGCTCGCGCCCGCCATCAGGCTGCCGAGGAACACGCCAGTGGCGCCCAGGGTACTGCGCACCAGGATGCCCAACGCCAAGGTCAGCAGGATGCCGAGGATCACTCGTTCGCTGCCGAAACGTCGCGCCAGGATCGGCGCCAGCGGCGCGAACAGCCCCAGGCACAGGACCGGCAAGGTGGTCAGCAGGCCGGCTTGCGATGCGCTGAGCCCCAGCCCGTCGGACACCTGGCCGAGCACAGGCGACATGCTCGACAGCGCCGGACGCAGGTTCAGCGCCACGAGCACCAGGCCCAGCAGCAACAGCCAGGGCCTGTGCAGCACCACAGGCTGTTGCTGGACTTGCTCGTCGTCGGCCTCGGCGTCGATCAGCAGTTCTTCGAGCTCCGCCTCGCGGGGCGCGGTGTTGCGGGTCAGTTGTTCGGCCATGGCCTTCTCGTGGTCAGGATTCGATGAGGGTCCGGCTCAGGTGCTTGGCCCGCTCCGGATCGCGTTGTTCGAGGGCGTCGAGGATCTGCCCGTGCAGGTCGAACACGGCCTGGCAACGGGGGACGGTGGTCATGTTGTGCTGCAGGGCCGCGCCGACCACGCCGGAGAAATAGCGGTACAGCTCGCTCAAGGCCGGGTTGTGCGCGGCGTCCACCAGGCGCTGGTGGAAGACCAGGTCGCATTCGACATAGGCGTCCACATCGCCGTGGTAGTGCTGCGCGCTGTGTTGCAGGGCGTCGCGCAGTGCCTGCAGGTCGGCTTCGGTGCGGCGCAACGCGGCCAGGCCGATGGCTTGTGTTTCAAGGATATGGCGGGTTTCGCGGGCGTGCTCGACGGCGCAGCGCGACATCACCTGCACGGCCTGCAGCGGGTCCACGGCGGTGCGCAGGTAGCTGCCGTCGCCCTGGCGGACTTCCACCAGGCCGCTGAAGGCCAGGACACGCATGGCCTCGCGCACGGTGTTTCGGCTGATGCCCAGGTCGCTGGCCAGCTCCGGTTCGGTGGGCAGGCGCTGGCCTACTGACCAGGTGCCCTGGGCGATGCGTTCGCGGAGCTGGTCTACGGCTTGTTCTACCAGGCTGCGTTTGATGAGCGGGGTCACGGGTGGCTTACGTCCAGTCATCGGATGAATTGTTTGACGATAGCGGGTTGGCGGGGGTGGGGCAAGGGGCGGGAGGTGCTGTTCTTTAAGTGGCTGTTTTGAGTTTTACATGCACATTCTTGGAAGATGTCGACTTTTAGTCACCTTTCCGCCTTTACGGCGGCTTACTTTTCTCTTGGGAAAAGTAAGCAAAACCGTTCGGCTCCGTTCATCCGGCCCCTGCGCTTCGCTCCGGGGTTCCCTCGCTCCGGGCTTGCTCCGGGAGTACGCACCGACGGGCCATCCATAGGCCTGATCGGCGCTCGACGGCATCCATGCCCGTCGCCTCCCTACGCAAGCCCTGCACTCGGCCTCCTGAAGTCGCAATCGGCGGCGCCTGAGCTACCGTGCGCTTAGAAGCAAGAGCAAGAGCAAGAGCAAGAAATGCGAGGTTTGTGGTTTGGCAGTGGCGATGTTATCGCCACTGCGATCCTGAAACCGACATGGAGCAGATCAGGCCTGACGTGCCTTCTTCATCCGGAACGCCACCCACAGCACGGCGATCCACGCCGGGATCAGCATCACCGAGATACGGATTGGCGGGGTGAGGTACATCACCACCAGGATCAGCACAATGAACGCCAGGCACAGGTAGTTGCTCAGCGGGTGCCACAGGCTCTTGTAGAACGGCGTGATGCCGGCCGCCAGCTTGGCCTTGCGGAACTTCAGGTGGGTGATGCTGATGCTCGCCCAGTTGATCACCAGCGCCGACACCGCCAGGGCCATCAGCAGGCCGAAGGCCTCGCCCGGCATCAGGTAGTTGATCAGCACGCACAGGCCGGTGGCGAAGGCCGACACGCCCAGGGCGGTGAGCGGTACGCCACGGCGGCTGACCTTGAGCAGCTGACGCGGCGCGTCACCCTGCGTGGCCAGGCCGAACAGCATGCGGCTGTTGGCGTACACGCAGCTGTTGTAGACCGACAGCGCGGCGGTCAGCACCACGATGTTGAGGATGGTCGCCACCAGGTCGCTGTCCAGTTCGTGGAAGATCATCACGAACGGGCTGCCGCCCTGCACCACCTTCTGCCAGGGGTACAGCGACAACAGCACGGCCAGCGCGCCGATGTAGAAGATCAGGATGCGATAGACCACCTGGTTGGTCGCCTTCGGGATGCTCTCCCGCGGGTTGGCCGCTTCGGCGGCGGTGATGCCCACCAGCTCCAGGCCGCCGAAGGAGAACATGATCACCGCCAGGGCCATGATCAGCCCGGTGACGCCATTGGGGAAGAAACCGCCGTACTGCCACAGGTTGGCGACGCTGGCGTCGGGCCCGCCGTGGCCGCTGCTCAGCAGCCAGGCGCCGAAGCCGATCATGCTGACGATGGCCACAACCTTCACCAGGGCGAACCAGAACTCCATTTCGCCATACACCTTCACCTGGGTCAGGTTGATGGCGTTGATCACTACGAAGAAGATCGCCGCAGTGGCCCAGGTGGGGAAATCCGGCCACCAGTACTGCACGTAGATCCCCACGGCCGTGAGCTCGGCCATGCCGACCAGCACGTACACCACCCAGTAGTTCCAGCCCGAGACGAAACCGGCAAACTCGCTCCAGTACTGGTGCGCGAAGTGGCTGAAGCTGCCGGCGACCGGCTCCTCGACCACCATCTCGCCCAGCTGGCGCATGATCAGGAAGGCCATCAGGCCGGCGATGGCGTAGCCCAGCAGCACCGACGGGCCGGCCAGCTGGATGGTCTGGGCGATGCCCAGGAACAGCCCGGTGCCGATGGCCCCGCCCAGCGCGATCAGCTGGATATGGCGATTCTTCAGCCCGCGCTGCAAGCGCTCGGGCGTGCTCTGGTCTTGCATGAAGTGTCCTTTAGGTGAGGCAGTGTTATAGGTTTTGCTTGCAATAAATAACGACCATAACTCGCGGCGCTTTTTGCGCTCATGCGGCGTTGTCGCTCCTCGCCGTAGCTGGGCTACGACTCGTCGCGACGCCTTGCCTGAGCGCAAAAATCGCTCGCGATTTATTGGTCGTATTTGCAAAACACCACACTAGATCCATCCACCCCATTGCAAGAAGAAAATCCCGATGTTCGTAGTGACGGCGGCCATCAGTGTAGTGATCACGATGATCGACGCCGCCAGTTCATGGTTGCCGTTGGCCTCCCGCGCCATCACATAGCTGGCCGCCGCAGTGGGGCTGGCGATGTAGAGGAACAGGATGCCCAGCTCGGCGCCACGGAACCCGCACAGCCAGGCACCCAGGGTGCCCAGCAGCGGCAGCCAGACCATCTTCACCAGGCTGACATCCACCGCCAGCCTGCCGCTGTCGCGCAGTGCCGCCAGCGACAGGGTGCCGCCGATGCAGATCAACGCCAGCGGCAAGGTCATCTGGGCCAGGTAGTCACCGGAGGTCAGCAGCCAGTTGGGCAGCGGCACCTGGCCATAGGCCATTGGCGTTGCCACCAGCACGCTGAGGATCAACGGGTTGCTGAGGATGCTCTTGCAGATGCTCCACGGGTCGGACTTCAGGTCCGGGCTGTACACCGCCAGCACCACCGCCGACAGCGAGTTGTACATGAGGATCACCAGCCCGGCCAGCACCGCGCCGAGGGATATACCGTAGTCGCCATACAGGCTGGCCGCCAGTGCCAGGCCGATCACGCCGTTGTTGCCGCGAAACGCGCCTTGCGTGTAGACGCCGCGGTCGGCCCGCGGGCAGCGCCAGATCGCCAGGCCCCAGGCCAGGCCGAAGCACGCCAGCGTCGCGCAGACGAAGTAGAGCATCACTGCTGGCTGTACCGCCGACGCCAGGTCGGCGTGGTAGATGCCGAGGAACAGCAGCGCCGGCATGCACACGTTGAACACCAGCTTGGAGGCAACCCGGTTGAAGTTGTCGTCGATCAAACGGATGCGCTTGAGCAGCACGCCCATGAACAGCATGGCGAACACAGGGGCCGTGATGTTCAGTGTCTGGATGAGAAGGGCGAGCATGCAACGTGTTCCCGGGAAATGCCGTTAGGGAGGCAATCATACGTGAGAGCCGGGGGCTTGCGCCCGCCGCAGCTGCCAGATGCCAGCACAAAGGGGTCTTGACGTAGGAAGTTTCCTGCATATGATGCGTATTACTGTATATGCATACAGTATAAAAATGGATTATCCAGACATTGCAAGGAGCAAATCATGTCAGGAATGCACGCTGCACCTGTGGCTGCGAAGGCCCAGGCCACGTTGGTGGTCGCTGACCTCGACCCGCTGTTCGATGAGCAAGGCATCGCCCTGCCCGGCCCCGACAGCCATGTGGTGCTGGTCATGCACGGCCACCACACCCTCAAGTACCACCGCCCCGCGCCGCCGTCGGCTGGCGGCAAAGCTGCGCAACGCGGGCCAGAGCTGTTCTTCGAAGGCGCTGAACACACCGCCATCGGCGACAACACCCTGCTGCGTTACGAAGTGGGTCAACCCGGCATCCGCGCCCAGCAGTCGCCGCTGCCACTGCCCAACGGCCTGAGCCTGACCTATGGCCAGGTGATCGCCCTGGGCGGCGACTTCTACGGCCTGCCCGATCGCCCGATCGCCGATGGCGGCAACGACGCCGAACGGGTCGAGCGCTTCATCCAGGCCTTCGACTCCCTGGCGCGCCTGCCGGCGGCCAAGGCGGAAGCCGAACAGATCCTCGCGGTCATGCAAGAAGAAATCACTGCCGCCAACCAGGCCATCAAAGACGGCCGGCAGCCCCATGAAGCCTATGACGCTCTGGGCGACAGCCTGTCGGCACGCTGGAACCGCATCACCGGCGGCGGCAGCTTCGCCTCCGACCTGTTCCCCCTGGGCCGCTATCTGAAACTGGCCGCCAGCAACTGGGACCATTTCGGCCCCTGGGCGCTGCTGGCCTACCAAGCCGGCCACGCCGCGGCCCTGCAACAGGCACTGAAAGCCCGCGCCAGCGGCGCCGAACGCGACCTGCAACTGGCCTATGCGATGAACGCCTTCGCCGACCACTTCCTCACCGACCTGTTCTCCGCCGGCCACCTGCGGGTACCGCGCAAGGCCCTGGCAGACACCGTCACGCCGAGTGACGTCGGCTCGCTGATCTCGCGCTTCATGCACGACGAGGACAGCAAGTACGGCCTGGCCGTGCGCAATGCCGAGGGTGAACAATGGCGCGCCTACGGCGACAAGCGCTACTTCGACAGCGTCGATGTGGCCAACCGTCGCCATGTAGGCCGCGCCGTGCAACGTTCGGCCGACGAGGTGTTCCAGGCCTTCGCCGAGGGCCGTGTGCCCCAGGCCAAGGACTTTTCGGCCCTGCGCCTGGCGCCCGACCTGCGCGCCGCCGAGCAGGACCTGGTGCCCGGCAACTTCGCCGCGCTGTACTTCCAGGACGGCAAGGCGGTATTGCGGCGCAAAGACGTCAACGACCTCAACGACCGCAACCGCATCGGCGATTGGTGGGGTTGGAGCACCTACCTGCTGCTCAAGGACTACAAGCCGAACACGCCCACCGGCTTCATCGATGCCCCGTCCACCTCGCCGGCGATCACCGGCTGGGAGCGCCGTGAGCCCGATGGCCTGAACTGGCAGCGGGGCAACGCGGTGCGCTACGCCTTCAGCGTTACCGACCTGCTCAACGAGTCGTACATCGGCCCGTGGAGCGCCTATGTCGAGCTCACCGACCAGTTCCACCCGAGCGTGCAGGTGCCGGCGGACGGCAAGCAACGCGGGCGCAACCTGTTCCGCCAGTTCCGCGGTGGTTCACCGGAGCTGATCGCCAGCCTGGATGCAAAGACAACGCTCTATATCGATCGCAACGCGTGACAAGGAGGTCACCGATGAATATCAAGGTCAAACTGGAACTGGCTTCGGGCCAGTCGATGGAAGGCATGCCGCTGGAATTGCTGCGTGATGGCAAGGTGATTGGCCGGGCGAAAGTGCCGGCAGGGGGACAGGTGGCGTTCGAGGCGCCATCGGGGGCAGGACAACTGGCGGTGCGGGTTGACCGCTCGGCAGCGAAAACCGCTTAACGCGCGGGTACGCCATCGCGGGGCAAGTCGGGCCGCCGCATCGCCGCTCCCACAAGGTCGTCCAGGTCTGAGAAGCCCTGACCATGACCTGCGTGGGAGCGGCGATGCGGCGACCCGACTTGCCCCGCGATTTTTCAGCGTCGGACCGGACGCTTCTGTAGCTTGCGCTGCAAGGTGCGTCGGTGCATGCCCAGCGCCCGCGCCGTGGCGGAGATATTGCCCTCGTGCTCGCCCAGCACGCGCTGGATGTGCTCCCACTGCAGGCGATCCACCGACATCGGGTTTTCCGGCACCAGCGTGTCAAGGTCGGTGTGCTCGGAGAGCAGCGCCGCCAGCACATCGTCGGCGTCGGCCGGTTTGCACAGGTAGTTGCAGGCACCGCGCTTGACCGCCTCGACCGCCGTGGCGATGCTCGAGTAACCGGTCAGGATCACCACGCGCATCTCCGGGTCGAGCTCCAGCAGCTTGGGCAGCAGCACCAGGCCCGAGTCGCCTTCCATCTTCAGGTCCAGCGTGGCGTAGTCGGGCAGGTCCTGCTCGGCCAGTTTCAAGCCTTCCTCGGCGGAACCCGCGGTGCTCACACGGAACCCACGACGCGACATCGCCCGGGCCATCACCCGGGTGAAGGTGGCGTCGTCATCCACCAGCAGCAGGTGCGGCAGCTCTTCGCCTTCGACCTGGTTTTCTTCGCTCATCATGCATCTCCTCGCTTGCCATGGGGCAGGCGCAATTCGGTCAGGGTGCCACCCTGCTCATGACTATAGAGTTTCACCGAACCGCCCGCACGCGTCACGCTGGCCTTGCTCAAGAACAGGCCCAGGCCGAAGCCTTTGCCCTTGGTGGTAATGAAGGGTTTGCCGATTGCCTCGGCGATGGCCGGCGGCACGCCGGGGCCATGGTCGCGGATGCTGATGACGATGTCCTGGGCGTCCCAGTCCAGGCGCACCTCCAGGTCGTCCGGGCAGGCATCGGCGGCATTGTTCAACAGGTTCAGCAGGGCCTGGGTCAGATCCGGTGGCGGCGTCAGCTGCGGCACCACGCCGTCGCGCAGGCGCTGGAAGCGGTAGCTGGCCTCGGGGCGCATCAGGTGCCAGCGGTTGAGCGCCTCGTCGAGCCAGGCGGTGACATCCTGCTCGACGATCGCCAGGCGCCGGTTGGCCTCGGCGGCGCGCACCAGTTGCTGCAAGGTCTCCTTGCACAGCTTGACCTGGTCCTGGAGGATCTGCAGGTCCTCCTGCAACAGCGGGTCGGCGTGGTCCTGGCGCATTTCGTTGAGCAGCACGCTCATGGTCGCCAGCGGCGTGCCCAGCTCGTGGGCAGCGCCAGCGGCCTGGGTGGCCACGGCCAGCAACTGCTCGTCGCGCAGGCTTTCTTCCCGGCGCTCGGCACGCAGGTTCTCCTGCTGGCGCAACTCCTCGGCCATGCGCGCGGCGAAGAAGGTGATCACCCCGGCGGCCAGGGCGATGCTCAGCCACATGCCGTAGACCTGCATGGTATCGCGCGCCAGCGGCAGCGTTTCCAGCGGGTAGTACTGCACCAGCAGCAGGCTGTAGGCCACCAGGGCGATGCCCGAGAGCACCAGCGAGTAGATCCACGGCAGGGTCACCGCGGCGATGGCCAACGGCACCAGGTAATAAGAGACGAATGGGTTGGTCGAGCCGCCCGAGTAATAAAGCAGGGCGCTGTGGATCAGCAGGTCGCAGGCCAGCTGCAGGGCATACTCGAGTTCGGTGACCGGCAGCGACAGGCGCAGGCGCAGGGCGGTGAACGCGCACAGCAGCGACGACAGGGCCAGCGTGACTGCCAGCGAGAACCACGGCAGCGGCAGCAGCTCGGTCCAGTAGGCCACGCCTACCGAGCCGGCCTGGGCCGCCAGGACGAGGATGCGAATGAAGGTCAGGCGCCAGAGGTTCTGGCGTGTGGCGGACAACGGATGTGCGACGGCGAGCATGAGCTCTCCCAATGAGTGCTCCAGGAAAATCGGCTGGAGTATACCGAAGCCGGGCGCTCCACTGCAGCGATGCGGCAAAGCGCCACACTTTGTCATAGATTCATGATGGCACTTTTGAACCCTCTACACTGTCTCCGGTCTGATCGGCCATGCGTGGAACGGATCTGCTCATCCACGCCTTACCCTGCCAAGGAGTTCCACATGCACATTCCCCGTCGCGGCGCCGCCGCCGTTGCCCTGTCCTGCGGCATGCTCGCCAGCCTGCCGGCCCTGGCGGCCGACGAGCCACGCTACAACCAGGTGTCGCTGCGTGCCGAAGTCAGCAAGGAAGTGGCACGCGACCTGATGGTCGTGACGCTGTACAGCGAAGCGCAGAACACCGACCCGGGCAAGCTGGCCAAAGAGATCACCGAGACCATGAACAAGGCCGTGCAGCAGGCCCGCCAGGTCAAGGACGTGAAGATCAGCCAGGGCAGCCGCAACAGCTACCCGATCTACGACACCAAGGGCCAGAAGATCACCGGCTGGCGCGAGCGCGCCGAACTGCGCCTGGAAAGCGCCGACTTCCCGGCCCTGTCCAAGCTCACCGGCGACCTGCTGCAAGACCTGAAGATGGGCGGCATGGATTTCTCCATTGCCCCGGCTACGCGCAAGTCCAACGAAGACGAGCTGCTCAAGGATGCCGTCGCCGCGTTCAAGGCCCGCGCCCAGCTGGCCACCGACGCCCTCGGCGGCAAAGGCTACAAGGTGGTCAGCCTGAACCTCAACAGCAGCGGTTACCCGCGCCCGTACCTGCGCAACGCACCGATGGCGATGATGGCCAAGGGCGCCGCCGATGAAGCCGCGCCGGCACCAGATATCGAAGCCGGAACCAGCGAAGTGAGCATGAGTGCCGACGGCCTGATCGAAGTCCAGGTGCCCTGACCCACTCGACTGGATGTCCGAGGCGGTCAAAACCGTCTCGGACAGCAGTTTCAGACCTTTCCTACGCACCAAACGGGTGCGTCTGCTTGTCACATAAAGTGCGAAATATCCTGAAATTTTTGCCCTTTTCCCCCTCGCAAACGTTCAACATTCGCCAAAGTTATATGGATGCGACATCCATGTACGTCAGTACCACGTTTTTGGCGTCAACCATCCTGCTGAGTGTTGCATTGGGAATACCCCCTGCATAAGTATCCGCAGGTCGGCTCACGAGGCCGCCTCAATTCGAAAAATGACAACAATGAGGCCACCATGCTCAAACACGCAGTCATTCCGTTCCTGGTAGGCGCAGGCTTGCTAGCCGGTGCACCGATCGCCCACGCCGCGTCCAACCTGGTGTTCTGCTCCGAAGGCAGCCCGGCCGGTTTCGACCCGGGGCAATACACCACCGGAACCGACTTCGACGCCTCCGCCGAGACCATCTTCAACCGCCTGACGCAATTCGAACGCGGCGGCACCAAGGTCATTCCGGGCCTGGCCACCAGTTGGGACGTCTCCGAGGACGGCAAGACCTACACCTTCCACCTGCGTGAAGGCGTCAAGTTCCATACCACCGACTACTTCAAGCCGACCCGCGACTTCAACGCCGACGACGTGCTGTTCACCTTCAACCGCATGCTCGACAAGGACCAGCCCTTCCGCAAGGCCTACCCCACCGAGTTCCCGTACTTCACCGACATGGGCATGGACAAGAACATCGCCAAGGTGGAGAAGCTCGACGATCACACGGTGAAGTTCACCCTCGCCCAGGTCGACGCCGCGTTCATCCAGAACATGGCCATGCACTTCGCCTCGATCCAGTCGGCCGAATACGCCGACCAGCTGCTCAAGCAGGGCAAGCCCGCCGACATCAACCAGAAGCCGATCGGTACCGGGCCGTTCGTGTTCAAGAGCTACCAGAAAGACTCGAACATTCGCTTCACCGGCAACAAGAGTTACTGGAATCCTGATGAAGTGAAGATCGACAACCTGATCTTCGCCATCAGCACCGACGCCTCTGTGCGCATGCAGAAACTCAAGAAGAACGAGTGCCAGGTGACGCTCTTCCCGCGTCCGGCCGATATCAAGCCGCTGCAGGAAGACAAGAAGCTGCAGATGCCAGACCAGGCCGGCTTCAACCTCGGCTACATCGCCTACAACGTGATGGACAAGGTCAAGGGCAGCAACGAAGCGAACCCCCTGTCCCAACTCAAGGTCCGCCAGGCGCTGGACATGGCGGTCAACAAGCAGCAGATCATCGAATCGGTGTATCAGGGTGCCGGCCAGCTGGCGGTCAACGCCATGCCGCCGACCCAATGGTCCTATGACGACACCATCAAGGACGCCGCGTACGACCCAGAGAAGGCCAAGCAACTGCTCAAGGAAGCCGGCATCAAGGAAGGTACCGAGATCACCCTGTGGGCCATGCCGGTGCAACGCCCCTACAACCCCAACGCCAAGCTGATGGCCGAGATGCTCCAGTCCGACTGGGCCAAGATCGGCATCAAGGCCAAGATCGTCAGCTACGAATGGGGCGAGTACATCAAACGCTCCAAGGGCGGCGAGCAGGGCGCCATGCTGATTGGCTGGAGCGGCGACAATGGTGACCCGGACAACTGGCTCGGCACGCTCTATGGCTGCGATGCCATGGACGGCAACAACTTCTCCAAGTGGTGCTACAAGCCCTACGACGACCTGATCAAGCAAGCCAAGGCGACCTCCGACCAGGCCAAACGCACCGAGCTGTACAAGCAGGCGCAACATATCCTCAAGGAGCAGGTACCGATCACCCCGATCGCCCACTCCACCGTGTATCAGCCCATGAGCGCGAAAGTGAAGGACTTCAAGATCAGCCCGTTCGGCCTGAACTCCTTCTACGGGGTCAGCGTGGACAAGTAACGGTCGTGACCGCCCCGCCGGCGTTTTTCGGCGGGGCGGTGACATGATCGGGCGATACGTAGGGCAATTCCCTAGCGCTCGCCGGAACGCTCCCGCACCCAAATCAGTAGCGAACCCTGGTTCCCGCATTCTGGCGCCTCTATCGTCAGGACCGGGATGCAGCAGCCGCGTTTTGCCTGTCGCGGCCTGAAGAAGACGGACAAAGGATCTGCCATGCGCCTGACCACACTGTGTTCCACCCTGCTTGCCCTTGGCCTGCTGAGCCAGGCCCCGGCGAGCCTCGCCAACAACCTGGTGTTCTGCTCCGAAGGCAGCCCGGCGGGCTTCGACACCGCCCAGTACACCGCGGCCACCGACAACGACGCCGCTGAGCCGATCTACAACCGCCTGGTCGAGTTCGAGCGTGGCGGCACCGCCGTGCAGCCGGGCCTGGCCACCGACTGGCAGGTGTCCGAGGACGGCCTGACGTACACCTTCCACCTGCGCCCGGGGGTGAAGTTCCACGCCAACAAGGACTTCAAGCCCAGCCGCGACTTCAACGCCGACGACGTGCTGTTCACCTTCAACCGCATGCTCGACAAGAACCACCCCTTCCGCCAGGCCTACCCCACCGAGTTCCCGTACTTCATCAGCATGGGCCTGGACAAGAACATCGCCAAGGTCGAGAAGACTGACCCGCTGACCGTGGTCTTCACCCTCAACACGGTCGACGCCGCGTTCCTGCAGAACATCGCCATGGCCTTCGCCTCGATCCTCTCCGCCGAGTACGCCGACCACCTGCTGGCCAGCGGCAAGGCCAGCGACATCAACCAGAAGCCGATCGGCACCGGCCCGTTCGTGTTCCAGCGTTACCAGAAGGATTCGCAGATCCGCTTCAAGGGCAACAAGGACTACTGGGCGCCTGACCTGGTGAAGATCGACAACCTGGTGTTCTCGATCAACGTCGACCCATCGGTGCGTATCCAGAAGCTGCGCCGCAACGAGTGCCAGATCACCTTGCACCCGCGCCCAGCCGACCTGCCGGCGCTCAAGGCGGACGACAAGCTGCAGGTGATGACCCAGTCCGGCTTCAACCTCGGCTACATCGCCTACAACACCCAACATCCGCCGTTCGACCGCCTGGAAGTGCGCCAGGCCATGGACATGGCGGTGAACAAGAAAGCCATCATCGAGGCGGTCTACCAGGACGCCGGCCAGGCCGCGTCGAACGCCATGCCGCCGACCCAGTGGTCCTACGACAAGTCGATCAAGGACGCCCCCTTCGACCCGGAAAAAGCCAAGCAGCTGCTCAAGCAGGCCGGGGTCAAGGAAGGCACCGAGATCACCCTGTGGGCCATGCCGGTGCAGCGCCCCTACAACCCCAATGCCAAGCTGATGGCCGAGATGCTCCAGGCCGACTGGAGCAAGCTCGGTTTCAAGGTGCGCATCGTCAGCTACGAGTGGGGTGAATACCTCAAGCGTATGAAGAACGGTGAGCACGACATCGCCCTGATCGGCTGGACCGGTGACAACGGTGACCCGGACAACTGGCTCGGCACTCTGTTCAGCTGCGACGCCATCGGCAGCAACAACTACTCCTTGTGGTGCGATTCGCAGTACGACGCCCTGGTGAAAAAAGCCAAGCAGGTCACCGACCGCGGCCAGCGCACCAGCCTCTACGAACAAGCCCAGCAACGTCTCAAGCAACAGGTGCCGATCACCCCGGTCGCGCACTCCACGGTCAACCAGCCGCTGAGCATCAGCGTGAAAGACTTCAAGGTCAGCCCCTTCGGACGCAACGTTTTTTCCGGCGTCAGCATCGATTGACCCTGCAACGCCCGGCCGGGAGTGCGACCCACTCCCGCGACGGCGTGCAGCCCGGATTTGCCTGGCAACCCCCAGGCAGACACTGCAGTACCGCGTCACCGTGACAAGCCCGGCCCACAAGGTCGGGTGATAACTAGAAAAATATCAGGGAGCTTTCATGTTGATTCGTACCACAACCACCGCACTGGCCTTGTCCGTCGGCGCCTTCTGCGCCCTCGCCCAGGCCGAACCCGTGAGCCAGGACTTCGTGCCGTTCGCGCTCAAGTCCAGCAGTGAGCAGGCCGAAGCCAAGGGCTTCATCGATGGCCAGAGCCTGTCCGGCAGCACCCGCAACTGGTATGCCCGCGAACGCGCCACCCGCGCGCCGCTGTGGAAATACACCAAGGGCGACGGCACCCGCCACGACACCCACAGCCGTGACAACTGGGTGCAGGGCACCATCCTCAACTACAGCTCGGGCTTCACCGAAGGCACCGTGGGCTTCGCCGTCGAGGCCGCGGCCTACAACGCCATCGCCCTCGAGCAGGGCCGCGCCGCCGTGGCCGGCCCGAACAACCGTACCCTGACCCACAGCGACGGCGACCCGATCGGCCAGTGGAGCAAGATGGGCCTGGGCAACGTCAAGGCGCGCATCTCCAACACCACGCTGACCGTGGGCCGCCAGTCGGTCGACACGCCGATGATCGCCTACATCGGCAACCGTGCCCTGCCGTCGAGCTTCCAGGGTGCGTTCCTGCACAGCGCCGAGTTCGAGAACCTGTCGTTCGACGTAGGTACTTTCGACCGCGTCTCGCCGCGTACCGAGCAGAGCCTGAGCAAGTTCCGCAGCGAATACGGCGCCGCCGGGGTCGAGACCGACCGCGCCAGCACCGTCGGCATCAACTACCAGCCGCTCAAGAGCCTGACCACCAGCCTCTACGCGACCAAGGTCGACGACTTCTGGAACCAGTACTACTTCGGCGCCAACCACGTGCTGGGTGACAGCGCGGTGCTGAGCCTGACCACCGGTCTGAACTACTACAAGACCGTGGACGAAGGCAGCAAGAAGATGGGCGAGATCGACAACGACACCTACAGCCTGTCGTTCGGCCTGACCCACCAGGCCCACACCCTCACCGCCTCCTGGCAGCAGGTCAACGGCAACGAGTACTTCGACTACCTGCACGAAACCAACGGCATCTACCTGGCCAACTCCCTACTGTCGGACTTCAACGGCCCGAACGAGAAATCCCTGCAGATCAGCTATGTGCTGAACATGGCGCCCTATGGCGTGCCAGGCCTGAAGTTCAACGTCTACAACGCCCGCGGCTGGGATATCGACGGTACCCACTACAAGGGCACCGCCTATGACGTCCGCGGCCAGAACGGCGAGAACCACTACGAGTGGGGCATCGGCACCAGCTATGCAGTGCAGAGCGGCATGCTGAAGGACACCACCATCCGCGCCACCTATACCGCCCACCGTGCCAGCAAGGCACAGAGCGACGGCAGCCTGGACGAGTTCCGCGTGGTCACCACCATTCCGTTCAACATCCTCTGACCGTTGGCGCCACGGCCCGACTCCCCACGGGCCGTGGCGGCTACGCTGGAACTAGCATTGCAGGGAGGTTCCATGAAAAAGCTACCGCTACGCGCTGCCCTGGCAGCCGTCATCCTGGGCGCCGCATCGAATCTGGCGGCCAAACCGCTGGTGGTGTGCACCGAAGCCAGCCCGGAAGGCTTCGACATCGTCCAGTACACCACCGCCGTCACCGCCGACGCCACGGCCGAGGCCATCTTCAACCGCCTGGTCGACTTCAAGCCCGGCACCACCGAGATCCAGCCGGCCCTGGCCACCAGCTGGGACGTCAGCCCCGACGGCCTGGTCTACACCTTCCACCTGCGCGAAGGCGTCAAGTTCCACACTACCGACTACTTCAAGCCCACCCGCGACTTCAACGCCGATGACGTGCTGTGGAGCCTGAACCGCCAGCTGAAGAAAGACCACCCGTGGCACGACAAGACCAGCGTCGGCTACCCCTATTTCGAGAGCATGGCCTTCAAGGACCTGCTCAAGTCGGTCGAGAAGACCGACGATCACACCGTGGTGATCACCCTGACCCGCCCGGAAGCGCCGTTCCTGCGCGACCTGGCCATGGCCTTCACCTCGATCTACTCCGCCGAGTACGGCGACCAGCTGCTCAAGGCCGGCAAGACTGGCGAGCTCAACAGCAAGCCGGTCGGTACCGGCCCGTTCGTGTTCCAGCGCTACAACAAGGACGCCAACGTCCGCTACAAGGCCAACTCGGACTACTTCCGTGGCAAGCCTCCCGCCGACGCGCTGATCTTCGCCATCGCCACCGACAGCAACGTGCGCCTGCAGAAGCTGCGCGCCAACGAATGCCAGATCGCCCTGTACCCCAAGCCTGACGACGTGCCGGGGATCAAGACCGACCCGAAACTCAAGGTTGCCGAGATCGAGGCGCTGGTCACCGGCTACATCTCGATGAACACCCAGCACAAGTACCTGAGCGACGTGCGCGTGCGCAAGGCGATCGACATGGCCTTCGACCGCCAGACCCACGTCGACCAGCTGTTCGGCAAGGGCAACGCGCTGGTTGGCGTCAACCCGTACCCGCCGACCATGATCGGCTACAACACCGAGAACAAGAACCCGCCCCACGACCTCGACAAGGCCCGCGCCCTGCTCAAGGAAGCCGGCGTGCCGGAAGGCACGGTGATCACCCTGTTCACCCGCAATGGCGGCGGCCCGACCAACCCGAATCCGCGTCTGTCGGCCGAAATGCTGCAGTCGGACCTGGCCAAGATCGGCATCAAGCTCGACATCCGCGTGATGGAATGGGCCGAGATGCTGCGCCGCGCCAAGAAGGGCGAGGCCGACCTGGTGTCGGCGGGCTGGGCCGGCGACAACGGCGACCCGGACAACTTCCTCACGCCGATGCTTAGCTGTGACGCGGTGAAAAGCGGCGAGAACTATGCGCGCTGGTGCAACCAGAAATTCCAGGACCTGATCACCCGCGCCCGCGAAGTGATCGACAACGACGAACGCGCCAAGCTCTATAACGAGGCCTTGGCGGTGTACGATGAAGACCAGCCGTGGATCAGCATGGCCCACCCGAAAATGTTCACCGCCATGCGCGAGAACGTCGAAGGCTATGTGATCAACCCACTGACCAACAACAACTTCGCCACCACCCAGGTGAAGTAGAACAACAACAGCCGCCGGACCTTGTGCAAGAGGCCCCGGCGGCACGCCGTTTCCGGCTGATGAGGTACCCCTGACAATGTTGAGTTTTATTGCCCGACGCCTGGGCCTGCTGATTCCGACCTTCTTCGGTATCACCCTGCTGACCTTCGCGCTCATACGCCTGATCCCCGGCGACCCGGTCGAAGTGATGATGGGCGAGCGCCGTGTCGACCCCGAAATGCACGCCCAGGCCATGGAGCGCCTGGGCCTGAACAAACCGCTGCCGGCCCAGTACCTGGACTATGTCGGCAAGCTCGCCCAGGGCGACCTGGGCGAATCCCTGCGCACCCGTGAAAGCGTATGGAACGAGTTCCTCACCCTGTTCCCGGCCACCCTGGAGCTGGCCATGGCCGCCCTGCTGTTCGCCGGGGTCATCGGCCTGCTGGCCGGGGTGATCGCCGCGCTCAAGCGCGGCTCGCTGTTCGACCACGGGGTGATGGGCATCTCCCTGGCCGGCTACTCGATGCCGATCTTCTGGTGGGGCCTGATCCTGATCATGTTCTTCTCCGTGAGCCTGGGCTGGACGCCCGTCTCCGGGCGCATCGACCTGCTCTACGACATCGAGCCGAAAACCGGCTTCATGCTCATCGACACCCTGCTCAGCGACGAGGAAGGCGCGTTCAAGGACGCGGTGATGCACCTGATCCTGCCGGCCATCGTGCTGGGCACCATCCCGCTGGCGGTGATCGCCCGCATGACCCGTTCGTCGATGCTCGAGGTGCTGCGCGAGGACTACATCCGTACCGCCCGCGCCAAGGGCCTGTCGCCGTCGCGCGTGGTGTTCATCCACGGCCTGCGCAACGCGCTGATCCCGGTACTCACCGTGTTCGGCCTGCAGGTCGGCACGCTGCTGGCCGGCGCCGTGCTCACCGAAACCATCTTCTCCTGGCCGGGCATCGGCAAATGGCTGATCGAAGCCATCGGCGCCCGTGACTACCCCGTGGTCCAGAATGGCATCCTGTTGATCGCCTGCCTGGTGATCCTGGTCAACTTCGTCGTGGACATCCTCTACGGCCTGGTCAACCCACGCATCCGTCATCAGCGCTGAGGAGTTCGCCATGACCAGCCCGATTCCAAAATCCGTCACCCCGCCCAGCGTGGTCGACCAAAGCTTGCTCTATCCCTCGCCGTACAAAGAGTTCTGGCAGGCCTTCTCGCGCAACAAAGGCGCGGTGGCCGGCCTGGCCTTCATGTGCCTGGTGGTGTTCTGCGCCCTGTTCGCCCCCTGGGTGGCGCCGCACAACCCCAGCGAGCAATACCGCGACTTCCTGCTCACGCCGCCGGTATGGCTCGAAGGCGGCACCTGGCAGTTCATCCTCGGTACCGACGAACTGGGCCGCGACCTGCTCTCGCGGCTGATCCAGGGCGCGCGCCTGTCGCTGCTGATCGGCCTGTCGTCGGTGGTGATGTCGCTGATCCCGGGTATCCTGCTGGGCCTGCTGGCCGGCTTCTTCCCGCAGATCCTCGGCCCCTCGATCATGCGCCTGATGGACGTGATGCTGGCCCTGCCGTCGCTGCTGCTGGCCGTGGCCATCGTCGCCATCCTCGGCCCAGGCCTGATCAACACCGTGATCGCCATCGCCATCGTCTCGCTGCCCTCCTATGTGCGCCTGACCCGCGCCGCGGTAATGGGCGAGCTGAACCGCGACTATGTCACCGCCGCGCGCCTGGCCGGTGCCGGCCTGCCACGACTGATGTTCGTCACCGTGCTGCCCAACTGCATGGCGCCGCTGATCGTCCAGGCGACGCTGAGCTTCTCCTCGGCGATCCTCGACGCCGCCGCCCTGGGCTTCCTCGGCCTCGGCGTCCAGCCGCCAACCCCCGAGTGGGGCACCATGCTGGCCTCGGCCCGCGACTACATCGAACGCGCCTGGTGGGTGGTGAGCCTGCCCGGCCTGACCATTTTGCTCAGTGTGCTGGCAATCAACCTGATGGGCGACGGCCTGCGCGACGCGCTGGACCCGAAACTCAAGAACGCCGCCTGAGGAGATCGCCATGTCACTGTTGCAGATCAACAACCTGAACGTGCGCTTCGGCGACGCCAATGCCGTGCCCGTGGTGGACGGCCTCGACCTGAGCGTGGATGCCGGCGAGATCCTCGCCATCGTCGGCGAGTCGGGCTCGGGCAAGTCGGTGACCATGATGGCCCTGATGGGCCTGATCGACGCCCCGGGGCGCATCACCGCGGACGTGCTCGACTTCGCCGGCACCAACATGCTCAAGCTCAGCGCACGCCAGCGCCGCAAGGTGGTGGGCAAGGACATCGCCATGGTCTTCCAGGACCCGATGACCGCGCTCAACCCCAGCTACACCGTGGGCTACCAGATCGAGGAAGTGCTGCGCCAGCACCTCGGCCTGAAAGGCAAGGCGGCGCGCCAGCGCGCCCTGGAGCTGCTGAAGAAAGTCGAGATCCCGGCCGCCGAAAGCCGCCTCGACGCCTACCCCCACCAGCTGTCCGGCGGCATGAGCCAGCGCGTGGCCATCGCCATGGCCATCGCCGGCGAGCCGAAACTGCTGATCGCCGACGAGCCGACCACCGCACTGGACGTGACCATCCAGGCGCAGATCATGGAGCTGCTGGTCAACCTGCAGAAAGAGCGCAACATGGCGCTCATCCTGATCACCCACGACCTGGCCGTGGTCGCCGAAACCGCCAAGCGCGTGTGCGTGATGTACGCAGGGCAAGCGGTCGAAGTCGGTCAGGTGCCGGAACTGTTCGACATCCCCGCCCACCCGTACAGCGAAGCGCTGCTGGCGGCCATCCCCGAGCACAGCATCGGCGCCGAGCGCCTGGCCACCCTGCCCGGCATCGTCCCCGGCCGCTATGACCGCCCGCAAGGCTGCCTGCTGTCGCCGCGCTGCCCCTATGTGCAGGAAAACTGCCGCCGGCAGCGCCCGGCCCTCGATCCCCAGGCCCACAGCCTGGTGCGTTGCTTCTATCCGCTGAACCAGGAGGTGGCGTGATGGCCGTCGTACTTTCCGCTCGTGAGCTGACCCGCCACTACGAAGTCTCCCGCGGCCTGTTCAAGGGCCATGCGCTGGTCCGCGCGCTCAATGGCGTGTCGTTCGAACTGGAGGCCGGCAAGACCCTGGCCGTGGTCGGTGAATCCGGCTGTGGCAAGTCGACCCTGGCCCGCGCCCTGACCTTGATCGAGGAGCCCTCGTCCGGCTCGCTGCAGATCGCCGGTCACGAGGTCAAGGGCGCCGGCAAGGAGCAGCGCAAGCAACTGCGCCGCGACGTGCAGATGGTGTTCCAGAGCCCCTATGCCTCGCTCAACCCACGGCAGAAGATCGGCGACCAGCTAGCCGAACCGCTGCTGATCAACACCTCGCTGAGCAAGGCCGAACGCCGCGAGAAAGTGCAGAAGATGATGGAGCAGGTGGGCCTGCGCCCCGAGCACTACCAGCGCTATCCGCACATGTTCTCCGGCGGCCAGCGCCAGCGCATCGCCCTGGCCCGGGCGATGATGCTGCAACCCAAGGTGCTGGTGGCCGACGAGCCGACTTCGGCACTGGACGTGTCGATCCAGGCCCAGGTGCTGAACCTGTTCATGGACCTGCAGAAGGAATTCAACACCGCCTACGTGTTCATCTCCCACAACCTGGCGGTGGTGCGCCATGTAGCGGACCAGGTGCTGGTGATGTACCTCGGCCGGCCAGCGGAGATGGGGCCCAAGCAGGACATCTACGACAAGCCGCTGCACCCGTATACCCAGGCGCTGCTGTCGGCCACCCCGGCGATCCACCCGGACCCGCTGAAGCCGAAGATCCGCATTGCCGGTGAACTGCCCAACCCGTTGAATCCGCCGGATGGCTGTGCCTTCCACAAGCGTTGCCCGTACGCCACCGAGCGCTGCGCCAAGGAAGTACCGGCGTTGCGCCAGGTGAGCACGCGGCAGGTGGCCTGCCACTATGCCGAGCAATTCCTCTAGTTCGGTGTAGCCTTCATCGCGGGGCAGCCCGCTCCCACGTGGCCAATACGGTTTACGTGGGAGCGGGCTCGCCCCGCGATTGCTTCAATGCATGAAGAACCAGATCAGGATGATCACCGGAATCGGCACTCCAATCATCCACAGCAATATCGAGCGCATGGCCGTTCTCCTCGTTCAGTGTTGAACAAAAGAGGTGCAGCCTCCATGCCAGCTGTATCAAAAAATTACATCCATACGAATCAAGCCCTTAGCCGGTAACTGCTCGGGAAAACCGTGCAAAATGCCGGATCCGCGGCCTTGCGCCTGGGTTTTCTGCAATGCACTATCGAGCCCATGACCGCCACTCCCCTCCCCGACGGCCCTGGGCAAACCCCGCTCACCGCCGCCACCGTCATGCGCTACCACCTGTGCTGGAAGCATCGCGACCTGGACGGGGTGATGGCCCTGTACCACCCGGATATCCAGTACCACGACTTCTTCCAGAACCGCGTGCTCGGTTTCGGCCAACTGCGCGACTACGTGCGCGCCAGCCTGCCCCATGAGGCCGGCGAGGATATCGTCCACAGCGACCGTATCCGCGTCGATGGCTGCACTGCGTTCATCCAGTACCAGGTTACGGTGCAGGGTGGCGACGGGCTGGTGGCGTTCCAGTCCAGCGAGGCGATCACCGTGCTCGACGGGCTGATCTGGCGGGTCAACGAGTACGCCACGCTAGTGCGCGGCGATGCCAAGGGCAGCTCCGCCGGTGGTCCGCGCCCGGCCACCAGCCGGCTCGGCCTGTCCCCCCGCCAGCTGTCGACCATGGCCCAGGACCTGGAACATTACTTCCAGGCCCAACGCCCCTACCTCGACCCGGAACTCGACCTGCAGCAGGTCGCCGACGAAAGCGGCTACAGCCGCAACCAGATTTCCTACCTGCTCAACCAGGTGCTTGGCCAGAGCTTCTACCGCTACGTCAACCAGGCCCGCCTGCAGCACCTGATAAGCCGGTTGGACAATAGCTGCGCTGCGGCGCCCGTTGATGAACTGGCGTTCAACGCTGGCTTCAATTCGCTGTCAGCCTTCTACAAGTGCTTTCGCGAGCACACCGGCCTGTCGCCCAAGGCCTACCTCAAGCAAATTTCCCTGCGTGCACGCACGTAAGACAGCCCTCCCCGCGCTTCACTAGGATCGTCCACAGACCTTGACCGGATGTGGAGCCCGACCCGATGCAACCCCTGCGCACGATCAGCCTGTGGATGGACCAGCTCGACGAGCCGCTGTGCGCGCGCCCGGCCCTGCGCCAGGACCTGGACCTCGACGTGTGCATCATCGGCGCCGGCTACACCGGCCTGTGGACCGCCTACTACCTCAAGCGCCAGGCGCCGCAGCTGAACATCGCGGTGATCGAGGCCAATATCGCCGGCTTCGGCGCCTCCGGGCGCAACGGCGGCTGGCTGATGGGCAACCTGCTGGGCGAGGATCGCCTGCTCGCCACGCTCTCGCCGCAACAGCGTCGCGATAGCATCGACCTGCTGCACGGCATCCCCGACGAAGTCCACGAGGTGCTCCTGCGCGAAGGCATCGCCTGCGACTACCGCAAGGGCGGGGTGCTCTACTGCGCCGCCCGCTACCCGGAACAGGAACGCAGCCTGCGCGCCTGGCTCGATGACCTCTATCGTCAGGGCATGAATGAAGACGACTACCGCTGGCTGCGCCCGGAACAGCTGGATGCCCAACTGAAGGTAAGCAACCCCTACGGCGCCCTCTACAGCCCGCACGTCGCCACGATTCAACCGGCCAGGCTGGTACGTGGCCTGGCTCGGACGGTCGAGGCCATGGGTGTGCCGATCTACGAGAACACCCCGGCTATCGACTGGCAGACCGGCGAAGTACGCACGCCGCTGGCACGCATCCGCAGCCATTGGGTGGTGCCGGCCGTGGAAGGCTACGCCGCCAGCCTGCCACCGCTCGGGCGGCACCAGTTGCCGGTACAGAGCCTGCTGGTGGCCACCGAGCCGCTGCCGGAATCGACCTGGGAACAGATCGGCCTGAGCCAGGGCCAGGCCTTCAGCGAAAACAGCCGCCAGGTCACCTACGGCCAACGCAGCGCCGACAACCGCCTGGTATTCGGCGCCCGCGGTGGTTACCGCTTCGGTGGACGCTTGCGCGAGGACTTCACCCTCACCGACAACGAGGTCGAACTACGCCGCTACCTGTTCGGCGAACTGTTCCCACAGCTCAAGCATGTACGCATCACTCACTCCTGGGGCGGCAATCTCGGCATGGCCCGGCGTTTCCGCCCGCACATGCTCTGCGACCGCCAGCGCGGCATCGCCCTGGCCGGCGGTTATGGCGGCGAAGGTGTCGGCGCCACCAACCTCGGTGGACGCACCCTGGCCGCGCTGATACTCGGCCAGCACAACGAACTGACCGCGCAGCCCTGGGTGCACGACAACCGCCCGCTGTCGAGCCTGGCCAGCTGGCCACCCGAACCATGCCGCTGGCTGGGCTACAACGCGATCATCCAGAGTTTCGTCCACGAGGACCGGACCCTCGCCAACCCCGCCAGCGCGCCCTGGCGGCGACGCCTGGCCAGTGGGCTGGCCGATTTCATGGAAGGCTTCATGCACTGACTTCCCTTCACCTCCACACAGGATCCACCGGTCATGAGCATCACCCAGTTCAAGCACACCGACAGCGTCATCCTGGACAGCAGCACCCCGGTCGCCGTGCCCCTCGGCGAACCGGTTGCGGTCACTTCGGTCACCTGCGTCGAACGCAGCGACGGCGTCGAGACCGGTATCTGGGAATGCACCCCGGGGCGCTGGCGGCGGCAGATCGTGCAGCAGGAGTTCTGCCACTTCATCAAAGGCCGCTGCACCTTCACCCCCGACGGTGGCGAGCCCCTGGTCATAGAAGCCGGAGACGCCCTGATGCTACCGGCCAACAGCCTCGGCACCTGGGATATCCAGGAGACCGTGCGCAAGACCTATGTACTGATTTTCTGATCCGCTGATCGCCTGCCTTCGATAACAACAGACAAAGCAAGGTAACCCCGACATGCGCACGCTCCTTCTCGCTCCCCTGATGCTGGCCGCCAGCGTGGCCAGTGCCGCCGACTCGGTGAAGATCTACAACTGGTCGAGCTACATCGCCCCGGACACCCTGAAGCACTTCCAGCAAACCACCGGCATCAATCCCACCTACGACGTGTTCGACAGCAACGAAACCCTCGACGGCAAGCTGATGACCGGCAACTCCGGCTACGATGTGGTGTTCCCCTCCAACCACTTCATGGCCCGGCAGATCCAGGGCAAGGCCCTGAAAAAACTGGACAAGTCGCAACTGCCCAACTGGAAGAACCTCAACCCGGTGCTGCTCAAGGCCCTGGAGGTCAACGACCCGGGCAACCAGTACGGCTTCCCCTACCTGTGGGGCAGCACCGGCATCGGCTACAACATCGACAAGGTCAAGGCGGTGCTCGGCGACCATGCGCCCATCGATTCGTGGGATCTGTTCTTCAAGCCCGAATACCTCGCCAAGCTCAAGAGTTGCGGCGTGGCGGTGCTGGACAACGGCCCCGAGCTGCTGCCGATCGCCCTGCACTACCTGGGCCTGCCGCACCACAGCCAGGACCCGGCGGACTACGACAAGGCCAAGGCGTTGCTGATGCAGGTGCGCCCGTATATCAGCTACTTCCACTCCTCGAAGTACACCGGCGACCTGGCCAATGGCGACGTGTGCCTGGTGGTGGGTTTCTCGGGCGACGTGCTACAGGCGAAGAACCGTGCCGAGGAGGCGAAGAACGGGGTAAAGGTGGGCTATTCGATCCCGAAGGAAGGCGCGCCGATGTGGTTCGACATGGTGGCCATGCCGGCCGATGCACCTGACGAGAAGGCCGGGTATGCGTACATGAACTATCTGTTGCAGCCGGAGGTGATGGCCAACATCAGCAACTTCGTGCAGTACGCCAACGGCAACCAGCAAGCTGACGCGCTGGTGGATCCGGCGCTGAAGGACAACACGATGATCTACCCGAGCGCGGATGTGATGGGCAAGCTGTATGCCCTGGAGGCAATGCCGGCGAAGATCGACCGCATCAGGACGCGGATCTGGACCAGCATTAAAGCTGGGAATTAGAAACACTTGTGAGAGCGGGCTTGCCCCGCGATAGAGCCAATCCAGGCAGAGGCTAGCCGTGATTGGACACTATCGCGGGGCAAGCCCGCTCCCACAGAGTCAGGCTTGGGCCTTCGAATCAGTGGTGCTCGCGGGTCGCGCGGAATTTCACATCCGGCCAGCGCTCTTCCATCAGCGCCAGGTTGACCCGGGTCGGGGCCAGGTAGGTCAGGTGACCACCGCCGTCGATGGCCAGGTTCTCCACGGCCTTGTTCTGGAATTCCTCGAGCTTCTTCTTGTCGTCGCAGCTGATCCAGCGCGCCGACCAGACGGTGATCGGCTCATAGGCGCACTCGACCTTGTACTCTTCCTTCAGGCGGCTGGCGACCACGTCGAACTGCAGCACACCGACGGCGCCGAGGATGATGTCGTTGCTGCGCTCGGGGAAGAACACCTGGGTCGCGCCCTCTTCGGCCAGCTGCTGCAGGCCCTGGCGCAGCTGCTTGGACTTGAGCGGGTCCTTCAGGCGCACGCGGCGGAACAGCTCCGGGGCGAAGTGCGGAATACCGGTGAAGCCCAGCGCCTCGCCTTCAGTGAAGGTGTCGCCGATCTGGATGGTGCCGTGGTTGTGCAGGCCGATGATATCGCCGGCGTAGGCCTCTTCCAGCTGCTCGCGCTCGGAGGAGAAGAAGGTCAGGGCATCGCCGATGCGCACGTCCTTGCCGGTGCGCACGTGGCGCATCTTCATGCCCTTCTCGTACTTGCCCGAGCAGATGCGCATGAAGGCGATACGGTCACGGTGTTTCGGGTCCATGTTCGCCTGGATCTTGAACACGAAGCCGCTGAACTTCTCTTCCACCGGCTCCACGGTGCGCTCGTGGGCGACACGGGCCAGCGGGCGCGGCGCCCAGTCGACAACCGCGTCGAGCACATGGTCGACACCGAAGTTGCCCAATGCGGTACCGAAGAACACCGGGGTCATTTGGCCATTGATGAACGCGTCCTGATCGAACTCGTGGCAGGCACCCTGTACCAGCTCGAGTTGCTCGAGGAAGCGATCGTATTCGTCACCCAGGTGGGCGCGGGCTTCATCGGAGTCGAGCTTCTCGATGATCTTCACCTCGGTACGCTCATGGCCGTGGCCCGGGGTGTAGACGATGATGTAGTCACCTTGCAGGTGGTACACACCCTTGAAGTCACGGTAGCAACCGATCGGCCAGGTGATCGGCGCGGCCTTGATCTTCAGCACCGCCTCGATTTCGTCGAGCAGTTCGATCGGGTCGCGGATGTCACGGTCGAGTTTGTTGATGAAGCTGACGATTGGCGTGTCGCGCAGGCGGCACACTTCCATCAGGGCGATGGTACGCGGCTCGACGCCTTTACCGCCGTCGAGCACCATCAGCGCCGAGTCCACCGCGGTCAGGGTGCGGTAGGTGTCTTCCGAGAAGTCCTCGTGGCCGGGGGTGTCGAGCAGGTTGATCATGTGCTCGCGGTAGGGGAACTGCATCACCGAGGTGGTGATGGAGATGCCGCGCTGCTTCTCCATTTCCATCCAGTCGGAGGTGGCGTGGCGGTCGGACTTGCGCGACTTCACGGTACCGGCGACGGCAATGGCCTTGCCCATCAGCAGGAGCTTCTCGGTGATGGTGGTCTTACCGGCGTCGGGATGGGAAATGATTGCGAAAGTGCGGCGCTTCGCGACTTCGGCGGCCTGGTTGGTCATGGGAAATCGCCTGACTGGGGATTTAAAAAGGGGCGATATCATACCTGAAGTCGGGGCGCGGGCCAAAACCGAAGATACGAAAGGCGCCCCCAGACGGGCACTCGTGGGAGCGGGCTTGCCCCGCGATCACCGGCCAGGCCGGTGCCAGCCAACGCGCGCCTGCATCGCGGGGCAAGCCCACGACGAAGAACGCTCACCAACCTTACCGACACCGACGGGTCCACACACTCACTCGAACCCCGTCAGCAGCACGCGTCGCCCTTCTGGCAAACAGGCCACAACGTCAAGTGTTCCACCGAGCGACTCGATCTGCCTGCGCAGCGCACCAATCGTCATGTCCGGATGCCGCTCAAAGGCTGTCTCGGCCTGATTGTCTCCCATCAATTGCCTACGAAGTGTTTCCTCGACCGCTCCACTGTCATGCGCTGGCGCGTCTGCTTCAGGCTGAGGCAATGAATCGCCATTGATAATCTCGGATTTCGTCATAAGCTTCGCTCCAGTGGATGAATTTCCAAGCGAAATAATGATCGTCTCGGTCATCGCCTCGATAGCAGGTACTTCAACGCCTCCACGTAATATCCGCGCTTTTTTTTCGCGTGAAAATTCCTACCACCCAGTGATTAACACTGGCCAAATGCCGCCCCAGATGGGAACCTTTACGCCCACGGAGACGTCCACTCCCCTGCAAGCCGCTTCGCTTCAGGGCTGGTTTTACCTGCTTCACGAGCCCGACGGGGTTCGGCTCATGGCCTGATGCCACGCATCGGGCTGCTACTCGCGACCACGCTGCCCGCCGCCAGGAATGGCCGGCCGCACGGGGGTGTGATCGCCGACTATAAAAAAGGAGTCCGCCTGTGGCTGCACGCTACGGAAAAGGGCTGTTGGGATGGGCCGCCGTGCTCGTCATCCTGGCCCTGCTGGTCCACTGGATCGGCATCGACACGATCGCCCGCTACCGCGACGATCTTGGGTTCTACCTGCAAGCGCACCTGGTCCTGGTGCTGGCTTCGATGGCGGCGGCGCTGGCCGTGGGCATCCCCGCCGGCATTGCCTTGAGTCGACCGCACAGGGTCGACAAGGCCGAGCGCTTCATGCAGCTGTTCAACGTTGGCAATACCATTCCTCCCCTGGCCGTTCTGGCCATTGCCCTGAGTATCCTGGGCATCGGCGCAGGTCCTGCGATCTTCGCGCTGTTCCTCGCCTCCCTCCTGCCCATCGTGCGCAACACCTACGAGGGCCTGAAAAACGTCCCCGCCTCGCTCAAGGAAGCCGCCACCGGTATCGGCATGACTCCGCGCCAGCAGTTGTGGCAGGTAGAGCTGCCCAACGCCGTGCCGATCATCGTCGGCGGTGTGCGCGTGGCCCTGGCCTTGAACGTCGGCACCGCGCCCCTGGCGTTCCTGATCGGCGCCAACAGCCTGGGCAGCCTGATCTTCCCCGGCATCGCCCTGAACAACCAGCCGCAGCTGCTGCTCGGCGCCGCCTGCACGGCGTTGCTGGCCCTGGCGCTCGATGCGTTGGTGAGTTTCTCCAGCAAGCGCTGGCTGGAACGTGGCCTGGCCCAATAACAAGAGGCAAAGCATGAAGAAAACAATCGCCTTGTTCCTGGGCGCGGCCCTGCTTTGCGCAGGCGTTTCCCAGGCAGCGGAAAAACCACAGATCCGCATCGGCGCCCGGGTGTTCACCGAACAGACCGTGCTCGCCGAGATCACTGCCCAGTACCTGCGCGCCAACGGCTTCGATGTGCGGGTGACCAGCGGCCTGGGCAGCAATATCGCTCGCCAGGCCCAGGAAACCGGCCAGCTCGACCTGATGTGGGAATACACCGGCGTATCGCTGGTGTCGTACAACCATATCGACGAGCGTATGCCCGACGCCGCAGCCACCTATGCGCGAGTGAAAGAACTCGACGCGAAGAAGGGCCTGGTCTGGCTGACGCCGTCGAAGTTCAGCAATACCTACGCCCTGGGCCTGCCAAAGGCCGTCGCCGAGGCCTACCCGCAGATCAATTCGATCAGCGACCTCAACCAGGTGCTGCGTGACGAACCCGACCGCAGCCACCTGGTGGCGCTGGACACCGAGTTCGCCAACCGTCCGGATGGCCTGGTCGGCCTGCGCGAGCTGTACGAACTGCCGCTGGACCGGCGCAACATCCGCCAGATGGACGGTGGCCTGGTGTACACCGCCATGCGCAACAACCAGGTGTTCGCCGGCCTGGTCTACACCACCGACGGGCGCCTGAGCGCGTTCGACCTCAAGCTGCTGGAAGACGACAAGCACTACTTCCCCGACTACACCGCCGCCCCGGTACTGCGCCAGGCCGTGCTCGACGCCCACCCTCGCCTGGCCACCCTGCTCAAGCCGCTGGCCGAGCAGCTGGACGACGAGACCATGCGCCAGCTCAATGCCAAGGTCGATGTCGAGCACCAGAGCCCGACGGTGGTGGCCGCCGCGTTCCTGCGTGAGCACCCACTCAGCGAGGTACAACCATGAGCCTGCTCGACACCTTCGCCCACCTCGACTGGGCACAGGTCCTGCAACTAACCTGGCAGCACATCATGCTGGTCGGCATCGCGGTAAGCCTGGCGATCCTCGTCGGTGTGCCACTGGGCATCCTGATGACCCGCTTCCCGGTGTTCGCCGGCCCCCTGCAGGCCAGCGCCACGGTGCTGCTGACCATCCCCTCCATCGCCCTGTTCGGCCTGCTGCTGCCGTTCTACTCGAAATTCGGCCAGGGCCTGGGGCCGCTGCCGGCGATCACTGCGGTGTTTCTTTATTCACTGCTGCCGATCCTGCGCAACACCTACCTGGCCCTGACCAACGTCGAACCCGGTATCCGTGAAGCCGCACGCGGCATCGGCATGACCTTCGGCCAGCGCCTGCGCATGGTCGAGCTGCCCATCGCGGTGCCGGTGATCCTCGCCGGGGTGCGCACCGCCGTGGTGATGAACATCGGCGTGATGACCATCGCCGCGACCATCGGCGCCGGCGGCCTGGGCGTACTCATTCTTACCTCCATCAGCCGCAGCGACATGTCGATGCTGCTGGTCGGCGCGGTACTGGTCAGCCTGCTGGCGATCATCGCCGACCTGCTCCTGCAAGCCCTGCAACGTGCCCTGACTCCAGAAGGACTGCGCTCATGATCGAACTGAAGAACCTCAGCAAGACCTTCAACGTCAACGGCAAGGACGTCAAAGCCGTCGACTCGGTAAGCCTCACTGTCAACGAAGGCGAGATCTGCGTATTCCTCGGCCCCTCGGGCTGCGGCAAGAGCACCACGCTGAAGATGATCAACCGCCTGATCACGCCTACCTCCGGCCAGGTGTTCATCAACGGCGAGGACACCACCGGCCTGGACGAAGTGACGCTACGCCGGCACATCGGCTACGTGATCCAGCAGATCGGCCTGTTCCCCAACATGACCATCGAGGAGAACATCACCGTGGTGCCGCGCCTGCTCGGCTGGGACAAGCAACGCTGCCACGACCGCGCCCGCGAGCTGATGCACATGATCAAGCTTGAGCCCAAGCAGTACCTGCAGCGCTACCCTCGCGAACTGTCCGGTGGCCAGCAGCAGCGCATCGGCGTGATCCGCGCCCTGGCCGCCGAGGCCCCGGTGCTGCTGATGGACGAACCGTTCGGCGCGGTCGACCCGATCAACCGCGAGATGATCCAGAACGAGTTCTTCGAGATGCAGCGGGCGTTGAACAAGACGGTGATCATGGTCAGCCACGACATCGACGAGGCCATCAAGCTGGGCGACAAGATCGCCATCTTCCGCGCCGGCAAGCTTTTGCAGCTGGATCACCCGGACACCTTGCTCGCCCATCCGGTGGATGATTTCGTCAGCAACTTCGTCGGCCAGGACAGCACCCTGAAACGCCTGCTGCTGGTGCGCGCCGAGGATGCGGCGGACAACGCGCCAGCGTTGAGCCCGGAAACGCCGGTGAGCGAGGCGCTGGAACTGCTGGATGAGCACGATCGCCGTTATGCAGTTGTGACAGATGCCGCGAACAAGGCGCTGGGCTATGTGCGCCGGCGCGACATGCACCGCCAGCAGGGGACGTGCGGGGATTTCCTGCGGCCGTTCAATGCCACGGCGGCACATGACGAGCACCTGCGCATCCTGCTGTCGCGGATGTACGAGTTCAATCGGGCGTGGTTGCCGGTGCTGGATGCCGAACAGGTGTTCCTGGGGGAGGTGACGCAGGAGTCGATTGCGGCATACCTGAGTTCTGGGCGCTCGCGCGGGGCGAAGACCTCGATCGTGTCGCCGGCGGAGGCAGTGGTTTCCTGAGCCGGCCTCATCGCGGATAAATCCGCTCCTACAGGTAGGAGCGGATTTATCCGCGATAAAGGCGACGCGCTATCAGAACCCTACACTGGCCTGCACATAGAACGTGCGCGGCTCACCCACATAGATCCCTGAGTTGTTGTCGCTGGAGCGGGTGAAATACTGCTTGTCGAAGAGGTTCTTCACCCCCGCCGCCAGCTTCAGGTTCGACAGCTGCGGCCCGAACGCATAGCCACCCCGGGCATGCCAGGTAACGTAGCCCGGAATATCGCCATACTGCCCGTCGGCGCTCGGCTCGGTGATGTAGTTGCCATTGAAGCTGCCATCGGCGTTCATCCCGGTACCCGGCGCGCGCTGCTTCGACTGGGCGTAGGCATCCAGGTTCCAGGTCCAGCGGTTGACCTCGTAGCGCACGCCGGCGGTGGCCACCTGGCGCGAATAGAACGGCAGGTCACGGCCCTTGAAACCAGGGATCTCACCCTCGTAGGTGGCACGGGTATAGGTGTAGCCGGCATTCACCGACAGCCCCTGCAGGCGTGGGTCCAGCCCGGCCAGGTCGTAGCGCGCCGAGGCCTCGATACCCTGGTGCTTGGTCGCCCCCAGGTTGGTCCAGCCGACATCGTTGCTGATGTACTGCAGCTCATCGTCGAAGTCGATGTAGAAGGCCGTCAGCTCACCGGCCCAGTTGCCGTTGTCATAGCGCGTGCCAATTTCGTAGGTCTTGGCCTTCTCCGGCTCCAGGCCGTTGGCGGTGCTGTCGCCGACGCCGCCCTGGCCGAGCTGGAAGTACTGCAGGCTGCCGAACGAGGTCTCGTAGTTGGCGAACAGCTTCCAGGCATCGGACATGTGGTACATCACGCTCAGCGCCGGCAGCGGTTCGTTGCTGGTGATGCTGCGGTTCTTCTCCGGCACCGGACGGTAGTTGGCGTCCATCACCGGTCGGTCGCGCCAGTCGGTGTTGATGTGCTCGAAGCGGATACCCGGGGTGATGGTCCAGTTGCCGACGTCGATCTTGTCGTCGATGTAGTAGGCACTGGCCTCGGTGCCACCGCTGCGGTCCTGGAACACATGGCCGTCAGAGGTCGGGGTCACGGTCGGCACGTTGTCGACCAGCGCCAGGCGGGTGGACTGCTCGCGCATCGCTTCCTTCAGGTAGCGATAACCGACGCTGACTTCCTGGGTGGTCGGGCCGACGAAGAAGATCCGCGACAGGCGTGGCTCGATGGCGAAGGTGTGGTAGTTGCGCGGGTACGACGACAGGGTCTTCTGGTCGCGGGCGGCGATGGCGCTGCCACGGAAGCTGTCGGTGTAATACGTCAGCACCTCGAACTGGGTGGCGTCGTCGATCTGCCGTTGCCACTTGAACGACACGTCCTTGCGCCGGCCGCTGAAGTAGTCGTAGTCGCGCACCGACTGGTAGGGGTTGTGATCGTACTGGGCCTGGGTCAGGCCGCCGGGCATGTCGGCACGGCCGTCGTAGTAGTGGAAATTGAGCCAGAACTCGTCGACATCGGTCGGTGCCCAGTGGGTCTTGAGCATCACGTCATCGATATCGTTGTCGTTGTTGCTTTCGCGATAGCCATCGCCATTCACGCCGGTATACAGCAACGCCACGCCCATGCCGTTGTCGGCGGTGCCGCCGACGAAGGCCGACTCGGTGTGCTTCCAGCCGCCATCGCGCGAAGTCTCGAGGGTGGTGGACAGCTCGCCGCTGGCCTTCTCCGGGATCGCCCGGGTGACGAAGTTGATCACCCCACCGACGTTCTGCGGGCCATAGCGCACCGAGCCTGCACCGCGGACCACGTCGATGCTGTCGAGGTTGCCCGAGGAAATCGGCGCCATCGACAGCTGTGGCTGACCGTAGGGGGCGAAGGCCGCCGGGATGCCATCGATCAGCACGGTCGAACGCGGCGACAGGCGCGACGTCAGGCCACGCACGCCAACGTTCAGCGACAGGTCGCTGCCACCGGTGCCGTTGGAATCCTGCACCTGCACGCCCGGGATACCGCGCAGGGCGTCACGCACGTTCATCGTGCCCTTCTCCACCATCGCTTCGCGGCGCACCACGGTACGCGCGCCCGGGTGGTTCTGCACCACGCTCTGGTCGGCGTCGCCCAGCCAGTCCCCGACCACCTTGATATCGGTGGGCGCCAGCTCCAGGCTGCCGGTGGTCAGGGTGCCGGCAGCCGCTACCGGCTTGACCACCACGGTGTCCGCAGACTGTTCGAAGGTCAGCCCGCTGCCTTGCAGCAGTTGCTGCAGGGCCTGCTCCGGCGCCAGGTTGCCGGACACCGCCGGGGCCTGCTTGCCGTCCACCAGCTCAGGGCTGAAGAACAGTTGCAGGTTGGTCTGCTGGCCCAACTGCTTGAGCGCGCCCGCCAATGGCTGGGCCTGGATCTGGATACTGTCGGCGTAGCTGTTGCCGGCGGCGGCGCTGACCGCCAGGGCCAGCGCCAGGCGGCGCAGCTGGAGAAGGGGATTATTGTTGTTCACGTCTTCGATGGGTCCTGAGAGTCGGGATAAACGCCAACCGCATGCAAATGGAAATGCTTGGCAGTTGCAGCTGGCGGGGAAGACGAACGAACGGAAAAAAACCTGAATCTATTTCAGAACAATTTCGCTGGAGCCGTCCGGACGGGTCTTCACCTGCACCGGCAGGATGCTCGGCAAGGCCCGCAACAGGGCGTCCGGGTCGTCGGTGCTGAAGGTACTCGACAGGCGCAGCGCGGCGGCCTTGCCGGGCGCCACATGCAGTGGCCGGGCACGGTAGCGCGAGACTTCCGCCACGACGTCGATCAGCGGCGCGTCGTCGAACACCAGCTTGCCGTGGCGCCAGGCGGTCACGGCGTTGGCATCGATGGCATAGGGCGCGGCGACCTTGCCCTGGGCGTCGATGTGCGAGCCCTGCCCCGCACCGAGCAGCGCCAGCGACTCGGCCGCGCCCTGTACCTTCACCGAACCCTGCTCCACCGCCACGCGGGTGCTGTTCGGATCCTGGCGTACATCAAAACGGGTGCCGGTGACGGTGACATCGCCCTGGGCAGTGCTCACCACGAAGGGGCGGTCACTGTCGTGGGCGACGATGAACATCGCCTCGCCCGCGCCCAGGCGCACATGGCGCTGCCCCGGGGAAAACATCACCTGCACCTGGGTGGCACTGTTGAGCTCCAGCCGTGACCCGTCCGGCAACTCGACCTGACGCCGTTCGCCCAGGGCCGTGCTCAACGTGTCCTGATGGTTGAGCTGCTGATACTGCCAACCTGTCCAGCCCAGCCCCAGCGCGGCCACCGCCACGCCGGCCGCCAATGCCTGGCGCAGCAGGCGGCGGCGCGGCAACTGGCGTACCGGCTCGGGCTGGCACAGCGCCTCGAGGCGTTGCCGAGGGATGAAATCGGCGGCGCGCCACAGCTGTACCAGGCGCTCGTACTCCTGCCGATGCGCGGGATGCTGTGCCAGCCACGCCTGCAATGCCGCCTGCGCGGCGTCATCGTGCGGCGCGTCCTGGGTGCGGGCAAACCACGCGGCCGCCTGCTCGCCCACGGGGTCGGGCACGTGCTGTTTCATCGAAGGGGTCTCCTGACTCATCTGGCCGACACATCCAGGTGCTCACGCAGATGTCGGAGCGTGCGGATCATATACTTTTCGACCATGTTCTTGGTCAAACCCATGCGCTCGGCGATCTCGGCCTGGGTCAGGCCCTCGAGCTTCTGCCAGATGAACACCCTGCGGCAGTTGAGCGGCAGCTCGGCCAGCGCCCGCTCGACACTGTCGGCCAGTTCCAGGGCGTGCACATACGCTTCCGGATCGTCCCCTGCGGCCATGTCCCCCGCGAAGGCCTCAAGCTCCAGGGCCTGGCGACGGTCCTCGCGGCGGAAGCCGTCGACGGCGATGTTGCGGGCGGTCTGGTGCAGGTAGGCGCGTGGCTGTTCGACCTGCTCGCGCGGGTTTTCCAGCACCCGTACAAAGGCATCGTGGGTGAGGTCCTCGGCCTGCTGGCGACTGCGCAACTTGCGCGTCCAGGTGCCGATCAGCTCATGGTAGTGGTCGAGGAAGCCTTTGTGTCCGGACACGTTCGGGGTCGTCAGGGAGGCAGATGAGGTCGCGAATAGTAATGCTTCTCATCAATGGCGGCAATCGACCCGCCCCTGAGCCGACCAAGGGTGTTTCCGGCGTCGGTAACAAAAAAATTTATGGCGATTCGAAAAAAAATGACGGGCGTCGCACCGTGGCCATAAATATGAACACTCTGCGCAAAACCGCCGTTCACTGCACTGCCCCGACAGACGGTCTTCTGCCAATTCTTCGGCTCTTTCGCGGCGAAAGCCAGCCAACATGCAAAGAACCCAGCTGCCAGCTGTTCGCGACCAGATCGCCACCTATTCCACAATTTTTTACGCTTGTGGTCTTTTCCGGAACATCCATGCCACGCATCGGTCGGTTATTGCGACGGTGGGGCGTCGATACACGACGAACACCCCGGCCCTGCCTGTTGATCTTGCGGTTTTCACGCCCTAAAGTGCGCGCCGAACGTCCATGCTGGAAACGATCCATCCGGCTCAAGTACTGACGACGAGACAGCAAGGTCACCCGCCGCCCTTCCCTGGCACGGTTGACCTTTTTGCTTTCGGCGACATGCCTTGGGAAGTAGGCGAACCAAAGTGGGGATACGGAGGACGTTCAGTTTGCTGCCACTTATCTTTTCAGTTTGCCCATGGAGCCCCTGAGCATGTCGATCCAGGTCGAAGACTACTTTGCGCGTGACACCTTCCAGAAAATGAAGGCGTTCGCCGACAAGCAGGAAACCCCGTTCGTACTCATCGATACCCAGATGATCAGCCAGGCCTATGACGACCTGCGTGCTGGTTTCGAGTTCGCCAAGGTCTACTACGCGGTCAAGGCCAACCCGGCGGTCGAGATCATCGACCTGCTCAAGGAAAAGGGCTCGAGCTTCGACATCGCCTCGATCTACGAGCTGGACAAGGTCATGGACCGCGGTGTCAGCGCCGATCGCATCAGCTACGGCAACACCATCAAGAAGTCCAAGGACATCCGCTACTTCTACGAGAAAGGCGTGCGCCTGTTCGCCACCGACTCGGAAGCCGACCTGCGCAACATCGCCAAGGCCGCGCCGGGCTCGAAAGTCTATGTGCGTATTCTCACCGAAGGCTCCACCACCGCCGACTGGCCACTGTCGCGCAAGTTCGGCTGCCAGACCGACATGGCCATGGACCTGTTGATCCTCGCCCGCGACCTGGGCCTGGTGCCCTACGGCATCTCCTTCCACGTAGGCTCCCAGCAGCGCGACATCAGCGTATGGGACGCGGCCATCGCCAAGGTCAAGGTGATCTTCGAGCGCCTCAAGGAAGAAGACGGCATCGAGCTGAAGCTGATCAACATGGGCGGCGGCTTCCCGGCCAACTACATCACCCGCACCAACAGCCTCGAGACCTACGCCGAGGAAATCATCCGCTTCCTCAAGGAAGACTTCGGCGACGACCTGCCGGAAATCATCCTCGAGCCCGGCCGCTCGCTGATCGCCAACGCCGGCATCCTGGTCAGTGAAGTGGTGCTGGTGGCGCGCAAGTCGCGCACTGCCGTCGAGCGCTGGATCTACACCGACGTGGGCAAGTTCTCCGGCCTGATCGAAACCATGGACGAGGCGATCAAGTTCCCGATCTGGACCGAGAAGAAAGGCGAGACCGAAGAAGTAGTGATCGCCGGCCCGACCTGCGACAGCGCCGACATCATGTACGAGAACTACAAATACGGCCTGCCGCTGAACCTGGCCATCGGCGACCGCCTGTACTGGCTGTCCACCGGCGCCTACACCACCAGCTACAGCGCGGTGGAGTTCAACGGCTTCCCGCCGCTGAAGGCTTACTACCTGTAATGCACAACGGGGCCGCAAGGCCCCGTTTTCATCTCGTGGGAGCGGGCTTGCCCCGCGATGAGGCCGGCACAGGCACCATCAGCCACCGTGCCGTTCGATCTCCTCGGCATAACCCGCCGCAAAGGCCATCAACGCCGGCCCAGCCCCCTGCAACGTCACCTGCGCGCTGCGCAGGAAATTCAGGTTGCCCTCGACCTTGGCCCGCTCCAGCCAAGGCCCCGCCTCGGCTATCTGCCCCCGCTCGACCAGCACCAGCGCCAGGCTGAACATCCCGCGGAAATCCCCCGCCTCGGCCGAACGCCGGTACCAGCGCATGGCCCGCACCGGACTCGCGGCGGTGGCAATGCCTTGCTCCAGATACCGCCCGTACAGGTTCATCGACTTGGCATGCCCCAGCTGCGCGGCTTTCTCGTAGCACATCAACGCCTGGGACTGGTTGGCCGGCACCCCACGACCAGTGGCCAGCAGATTGGCCAGGTTGTACATCCCCCAGTCCAGACCGTCGTCGGCCGCCCGGGCATAGTGAATGGCCGCCTGCGCGAGATCCACCTCGCCACCCCAACCATGCTCCAGGCAACGACCTAACATGTTGTGGGCCATGGCGCTGCCGCCTTGGGCAGCGATGGCGAACCAACGGCGAGCAACGTGGGCATCTTCTTCGATACCGCGTCCATCGAGCAGGATCTGGCCGAGCAACAGCTGCGCCTCGACCGCCCCCTGCCCCGCCGCCGCGAGGATCGCCTGCGCGGCCTGCCCAGGACTGTGCTCGAGCATCGCCTTCAGCCCGGCCACATCCACCACTTCCTCACGACGCAATTGATAAGACACGGCTCAGACCTCGGCCCAGCGGCGCAGCAGGTTGTGGTAGGTGCCGGTCAGTTGCAGCAACGAGGAGTGCTCCGGCACATCGGCGCCGAGCTGACGGATGGCGTTGTCCATCTCGAACAGCAAGGTGCGCTGGCTGTCCTCGCGCACCAGGCTCTGGGTCCAGAAGAACGCCGCATAGCGCGCCCCGCGGGTGACCGGGTTGACCTTGTGCAGGCTGGTGCCGGGGTACAGCACCAGGTCGCCGGCGGCCAGCTTGACCTCGCGCACGCCATAGGTGTCCTGGATCACCAGTTCACCGCCGTCGTAGCTGTCCGGGTCGCTGAGGAACAGGGTCGAGGACAGATCAGTGCGCACCCGCTCCGGGCTGCCCTTGGGCTGGCGCAGGGCGTTGTCGATGTGGAAGTCGAAATTGCCCCCTTCGCGATAGCAGTTGATCAGCGGCGGGAACACCTTGTGCGGCAGCGCCGCCGACATGAACAACGGGTTGCGCCACAGCCGCTCGATCAGCGCGTTGCCGATCTCCTTGGCCAGCGCATCGCCCTCGGGCAACTGCAGGTTGTGCTTGGCCTTGGCCGACTGGTAACCGGCGGTCACCTTGCCGTCGGCCCAGTCGGCCCGTTCCAGGGCGTCGCGAATACGCGTGATCTCGTCGGCGTCGAACAGGCCGGGAATGTGGAGCAGCATGGCGGCAGCACCTGGTACGGGTGAAAGGGCGTCAATGATATTGATTCCCTTTTAGCTACGACAAGCCCCCTGCGTCAACGCACGACGCATGAGGCCATAAAAACCGTAAGGCAAAATTGTAAAGAATGTAAATTCCCGTCGAATGGTAACGCTTCTCAATTGTTCCTTACATTCGCTTACATTAACATCCGCGGCCTTCATACCTTGGGGAAGGTTCATAACAATGCGCCACGTACCATCTGCTGTGAGTTCACCACGTCTGCTCGCCTCCGCCATCGGCATGGCGATCACCGCTACCTCGGCCTATGCCGCCGACCCGGCCGCCGGCAATGCCGTCACCCTCGACGCCACCAGCGTCAACGGCAAGGCCGAACAGGCGAGCACCGAGTACAAGGTCGAGAAGGCCTCATCGCAGAAGTACACCGCGCCGTTGGTGGACACCCCGCGCTCGGTCACCGTGATCCCGCAGCAGGTGATCAAGGACACCAACGCCCTGAACCTGCAGGACGCCCTGCGCACCGTGCCCGGCATCACCTTCGGTGCCGGCGAAGGCGGCAACCCGCAAGGCGATCGTCCGTTCATCCGTGGCTTCGACGCCCAGGGCGACACCTACCTGGACGGCGTGCGCGACACCGGCGCGCAGACCCGCGAAATCTTCGCCATCGAGTCTGTCGAAGTGGCCAAGGGGCCGAACTCGGCCATTGGTGGTCGCGGTGCGGCCGGCGGCACCATCAACCTGGTGAGCAAGCGCGCGCACCTGGGCAACTCGCTGGACGGCGCCTGGACCTGGGGCAGCGACCAGACCCAGCGTTACACCTTCGACGGCAACTACCAGTTCAGCGACAGCGTCGCCGGGCGTCTGAACCTGATGACCCACGAGAGCAACGTCGCCGGCCGCGACAAGGTCAACTACGACCGCTGGGGCATCGCTCCGTCGCTGGCGTTCGGCCTGGGCACGCCGACCCGCGTCAACCTCGACTACTACCACCTGGAAAGCGACGACCTGCCGGACTCGGGCATTCCCTATACCGTCCCGGCTGGCGGCACCGGCAACCGCACCTCGGCGCACCCGAGCAAACCCTATGCAGGCGGTGACAGCGACAACTTCTACGGCCTCACCGGCCGAGACTTCCGCAAATCGCGCGTGGACATCGCCACCTTCGCCATCGAACACGACCTGACCGACGCGCTGACCATCAAGAACACCCTGCGCCACGGCAACAGCATGCAGGACTACATCCTGACCCAGCCCGACGACAGCAAGGGCAACGTCAACAACGGCAGTGTCTGGCGCCGTGCCAACACCCGCGTCGGCAACACGTCCACCACCACCAACCAGACCGACCTGTTCGGCGAGTTCTATGTTGGCGGCATGAAGAACAGCTTCTCCACCGGTATCGAACTGAGCCGTGAAGAGAGCAACCGCGAAAGCTACGACGTCAACACCAATACCGGCGGTGCGACGTCCAGTACCTGCACCCCCGGCATGATCGGCCCCGGCAGCGGCTACAACTGCACCTCGCTGGGCAACCCGAACCCGGATGATCCGTGGAGTGGCTCCATCGCACGCAACTACGGCGGTACCAACACCAAGAGCAACACCCGCGCCCTCTACGTGTTCGACACCCTCGAGCTGACCCCGCAGTGGCTGCTGAACATGGGCCTGCGCTACGACCACTTCGACACCCAGTACCGCGGCTACAATGCCGACGGCAGCACCACGGTGAACAGCAAGGGCGTTGCCGCCAAGGGCAAGGACACCAGCGAGTTCATCACCGGCCAGCTGGGCCTGGTGTGGAAACCGGCCGACAACGGCAGCATCTATGTCTCCTACGCCACTTCGGCGACCCCGCCGGGCGCGCTGCTCAACGAAGGCCAGGAAGGCAACCCGCTGGGCAACACCACCGACCGCTCCGGCAACCTGCTGAGCAGCGACATGGAGCCGGAAGAGACCACCAACTACGAGATCGGCACCAAGTGGGACCTGCTCGACGAGCGCCTGGCCCTGACCGCCGCGCTGTTCCGCACCGAGAAAGAAAACGCACGGGTGCAGGTAGGCACCACCTCCTACGAGAACGTGGGTGAAACCCGCGTGCAGGGCATCGAGCTGTCGGCCAGCGGCAAGATCACCGAGAAATGGCAGGTGTTCGCCGGCTATACCTACATGCAGGCCCGCCAGATCGACGGTGGCGCCCTGGGCAAGGCCAGCGACGGCAACCAGCTGCCGAACACCCCGAACAACAGCGCCAGCCTGTGGACCACCTACCAGGTCACGCCGAAGTTCACCGTGGGCGGCGGCGCCTTCTACGTCGACGACGTGTACGGCAACGTGGCCAACACCACCATGGTCGACAGCTACGTACGCTACGACGCCATGGCCGCCTACAAGCTGACCAAGAACATCGACCTGCAGCTGAACGTGCAGAACCTCACCAACGAGGTCTACTACGACAAGGCGTTCTCCACCCACTTCGCCAACCAGGCGGCGGGGCGCACCGCGCTGCTGACCACCAGCGTCCACTTCTAAAGGCGCTTGCCCAAGCCCCGTTCATTGGTTTGAACGGGGCTTTTGCGTATCAAGGCATAATGCACGCCGCGCAGTTGCTGGCGGCAAGACAAGGTGATCGATGTGGTGAAGAAGACGCTGTTCCAATTGCACTGGTTCTTTGGCATCACTGCCGGCCTGGTGCTGGCGCTGATGGGCATCACCGGCGCGATCTGGTCGTTCCAGGAAGAACTGCTGCGCGCGTTCAACGCCGAGGTGCTCAAGGTCGAGGTACGCCAGGAAGGCGTGCTGCCGCCGGCCGAGCTGGTGCGTCGGGTCGAGGCCGCGCAAGGCGACCAGGTCTCCATGCTCTGGGTCGATACCCGCGACGGCAACGCGGCGCGGATCTTCTTCACCCCGGCACCCGGCGAGCGGCGCGGTGCGCTGCGCTACGCCGACCCGTACACCGGCGAGCTCAAGGGCGACGTCGCAGGCCTTGGCTTCTTCAACCTCATGCTCAACCTGCACCGGTTCCTGGCCATGGGCGACACCGGCCGGCAGATCACCGGCGCCTGCACCCTGATGCTGATCTTCTTCTGCCTCTCCGGGCTGTACCTGCGCTGGCCGCGCAAGGCCCTGAACTGGCGCACCTGGCTGACGCTGGACTGGGCGAAGAAAGGCCGCGCCTTCAACTGGGACCTGCACGCGGTGTTCGGCACCTGGTGCCTGCTGTTCTACCTGCTGTTCGCCCTGACCGGGCTGTTCTGGTCCTACGAGTGGTACCGCGAGGGCCTCAACCGGCTGCTGGCCGACCCGCCCGCAGCGGGCGAGCAGAAACGCGGCGAAGGCCGTGGCGGTCGTCATGGTCCGCCCAAAGTGGACAAGAACGCCCCGCCACGGGTGGTGGACTATGACGCCATCTGGGCCAACCTCAAGGCAGCCGCAGGCCCGGACCTGGCCACCTACAACCTGCGCCTGCCGCCGGCCGGCGGCCAGCCCGCGACGCTGTTCTACCTGCTGCGGGGCGCCGAGCACGAGCGGGCCTTCAACACCCTCACCCTCGATCCGGCCAGCGGCCAGGTCAAGCGCCACGAACGCTATGCCGACAAGTCGTTCAAGGCGCAACTGCTGCAAAGCGTCTATGCCCTGCACGTCGGCGAGTACTTCGGCCTGCCGGGGCGCATCATCGTCACCCTCGCCAGCCTGACCATGCCGCTGTTCTTCGTCACCGGCTGGCTGCTGTACCTCGACCGCCGCCGCAAGAAACGCCAGGTGCGCGCCGCCCGTGGCGCGGTGGGTGATCAGGGCAACGCCGGCGACAGCTGGCTGATCGGCTTCGCCAGCCAGAGCGGTTTCGCCGAACAGCTGGCCTGGCAGAGCGCCGGCCAGCTGCAAGCCGCCGGCCTGCCGGTGCAGGTCCGCCCGCTGGCCGAGCTGGGCGAAGCCCAACTACGCAGTGCCGACCGCGCACTGTTCGTGGTCAGCACCTTCGGTGACGGCGAAGCCCCGGACAGCGCACGCGGCTTCGAACGCAAGGTGCTCGGCCAACCTTGGGCACTGGAACACCTGGACTACGCCCTGCTGGCCCTGGGTGACCGCCAGTACCCGCACTTCTGCGGCTTCGCCCGCCGCCTCCAGGCCTGGCTCGGCGAACGCGGCGCCACCTGCGCCTTCAGCCCGGTGGAAGTGGACAATGCCGACCCCGCCGCGCTGCAACTGTGGCAACAGGAACTGACGCAACTGGCCGGCGCCCGCCCCGTCGCCGCCTGGCAGCCGCCGACCTTCGGCAACTGGTGCCTGCTGCGCCGTGAACTGCTCAACCCGGGTAGCCAGGGCGCGCCGGTGTATCTGCTGGGCCTGCAGGCGCAAATGCCCGCGACCTGGGAAGCCGGTGACCTGATCGAGATCCTGCCGCGCAACGGCCAGTCCCGTGTCGATGCCTTTCTGGCAGGCCTGGGCCTTGACCCACGCAGCCCGGTCCAGCTCGACGGCTTGCAGGAAAGCCTGGCGCAGGCCCTGGCCAGCCGCCAACTGCCGGCTGGCCGCGAACACCTGGTGGGCCTGCATGCACAGGCACTGGTCGACGCACTGATCCCGTTGGCCGCTCGCGAGTACTCGATTGCATCCATCGCCAGCGACGGCGTGCTGGAACTGATCGTGCGCCAGGAGCGCCACGCCGATGGCAGCCTGGGCCTGGGTTCCGGCTGGCTGACCGAGTATCTGCCACTCGATGGCAACGTCAGCGCACGCCTGCGTCGCAACAGCGGCTTCCATCTGCCCAGCGGATCGGTCCCTCTGGTGCTGATCGGCAACGGCACCGGCCTGGCCGGCCTGCGCAGCCTGCTCAAGGCGCGTATTGCGGCGGGTGAGCAGCGCAACTGGCTGCTGTTCGGTGAGCGTAACCGGGCGCACGATCTGCTGTGCGGTGAGGAACTGCAAGGCTGGGTGGCAAGCGGCGACCTGCAACGGCTGGACCTGGCTTTCTCCCGAGACCAGGCCGAGAAAATCTATGTGCAGGACGTGTTGTTGCAGCAGGCCGCCGAGTTCAAGCGCTGGGTCGATGACGGCGCTTGCGTGTATGTCTGCGGCAGCCTGCACGGCATGGCGGCCGGGGTGGATGCTGCGTTGCAGGGGATGCTGGGTGAAGCGGCAGTGCAGCAACTGATCGAGGATGGGCGCTATCGCCGGGATGTGTACTGAAGCCTGAAAGCATCGCGGGGCAAGTCGCATCGGCGCACCGCCGCTCCCACGAGTGGGAGCGGGCTTGCCCCGCGATTGGCCCTCAATGCAGTTCGAAGGTATCGGCATCCATGTTGGCCGGGAACCGCGCCCGATACGCCGCCAGCTCCGCCGCCCGCAGCACCACGGTGAACACCCCGTCCGCCTCCCCCGCGCTGAGCAGGCTCTCACCCTGGAAGTCCAGCACCTGGCTGTCGCCGGAGTAGGCGAAGCCCTTGCCATCGGTGCCAACCCGGTTCACCGCCGCCACGAAGCACAGGTTTTCGATACCCCGTGCCGGCAGCAGCCGGTTCCAGTGCAGGCGCCGCGCCGCCGGCCAGTTAGCGGTGTACAGCAGCAGGTCGGTGTCCTGGGCATCGCGGCTCCACACCGGGAAGCGCAGGTCGTAGCAGATCAGCGGGCGAATCCGCCAGCCCTTGAGCTCGAACTGCACCTGGCGCTCGCCCGGGGTGTAGTGTTTGTGCTCACCGGCCATGCGGAACAGGTGGCGCTTGTCGTAGTGCAGGATCTCGCCATCGGGCCGCGCCCACAGCAGCCGGTTGCGATGGCTGCCGTCGGCAGCCTGGATGATCACGCTGCCGGTGATCACGGCGTTGGCTTTCTTCGCCTGGGCCTTGAGCCATTTGTAGGTCGGGCCGTTTTCCGGCTCGGCCAGGCTTTCGGACTCCATCGAAAACCCGGTGGTGAACATTTCCGGCAGGACCACCAGGTCCACCTCGCCGGCCTGGGTGATCAGTTCCTCGAAGTGCGCGTAGTTGGCCTCGCGGTCGTGCCAGGCCAGGGTGGTCTGCACCAGGGCGATTTTCAGGTTCGGCAGTTGGCTCAGATCGCGCATAGTTTCTCCGCTGCCTGGCGCAGCGTCTCCTCGCGTTTGGCAAAGCACAGGCGTACCAGGCGTTGCTCGGGGATGGGTTGCTGGTAGAACACCGACACCGGGATGCTGGCCACGCCATGCTCGCGGGTCAGCCACAGGGCCATGTCGACATCGTTCAGGTCGGGGCGGATCTGCGAATAGTCCACCAGCTGGAAGTAAGTGCCCGGGGTTCGGGTAAAGGTGAAGCGCGAGGCCTGCAGCAAATCGCAGAACAGGTCGCGCTTGGCCTGGTAGAAGGCCGGCAGTTCGTCGATGTGCTCAGGGTGCTCGGCCATGAAGTCGGCCAGGGCGCACTGCAACGGCGTGACACCGCAGAAGTTGACGTACTGATGCACCTTGCGCAGCTCGGCGCTGAGCGCCGGTGGCGCGACCACGTAGCCGGTCTTCCAGCCGGTGACGTGGTAGGTCTTGCCGAACGAGCTGATGACGAAGGCTTTGCTGTACAGCTGTTCGTGGGCCAGCACGCTGGCGTGGCGCACGCCGTCGTAGATCAGGTGCTCGTAGACTTCGTCACTGATCAGGTAGATATCGCGGTTGCCTATCAACGCGGCCAGTTGGTCCAGGTCGTCACGGCTGATCAACGCGCCGCTGGGGTTGTGCGGCGAGTTGAGGATGACCATGCGCGTGCGTGGGCTCAGGGCATCGCTGAACTTCTGCCAGTCGATGCTGAAGCTGCCGTCGCGCAGCGGCACATGCACGCAACGCCCGCCAGCCAGCTCCACCGACGGCTCGTAGCTGTCGTAACTGGGGTCGAAGACGATTACCTCGTCGCCGGGGTGGATCACCGCCTGGATCGCGCAGAAGATCGCCTCGGTGGCGCCCGGGGTGATGGTCACCTCCTGATCGGCATCCACCGCCACGCCATACAGCCGGGCGATCTTGGCTGCAACCTGCTGGCGCAGGGCTGGCAGGCCGGTCATCGGCGAATACTGGTTATGCCCGGCGGCCACATGGCGACCAACGGCATCGAGCAGGGCCTGGGGGCCGTTGAAGTCAGGGAAGCCCTGGGACAGGTTGAGCGCACCGGTCTGCATGGCCAGTTGCGACATGGTGGTAAAGATGGTCGTGCCGACGTTCGGCAGTTTGCTGCGGATCATGGAGCCCTCTTTCCTGGGGTTTGTCCGGCACGGGAATGGATCCGAGCATAGCGGAACGAGCGGTCAGGAAAAAGGTTGAAACAATAGGGGGATTGCGGTGGATCAAAGGGCCCTATCGCCGGCACGCCGGCTCCCACAGGTATTGTCGCTTGCGCAGACGCTGTGGGAGCCGGCTTGCCGGCGATGAAGCCAGCACGGAATCAGCGCTTGTCGCGGCGCTTCTTCTCGGCCTTCTTGTGGTGCGACATCAGGCGGCGCTTCTTGTTGACCTGGCGATCGGTGAGGGTGTTCTTGTTGCCCTCGTACGGGTTCTCACCGCCCTTGTACTCGATGCGGATCGGCGTGCCGACCAGCTTGAGCACGCGGCGGTAGGTGTTCTCCAGGTAACGCGAGTAGGACTTGGGCACCTTCTCGGTCTGGTTGCCGTGGATCACGATCAGCGGCGGGTTGGCGCCACCGAGGTGGGCATAGCGCAGTTTGATGCGACGGCCGTTGACCAGCGGCGGTTGGTGCTCGCTGATGGCGTCTTCGAGGATCTGCGTCAGGCGGCTGGTCGGCCAGCGGGTGACCGCCGACTTGAACGCGGCCTGCACCGACTTGTACAGGTGGCCAACACCGGTACCGTGCAAGGCGGAGATGAAGTGGATGTCGCAGAAGTCGACGAAGAACAGCCGGCGCTCGAGCTCGGTCTTCACATAGTCGCGCTCGCCCGGCTCCATGCCGTCCCACTTGTTCAGTGCGATGACGATCGCCCGGCCGGCGTCGAGGGCGAAGCCCAGCAGGTTGAGGTCGTGGTCGACCACACCTTCGCGGGCGTCCATGACGAAGATCACCACGTTGGCGTCCTTGATCGCCTGCAGGGTCTTCACCACCGAGAACTTTTCGACTTCCTCGTGGATCTTGCCGCGCTTGCGCACACCGGCGGTGTCGATGAAGGTGTACTTCTCGCCATCACGCTCGAACGGGATGTAGATACTGTCGCGGGTAGTGCCCGGCTCGTCGTACACCACCACACGCTCTTCACCGAGCATGCGGTTGACCAGCGTCGACTTGCCCACGTTCGGGCGGCCGATGATGGCGATCTTGATGCCGTCCTTCTCGCTTGGGCCGGGAATGCGCACGGCCTCTTCGCCTTCGGCGACTTCCAGGTCGAGGGCTTCTTCTTCGGCGTCACGCGGAATGTGGCCGAGCACCGACTCCATCAGGGCGTTGATGCCGCGGCCCTGGGAACCGGCCACCGGGATGGCGTTGCCCATGCCCAGCGGCGAGAACTCGGCGCGGGCGATGTCGGGGTCGATGTTGTCGATCTTGTTGGCCACCAGGATGGCCGACTTGTTCCGCTTGCGCAGGTGGTCGGCGATCATCTGGTCGGCGGCGGTCATGCCGGCACGGGCATCGACCAGGAACAATACGTAGTCGGCTTCCTCGATGGCCATCAGCGACTGCTCGGCCATCTTCTCGTCCATGCCCACTTCGTCGCCGGTGATACCACCGGTGTCGATCAGGATGAACGAGCGACCCTGCCAGCTGGCATCACCATACTGGCGGTCACGGGTCAGGCCCGACAGGTCACCGACGATGGCATCGCGGGTCTTGGTCAGGCGGTTGAACATGGTGGATTTGCCGACATTGGGGCGGCCCACCAGGGCGATTACGGGAACCATGCGGCTCTCCACTCTTGAATTCTTGAAAATGCAAAGGCCGCTGCAAGGCAGCGGCCGGAGTTCGGGCGGCGTTTCCTACGCCGCAACCTGAGCCCGCGAACGGGCTCAAGCATAGCTTCAGCGGATGGTCAGTGCCTCGAGCTTGCCGCTGTTGCCGAAGACGTAGATGGTGTCGCCGACCACAAGTGGGCGGGCGCGCAGGCCATCGCTGTCGATACGCTCACGGCCGACGAAGCGGCCATCGACCTGGCTGAGCAGGTGCAGGTAACCCTCGAAGTCACCGACAGCCACATAGCTGGAGAACACTTCCGGTGCCGACAACTGACGGCGGGCCATGGAGTCGTTGCTCCACAGCGAGCTGGAAGAACGCTCGTCGACGCTCTGCACGGTGCCCGACGCTTCGCTGACATAGACGTTGCCGAAGCCCTGGGCGACACCCACGTAGCTGGAGGCATCGCGCTGCCACAGCACGCGGCCGCTGTCCAGGTCCAGGCCGGCGACGCGGCCCTGGTAGGTGCCGACGTACAGGGTGCCACCGGACAGCAGCAGGCCGCCGTCGATGTCCACCACGCGGTCCAGCTCGGAACGGCCCTGCGGAACGGCCACGCGGCTTTCCCACACCGGCACGCCGTTGCTGATGTCGACCGCCACCACCTTGCCGGTGGACAGGCCGGCCACGGCCAGGCGGTTGGTCACCACCGGCGCGCCGGTGCCACGCAGGGTCAGTACAGCGGGGCTGTTCTCGTAGATCCAGCGACGGTCACCAGTGGCGGCGTCGAAGCCGACCAGACGGTCGTCCTGGGTCTGCACCACCACCACGTCGCCATTGTTGGCGGGCGGTGCCAGCACTTCACTGGAGACGCGCGAGCGCCAGCGCTCCTCGCCAGTGCTGGAGTCCAGGGCGATGACCTCGCCCTTGAGGGTACCCAGCATGACCAGGCCGTAGCCCACGCCCACGGCGCCGGATACCGGCAGCTCAAGGTCTTTTTTCCACACCACGTCACCGGTGATGCGGTTCAGCGCGAAGACCTCGCCGTTGACGTCGGAGGCGTAGATGCGGTCGTTCTCGATAGCCGGCACCAGGGTGTTGTAGGTCTCACCCTGGCCGTCACCGATCGAACGGCTCCACTGCTTCTTCAGTACCACTTCCTCGGTGAACTTGGTCAGCTCGGCCGGGGGCAGTTCCTTCTTGCTGTTGCTGCTGCAACCCGCCGCCAGAACGGCGAGGGTGAGCACTGCTGCTTGTTTCCAACCCTTCACTTCAGGCGTCCCCTTTGGCCAGGTCATCCAGCTTCAGTTGCAGGCCACCGATCGCGGCGTCGTCGGACAGCGCGGCCTTGGCTTTTTCGTAGGCGCCGTGCGCGTCGTCGGCGCGGCCCAGCTGCACCAGCAGGTCGCCCTTGAGTTCTTCACGGCTGGCCAGGAAGGCCTTGTCGGTGTCGCCGTCGAGCAGCTTGAGGGCGTCCTCGGCCTTGTCCTGGGCCGCGAGCACACGGGCCAGGCGCTGGCGCGAAATCTCGCTCAGGGTGGCGTCGGCCGGCTTGTCCATCACGCTTTTGAGTTCGCTCGCCGCGTCGTCCAGCTTGCCGCTCTCGACCGCTACCTTGGCGACGAACAGGCTGCCGTACTGGGCATAGGCAGTGCCGCCGAACTCGCTCTTGAGCTTGCCGGACAGCTCGGCCACCTTGCCGGCGTCAGGCTTGCCATCTGGCGTCAGCGAGGTTTCCAGCAGGGCCTGGTACAGCGCCGAGGCACCTTGCGACTGGTTGGCCTGGTACTTGTGCCAGGTCTGCCAGCCCATCACCACCACGCCGGCCAGCAAGGCACCGGTCAGCAGCGGCTTGCCGTTGCGGTTCCACCAGTCCTTGACCCCTGCCAGATCATCATCATCGGTACTCGACACCCCAATACTCCTTTTCGCCTATTCGCTTGTTGAACCGCGTTACGCTTGCGCGATCGCGGTTTCCAGGTGCTCAGCCAGAGCATCCCAGGCAATATTCTGTTGCTCGCCCTGGCCACGCAGGGGCTTCACGCCAATCTCTTGCTTGGCCAGTTCGTCGTCGCCGAGGATCAGGGCGAACAGCGCGCCGCTCTTGTCGGCTTTCTTGAACTGGTTCTTGAAGTTGCCGCCACCGGCGTTGACCGCCAGGCGCAGGTTCGGCAGACGATCACGCAGTTGCTCGCTGATCTTCAGGCCAGCCAGCTCGGCCTGCTCACCAAAGGTGCACAGGTAGACGTCGATGGTACGGCTGATCGACTCAGGCACCTGGCCCAGGGTTTCGATCAGCAGCAGCAGACGCTCGATACCCATGGCAAAGCCAACGCCGGTGGTCGGTTTGCCACCCATCTGCTCGACCAGGCCATCGTAGCGGCCACCAGCGCAGACCGTGCCCTGGGCACCGAGCTTGTCGGTGACCCACTCGAACACGGTCTTGCTGTAATAGTCCAGGCCGCGTACCAGCTTGGTGTTGATCACGAACGGGATGCCAGCAGCATCAAGACGCGCCTTCACGCCCTCGAAGTGCACGCGGGACTCTTCGTCTAGGTACTCTTCGAGCTTCGGCGCGCCCACCAGGGCAGCCTGGGTGCCTGCGTTCTTGCTGTCGAGAATACGCAGCGGATTGCTCTTCAGGCGGCGCTGGCTGTCTTCGTCCAGCTGATCGATGCGCTGGGACAGGAATTCCACCAATGCATCGCGATAGCGCGCGCGGGCTTCGCTGGTGCCGAGGCTGTTGAGTTCCAGGGTCACTGCGTCCTGAATACCCAGCAACGCCCAGAGACGCCAGGTGAGCATGATCAGTTCGGCGTCGATATCCGGGCCGGCCAGGTTGAACACCTCGACACCGATCTGGTGGAACTGCCGGTAGCGCCCCAGCTGCGGGCGCTCGTGGCGGAACATCGGGCCCACGTACCAGAGTTTCTGCACCTGGCCATTACCGATGATGCCGTGCTCGAGCACTGCGCGCACGCAAGCGGCGGTGCCTTCCGGGCGCAAGGTCAGTGAGTCCTTGTTGTCCTGGAAGGTGTACATCTCTTTTTCGACGATATCGGTGACTTCACCAATGGAGCGTTTGAACAGCTCGGTGAACTCGACGATCGGCGTGCGGATCTGGCTGTAGCCGTAGCTGTCCAGCAAGCCGGCCACGGTGCCCTCGAAGTAGCGCCACAGCGGCGACTGGTCGGGCAGGATGTCGTTCATGCCACGGATGGCTTGCAGCGATTTGCTCACGAATAGTCCTTACGAATTCTGTGTCTCAGCCACGGGCGATCAGCGCCGCGTCGGCCTCGGCCTTCTCGGCCGCTTTCTGGCGGATGAGCTTTTCCAGCTCGTCGACCAGGTTGTCGTTGTTCAGCTTCTGCGATGGCTTGCCGTCGATATACACCAGGTTCGGCGTGCCGCCGGTCAGGCCCACGTGCGATTCCTTGGCTTCGCCCGGGCCGTTGACCACGCAACCGATCACCGCCACGTCCAGCGGCACCAGCAGGTCCTCCAGGCGCCCTTCCAGTTCGTTCATGGTCTTGACCACATCGAAGTTCTGCCGCGAGCAGCTCGGGCAGGCGATGAAGTTGATGCCACGGGAACGCAGGTGCAGCGATTTGAGGATGTCGTAGCCGACCTTCACTTCCTCGACCGGGTCGGCGGCCAGGGAAATGCGGATGGTGTCACCGATGCCTTCGGCCAGCAGCATACCTAGGCCGACGGCGGATTTCACCGTCCCCGAACGCAGGCCACCGGCTTCGGTGATGCCTAAGTGCAGCGGCTGGATGATCTGCCTGGCCAGCAGGCGGTAGGCTTCGACGGCCATGAACACGTCGGAGGCCTTGACGCTGACCTTGAAGTCCTGGAAATCCAGACGGTCGAGGTGCTCGACGTGACGCAGCGCCGATTCGACCAGCGCCGCCGGGGTCGGCTCGCCGTACTTCTTCTGCAGGTCCTTTTCCAGGGAGCCTGCGTTGACGCCGATGCGGATCGGGATACCGCGGTCGCGGGCGGCATCGACCACGGCGCGCACACGGTCTTCGCGGCCGATGTTGCCCGGGTTGATGCGCAGGCAGTCGACACCCAGCTCGGCCACGCGCAGGGCGATCTTGTAGTCGAAGTGGATGTCGGCGACCAGCGGCACGCTGACCAGTTTCTTGATTTTGCCGAACGCCTCGGCGGCGTCCATGTCCGGTACCGAGACCCGCACGATGTCCACGCCGGCATCGACCAGGCGCTGGATCTGCGCCACGGTGGCGGCGACATCGTTGGTGTCGGTGTTGGTCATGCTCTGCACCGCGATGGGCGCATCACCACCCACCGGCACATTGCCGACCCAGATCTTGCGGGATTCGCGACGTTTGATCGGAGATTCGCCGTGCATGACTTACTGTCCCAACTTCAGGCGAGCGGTTTCGCCACTGGTGAACGGGGCGACATCGACCGCCTGGCCGTTGTAGCTCACCTGGGCGCCACGGGCGAAGCCCAGGCGCACCGCGAACGGTGGCTTGCCGGTCAGTTCCAGGCTGTCGCCCTTGCGCTTGATGGCGCTGAACAGCACCTTGCCGTTGCCGTCGGAGACCTGGGTCCAGCAATCGGCGGTGAATTGGATATGAACCTTGGCGCTGCCGGCCGGAGCCGGTGCGGCTTCAGCGGGCGCAGCCGGTGCGACCGGTGTGGTGGCCGCGACGGGTGCGGCTGGCGCGGCGGCGACAGGCGCGGCCACGGCCGGAGCGGCTGGCGCGACAACCGGTGCCACAGGCGCGGCGGCAGTCGGCGCGGTGCTGCTGGCTGGCGTGGCAGGCGCAACGGAGGCGACTGGCGCCTGGGCCTCGGCGACCGTTGCCTGCTCGGCACTGCTCGGCTCCAGCGGCAGGGCCTGGCCTTCGGCCTGCTGGCCCGCGCTCACGGCCTGGTCTTCCGGCTCGTCCAGCGGGTGAATCTGCGTGGTGCCGTCGGCGCTCTCGACCTCGACGTGCTCCAGGGCGATCTTGGCCAGGTCCTTGCCACGCAGGCTGCTCTGGTCCTGCCACCAGAAGAAGCCGCCGCCGACCACCGCGACCAGCAGCAACAGACTGACCACGCGCAGGATGTTGTGCGACAGGCGCACCGGCTCTTCGATGCGGCCGAGGGCGTGCACTTCGCTACCCTGGGCGTGGGTGCCGGTGATCTGGTCGAAGGCCTCGACCAGGGGCGCCTGGTCCATGTCCATCAGCTTGGCGTAGGCGCGGATGTAGCCACGGGCGAAGGTATGCCCGGGCAGCTTGTCGAAGGCGCCGTTTTCCAGGTTGTTCAGCGAAGATACCGTGAGGTTGAGCTTGCGAGCGACCTCGGCCTGGCTCCATTCGCGTTTTTCGCGGGCCTGGCGCAAGACGTCACCGGGGTTCTGGCGAGTCGCTGCTGCTACTTCAGTGTGCGCGGCTTTCATCGTTGCTCCGACAGGTATTGCTGATATTCCGGCGTACCGGGATAAAGTCGTTGTAATTGCTGGCCCAAGCGGGCCGCGGTGCCCTGCTCGTCAAGGGCAAGTGCCAGGCGATGGCCCAGCAGCAGGCTGCGGGCATTCTGTTCGCTCAGCTGGCTGAATCGATCGTAATAATCCCGGGCCGGCACATAATGCCTGTTTTCGTAGGACAACTCAGCCATTTCGAGCAAAGCCTTCGGTTGCCGCTGATTGAGCCGAAGGGCCTTTTCCAGGTATTCGCGGGCCTGAGCGCCCTGCCCGCGCTTCAAGGCGGTGAGCCCGAGGTTCTCGTAGACGCGCGAACGCTCAGGATACAGGGTATCGGCGGCAGCCTGGAGGAACATTGCGTGGGCTTCGTCGAAACGGCCCTGAGCATATAGGAAACCGCCGTAGTTGTTACGGATTCGCGTGTCATCCGGGCGGATGGCCAGGGCTTTGTCGAAATGCTCGCCGGCCAGCGCGGGCTCATCCTCGGCCTGGAATACCAGGGCGAGCGCCGCGTGGGCATCGGCGTCGCGGGCGTCGAGGGCCAGGGCTTTGCCCAGAGGGGCCTTGGCGCGTTCGGTCAAACCTTGTTGCAAATACCCCAGGCCCAACTGCACATAGGCCTGCCCTGCCGCCTCGCGACCCTGGCGGTTAGCCAGGGGGTCACCCGCGCCGCCGGACACGCAGCCGGCCAGCAGCGAAAGCGTCAGGATCGACAGCGCGGTGCGCAGGCTCATGGGGCAGGTGCTCGTCAGGGGCGCGCAGCGCTGTCTTGCGGCTCGTCGGCGGCCAGCTGACGTACGGCGATGTAGCGCTCGCTGCGGCGGGTACGGTCGTTGACCTGGCCCACCAGCTGGCCACATGCGGCGTCGATGTCGTCACCGCGGGTGGTGCGCGTGGTCACGTTGAAGCCGCCGTGGTGCAGCAGGTCCTGGAAGCGGCGGATGGCATTGTTGCTCGGCCGCTCGTAGCCGGAGTGCGGGAACGGGTTGAACGGGATCAGGTTGATCTTGCACGGTACGTCGCGCAGCAGCTCGATCATCTGCGCAGCGTGCTCGGGCTGGTCGTTGACGTCCTTGAGCAGGGTGTACTCGATGGTCAGCACGCGCTTGCCGCCGAGGGTGGACATATAGCCCATGCACGACTCCAGCAGCATCTTCAGCGGGTACTTCTTGTTGATCGGCACCAGCTTGTTGCGCAGCTCATCGTTCGGCGCGTGCAGCGACAGGGCCAGGGACACGTCGATGTGCTTGGCCAGCTCGTCGATCATCGGTACCACGCCCGAGGTGGACAGGGTGACGCGACGCTTGGAAATGCCATAGCCCAGATCTTCCATCATGATCTTCATGGCGGCGATGACATTGTCGAAATTCAGCAAGGGCTCGCCCATGCCCATCATGACCACGTTGGTAATCGCGCGGTCGATCTTGGCCGGGACGGTCCCGAAGGATTTGTTCGCAAGCCACACCTGGCCGATCACTTCGGCGGCGGTGAGGTTGCTGTTGAAGCCTTGCTTGCCGGTGGAGCAGAAACTGCAGTCCAGGGCACAGCCGGCTTGCGACGACACGCACAGGGTGCCGCGATCGTCGGTGGGGATGTAGACGGTCTCGACGCAGCTGCCGGAGGCAACGCGGACCACCCACTTGCGGGTGCCGTCAGCGGAAATGTCTTCGCTGACCACTTCCGGGCCCCGAATCTCGGCAACGGCCTCGAGCTTTTCGCGCAAGACCTTGCCGACGTTCGTCATGGCGGCGAAATCATCGACGCCAAAGTGGTGAATCCATTTCATCACCTGACCGGCACGGAAGCGCTTCTCCCCGATTGAGTCGAAGAACTGTTCCATTTCCGCCAGGGTAAGCCCCAGCAGGTTGATCTTGTCAGTCGATGTCGTCATGGATTCACCCTCACTCGTAAGCTTTCGCTTAGCGAGTGGTTACCTCGGTAGCAGCGAAGAAGTAAGCGATTTCGCGAGCAGCAGCGGCTTCGGAGTCCGAACCGTGAACGGCGTTGGCGTCGATCGACTCGGCGAAGTCGGCGCGGATGGTGCCGGCAGCAGCTTCTTTAGGGTTGGTGGCGCCCATCAGCTCACGGTTCAGAGCGATGGCGTTCTCGCCTTCCAGAACCTGAACGACAACCGGACCGGAAGTCATGAAGGCAACCAGGTCACCGAAGAAGCCACGAGCGCTGTGCTCGGCGTAGAAGCCTTCAGCTTCGGCCTTGGACAGTTGCTTGATTTTCGAAGCGACGATTTTCAGGCCGGCTTCTTCGAAGCGAGTGGTGATCTTGCCGATGACGTTCTTGGCAACGGCGTCAGGCTTGATGATGGAGAAAGTACGTTGAACAGCCATGGAAAACTCCAGAATATTGAGTGTTGCGAAAAATTAAACCCGCGAATTATACGCGGGTTCCAGGGGATTGCCTAACCTGCAGCGTGCGTTCAGTCGGCTTCGTCGATCCAGGCCGCCTGGATGGCCTCGAGAACCTTCTCACCGCAACGCGACGGATCGTCATCGAATTCAGGCAGCGCCATGACCCAGGCGCGCAGATCGACGAAATTCACGTAATGAGGATCGACCTCAGGCTTGCTTTCCGCAAGCTGGATGGCGATCTCAAGTACATCAACCCATTTCAGACTCATGTACAGACCCTCAGTGCGGCGCTTCGGCGGCGTGGTTGAGCGAATACTTGGGGATCTCGATGGTGAGGTCTTCATCACCGACAACCACCTGGCAGCCCAGGCGCGACTGCGCCTCCAGGCCCCACGCCTTGTCCAGCATGTCTTCTTCGAGCTCGTCGGCTTCTTCAAGCGAGTCGAAGCCCTTGCGCACGATGCAGTGGCAAGTGGTGCAGGCCTTGACGCCGCCGCAGGCGCTTTCCATCTCGATGTGATGGTCGTGGGCCAGCTCCAGGATGTTGGTCCCGGACGGCACTTCCACGGTCAGGCCCTCGGGGCAGAACTTCTCATGCGGCAGGAATGTCACCAGCGGCATCGATTACTCCTCGATCTCATTCAGGTTGCGCCCGGCCAGTGCGGCTTTGACCGTCGAATCAAGGCGACGGGCGGCAAATGCATCGGTCACCTGCGACAGACGCTTGGTCTGTTGCTCGATGGCGGCGCCATCGGTGCCGGTCAGCAAATCACGTAGTTCCTGCATCTGGAATTCGATCGCGTCGCGCTCGTCACTGCTGAGCAGGCGCTCGCCATCGGCGTCCAGGGCGCCCTGTACCGCCTCGAGCAGGCGCTCGGCATCGACCTGGTGCTCGCGCAACTGGCGCGCGTGCTTGTCGGAGCCGGCATGCTCGAACGAATCCTTGAGCATGCGGGCGATCTCGCCGTCGGTCAGGCCGTACGACGGCTTGACCTGGATGCTCGATTCCACGCCCGAACCCAGTTCGCGGGCCGCGACGCTGAGCAGGCCGTCGGCGTCGACCTGGAAGGTCACGCGGATCTTCGCCGCACCGGCCACCATCGCCGGGATGCCACGCAACTCGAAGCGTGCCAGCGAGCGGCAATCGCTGATCAGCTCGCGCTCGCCCTGCAGCACGTGGATCATCATGGCCGACTGGCCATCTTTGTAGGTGGTGAATTCCTGGGCGCGGGCCACCGGAATGGTGGTGTTGCGCGGGATCACCTTCTCCATCAGCCCGCCCATGGTCTCGAGGCCCAGGGACAGCGGGATGACATCAAGCAGCAGCAGTTCGCCGCCTTCGCGGCGGTTGCCGGCCAGGGTGTCGGCCTGGATGGCGGCACCGATGGCCACCACCTGATCCGGGTCGATCGAGGTCAGGGGAGTGCGGCCGAACAGCGCGCCGACCGCCTCGCGCACGCGTGGCACCCGGGTCGAACCACCGACCATGACCACCGCGCCGACTTCTTCGAGCTCGACGCCGCTGTCACGCACGGCGCGGCGGCACGCCTTGAGGCTGCGGGCGACCAATGGCTCGATCATGGCGTCGAAAGCCGCCCGGCTCAGCTCGCCCTGCCAGGCGCCGTGGCTGACACCGACCACGTCGGCGTCGGTCAGGGCTTCCTTGGCCGCGCAGGCAGCCTGCAGCAGCTGACGCTGGGTGGCCGGGTCGAGGTCGGAGGACAGCCCGGCCTGCTCGATGATCCAGCCGGCGATGGCGTGGTCGAAATCATCGCCGCCCAGGGCAGTATCGCCACCGGTGGCCAGCACTTCGAAGACACCGCCGGTCAGGCGCAGGATGGAAATATCGAAGGTACCGCCGCCCAGGTCGTAGATCGCCACCAGGCCTTCGGCATTCTGGTCCAGGCCATAGGCCACAGCGGCCGCAGTGGGCTCGTTGAGCAGGCGCAGGACGTTGAGGCCGGCCAGTTTGGCGGCATCCTTGGTGGCCTGGCGCTGGGCATCGTCGAAGTATGCCGGCACGGTGATCACCGCACCCACCAGCTCGCCGCCGAGGGTTTGCTCAGCGCGATGACGCAATAGCTTGAGGATATCGGCCGACACTTCCACCGGGCTCTTCGGGCCCTGGACGGTGTCGATGAACGGCATGTGCGACTCGCCACCGACAAAGCGGTAAGGCAGTTGCTCGCCCAGCTGCTTGACGTCGGCCAGGCCGCGCCCCATCAGGCGCTTGACCGACAGGATGGTGTTCAGCGGGTCGCTGGAAGCGGCAGCGCGGGCAGCCTGGCCCACTTCGCTGCGGCCTTCGAGATAACGCACGGCCGAGGGCAGGATCACCTGGCCCTGGTCATCGGGCAGCGGCTCGCTGCGCCCGCTGCGCACGGCGGCGACGAGAGAGTTGGTGGTGCCCAGGTCGATACCCACCGCCAGGCGGCGCTGGTGCGGTTGAGGGCTCTGACCGGGTTCGGCGATCTGCAGTAGGGCCATGCTTATCTGAGTACCTTAGGCGTCATCACGGGCGACGCCGGGGTTAATCGTCGAGGCGCTCTTCGAGTTGGCGCACTTCTTGGGCGAGCTTGTCGAGGAACTGCATGCGGCGCATCAGGCGCTCGGCCTGCTCACGCTCTGCAGCCACATCCCAGCAGGCGGCGAAATCCTCGTTGAGCTTGTCCTGAGCGGCCTTGAGGCGCTTCTTGAACACTCCAACGCCGTCAAGGTCGGCTTCGTCCTGCAACTCTTCGAGCTCTTCGCGCCACTGCATCTGCTGCAGCAGGAAATCCGGGTCATGCACCGTGACTTCCTGAGGCACTTCGTGGCCACCGATGGCCAGCAGGTAACGGGCGCGACGCGGCGCGCTGCGCAGGGTCTGGTAGGCGTCGTTGAGTGCCGCGGACTTTTCCAGGGCGACACGCTGCTCACGCTCGGAAGCGTCGGCGAAGCGGTCGGGGTGGACCTCACGGGCCAACTCGCGATAGCGAACGGCCAGTTTGTCGAGGTCCAGGCGGAAAGCCGGTTGCAGGTCGAACAGGGCGAAATGGCAAAGAGTACCCACAGCCAGCCTCAAACGTTGAAGCTTTCGCCGCAGCCACACTCACCGCGCACGTTGGGGTTGTTGAACTTGAAACCTTCGTTCAACCCTTCCTTGACGAAGTCCAGCTCGGTGCCGTCGAGGTACACCAGGCTTTTCGGGTCGATGATGACCTTCACGCCGTGGTTCTCGAACACCTGGTCTTCGGCGGCGAGCTCGTCGACGAACTCCAGCACGTAGGCCAGGCCCGAGCAGCCGGTGGTGCGCACGCCCAGGCGAATGCCCTCACCCTTGCCGCGCCCGTCGAGGGAGCGGCGAATGTGGTTGGCGGCGGCTTCTGTCATGCTGATAGCCATCGGAACTCCTTACCTCGCAGTCGACTTAGACCAAGCCTTTCTTCTGCTTGTAATCGCGAACAGCGGCCTTGATGGCATCTTCGGCGAGCACGGAGCAGTGGATCTTGACCGGCGGCAATGCCAGCTCTTCAGCCAGCTGGGTGTTCTTGATGGTCTCGGCCTCGTCCAGGGTCTTGCCCTTCATCCACTCGGTGGCGAGGGAGCTGGAGGCGATGGCCGAACCGCAGCCGTAGGTCTTGAACTTGGCGTCTTCGATGACGCCCTGCTCGTTGACCTTGATCTGCAGGCGCATCACGTCACCGCAGGCCGGGGCGCCGACCATGCCGGTGCCGACATCCGGATCGTCGGCGTTCATCTTGCCGACGTTGCGCGGGTTTTCGTAGTGGTCGATGACCTTTTCACTGTATGCCATGGTGCAATTCCTTCCTCATCAGGGAGCCGCTCTTGCCGGCGACTGCTTAGTGGGCGGCCCACTCGATCTTGGAGATGTCGACGCCGTCTTTGTACATGTCCCAAAGCGGCGACAATTCGCGCAGCTTGTTCACGGCCTCGCAGACTTTCTGCGCGGCGTAGTCGACTTCTTCCTCGGTGGTGAAGCGGCCGAAGGAGAAGCGGATCGAGCTGTGCGCCAGCTCGTCGTTGCGGCCCAGGGCGCGCAGGACGTAGGACGGCTCGAGCGAAGCGGAGGTGCAGGCCGAACCGGACGAAACGGCGATGTCCTTCAGCGACATCAGCAGCGACTCGCCTTCGACGTAGTTGAAGCTCAGGTTCAGGTTGTGCGGCACGCGCTGAGTCTGGCTGCCGTTGACGTACAGCTCTTCGAGGTCCGAGACCTGCTTGAAGAAGCGGTCGCTCAGGGCCTTGATGCGCACGTTTTCAGCGGCCATTTCCTGCTTGGCAATGGCGAAGGCTTCGCCCATGCCGACGATCTGGTGGGTCGGCAGGGTGCCCGAACGCATGCCGCGCTCGTGGCCACCGCCGTGGATGATGGCTTCCAGGCGCACACGCGGCTTGCGGCTGACGTACAGTGCGCCGATGCCTTTGGGGCCGTAGACCTTGTGCGCGGAGAACGACATCAGGTCGACTTTCAGCTTTTGCAGGTCGATCTCGACCCGGCCGGCCGACTGTGCAGCGTCGACGTGGAACAGTACGCCGCGCGAACGGGTCAGTTCACCGATGGCGGCGATGTCGTTGATCGAGCCGACTTCGTTGTTCACGTGCATCAGCGAGACCAGGATGGTGTCGTCGCGCAGGACGGCTTCGACCATGGCCGGGGTGACGATGCCGTCTTCACCCGGCTCCAGGTAGGTGACCTCGAAACCTTCACGCTCGAGCTGGCGAGCGGTGTCCAGGACCGCCTTGTGCTCGATCTTGGAGGTAATGATGTGCTTGCCCTTGGTCTGATAGAAGTGCGCCACGCCTTTGAGGGCGAGGTTGTCGGACTCGGTGGCACCGCTGGTCCAGACGATCTCGCGCGGGTCGGCGTTGATCAGCTCGGCGACCTGGCGGCGGCCGTTCTCGACTGCTTCCTCGGCCTTCCAGCCGAACACGTGGGAGCGCGAGGCCGGGTTACCGAAGTTCCCGTCAACCAGCAGGCACTCGGCCATCTTCTGGGCGACACGGGGATCGACCGGCGTGGTCGCGGAGTAATCGAGGTAGATCGGCAACTTCATTGAGTATCTCCTATCAGGCGGTGGCGTCGCTCGTCGCTGCAGTTTCAGTCGACGGCGGACGTCTCAATCTTGTCCAGCTGGGCAGTTCGGCCTGCGACACGGCGCAGGTCCTGGCGCTGGGCGACTTCCTGCACCTCGCGGCGCATGACGAGGTCGGCCAGGCTGATGCCACTGAGGAATTCATGGATCTGCTGGCTCAGGTCACACCACAGGTGGTGAGTCAGGCAGGTATCACCGGCGTGGCAATCCCCCAGGCCCTGGCAACGGGTAGCATCGACCGATTCGTTGACCGCGTCGATGACCTGGGCCACCTGGATGGTTTCCATGCCTCGCGACAGCTGGTAGCCGCCGCCTGGGCCGCGAACGCTGGATACCAGGCTGCTGCGGCGCAGCTTGGCGAACAGCTGTTCCAGATAAGAGAGGGAAATGCCCTGGCGCTCGGAAATATCGGCCAAAGACACCGGCCCCTGCTGCGCGTGCAACGCCAGGTCAAGCATGGCGGTCACGGCGTATCGGCCTTTGGTAGTCAGTCGCATGGCGTATGGGTACCACGGGAGTTACAGGATGTGTGCGAGTATGCGATTCCCGAGCATTTAAGTCAACTATAAGACCTAGTGCTTTAGTCGGGTATGCATGTGGGAGGCGGCCGCGAGTGTAGCAGACAAGGGGCGCGAGCACACGCCCCTTGTATCGGGCCGGCGCAATCAATGCGACCGAGTGTCGCCCTGCTTCAGCTCGACGCAGGCTTCGGCGAAGTCGTCGTCGGGCAGCGCCGGCAGCTCCTTGGCGCAGTAGTCACTGCCCATCCGGGTCAGCGCGCCACACATGCCCTCCAGGCGCTCGTCGACGGCCTGCAGATGGTCGAGCATCTGGCCGATGGCGCGCGCCACCGGGTCGGGCATATCGCCACTGACGCCATAGGCGTCGAAGCCGATCTTCTCGGCCATGGCCTTGCGCTTGGCCTCGACGGCGTCATCTTCGGTCTTGACGATGATCCGCCCCGGGATGCCCACCGCCGTGGCGCCGGCCGGCACCGCCTTGGTGACCACGGCGTTGGAGCCGATCTTGGCCCCGGCACCGACGGTGAACGGGCCCAGCACCTTGGCCCCGGCGCCGACCACGACGCCGTTTTCCAGGGTCGGGTGACGCTTGCCCTTGTTCCAGCTGGTGCCACCAAGGGTGACCCCCTGGTAGAGGGTCACGTCGTCGCCGATCTCGGCGGTTTCGCCAATGACGATGCCCATGCCGTGGTCGATGAAGAAACGCCGGCCGATGGTCGCGCCCGGGTGGATTTCGATACCGGTCATCCAGCGACCGAAGTTCGACACCAGCCGCGCCAGCCATTTGAAATCGCGCTTCCACAGGGCATTGCCCAGGCGGTGCAGCCAGATGGCGTGCATGCCCGGGTAGCAAGTCAGCACCTCGAAGGCATTGCGCGCCGCCGGGTCACGATGGAAAACACTTTGAATATCTTCACGCAGACGCTCGAACATCGTTCAGTCCTTCCGTTTATGCGGCTCGCCCCGAACGACTTTCTGGGTCTCGGTGAGGATGCCGCGCAAAATGCTCATTTCCGTACGCTCGACCGAGCTGCGCCCATACAGCCGGCGCATGCGCGGCATCAGGTGCTTGGGCTTGGCTGGGTCGAGGAAGCCGATGTCCACCAGGGTCTTTTCCAGGTGGTCATAGAACAGCTCCATTTCGTCCATGGTCGCCAGCTCATTGGCGTCCGCCTTCTCGACCTTTGGCGCCGTGTCCTGCACCGCCAATGAGGCCATGCGCACCTCGTAGGCGAGCACCTGGACCGCGGCGGCCAGATTCAGCGAGCTGAAGTCGGGATTGGAGGGAATGTGCACGTGGAAGTGACATCGCTGCAGTTCTTCGTTGGTCAAGCCAGCGTGTTCGCGACCAAACACCAGGGCGATTTCCTCGCCGGCCAGGGCGTGCTCCACCGCCTTGGTGCCGCACTCACGGGGGCCGATCAGCGGCCAGGGAATGCTGCGCTCGCGGGCACTGGTGCCCATGACCAGGCTGCAGCTGACCAGCGCCTGCTCGAGGCTGTCGACCACCTGGGCGCCGGCCAGTACATCGTCGGCGCCCGAGGCGCGCGCCGAGGCATCGGCGGCCGGGAATTCTTTCGGCTGCACCAGCACCAGGCGCGACAAGCCCATGTTCTTCATGGCACGCGCAGCGCCGCCGATGTTGCCGGGGTGGCTGGTATTGACCAGGACAACACGAATATTTTGCAGCAAGGTGTCGTGCTCTCGGATGCAGAAAAAGGAGGGTTCGATCTTACAGAACCGACCAGCGTAACGCCATGAAAGCAAATGTGACACTTCTGTCGTCAAAGATTTCTGCTAGAATGGCCGGCTTTCCTCTTTAACATCTCCAGGTGACCTTCCCATGCAGCCTATGCTGAATATCGCCCTGCGCGCCGCTCGCAGCGCCAGTGAACTGATTTTCCGCTCCATCGAACGCCTGGACAGCATCAAAGTCGACGAAAAGCAGGCCAAGGACTACGTGTCCGAGGTTGATCGCGCCGCCGAGAAGGTCATCGTCGAGGCCCTGCGCAAGGCCTACCCGAACCACTCCATCCAGGGCGAAGAAACTGGCCTGCACGCCGGCACCGGCGAAGAAGGCAAGGACTACCTGTGGATCATCGATCCACTGGACGGCACCACCAACTTCCTGCGTGGCGTGCCGCACTTCGCTGTCAGCATCGCCTGCAAATACCGTGGCCGCCTTGAGCACGCCGTGATCGTCGACCCGGTTCGCCAGGAAGAATTCACCGCCAGCCGTGGCCGTGGCGCCCAGATCAACGGCCGTCGCCTGCGCGTCAGCTCGCGCACCAGCCTGGAAGGCGCCCTGCTGGGTACTGGCTTCCCGTTCCGTGACAACCAGATGGCCGACCTGGACAACTACCTGGGCATGTTCCGCGCCCTGACCGGCCAGACCGCCGGCATCCGCCGCGCCGGCTCCGCCAGCCTGGACCTGGCCTATGTCGCCGCCGGCCGCTTCGACGCCTTCTGGGAGTCGGGCCTGTCCGAGTGGGACATGGCTGCGGGCGTGCTGCTGATCCAGGAAGCGGGCGGCCTGGTCAGCGACTTCAACGGTGGCCACGAATTCCTCGAGAAAGGCCACATCGTCGCGGGCAACATCAAGTGCTTCAAGGCCGTGCTGACTGCCATCCAGCCGCACCTGCCGGAACACATGAAGCGCTAAGCGCCGATTGCGAGCACAAAAAAAGCACCTCTCGGGGTGCTTTTTTCGTTTTTAGGGAAGCAGCTTCACTGCCCCGGCTGATTCTGGCTCAGGATCAGCTTGCCGTTCTTGTCCAGCGGGATGGTCGAGCCCGGCTCGTGATCCATCTTCACCTTGCCCACCTGATCACCGATGGAATAGGTCACGTTGTAGCCCACGACCTTGTCGCTGATGTCATTGACCGTGTTGCACCGGGTTTGCGTGGTGGTGTAGGTGTCACGCTCCTGCATGCCTTCCTGCACCTTGTTGCCGGCATAGCCACCACCGACCGCACCGGCCACGGTGGCAATCTTCTTGCCGGTACCGCCGCCGATCTGGTTACCCAGCAAACCACCGGCGATGGCACCGACCACCGTACCGGCGATCTGGTGCTGGTCCTTGACCGGCGCCTGGCGCGTCACGGTGACATCCTTGCAGACCTCGCGCGGCGTCTTCACCTGCTGCTTGATCGGCTGCACGTCGGTGACCTGGGCGTACTCAGGCCCCTTGTTCACCAAGCTGTAGGTCGCCACAGCACCTCCGGCAGTCACACCGACAGCACCCAGAACCGCACCCACCAGCATTGATTTGTTCACGTGAACCTCCTGATCGTACTTACGGGCTCCGGCCCGCCTTCTCCCTGCCTTGGAGCAAAAAAAAAGGCGCGAGTTCAACACTCGCGCCTTTCTTTACGCCAGACGGCGTAGGACGAAGCCTTACGGGCGCTCGTCCACACCCTCGGTCTTGACCGGCGGGATCAAGTCTTCGCTGTTCAGGTTCAGCCAGATCAGCACCACGTTAGCGATGTAGATCGACGAGTAGGTACCCGCCATGACGCCGATGAACAGCGCCAGGGAGAAGCCGAACAGGTTGTCGCCGCCGAAGAACAGCAACGCGGCGATGGCCAGCAAGGTCGACACCGAAGTGGCGATGGTGCGCAGCAGGGTCTGGGTGGTCGAGACGTTGATGTTCTCGATCAGCGAGGCCTTGCGCATCACCCGGAAGTTCTCGCGCACCCGGTCGAACACGACGATGGTGTCGTTGAGCGAGTAGCCGATGATCGCCAGCACCGCCGCCAGCACCGTCAGGTCGAAGGTGATCTGGAAGAACGACAGGATACCCAGGGTGACCACCACGTCGTGGATCAGCGAGATGATCGCGCCCACGGCGAACTTCCACTGGAAGCGGAAGGCCAGGTAGATGAGGATGCCGCCCAGGGCCAGGAGCATGCCCATGCCGCCCTGGTCGCGCAGTTCTTCACCGACCTGCGGGCCGACGAACTCGACACGCTTGACCGTGGCCGGGTTGTCGCCACCGGCCTTCTGCAGCGCCGCGGCCACCTTGTTGCCCAGCTGTGGGTCATCGCCCGGCATGCGCACCAGCAGGTCGGTGGTGGCGCCGAAGCTCTGCACCACGGCTTCGTGGAAGCCGGAATCGACCAGCTCGGCACGCACGGCCTTCAGATCCGCCGGGCGCTCGTAGGTCAGCTCGATCAGCGTGCCACCGGTGAAGTCCAGGCCGAAGTTCAGGCCCTTCTGCCACCAGCTGAACAACGCCAGCACGGTGAGGAGCACGGTAATGGCGAACGCGACATTGCGCACGCCCATGAAGTTGATGGTTTTCATCGCAGCTCCCTCAAACCCACAGCTTCTTGATGTCACGCCCGCCGCAGGTCAGGTTGACCATGGCGCGGGTCACCATGACGGCGGTGAACATCGAGGTGAAAATCCCGAGGGACATGGTGACCGCGAAGCCTTTGACCGGGCCGGTACCCATGGCGAACAGGATGCCGCCGACCAGCAGGCTGGTCAGGTTGGCGTCGATGATCGCGGTGTACGCACGGTTGAAGCCTTCGTGGATGGCGCGTTGCACCGACATGCCGGCTTTGAGCTCCTCGCGGATACGCGAGAAGATCAGCACGTTGGCGTCCACCGCCATACCCATGGTCAGCACGATACCGGCGATACCCGGCAGGGTCAGCGTCGCACCCAGCAGCGACATCAGCGCCAGCAGCAGGACCATGTTGCCCGCCAGGGCAACGGTGGCGATCACGCCGAAGCCGCGGTAGATGGCGATGATGAACAGCGAGACGAACAGCATGCCCCACAGCGACGCGTCGATACCCTTGGTGATGTTGTCGGCACCCAGGCTTGGGCCAATGGTACGTTCTTCGGCGAAGTACATTGGCGCGGCCAGACCACCGGCACGCAGCAGCAGGGCCAGCTCGGACGACTCGCCCTGGCCGTTCAGGCCGGTGATGCGGAACTGGCTGCCCAGCGGCGACTGGATGGTCGCCAGGCTGATGATCTTCTTCTCTTCCTGGAAGGTCTGCACCGCGACTTCTTTCTCGACGCCGTCGACCACCTGCTTCTGGTAGCGGGTGACCGGCTTCTGCTCGATGAAGATCACCGCCATGCTGCGCCCGACGTTGGTGCGGGTAGCGCGGCTCATCAGCTCGCCACCATGGCCGTCGAGGCGAATGTTCACCTGCGGGCGGCCGTGCTCGTCGAAGCTGGCCTGGGCGTCGGTGACCTGGTCACCGGTGATGATCAGGCCGCGCTCGACCGGGGCGGAGCGGCCGCCTTCGCGGAACTCGAACACCTCGGTGGTAGCCTTGGACGCACCCGGCTCGGCGCCGAAGCGGAACTCCAGGTTGGCGGTCTTGCCGAGGATACGCTTGGCTTCGGCGGTGTCCTGCACACCCGGCAGTTCGACCACGATGCGGTTGGCGCCCTGGCGCTGGACCAGTGGCTCGGCCACGCCCAGCTCGTTCACACGGTTGCGAACGGTGGTCAGGTTCTGCTTGATCGAGTATTCGCGGATCTCGGCGACCTTGGCCTGAGTCAGTGCCAGGCGCAGCACGGCGAGCTCGTTGCGCTCGGTGGTGGTCAGGTCGAAATCACTGAAATTCTTGCGGATCAGGCTGCGCGCCTGTTCGCGGGTAGCATCGTCGGCGAAGCCCAGCATGATGCCGCCGTCCTGCTGGGGCAGGCTGCGGTAGCGGACGCGCTCTTTGCGCAGCAAGGTCTTGACCTCGCCTTCGTAGACTTTCATGCGAGCGGTCATGGCCTTGTCCATGTCCACTTCCAGCAGGAAGTGCACACCACCGGACAGGTCCAGGCCCAGCTTCATCGGGCTGGCACCCAGGTTGCGCAGCCACTGCGGGGTGGTCTGGGCCAGGTTCAGGGCCACGACGTAGTCGTCGCCGAGGGCCTTGCGCGCCACATCCTTGGCCGGCAGCTGTGCTTCCTGGTTGGTCAGGCGCACCAGCGCACTGCCCTTCTCGCCCAGGTTGCTGCCTTTGACGGCAATACCGGCATCGGTCAGCGCCTTGGTGACGCGATCGAGATCGGCCTGGCTGACATGCAGGGCGGAACTGGCGCCGCTGATCTGCACCGCCGGATCATCCGGATAGAGGTTGGGTGCGGAATAAATGAAGCCGACCGCCAGTACCACCACGATCAGCAGGTATTTCCACAGAGGGTATTTGTTCAGCATCACGCCGCCCGTTCAAGACGCGGGGCGCTTTGCGCGCCCCGACTGGAAAAATGAAACCGGTAACTCAGATAGCCTTGAGCGTACCTTTTGGCAGGGTCGCGGCAATGGCGCCCTTCTGGAACTTCAGCTCGACGGTGTCGGACACTTCCAGGACCACGAAGTCATCGGCAACCTTGACGATCTTGCCGGCGATACCGCCGTTGGTGACAACTTCGTCACCTTTTTGCAGGTTGCTCAGCAGGTTCTTCTGCTCTTTGGCACGCTTGGCCTGTGGGCGCCAGATCATCAGGTAGAAGATGACCAGGAAGCCGACCAGGAAGATCCACTCGAAGCCGGTACCGGCTGGGCCGGCGGCGGGGGCTGCTGCGTCCGCATAAGCGGCGGGGATAAAGAAGCTCATTGGGCTCTCCTAATGGAATTTTCTAATAATGATTGCGAACAGTCAGTCCAAAGGCGGAACGGGAAGCCCGCGCTTGGCGTAGAAGGCGTCGACAAAGGCGGCCAATTTACCCTGTTGAATAGCCTCGCGTAAACCGGCCATCAAGCGCTGGTAATGGCGCAAGTTGTGGATGGTATTCAGCATGCTGCTCAACATTTCGCCGCATTTATCCAGGTGATGCAGATAAGCGCGGGAGAAGTTGGTGCAGGTATAGCAATCGCAGGTCGGATCCAGCGGCGATTCATCGTGGCGATGGAACGCGTTGCGGATCTTGATCACCCCGGTATCGACGAACAGATGGCCGTTGCGCGCGTTGCGCGTAGGCATCACGCAGTCGAACATGTCGACGCCGCGGCGCACACCCTCTACAAGATCCTCCGGCTTGCCTACCCCCATAAGGTAACGAGGTTTGTCAGCCGGCATCTGCGCGGGCAGGTAGTCCAGCACCTTGATCATCTCGTGCTTGGGCTCGCCCACCGACAGGCCGCCGATGGCCAGGCCATCGAAGTCGATGTTGACCAGCGCTTCCAGCGAGCGCATGCGCAGGTCCTGGTACATGCCGCCCTGGACGATGCCGAACAGCGCCGCGGTATTGTCGCCGTGGGCGTTCTTCGAGCGCTGAGCCCAGCGCAGCGACAGCTCCATCGAGGTGCGCGCCACGTCGTGCTCGGCCGGGTACGGGGTGCATTCGTCGAAGATCATCACGATGTCCGAGCCCAGGTCGCGCTGGACCTGCATGGACTCTTCCGGCCCCATGAACACCTTGGAACCGTCCACTGGCGATGCGAAAGTCACGCCTTCCTCCTTGATCTTGCGCATGGCGCCCAGGCTGAACACCTGGAAACCACCGGAATCAGTGAGGATAGGGCCTTTCCATTGCATGAAATCGTGCAGGCCGTTGTGTTTCTTGATGACCTCGGTACCCGGGCGCAGCCACAGGTGGAAGGTGTTGCCGAGGATGATCTCGGCGCCGATGGCCTCGATGTCACGCGGCAGCATGCCCTTGACCGTGCCGTAGGTGCCCACTGGCATGAAGGCCGGGGTCTCGACCGTGCCACGGGGGAAGGTCAGCCGGCCGCGACGGGCCTTGCCGTCGGTGGCCAGCAGTTCGAACGACATTCGACAGGTGCGACTCATGCTTGATCCTCTGGGCCGCGTGGCGCCGGATTGCGGGTGATGAACATGGCATCACCGTAACTGAAGAAGCGGTAACCGTTCGCGACCGCCGCCGCATAGGCGGCCATGGTTTCGGGGTAACCGGCGAAGGCCGAGACCAGCATCAGCAGCGTGGACTCCGGCAGGTGGAAGTTGGTCACCAGGCAATCGACCACATGGAACGGCCGGCCCGGGAAGATGAAGATGTCGGTGTCGCCGCTGAACGCCTTGAGCTCGCCATCGCGCGCCGCGCTCTCCAGCGAACGCACGCTGGTGGTGCCCACGGCGACCACCCGCCCGCCACGGGCGCGGCAGGCCTGCACGGCATCGACCACATCCTGGCTCACTTCGAGCCACTCTTTATGCATGGTGTGGTCTTCGATCTTGTCGACCCGCACCGGCTGGAAGGTGCCCGCCCCTACGTGCAGGGTGACAAAGGCGCGCTCGACGCCCTTGGCGGCGATCTTTTCCAGCAGCGCCTCGTCGAAGTGCAGGCCGGCGGTGGGCGCGGCCACGGCGCCGGCGCGCTGTGCGTAGACGGTCTGGTAGCGCTCGCGGTCGGCGCCCTCGTCGGGGCGGTCGATGTACGGCGGCAGCGGCATGTGGCCGACGCGCTCGAGCAGCGGCAGCACCTCTTCGCTGAAGCGCAGCTCGAACAGCGTGTCGTGGCGCGCGACCATCTCGGCCTCGCCACCGCCGTCGATGAGGATCTGCGCGCCTTCTTTAGGCGCCTTGCTGGCGCGCACGTGGGCCAGCACGCGGTGGCTGTCGAGCACGCGCTCGACCAGCACTTCCAGCTTGCCGCCGGAGGCTTTCTGGCCGAACAGCCGCGCCGGGATCACCCGGGTGTTGTTGAACACCATCAGGTCGCCGGGGCGCAGGTAGTCGAGCAGGTCGGTGAACTGCTTGTGGGCCAGTTCGCCGCTGGGGCCATCGAGCACCAGCAGGCGGCTGCCATGACGCTCGGCCAGTGGATGGCGGGCAATCAGGGAATCGGGGAGTTCGAAGGAAAAATCGGTGACGCGCATGATGATGTTCGGGTTCGACAGGGCCGGGAAGTTTAGCCCAATGCGTGAAAATTGACCATGAAAGCCGATTGACCGCCTTGGGCGACCTCTCTATACTGCGGCGCCACAAGCCCTGATGGCGGAATTGGTAGACGCGGCGGATTCAAAATCCGTTTTCGAAAGGAGTGGGAGTTCGAGTCTCCCTCGGGGCACCAAGATCCAGAAAAAACCGACCTTATGGTCGGTTTTTTTGTGTCTGCTGATTGGGGTCTTCGACTTGCGCGGTCCCTCGCCTTTTTCATGCCCGTTCTCGGTCATGCGCTTTACCAAAACCGTTTCAGATGCGGATAATGGCAGTTTGAAATCAGCCAGCCGCTTTATCACCAGCCTCGAAACGGAGTTCGCATGATCCAGGCAGAACAGACCTTGCCTACCACACGTAGCAGCCGCATCACCTCTCTCGTGGCAAAAGTAATGACAGGGATGGGTGTACTGCTCGGCGGCATGTGGGCGGTCATCACTTATCTGGTGCCTGACCCCAGCGTCTTTGGCTTCGGCTTCATCAACTGGCGCAACATCGTTCTACTGGTGAGCGCCTTCACGCTGCTTAGCAGCCTGTCGATCTGCTGGCAGATGCGCAACCTGCCCAAAGTACTGCACGGAACACTGCTGACCTCTTTGATCGCTGCGGTTTCCTTCATCTTCTTCATTCTTGGCATGGAGTATGCAAAGCCTTCCTTCGAGTTCGCCAAGGTGCAATCGACCGTGGTCGAGAACGAAGGCAACAACCTGCTTGGCAAACGCCTGGAAGTGGTCGATGACGTACGGATCGAATTGATCGGCTGCGAAAACATTGGCCGCTTCCCCAACTGCACCTTCGAGCTGATCAACCAGGGCATGGACCGTGACTTCCGCTTCGATAGCGCATCGCGTTTGTTCGACGAAGCGGGAGCTCCGCTACGTGTCGGTGAAATGCGTGTAGGCCAGCAACGCAACAACCCCTGGAACGACTTCCCGTTGATTCGCACCGTGCCAACCCGCGTCACGCTGGTTTTCCAGGAAGCTGATCGCAAGATTGAACGCTCACCGTCGATCAAGCTCATCTTCCGCACCCGCTCCAATGAAGAGCAGGCACTCAAGTTCAATGAAGTTTCACTGAAGTGAATCAAACGCTTGCTTCCCAAGCGATCCGGAAAGAACTGACCTAACGGTCGGTTCCTTTCGCCTGCAATCGGTAACTCGACAGCACTTCACCTCCAGACGGTCGAGCAACGATGCACAGTCTCTCGCCAAACCTTTGCGATACTCCTGACTGCACAGAAAATCACACTTAGTGCAATTTTCCGTGCAGCCACAGCATTGACTTCACGTTACCGGCCGCACAGGGTAAGTGGCTTCTAGCCTCTTCGGAACATTCCCCGTGCCACTAAGCCATCGCCCCGTCCTGTCTGCCGACATCGCCACGCTCTGTAGCTTCCCTCAAAGCGCGGACGAACTCTTCTATATGTTCCCCAAAGCCACTCACCCGCTCACTCCCGCACAACTAAGCGAAGCCATCGCCCAGCGCAGCGGTTCGACGGTGGTCGAAATTGACGGGGTGATCGTTGGCTTCGCCAATTTCTACAAAGCCGAACACGGCGCCGTCTGCGCGCTGGGTAATGTGGTGGTGGCGCCTGCTGCGCGGGGTCAAGGGGTGGCACGTTACCTGGTGCAGTGCATGATCGACTTGGCTCGCCAAGAGTTCGCCGCACGAGAGGTCTGGGTGTCATGTTTCAATCACAACACCGCAGGGTTGCTGCTTTATCCACAATTGGGTTTTGTGCCATTCGGGATCGAGGAGCGGCGGGCGCCGGATGGATCCCGGGTGGCTCTGCTGCAGATGAAATTGCCATCAGCCTGACCGCCGCTCTCGACTCAACGTGGTAGGACGTGGGGTTGAGCCTGCAAGTCGATTCCCAATGCTCGAATAACCTTGAGTACCGTATCGAATCTCGGTTTGGCCCCAGGACCGAACGCCTTGTAAAGGCTCTCGCGACCCAGGCCCGTCTCCTTGGCGATCTGTGACATACCACGTGCCCTGGCAATATGACCCAACGCACGAAGAATTTCGTCAGTATCACCATCCGCGAGCACTTGGCTCAGGTACTCACTGATCGCAGCATCGCTGTCCAACAGATCAGCCATGTCAAAGGGTACGAGTTCTTCGTTCATTTCAGCTCCTTCGCCAGTGCCTTTGCCTTGAGGATGTCACCGGCCTGTGAAGACTTGTCTCCACCCACCAGAAGCAAAATCAACCTGCCCCGCCTTCTGGTGAAATAGACCCGGTATCCACCCGATACATCAATGCGCAGTTCACCGATACCGCCACCAACGGATTTGAAGTCGCCAGGATTACCCAGTGACAGCCGCTCAAGCCTGCGAGCGATAGCGATTCGCGCACGCAAATCGCGCAAATTGGCCAACCAGACGGCAAAGCTTTTCGTTTGTTCGACTTCGTAGCTCAACAGGCCCTCCGAACTGTATCCGAATAGATACGAACGATCAATACTGAAGGCAACCACGTGTCGGGCACCTTGCGTACCTCCACAATGCGGGAGTGTCACTAGATCCAATACAGGGGGACTTCCCAAGTCCGCGTCGTCCATGTCCCTAAAATTTTTTGCAACATCCCACTCGGGAACCTTGCTCCGCGATCCTGCGTCGGAACCTGCATCCCCCGTCTCGAGGTTCCCCCACCGTGAAAGCCCTCCTCGCCCGCAAGTACCGCCTGGTGGTCAAGACCTTCGGCTACATCGGCTGGTCGCTGTTCTGGCTGCTGATCTGGGACGTGCTGGTCACCATCGACTTCATGCTGTTCTTCAACAGCAAGTTCAGCCTGCCGCTGATCCCGCTGACCCTGCTGGGCTCGGCGCTGGTGGTGCTGGTGAGCTTTCGCAACAGCAGTGCCTACAACCGCTGGTGGGAGGCGCGCACCTTGTGGGGGGCGCTGGTGAACAGTTCACGCAGTTTCGCCCGGCAGGTGCTGACGCTGGTCGACGACGCGGCTGACGGACCGAACCCGGTGAAGGCGACCTTGCTGCGCCGGCATATCGCCTATGTGAACTGCCTGGCCGCCCACCTCAAGAACGAGAAATGCCCGGACGAGCTGATGGCGTTCATACCGCCTGCGGAATTCGAACGGCGCAATCGCTCCAACAACTTCGCCAACGACATCCTCAGTGGTTCGGCGGCACTGCTGGCCCAGGAATACCAGGCCGGGCGGCTGGACAGCATTCGCCTGGCGCGCCTGGAGTCGACGCTGGTGGACCTGTCCAACGCCCAGGGCGGGATGGAGCGGATCGCCAATACGCCGCTGCCCTACCCTTATGTGTACTTTCCTCGGCTGTTCATCACGCTGTTCTGCCTGATTGTGCCGGTGGGGCTGGTGGAGTCGCTGGGCTGGTTCACGCCGCTGGCCTCGACGGTAGTCGGCTTCATGCTGCTGGCGATCGAACGGATCGGCACGGACCTGCAGAGCCCATTCCGCATCAGCGAACATCAGATCCCGATGGACACGATCTGCGAGACCATCGAACGCAATCTGGAGTCGATGCAGCGCGAGGCACAGTGTACGGCCAGCGTGTCTTGAGCCGCCGGCCCCTGCCTACCCCCGCCGTGCATACTCCCGACACCCTTCCCAACCGATCCCGCTCTGGGCCGTGTGCTGCAACAACCACTCCAGCGCCGGCTGGGCCTTGGGCATGCCGTCACGGAACTGGATAACCCCCTTGCGCCACAACAGCATCAGCGTCAGCACCCGCTGGGCCGAGGCCTCGGCGCTCAGCGGCCCGTCATCCTGGGCATCGATGTCCCACAGTGAAACCCGCAACTGCTGGCTGTCCAGGAACGCTTCGCCATCGGCGCGGCGCTGGCCATAGGGCGGACGGAACAGCCCTACATACTGCTCGGCCAGGTCGGCCTGCACCCGCGCCTGGCTGCGCCGCAGCGAGTCCTGCCAATCCTGCCACTGGGCATGGGAGCGGTACTCCCAGCCCTGGATGCCCACGCACTGGCCGGCATACAACTCGCCCAACGGGCCGGCATCGCGCCGTTGCTGCAGGCGATTGCCGAGCACGAAGAAAATCCCGTCGAGCTTCTGCCGGCGCAGGTAGTCAGCCAGCGCATCGGTGCTACCGCCCTGGGGGGCGGGGCCGCTGACGAAGGTCAGCAGGAACATCCGGTCATTGAGTTCCTCGCCATTGCGTTCACGATCGGAGAGCTTGGCCACCTCGCTGGTGGTCTGCGGAAACAGCGCAGCCTTGCGCAGCTGCTCATCCAGGTAACGGGTATGGAACTGATGACTGGGCTCGACCCACTCGGTATAGAACGAGCCGACATTTTCGGCGAATACGGCGGCCTGTGTACGCAAATCGGACATGGATTCCACCGGGTAGCAGAATGAGGCATCCTGCTCGCAACTGCGCTGCGCCTGTTGATAACTGGTCCACAGACGCTGCCACAGGCGTGCCCGCACGGCTCGCACCACGCTCAGATTGATCTGGCGCAAGCCCAGCCGGGCCTTCAGCGCCGGCTCGTCGAGCATCTCGCTTTCGTGCAGCACCCGGGCAAACGACAGGATCTCCGCCCGTGACGCCACATCGAACAGCACCGGGCTGTTCAGTTGCTCGGGCCACAGGCCACGGTCGAAACTGACGAAGTTCGTCGGGGCGGCCTGCGCGCCCAGGCTCAGCAGCCCTGCGAACAGGGCAAACGCGATACGCACGATGTGCATTCTCCTTGAAGGCATGCCGCGCACTATAACGCGACGCCCGCCGCTTGCCTGTGGCGATGTTCGCTGACTATCGTCGCCATAGTTTGGCGTTGCGCCGGCAGCCCCGTAGAATTCGCCCGACGATTCCAGGAGCCGACCCGATGCTGACGGTGATTTCCCCCGCCAAGACCCTCGACTACGACACCCCGCCGGTAACCCAGCGCCACACCCTGCCCCAGTACCTGGACGATTCCCAGGAACTGATCGTGCAACTGCGCGAACTGGCGCCGGCGCAGATCGCCGAGCTGATGCACCTCTCCGACAAGCTCGCCGGCCTCAACGCCGCGCGTTTCGGCAGCTGGACCCCAGACTTCACCCCAGCCAACGCCAAGCAGGCGCTGCTGGCGTTCAAGGGTGACGTGTACACCGGGCTCGACGCCCAGAGCCTGGGCGAGGACGACTTCAGCTACGCCCAGGACCACCTGCGCATGCTCTCGGGCCTCTATGGCCTGCTGCGCCCGCTGGACCTGATGCAGCCTTATCGGCTGGAAATGGGCACCAAGCTGGCCAACGCCCGCGGCAAGGACCTGTATGCCTTCTGGGGCACGCGCATCAGCGAGTGGCTGAACCAGGCCCTGGCCGACCAGGGCGATGACGTGCTGCTGAACCTGGCCAGCAACGAGTACTTCAGCGCGGTGAAGAAGAGCGCGCTGAAGGCGCGGGTGATCGATGTCGACTTCAAGGACCTGAAGAACGGCCAGTACAAGATCATCAGTTTCTACGCCAAGAAGGCCCGCGGGATGATGAGCCGTTTCGTGATCCAGGAGCGGGTCAACGACCCGGAGCAGCTCAAGCGCTTCGATGCGCAGGGTTACTACTACAGTGCCGAGCAGTCCAAGCCGGACCACCTGGTATTCCTGCGCGATCACGCTGAGGGCTGATTTATCAGCGCTGCTTTGCAGCTCATCGCGGGGCAAGCCCGCGATGAGCCCATCAGCCCTGCAACGGGGCACGCTGCAAAACGCCATCAGCCAAATTTCCAGCGCCAATAAATCATCAGCTACATCCTTATCGCAAAATGCCATAAGACCGTTCGTAGTTTTTTGACGATTTTTGAAAAATATTTTCGCATGCTGGCATATAACCATCCCGCTCCGTTTTCGCCCTTTATATACGGGGACGAAACTGCGCCGTGCTATCAGATTGAAAGTATTTCCCTCTGAAAAAATATTTAGAAATCTTTCACCGTGGCGAAACCGCCCCAGGAACTTCTGCTACGCCCAATGGCTCATAGCACCCGTAACGAGTTTCAAGCGCTGAGCGTGAGAAATGACTTACAGATGACAAAGGGCCGCCATTCACGATCGGCCCCACAAACGTCAACGGCGGTACAGGAAGTGCCCGAAGCCATAGTCCATGCAGGAGACAAGCGCCCCTAAAATTCGTCCTAGTGGTTGATTTCAAAGGATTTATCCACTTGAAAAAACAAGCACAGTAATTCGCCAACAGCGAATTGCAATAAAGACGGCTGCATTTCAGGGCACGCCTTTTAAATACTGGCCTTTAACTGCCAACTTTGAGTGCATAACTTTTTGCGCTCCGGATTTATTCATGCCTGCGTTCGGTGAAGTGCCAATTCGCCATAGATCCGTGCGCCCGAATACTGCTGGTCAATCAACCCGGCCGGCTCTTCGCTGAAGGGCTGGCGTGATAAACACACGAGGTGAATGCGATGCGTATCAGCATCTTTGGTTTGGGTTATGTGGGTGCAGTCTGTGCAGGTTGCCTGTCGGCACGAGGCCATGAGGTGATCGGTGTGGACGTGTCCAGCACCAAGATCGACCTGATCAACCAGGGCAAGTCGCCCATCGTCGAACCGGGCCTGGAAGAGTTGCTGCAGCAAGGCATCGCCAACGGCCGCCTGCGCGGCACCACGGACTTTGCCGAAGCCATCCGCGCCAGCGACGTGTCGATGATCTGCGTCGGCACGCCAAGCAAGAAGAACGGCGACCTGGGCCTGGAGTACATCGAGTCGGTATGCCGCGAGATCGGCTACGTACTGCGCGACACCACCCGCCGCCACACCATCGTGGTACGCAGCACCGTGCTGCCGGGCACCGTCAAGAACGTGGTGATCCCGATCCTCGAAGACTGCTCGGGCAAGAAGGCCGGTGCCGATTTCGGCGTGGCGGTCAACCCCGAGTTCCTGCGCGAAAGCACGGCGATCAAGGACTACGACCACCCACCGATGACTGTCATCGGCGAACTGGACAGCGCCAGCGGCGACGTCCTGCAAGCGCTGTACGAAGAACTCGATGCGCCGGTGATCCGCAAGCCGATCGAAGTGGCCGAGATGATCAAGTACACCTGCAACGTCTGGCACGCGACCAAGGTCACCTTCGCCAACGAGATCGGCAACATCGCCAAGGCGGTCGGCGTCGATGGTCGCGACGTGATGGACGTAGTCTGCCAGGACAAGGTGCTCAACCTGTCGCAGTACTACATGCGCCCCGGCTTCGCCTTCGGTGGCTCGTGCCTGCCCAAGGACGTGCGTGCCCTCACCTATCGCGCCTCGAGCCTGGATGTGAAGGCGCCGCTGCTCGACTCGCTGATGCGCAGCAACGAATCCCAGGTGCAGAACGCCTTCGACATCATCGAGAGCCACGACAAGCGCAAGGTCGCCCTGCTCGGTCTTTCGTTCAAGGCCGGTACCGACGACCTGCGCGAAAGCCCGCTGGTGGAGCTGGCCGAGCGCCTGATCGGCAAGGGCTACCAGCTGGACATCTACGACCAGAACGTCGAATACGCCCGGGTGCACGGCGCCAACAAGGAATACATCGAATCGAAGATTCCGCATGTGTCCTCCTTGCTCAACGCCAACTTCGAGCAGGTGGTGAACGACGCCGACATCATCGTGCTCGGCAACCGTGACGAGAAATTCCGTGCCCTGGCCCAACAGGCGCCGGCCGGCAAGCAAGTGATCGACCTGGTCGGCTTCATGAGCAAGCCGACCTGCACCACCAGCCGCACCGAAGGCATCTGCTGGTAAACCCGGTCGGGCGGCGCGTCCCTCCCCAGCGCGCCGCCCCTCCCACCCCGAATTCTCGACGGATGCCGAACATGCAAAGGTTCCAGACAGTGCTGTTGCAGTGCGCCGGCTGGCTGCTCTACATGAGCCTGCTCATGCTGATCGCCCTGGCCCTGCCCAGCGATATCTTCGATTCGCAGTCGAAGCACTTCATCTTCCTGGTCGGCGCTGTCGGCATCTGGCGCTACTCCATGGGCGCCACCCATTTCATCCGCGGCATGATCTTCCTGTACCTGGTCTACCCGTACCTGCGCCGCAAGGTGCAGAAGCTCGGCAAGGCCGCCGACCCGTCGCATGTGTACCTGATGGTCACCAGCTTCCGCATCGATGCGCTGACCACCGCCCAGGTCTACAGCTCGGTGATCCGCGAGGCGATCGAGTGTGGCTTCCCCACCACGGTGGTCTGCTCGCTGGTGGAGAAGTCCGACGAGCTGCTGGTCAAGAGCCTGTGGGCCAAGTACAACCCGCCCGCGCACGTCGACCTGGACATCGTGCGCATTGCCGGCACCGGCAAGCGCGACGGCCTGGCCTATGGCTTCCGCGCCATCTCGCGGATGCTCCCGGACGAGAACGCCGTGGTGGCGGTGATCGACGGCGACACCGTGCTGGCCGAAGGCGTGGTGCGCAAGACCGTGCCGTGGTTCAAGCTCTACCCCAACGTCGGCGGCCTGACCACCAACGAGTTCTGCGAAGTGCGCGGCGGCTACATCATGAGCGAGTGGCACAAGCTGCGTTTCGCCCAGCGCCACATCAACATGTGCTCGATGGCCCTGAGCAAGCGCGTGCTGACCATGACCGGGCGCATGTCGATGTTCCGCGCAAGCGTAGTGACCAACCCCGAGTTCATCGCCGACGTCGAGAGCGACTCGCTGATGCACTGGCGCCTGGGCCGCTTCAAGTTCCTCACCGGCGACGACAAGTCCAGCTGGTTCAGCCTGATGCGCCTGGGCTACGACACCTTCTACGTGCCTGACGCGGCGATCAATACGGTCGAGCACCCGCCGGAGAAGAGCTTCATCAAGGCCAGCCGCAAGCTGATGTACCGCTGGTACGGCAACAACCTGCGGCAGAACTCCCGTGCCCTGGGCCTGGGCCTCAAGCGCCTGGGGCTGTTCACCAGCATCGTCCTGCTCGACCAGCGCGTGTCGATGTGGACCAGCCTGCTGGGCCTGACCGTGGCGGTGATCGCCAGCTTCAAGTTCGGCCTGCAGTTCCTGTTGGTGTACCTGCTGTGGATCGGCATCACCCGCCTGATCCTCACCATCATGCTGCTGTGCTCGGGCCACAACGTCGGCCCGGCCTACCCGCTGATTCTCTATTACAACCAGATCGTCGGCGCGGTGATGAAGATCTACGTGTTCTTCCGCCTCGACAAGCAGTCCTGGACCCGCCAGCCCACTGCCCTCAAGCGCGACCTCGCAAGTTTTCAACAATGGTTCAACACCTGGTCCTCGCGGACCATGACCTTCTCGGCCGCGAGCATCTTCGTCGCCGTGCTGTTCATGGTCGTGTGAGCCCCCGGATCGGATAACAGGAACGAATATCGCCATGAATACCGCCGTGAACGTCAACGTCGTGCATGAATCCGAAGCGCAGCGCCAGCACGCCCGGGTACGCATTCCCGCCAAGCTGCGCTACCTGGACGGCAACCGCGAGCCGCACGAGGTGAAGGTTGACGACCTGTCCGCCGGGGGCCTGTCCTTCCATGCGCCGAAGCCCCTGGCCGAAGGCGAAGTGCTGCGCGGTCGCCTGCAGTTCGTGGTCGACAACCTCGGCCTGTCGATGGACGTCGAGCTGCTGGTACGCACCAGCAGCCGCGACACCGGCCGCACCGGCACCGAGTTCCAGAACCTGGAGCCGCGCGACATCGCCACCCTGCGCCATATCATCACCAGCCACCTGTCCGGCGAGCTGATCAGCGTCGGCGACGTGCTCAGCACCCTGCAGCGCGACAACTTCACCAAGGCGCGCAAGCAGAAGGACGGAGGCTCGGGCCTGTCCGCCTTCGGCCGCCTGCGCGCGGTCACCGTCACCGCCGGGGTGTTCGTGGTCGGCCTGGTGGCGTTCGGCTTCGTCGCCAAGTCGCTGTATGGCCTGTACTTCGTCAGCCATGCCGAAGCCGGCGTGGTCGCGGTGCCCACCACCAACGTCACCATGCCCCGTGACGGCAGCGTGCAGAGCCTGGTGGAAAACGGCGCGAGCGTGGCCAAAGGCGCGCCACTGGCGACCTTCAACACCAGCATGCTCGACCTGCTCAAAGGCCACCTGGACGACTCGCAACTGGAGCCGGCCAAGGTCGAGGAACTGTTCGGCAAGCAACTCTCCGGCACCCTCACCAGCCCGTGCGACTGCGTGGTCTCGCGCCAGCTGGTGGATGACGGCCAGTACGCCAGCAAGGGCCAGCCGGTATTCGCGCTGATCCCGCGTACCAGCGTCCCGACCATCGAGGCGCGCTTCAGCTACCGCCAGTTCGACGAAGTGAAGCCGGGCACCCGGGTCAACTTCCAGATCGCCGGCGAGGATGAAGTGCGCAGCGGCCGGATCACCGGCAGCTCGAGCCTGGACACCGACAACCTGGCCTCCGACATCCGCGTGCAAATCAAGCCCGACGGTGGCCTGCCGGCTGAGCTCGCCGGCCGCCCGGCCTCGGTCAACAGCGACCGTGGCCCGTCGCTGAACTGGCTGATCGACAAGGCCGTGGCCCGCGGGCTGTAAGAGGACTTCGTCATGAACCGCATGCGAACAAGAAATCACGTGGGAGCGAGCTTGCCTCGCGATGGTGCCGGCACTGCCACCTCCAATCGCGGGTCTAGCCCGCTCCCACGGGCGGTATCCTTGCTGGCCCTGGCCATCACCCTGGCTGGCTGCGCCGGCCTGCCCGACCAGCGCCTGGCCAACGAAGCGCTCAAGCGCGGCGACACCGCCACCGCCGAGCGTAACTACAAGGCCCTCGCCGACCTTGGCTACAGCGACGCCCAGGTCGGCCTGGCGGACATCCAGGTCGGTACCCGCGACCCGGCCAAGCTCAAGCAAGCCGAAGCCACCTACCGCGCCGCCGCCGCCACCTCGCCCCGTGCCCAGGCGCGCCTCGGCCGCCTGCTGGTGGCCAAGCCCGACAGCACCCAGGCCGAGCGCGAAGAGGCCGAGACCCTGCTCAAGCTCGCGGCGCAACAAGGTGAGACGAACACCCTGATCCCGCTGGCGATGCTCTACCTGCAGTACCCGCAGAGCTTCCCCAAGGTCAACGCCCAGCAGCAGATCGACCAGTGGCGCGCCGCCGGCAACCCCGAGGCCGGCCTGGCCCAGGTGCTGCTGTACCGCACCCAGGGCAGCTACGACCAGCACCTGGACGATGTGGAGAAGATCTGCAAGGCCGCGCTTTCCACTACCGACATCTGCTACGTGGAACTGGCCACCGTCTACCAGAAACGCGCCCAGCCCGAGCAGCAGGCCGCCCTGCTGGAGCAGCTCAAGGCCGCCCATGCCCGCGGCACCGTGCCGGCCACCCGGGTCGACAGCGTCGCCCGCGTGCTGGCCGACCGCAGCCTGGGCCAGACCGACGAGAAGACCGCCAAGGACCTGCTCGAGCAGGCCGCACCGGCCAATCCGGCATCCTGGGTGAGCCTGGCGCAGTTGCTTTACGACTTCCCCGAACTGGGCGACACCGACCAGCTGATGGCCTATATCGACAAGGGCCGCGACGCCGAACAGCCCCGTGCCGAACTGCTGCTGGGCCGCCTGTACTACGAGGGCAAGACCGTGCCGGCCGACGCGGCCAAGGCGCAGGAGCACCTGCAGGCCGCCGCCGACGCCGGAGAAGTCAGCGCCGATTACTACCTCGGCCAGCTCTACCGCCGTGGCTACCTGGGCCAGGTCGAGCCGCAAAAGGCCGTCGACCACCTGCTCGCCGCTGCCCGCGGTGGCCAGAACAGCGCCGACTACGCCCTGGCCCAGCTGTTCAGCGAAGGCCACGGCATCCGCCCGGCCCCGACCAATGCCTGGGTGTTCGCGCAACTCTCCCAGGTCAACCCGACCCCACAGTCGAGCGAACTGCTGCAACAGCTCGACCAGCAGCTCACGCCCGACCAGCGCAACCAGGCCCAGCAACTGCTGGCGCAGGAAAAGCAGGCGCGCGGCAGCATGGCCCAGGGCGCCAACAGCACCCTGGCCATCGAAGCGCTGCAGGACGAGAAAGACGAAGTAGACGCCGAGGATTCGCTATGACGCTCAACCCCTTCGTGAAAGCCGGCATCGGCCTGAGTTTCGCCCTGCTGTGGTCGATGCCGACCCTGGCCGCCGAGACCGCACAGAAGAACTTCGGCCTCGACGTGAAGATCACCGGTCAGTCCGAGGACGACCGCGACCTCGGTACCCGTTCCGGCGGCGACGTCAACGGCCTGGGCCTGGACCTGCGCCCCTGGGTGTACGGCGAGCGCGGCCACTGGAGCGCCTTCGCCATGGGCCAGGCGGTAGCCGCCACCGACATCATCGAAACCGACACCCTGCGCCAGAACGACGACGGCACCACCAGCGACAATGGCGACGACAGCCGCAAGCCGGACAAGAGCTACCTGGCCATGCGCGAGTTCTGGATCGGCTACAGCGGCCTGACCCCCTACCCCGGCGAGCAACTGCGCTTCGGCCGCCAGCGCCTGCGCAGCGACGACGGCATGTGGCGTGACACCAACATCGAGGCGCTGAACTGGACCTTCGACACCACCCTGCTCAAGGCCGACCTTGGGGTTGCCCAGCGTTTCAGCGAATACCGCACCGACCTCACCGAACTGGCCCCGGAGGACAAGGACCGCACCCATGTCTACGGCAATGTCGCCACGCAATGGACACCCGGCCACTGGGTTGGCCTGCGTGCCCACCACAGCCATGACGGCGGCAGCCTGAAGAGCCCCGGCGAAACCGTCGACGCCCTCGACAAGACCCGCACCGGCGACCTTAGCTGGCTGGGCCTGGAAGCCAACAGCGACGCCTACAACTGGCGCAACGACCACACCGTCAACTACTGGGGCAGCGTCACCTGGCTGACTGGCGACCGCGACACCCTCAGCAGCCAGGCGGTGGGTAACGACCAGGTCGCCACCGGCAAGCAGAGCGGCGACGTCAACGCCTGGGCCACCGACCTTGGCATCCGCCTGCGCCTGGACCCGCAATGGCAGGTCGGCGCGGCCTACGCCCGAGGCAGCGGCGGTGGAGGCAGCGATGGCTCGAACAATTTCGAGCAGACCGGCCTTGAGAGCAACCGCTCCAACTTCACCGGCACCCGCTCGCGCGTACACCGCTTCGGTGAAGCGTTCCGTGGCGAGCTGGGCAACCTGCAGGCGGCCACCCTGTTCGCCTCCTGGCAGCTGCGCGACGACTACGACGCCAGCTTCATCTACCACAAGTTCTGGCGCGTCGACGGCAAGCAGAACATCGGCTCCAGCGGCATCAACGCGGTGGTCGACGACGGCGGCATCAGCCGCCCGCTGGTACAGGGTGAGAAAGACCTGGGCCAGGAGATGGACGTGGTCGTGACCAAGTACTTCAAGCAGGGCCTGCTGCCGGCCTCGATCAGCCAGTCGATCGACGAACCTTCGGCCCTGGTGCGTTTGCGCGCCGGTGTATTCAAGCCGGGCGATGCCTACGGCAAAGAGGCCGACTCCTACATGCACCGCGCCTTCGTCGACGTGATCTGGCGCTACTGAGGCCGGGAGAGAAAACCCATGAACCTGCACCCGAACCTTCGCCACAGCCTGCTCGCCAGCGCCCTGCTGCTGGCCGGTGGCCTGGCCCAGGCCGCCGAGCCCGAAATGGCCAAAGGGCTGCAACAGGCCAAGACCTATACCGTCTCCAGCGCGCCGATCGAGCCGCTGAAGATGGACCCGCCCAAGCTGCCCGACCTGTCCGGCTACACCGCCGCCGCCGTGCAGAAGAAGATCGACCGCACGCACAAGGGCAAGGTCAGCGTGCGCCGCATGCTCCAGGAGGACACCCTCAAGGAGTTCATCGGCGGCGACAACAAGGGCGCCGAATGGGTCCGCCGCCAGCACGGCATCCCCCAGGCGATCTTCGTCGATGACGGCCACGTCGATCTGGTGGAACTGAGCAAGAAAGTCCCCAGCCAGTACCTGCGTGAAACCGCACCGGGCGTGTACCTGGCGCGCCTGCCGATCGTGGTCGGGCGCAAGGGCGTGCTGGAGATCGACGGCAAGGTCAAGGAACTGCGCCTGTCCGAGGAAGGCGGTTCGTTCATCGTCAACGACGGCAAGCTGTTCGTCAGCGACACCCAGGTCACCGGATGGCGCGAGCAGGCCAACGGCCCGGCGACCTTCCGCAAGCCCGACGAATTCCGCCCATTCCTGCTCAGCTGGGGCGGCACCGAGACCTACATCGTCAACAGCAAGATGGCCAGCTTCGGCTACGCCAAATCCAAGTCCTACGGCGTGAGCATCTCGCAGTACACACCGAACATGGCCAAGCAGATGGGCCGCCCGGAACCCACCGGCTGGATCATCGGCTCCGAGTTCAGCGACATGTGGTACGGCTTCTATTGCTACGAGACCAGCGACTTCGTGGTCAAGGACAGCACCTACCGCGACAACATCGTCTACGGCATCGACCCCCACGACCGCTCACACCGCCTGATCATCGCCGGCAACACCGTGTACGGCACCAAGAAGAAGCACGGGATCATCGTCTCGCGCGAGGTCAACGACAGCTGGATCATCAACAACAAGAGCTACGACAACAAGCTCTCCGGCGTGGTGATCGACCGCAATAGCGTCAACAACCTGATCGCCTACAACGAGATCTACCGCAACCACACCGACGGCATCACCCTGTACGAGAGCGGCGACAACCTGATCTGGGGCAACAAGCTGATCAACAACCGTCGCCACGGCATCCGCGTGCGCAACAGCGTGAACATCCGCCTGTACGAGAACGTCGCCATGGCCAACGGCCTGGTGGGCGTATACGGCCACATCAAGGACCTGTCCGACACCGACCGCGACATCGCCCTCGACCCGTTCGATACCAAGGTGTCGCTGATCGTGGTCGGCGGCGAGCTGGCGGCCAACGGTTCAGGCCCGCTGTCGATCGACTCGCCACTGTCGGTAGAGCTGTACAAGGTGTCGATGCTGATGCCGCGCAAGGCCAATGGCATCAGCTTCAACGGCGTGCTCGGCGAGCGCCAGGACGAAATCCTCGACCTGCTGGTGCGCCAGCAGAAGGCCGTGCTGATCGACCCGGTCGAACGCCAGACCGAAATGATCGACTAAGGAAGCCCAGACCATGACTCCACACCTGATGAAACTGCTGGGCCTGTCCGCCGCCCTCCTGGCCATCAGCCAGGGCGTGCGCGCCGAAGACGTCAAGGCACCGACCTTCAACGCCGAGCCGTGCTGCCAGCTGTGCCCCGAGGCCCACGACGCCAGCCGCTACACCACGCGCTACCAGCAGAACTTCACCACCCTGGTGCAAGCCCAGGGCGACTGGCTGTTCCGCACCCGTGAAGACCTGCGCACCGAGTTCGACACCACCCCGGGCGGCTACAAGCGCCTGCAGCAGGTGCACGACGCGTTCAAGAAGCGTGGCGTCGAACTGGTGGTGGTGTACCAGCCGACCCGTGGCCTGGTGAACCGCAACATGCTCAAGCCTGAAGAGAAGGCTGCCTTCGACTACCAGAAGGCGCTGCGCAACTACCAGGCCATGCTCCAGCGCTTCAGCAAAATGGGCTACAACGTGCCCGACCTGTCGCCGCTGACCAACGAGCAACTGGCCGCCGCCGACCAGGGCAAGGACTTCTACTTCCGCGGCGACCAGCACTGGACGCCCTACGGCGCCGAGCGCGCGGCGAAGATCGTCGCCGACACCGTGCACAAGATGCCGGCCTTCGAAGGCATTCCGCGCAAGGAATTCGAGACCCAAAAGTCCGGACGCATGGGCAAGACCGGCACCCTGCACAACGTCGCCGGCCAGCTGTGCGGCACCAGCTATGCGGTGCAGTACATGGACCAGTTCGCCACCGAGCCGAAGGGCGCCGCCGGCGGCGATGACCTGTTCGGCGATTCGGGCAACGCGCAGATCACCCTGGTGGGCACCAGCCACAGCGGCAAGAACTACAACTTCTCGGGCTTCCTCGAGCAGTACATCGGCGCCGATGTGCTCAACGTCGCCTTCCCCGGCGGCGGCCTGGAAGGCTCGATGATCCAGTACCTGGGCAGCGAGGAATTCCAGAACAACCCGCCGAAGATCCTGGTGTGGGAGTTCTCGCCGCTGTACCGCCTCGACCAGGAAACCATCTGGCGGCAGATCCTTGGCCTGCTCGACGACGGCTGCGACGACCGTCCGGCACAGATGAGCGCCAGCGCCACCCTCAAGCCCGGCAAGAACGAGCTGATGGTCAATGGCAAGAACGGCGTGATCAAGGACCTGGTCAACCGCAACCACCAGCTCGACATCAAGTTCGAGGACACCTCGGTGAAAGTGTTGCAGGCCACCCTGTGGTACCTCAACGGCCGCCACGAGGACATCAAGATCGAGAAGCCCGAGACCTCCGACACCGACGGGCGCTTCGTCTTCCAGATGCGCGAGGACGAAGACTGGGCAGGCCAGAACCTGCTCGCCCTGGAGGTACAAGGGCCTGAAAGCGGTACGCAGAAAGTCGAAGCCAAACTCTGCAAACGCAACAACTTCGCCAGCCCCGCGCAGCACACCGCGCAAGCTGGCCAGTGAGGCGACCATGACCACCATCAGCAGCAAGACCGCACCCGCCCTGCTCGCCCTCGCCCTGTTCGGCGGCGCGGCGCAGGCCGCGCTGGTGCCGCCCCAGGGTTACTACGAGGGCATCGAAAAGCTCAAGACCGGCGACGGCAATTTCCGCTGCGAAGCCGCGCCCAAGCCCTATACCGGCGCGCTGCAGTTCCGCAGCAAGTACGAAGGTTCGGACAAGGCCCGGGCGACGCTCAATGTCGCCTCGGAAAAAGCCTTCCGCAAATCCACCGAAGACATCACCACCCTCGAGAAAGGCGTCAGCAAGATGGTCGGCCAGTACATGCGCGATGGCCGCCCGGCGCAACTGGACTGCGCCCTGACCTGGCTCGACACCTGGGCACGCGCCGATGCGCTGATGTCCACCGATTACAACCACACCGGCAAGTCCATGCGCAAATGGGCCCTGGGCAGCATGAGCGGCTCGTGGCTGCGCCTGAAGTTCTCCAACTCGCAGCCACTGGCGGCGCACCGCGCCGAAGCCGAGCAGATCGAGAAATGGTTCGTGCGCCTGGCCCGGCAGACCGTGCGCGACTGGAGCGACCTGCCGCTGGACAAGATCAACAACCACAGCTACTGGGCGGCCTGGTCGGTGATGGCCACCGCCGTGGCCACTGACCAGCAGGAGCTGTTCGACTGGGCGGTGAAGGAATACAAGGTCGGCGTCAACCAGGTCGACGAGCAGGGCTTCTTGCCCAACGAGGTCAAGCGCAAGCAACGCGCCCTGGCCTACCACAACTATGCCCTGCCGCCGCTGGCGATGATCGCCAGCTTCGCCCAGGCCAACGGCGTGGACCTGCGCAAGGAAAACAACTTCGCCTTGCAACGGCTTGGCGAAGGCGTGCTGGCCGGAGCCCGCGACCCTGTTCATTTCAACACCCGCGCCGGCGTGAAGCAGGACCTCAAGGACCTGAAGATCGACAGCAAGTACGCCTGGCTCGAGCCGTGGTGCGCGCTGTACCAGTGCGTCGGCGACACCCTCGAGCGCAAGCATGACATGCAGCCGTTCAACAGCTTCCGGCTGGGTGGCGATGTGACCCGGGTCTATGACCCGGGCGCGGAACAGAAAAAGTAAGTCTGCGTGGGAGCGGGCTTGCCCCGCGATGAGTCCCGAATGGGCAATGGTGTTGGCCCTGCTGACGCCATCGCGGGGCAAGCCCGCTCCCACAGAGGTATAGGTTTCCCCTGCATTTTCGTGGGGGGTTTGGGGGGCGCTGTGCCCCAGGTGCTGTGCATAACTAGGAGAACCGGGATGGTCTTCTCGTCCAACGTGTTCCTGTTCCTGTTCCTGCCGGTTTTCCTCGGCTTGTACTACGTGAGCGGGAACCGCTATCGCAACCTGCTGCTGCTGGTTGCCAGCTACATCTTCTACGCCTGGTGGCGGGTGGACTTCCTCGCCCTGTTCGCCGGGGTCACCCTGTGGAACTACTGGATCGGCCTGAAGGTCGGCGCCGCCGGCGTGCGCACCAAGCCCGCACAGCGCTGGCTGCTGCTTGGCGTGGGCGTCGACCTGTGCATCCTCGGCTACTTCAAGTACGCCAACTTCGGCGTCGACAGCCTCAACGCGATCATGACCTCGATGGGGCTGGAGCCGTTCATCCTCACCCATGTGCTGCTGCCGATCGGCATCTCGTTCTACATCTTCGAGTCGATCAGCTACATCATCGACGTGTACCGCGGCGACACCCCGGCCACGCGCAACCTGATCGACTTCGCAGCGTTCGTGGCGATCTTCCCGCACCTGATCGCCGGCCCCGTGCTGCGCTTCAAGGACCTGGTCGACCAGTTCAACAACCGCACCCACACCCTGGACAAGTTCTCCGAAGGCTGCACCCGCTTCATGCAGGGCTTCATCAAGAAGGTATTCATCGCCGACACCCTCGCGGTGGTCGCCGACCACTGCTTCGCCCTGCAGAACCCCACCACCGGTGATGCCTGGCTCGGCGCCCTGGCCTACACCGCACAGCTGTACTTCGACTTCTCCGGCTACAGCGACATGGCCATCGGCCTGGGCCTGATGATGGGCTTCCGCTTCATGGAGAACTTCAAGCAGCCGTACATCAGCCAGTCGATCACCGAGTTCTGGCGGCGCTGGCACATCAGCCTGTCGACCTGGCTGCGCGACTACCTGTACATCACCCTGGGCGGCAACCGCAAAGGCACCTTCAACACCTACCGCAACCTGTTCCTGACCATGCTGCTGGGCGGGCTGTGGCACGGCGCCAACTTCACCTACATCATCTGGGGCGCCTGGCATGGCCTGTGGCTGGCCATCGAACGCGCGCTGGGTCTGGACACCAACCCGCAGCGCTTCAACCCGGTGAAATGGGCCCTCACCTTCCTCCTGGTGGTGGTCGGCTGGGTGATCTTCCGCGCCGAGAACCTGCATGTGGCGGCACGCATGTACGGCGCCATGTTCAGCTTCGGCGACTGGCAGCTGTCGGAAATCAACAGCGCCCAACTCACCGGCCTGCAGGTGGCCACGCTGGTCGTCGCCTACCTGAGCCTGGCGTTCTTCGGCCTGCGCGACTTCTACCGCAACGCCAAGCCAACGCCGAAGGCCACGCCGGTGCAAATCAACGCCGACGGCTCGGTGGGCCTGGACTGGACGCGGATCATGACCCGCGCCCTGGTCCTGCTGCTGTTCGTCGCCTCGGTGCTCAAGCTCTCGGCGCAGAGCTACTCACCGTTCCTGTACTTCCAGTTCTGAGGCCTGAATCATGAACCGGACACTTCGCATCACCTATTCGCTGTCGTTCATGGGCCTGCTGGTCGGGCTGGGCGCATGGTCGGTCGGCGGGCTGGAAAGTTTCAACCGCACCGGGCAGATGACCCTGCTCGACGGCAAGCTGGCCAAGGCCGCCGAAACCCACTACGACGAGCAGTTCCCGATCAAGCGCGTCGGCACCAACCTGTGGGCCGCGCTGGACTTCAAGCTGTTCAACGAAGGCCGCCCCGGCGTGGTGCTGGGCCGCGACCAGTGGCTGTTCACCGACGAGGAATTCAACCCCAGCGCCGGCGCGCAGCAACAGATGCAGGACAACCTGGCACTGGTGCGTGGGGTGCGTGACACCCTGCAACGCCAGGGCGTGCAACTGGTGCTGGCGATCGTCCCGGCCAAGGCCCGGCTCTATTCCGAATACATCGGCAAGGAGACGCCGGCCAGCCTGCACGACGAGCTGTTCAACCAGTTCCACGCCCAGGCGCGCCAGGCCAATGTGTTCGCCCCCGACCTGCTGGCGCCGCTGGAGCAGGCCAAGGCCCGCGGCCAGGTGTTCCTGCGTACCGACACCCACTGGACGCCGATGGGCGCCGAAGTGGTCGCGCAATCGCTGGCCGAAGCCGTCGATCGCCAGCAGCTGCTCACCGGCGAGCCACAGGCGTACATCACCGAGGCCGGCGCCAGTGCGCCGTACAAGGGCGACCTGACCAACTTCCTGCCGCTGGATCCGCTGTTCAGCAACCTGCTGCCCACCCCCGACACCCTGCAACAACGCAAGACCCACCCGGTGCAAGCCGAAGGCGACAGCGGCGATGGCGCGCTGTTCGACGACAGCCGCATCCCGGTGGCGCTGGTGGGCACCAGCTACAGCGCCAACCCGCACTGGAACTTCCTCGGCGCCTTGCAGCAGGCGCTGCGCAGCGACGTCGCCAACTACGCCGAAGACGGCCACGGCCCGCTGCTGCCGATGCTCAAGTACCTGCAAAGCGACGCATTCAAGAACGCCCCGCCACAGGTCGTGGTGTGGGAATTCCCCGAACGGTATCTGCCCATGAAAAACGACCTCAGCGCCTTCGATCCGCAGTGGATCGCACAGCTGAAGAACTCCCGCCAATCCGAAGAAAACCTGGCCCTGTCGTCCAACCGGACGGACCACTGAAGATAGAGAGGAACACGCACATGACCACCAAGACTTCCATTGCCAAAGCCCTCACCCTCGCCGCCGGCCTGTCCCTGGCCTCGATGCAGGCCTTCGCCGGCGCCGATGCCGCCCTCTATGGCCCGAGCGCGCCGAAGGGCTCGACTTTCGTGCGCCTGTACAACGCCGCCAGCAGCCCCACCGCCGCCAGCGTCGGCAACACCCAGATCAAGCAGGTCGGCGCCCAGGCCAGCAGCGACTTCAGCTTCCTGCCCGGCGGTGACTACACCGCCCAGGTCGGCGGCAAGAGCGTGCCGGTCAAGCTGGCCGCCGACAAGTACTACACCCTGGTCAACAACAGCGGCGGCAACCCGCAACTGATCGAGGAGCCACCGTTCAAGAACAAGCAGAAGGCCCTGGTGCGGGTGCAGAACCTCAGCGACCAGCAACTGACCCTGAAGACCGCCGACGGCAAGACCGAAGTGGTCAAGCCGGTGGCCGCCAAGGGCCGTGGCGAACGTGAAATCAATCCGGTCAAGGTCAACCTTGCCCTGTATGCAGGCAACAAGAAAGTCGGCGACGTCAAGCCCGTCGCCCTGGAGCGCGGCGAAGCGGCCGTGCTGTATGTCACCGGTTCCGGCAACAGCCTGTCGCCGGTGTGGGTAACTCGCCCCGTGGCTAGCAACTGATCCCCCTGCCTCTAAACGACTATTGGAGAAACATGATGATCCCGGTAATTCTTTCTGGTGGTAGCGGTTCGCGTCTGTGGCCTCTGTCGCGCAAGCAGTTCCCCAAGCAGTTCCTCGCCCTGACCGGCGAACACACCCTGTTCCAGCAGACCATCGAACGCCTGGTGTTCGATGGCATGGACACCCCCATCGTGGTCTGCAACAAGGACCACAAGTTCATCGTCCAGGAGCAGCTGGGCGCGCTGAAGCTGGAAACCCAGGCCATCCTCATGGAGCCGTTCGGCCGCAACACCGCGCCGGCGGTGGCGATGACCGCGATGAAACTGGTCAACGAAGGCCGTGACGAACTGATGCTGGTGCTCCCGGCCGACCACGTGATCGAGGACCAGAAGGCCCTGCAGCGCGCCCTGGCCCTGGCCACCGTGGCCGCCGAGCGCGGCGAGATGGTGCTGTTCGGGGTGCCGGCGACCAAGCCAGAGACTGGCTATGGCTACATCCGTTCCAGCCAGGATTCACTGCTGCCCGAAGGCGTGGCACGGGTCGCGCAGTTCGTCGAGAAACCCGACGAGAAACGCGCCAACGAGTTCGTCCGCGCCGGCGGCTACTTCTGGAACAGCGGCATGTTCCTGTTCCGCGCCAGCCGCTTCCTCGAGGAGCTGAAAAAGCATGATCCGGACATCTACGACACCTGCCTGCTGGCCCTGGAGCGCAGCGACGAGGACGCCGATGTGCTGAGCATCGACGAAGCCACCTTCGCCTGCTGCCCGGACAACTCCATCGACTACGCAGTGATGGAGAAGACCCAGCGCGCCTGCGTGGTGCCGCTGTCGGCCGGCTGGAGCGACGTGGGCTGCTGGTCGTCGCTGTGGGACGTGCACGAGAAGGACGACAACGGCAACGTCACCAAGGGCGACGTGGTGGTGCAGGACAGCCACAACTGCATGATCCACGGCAACGGCAAGCTGGTCTCGGTGATCGGCCTTGAGAACATCGTGGTGGTCGAGACCAAGGACGCCATGATGATCGCCCACAAGGACAAGGTCCAAGGCGTCAAGCAGCTGGTCAACACCCTCGACGCGCAAGGCCGGACCGAGACCCAGAACCACCTGGAGGTCTACCGCCCGTGGGGCTCGTACGACTCGGTGGACATGGGCGGGCGCTTCCAGGTCAAGCACATCACCGTCAAGCCGGGCGCCAGCCTGTCGCTGCAGATGCACCACCACCGCGCCGAGCACTGGATCGTGGTGTCCGGCACCGCCGAGGTGACCTGCGACGAGAACGTGTTCCTGCTCACCGAGAACCAGTCCACCTACATCCCCATCGCCTCGGTGCACCGCCTGCGCAACCCGGGCAAGATCCCGCTGGAGATCATCGAGGTGCAGTCCGGCAGCTATCTGGGCGAGGATGACATCGAGCGCTTCGAGGATGTGTACGGGCGAACTTCCACGCCGGTGGAGCGTGGGGTTTCGGTGAAGACCATCGCGCAATAAGCCTGGGGCCCTTCGCGGGGCAAGCCCGCTCCCACGCCGGAAAACTGCGTGGGAGCGGGCTTGCCCCGCGATTGCGTTTTTGAGGCCTGCCCAATTTGCGGCTAGGATGGTCGAACCCCCGTCACCAAGGCCCGCCCCACCATGATCATCGGCGCCCTGCTCATCCTCACCTGGCTGGTCCTGCTGCTGCGCTATCCGGCCAAGGCCCTGCCGATTTCCCTGGCTGCCGTGTGCGGCCTGGGCCTGGTGGCGCTAGGTGTGGTCTGGCAGGACACACGCGAGGCCTCGCAGTTAGCCCGCTTGGACATTCGCCTGACCTACGCCCCCGACCAGTGTCCCGCCGACCGCGCCCTACAGGTACGCATGAAGAACGGCAACAAGGCGCCGCTGACCGAGCTGCGTTGGCGCGTGGCCGCCTATGCCCCCGGCGATACCGTGAACCTTGCCGAGAATACCTATGCAGCACCCCGCTATCGCGGTCCCGGCGAATTGCAGCCCGGCGTCGAATGGAGTGATTGCCTGCCGGTGCCGCCACTGCGCTCGGGCTACCGGCCACAAACGCTGGAATTTCGTGCCGAGCACCTGCAAGGTACATTCGCCAATTGAGTCCGTCCCATCGCGGGGCAAGCCCGCTCCCACGCCTGAGTTTGCAACGTGGGAGCGGGCTTGCCCCGCGATGAGGCCGGTAGCCATGACACCCATGTCCAACTGAACACAGGCCCGCCCCATGCCCACCGTCCTGATCACCGGTTGTTCCAGCGGCATCGGCCGCGCCCTGGCCGACGCCTTCCGCGATGCCGGCCATGAAGTCTGGGCCACCGCCCGCAAACCCGACGACGTCGACACCCTGCTCGCCGCCGGCTTCGCCGCGCGGCAACTGGATGTGAATGATGGCGAGGCACTGACCCGCCTGGCCGACGAGCTGGAAGACCGCCACGGCGGCCTCGATATCCTCATCAACAACGCCGGCTACGGCGCCATGGGCCCGCTGCTCGACGGCGGAGTCGAGGCCATGCGCCAACAGTTCGAGACCAATGTCTTCGCCCTGGTCGGCGTGACCCGCGCGCTGTTCCCGCTGCTGCGCCGCTCGCGTGGGCTGGTGGTGAACATCGGCAGCGTCTCGGGCGTGCTGGTCACCCCGTTCGCCGGCGCGTACTGCGCGTCGAAGGCCGCCGTGCACGGGCTGACCGATGCCTTGCGCCTGGAGCTGGCGCCGTTCGGGATCCGGGTGATGGAAGTGCAGCCGGGGGCGATCGCCTCGCAGTTCGCCAGCAATGCCCAGCAACAGGCCGAGCAGGTACTGGCGAGCGATTCGCCGTGGTGGCCGTTGCGCGAACAGGTACAGGCCCGGGCGCGAGCGTCGCAGGACCGGCCGACTTCGGCGGCGGTATTTGCCCAGCGCCTGCTGGCCGCCACGCGCAAGTCGCCGGTGCCGGCGCTGGTGCGTATCGGCAATGGCAGCACGGCGTTGCCGTTGATGGCGCGAGTGCTGCCGCAGAGGCTGCTGGATTGGGTGTTGCGCAAGCGTTTCGGGCTGTTGCGACCGCTCTGACGACTCAAGGCATCGTGGGAGCGGGCTTGCCCCGCGATGCGTTTCAAACCTGATCGAACGCCTGCCAGCCGCCGCCCAGCGCCTTGTATAACCCGACCAGCGCCTGCGACACCGCCGCCGAGCTGTCGATCCACTGCTCTTCGCTGGCCAGCAGCGCCGACTGCACCGTCAGCACGTTGAGAAAGTCCACCGCCCCTTCCACGTACTGGCGTTGCGCAGTCTCCAGGGCGATGCGGTTCTGCCGCACCGCCTCGGCCAGGTGATCACGACGCAACTGGCTGGCGTTGTACAGCCGCAGCACATCGTCGATCTCATGCCAGGCACCGAGCACCACCTTGCGGTAGTTCAGCGCCGCCTCCTGCTGCTGGGCCTCGCGCAGTTGCAGCTGGCCCTTGAGCCGCCCGCCCTCGAAGATCGGCAACGACAATTGCGGCCCAAAAGCGAACCTGCGCGAGTCCCAGGCACCGAAATCGGACAACTGCATGGCCTGGAAACCGACACTCCCGGACAGGCGGATGCTCGGATAGAAATCGGCCTTGGCCACGCCAATGCTGGCGGTGGCCGCATGCAACCGGGCCTCGGCCTGGCGGATATCCGGGCGGCGCTCGGCCAGCTCCGACGGCACGCCGATGGCGAAGCGCTGCTGCGGCGCGGGCAGTTCGCCACCTTGCAGCAGCTCACGCTGCAGGCTGCGTGGTGGTTCGGCAGCGAGCAAGCTGAGGGCGTTGATCAGGTCATCGCGGCGGGCCTCCAGGGTCGGCAGGCGCGCTTCGATCGACGCCACCTGGGCGCTGGCCTGGGCGACGTCGAGCCGGGTGGCGACACCTTCGGCCTGGCGGCCTTCGGACAGCTTCAGGCTGTGCCGGGCAACCTTGAGGTTGTCCTGGGTGATGTCCAGGGTGTGCTGCACGGCACGCAGCTGGATGTAGTTGCCGGCGGTTTCCGACAACAGCGCCAGCAGCACGCCACGGCGGTCGTTCTCGGCAACCGCCACTGTCGCGTCGGCGGCCTCGACCTGGCGGCGCACACGCCCCCACAGGTCCAGTTCCCAACCGGCGACCAGGTCGCCCTGCCACAGGTTGTACGCCGATTTGCCGGCCTTGCCGGAGGGGTCGTTCAACCCCTCGGCGCTGTTGCGCGCACGGCTGTAGCCGGCATTTACGTCCACCGCCGGCGCTTCGTCCGCCGCGACGGTGCTGCGTAGGGCGCGGCTTTGCAGCAAACGCGCGCTGGCCATCTGCAGGTCGAGGTTGCGCTCGGTGACCTTCTGGATCAGCGCGCTCAGGCGCGGATCATGGAAGCTGTCCCACCAGCGCAGTTCCAGCGGTTCGGCCACCGGCTGGCTGGCCGCGGCAGCGCCTTGCAGCTCGGCCCAGTCCCTGGGCGCCTCACTGTCCGGGCGCCGGAAGTCCGGGCCGAGGGTGCAGCCGGCCAGCAGCATGGCCAGCAGCAAAGGGCTCAGGCGTCTCATCGCGCAGTCACCTCTTTGCCGGCCAGCGTGTCGCCGTGGGTATCGATGGTCGCTTCCACCGACATGCCCACACGCAGGCGCGCCAACAGCGGCTGGCCGTCATCGAAGACGATCTTCACCGGAATGCGCTGTACCACCTTGGTGAAGTTGCCGGTGGCGTTGTCCGGTTTGACGGCGGCGAAGGTCACGCCGGTGGCCGGGGCGATACTCTCGACACGACCGTGGAGTTGTTCGCCGGAGAAGGTATCGACGCTGATACTCACCGCTTGCCCCGGCTGCACATGGGTCAGCTGGGTTTCCTGGAAATTGCCGACAATGTAGGCGCGCTCCAGCGGCACCACCGACAGCAGCCGCGCCCCCGGGTTGACGTAGGCGCCGATGCGCAGGGCGCGCTCGCCGACCATGCCGTCGACCGGCGCGGTGATGCGGGTGTAGGACAGATCCAGCCGGGCCTTTTCCAGCCCGGCTTCGGCACGCTTGAGCTGGCCATCGGCGCTGGCCACCTGGGCGCTGAGGATGTCTACCTGCTTGCGCGTGGCCAGCAACGCCGCCTGGCTGTTGGCCAACCGCGCACGGGCCTGGTCGACACCACTGCGCGCCTGCTGGGCGTTCTGCACGGTGCCGGCACCCTGCTCGGCCAGGCGGCTGTAGCGGGTCACCTCGTGATCGGCGAATGCAGCTTCGGCCTGGGCCGCCTTCACCGCCGCCTCGGCCTGGGCGATCAACGAGGCCTGGCGCTCCAGGGTGGCGCGGGCATCCAGGCTCTGCGCCCTGGCCACCAACAGTTGGGCCTGGGCCGCATCGAGGGCGGCCTGGTAGTCACGCGGATCGATGGTCGCCAGCAACTGGCCGGCACTCACCTGCTGGTTGTCCTCCACCAGCACCTCCTTGATGAAGCCCGCCACCTTCGGCGCGACCACGGTGTAGTCGGCGGTCACATAGGCATCGTTGGTGCTCTGGCGATGGTCGCTGCCGAACATCCAGGGGCCGACCAGGGCGGCGAGCACGGCCACGGCGAGTGCCGAGCCGATGAAGAGCGTCTTGCGGTTGTTGGTCATCTTTCTATCTCGAATTCAGCCCCGGCTTCAGGCCACCGCACGCGGCGGGAAGATCCGGGTAGGCACGAAGGGGATCAGGCAGATCATGGCGACGGCGATACCCGCCATCACCAGGTACAGGTCGGCCGAGGTCAGCACCAGGGCCTGTTCATGGATGCGCTTGGCCAGGCCAGCGGCGTTGTCGTCGATCAGCGGCGCGTTGCCCAGGCTGTCGACCAGGTGGTTGGAATGAAAATGCCGGCGCAGGGTGCCAAGGGCGTCAAGCAGGCCGGCGGCGATGACTGCCGACAGACCCTTGACCGTGTTGAACCAGGCCGAGGCGAACGGGCCTTCCTGCGGGGTCATGCCATTGGTGGAAAGCATCAGCAAGGGCAGCACCGCCATCGGCTGGCCGAACACCTGCAGCAGGTAGAAGGGGTAGAAGTCGCCGCGAATCCACTGCGAGGTCAGCAGGCTGCTACCCACGCACGACGCCGCCAGCATTGCCAGGCCCACGGCCAATACCCAACGGCAATCCACCGCGCGGATATTGCACAGCGCCGCCGTCAGCGGCAGGGCGAGCAGCTGCGGCATGGCCACCAGCATCATCAGCGGGCTGGTCTGCGCCGGGCGGTAGCCCTGGATCTGCGCCAGGTACGCCGAAGGAATGCTGCCGACCCCGGACAACACCACCAATACACCGGCCAGGGTCACCAGGGCGAAGCTCAGGTTGCGCCGCGAGAGCATGCGCAACTGGAAGAACGGCAATGGCTCGGACCATTCGTTGAACATGAACAGCACCAGCAGCAACACGCCACCACCGAGCAGCCAGCAGATCAGCGGCGAGTCGAACCAGCCCCAGCGGTCGCCCAACGACAGGCCAAGGACGATGCAACTGATCGCCGGCAGGCCAAGCAGCACCCCACGCCAGTCCAGTTGCTTGAAGCGCTCCAGGCGCAGTGGGTCCTGGGGCAGGCCCCAGCCGACACAGGCGATTGCCAGCAGCGACGGCAGGATGATCTGCCAAAACGCCCATTGCCAACCGACGTACTCGGTCCACAACCCGGCCAGCGGCGTGCCGAGGTTCGGCCCGAAGGTTGCGGTCAGGGCGTAGCAGGCCAGGCCGTAGACCTTGATACCCGGCGGCAGGAAGCGCAGCGCCACGCTCATCAGCATCGGCGGCAAGGCGCCCGAGGCGAAGCCCTGCAGCACCCGCAGCAACATCAGGCTGTGCAGGTTGGGAGCGAAGGGTTGGATCAGGCCGAGCACGGCAAACAGGCCGACGGCGGTCATGGTGAAGCGGCGCAACGAGAAGGTGGTGGCCAGCCACGGCGCGAAGGCCATGGCCGAGACCGAGGCGGCGCTGTACGCCGCCAGCAGCCAGGCGCCTTCGTCGGCACCGATGCCCATGGCGCCACGGATGTCGCTCAGGGAAATCTTGGTCACCGCCTCGTTGAGCCCGGCGCACAGCACCGCCAGCAACACGCCGAACAGCCCGACCACCACCCGCAGGCCGAACGCCGTCTGCGCGGGGGCGGCCGGCGCAGGGGCGGCGGCCAGCGCGGCGGAAGGCGCGGTCAGGGAACTCATGGATAGACATCTCCAGCAACATTTTAAGGGCTGGGTGAAGTCTAAGAAGGTCGAATGCTGACGAAAACTGACTTGTTGGCAGCTTTATGTTGCGCCAGACGCAATCCAGGTTGATTTGCCGGCCATGGAACGCAAAACGTTGCCCATCAAGGATCGATACTGCCGCAAGCCTTCAGCGTCTGCCGCAACCAGCGGTGCGCCGGGTCATTGTCGAAACGCGGATGCCAGGCCTGCATCACGTTGACCTTCTCCAGCGGTACCGGGATCTCGAACGAACGCAACGGCAGCTTCAAGCGCTGCACACTATTGAGGATGTTGGCCGGTATCGGCAGGATCAGGTCCGAATCCGGCAGCGAGAACATCGCCGAATGGAAGCTGGTGGTGATCAGCGCCACTCGCCGCTCCACCTTGCAGTTGGCCAGCGACACGTCGATCGGCCCATTGGCGCGGCCCCGCCGGGACACGCTGATCTGCGGATAGGCGGCAAAACGCTCGGGGGTGATCGCGGCATCGAAGATCGGGTGATCCTCACGGGCCAGGCCGACGAAGTAGGTGTTGAACAGGCTCTGCACCTTGATCTCCGGCCCCAGCTCGATGGCCGAGCTGATAATCAGGTCGATCTGCCCGTTGCGCAGCACCGCATCGTCATCACCACTGCCCTCGGGCACGAAACGCAGCACCGTGCGCGGCGCCTGGTCCAGCATCATGCGCAGCAACTGCGCGCCATACAGGGCAATGAACAGGTCGTTGGTGCGGATGTTGAAGGCGCGGTCGAGGTTGGCCAGGTCGACGGCATCGCGGCTGCGAAACACCAGGCCGGCCTGCTCCACCAAGCCATGCACCTGTTCGCGCAAGGCCAACGCTCGCGGGGTCGGCACCAGGCCACGGCCGGCACGCACCAGGATCGGATCGCCCATGGCCTCGCGGATTCGCCCGAGGGTCCGGCTCATTGCCGCCGGGCTCAGGTTCATGCGCTGGGCGGCACCGACCACGCTGCCTTCGTCGAGCAGCACATCGAGGGCGACGAGCAGGTTCATGTCCGGGAGTTGCATGGCCGTTTTCCGTGACAGCTGTGGGAAACGCGATGGTAACAGGTTGGTCGATTGCGTCTGACGCAATGGCGCCGTGCGCGAGGGACCATTTATCCGTAGAGGTTAATGAATCGACAATGGTGTGGCACTGCCATCCATTCTCCAAAGGATTGCCCATGCCCCACCCGGTTCTGATCGCCATCGACGCCTCCCCGGCAGCCGCCAGCCTGCTTACCCTCGCCCAGCGCTACTGCCGCCCCGGCGAGCACACCCTGCATGTGCTGCTGGCCATCGACTCGACCTTCGCCGTGCACGACCAGCGCACGGCCTACACCGAAGATGAGTTGGAGGAATACCCCGCCGCCTGCGACGAACAGCAACAGGCCGAGCACGCCGTGAACAGCGCCGTGGTAACGCTGCGCGAAGCCGGGTTCGACAGCCTGGGCTGCATGGTCGCCGGCCAGCCGGTGGAGGCTATCGTCGCCAAAGCCCGGGAGCTGGAGTGCGAACTGGTCATTATCGGCCACCGCCACCTGTCACGGCTAGGCAGGCTGCTCGATCCGTCTATCAGCGCCAAGGTGATCGACCGGGTGAAGGTGCCCGTGCTGGTCGGGGCGGCTTGAGCCAGAAAACCGTTGATCAGCCAGTACACACGAGGTAATGCAACTGCATTGACCAGGTAATGCACTCGCATTACCGTGGCCGATATTACCCTCGCGGACTGACGACCATGGCTACTACCTTCGAAGCGGAATCGACCCTGACCGAGCGCTACCAGACAACGGTCCCCGAAACCGTTCGCCGCGCATTGGGCCTGAAAAAGCGTGACAAGATTCACTACTCGATCCGCCCTGACGGAGCAGTGATACTGACCCGCGCAGAGACAGCCGAGGAAGACCCTGCGGTGGGGCAGTTCCTGGAATTCCTGGAACGGGATATCGCCACGAACCCGCAACGTTTGAAGGTTGTCGATGCAGAGTTTGTCGCTCGCCTGAAGGCACTGGTTGGCGATGAAGAACTCGATCTGGATCAACCTCTTTCGGCGGATGATGAATGACAGATGCTGACCTCCCCCCCGTTTCTTCAACTGGCTGGACGGTGTTCGCACACCCCATGTTCCTCGATAAGCTGGACCAGTTGAAAAACGAACTGGAGGTCCTGAAGCGCAAGGCCCCCGATAGCTACACCAGGAAGAATGCCTGGAAACGGCTGACTGCAATTATTCGCCTGGCTTTCGATGGCATCGCGCAGGATCCAACCAAAACCGAGTATCGCCAGGGAAACACCCTGGGAGATGCCCACCGGCACTGGTTCCGGGCGAAGTTCTTCCAGCAATATCGTTTGTTTTTCCGTTATCACGCGTCGAGCAAGATAATCGTCCTGGTTTGGGTAAACGATGACGACTGCAAACGCGCTTACGAAAGCAGTGACGACGCCTATAAAGTGTTCCGTCGCATGCTTGGCACCGGATACCCACCTGACGACTGGAATCAGCTGTTGCAGGAAGCGACTACGGCAACAGCCCGATTCAACGCCACCCTCAAGCGCTGACACCTGCCTGCCAATACATCGATGGCGTCAGCGCGAGAACTGGATCAGCCCTCGCTCGGCTTGACCACCACCGTACAGGTCGTCCCCGCCGCCAGCAGGAACCCGTCCGGCACTTCATCGATATGGATCCGCACCGGCACCCGCTGCGCCAGGCGCACCCAGTTGAAGGTCGGGTTCACATCGGCGATCAGCTCGCGGCTCTGCGGATTGTCGCGGTCGTAGATGCCCCGGGCGATGCTCTGCACATGCCCTTTGAGGCGCTCGCCGCTCATCATCTGCAGTTCGGCGACATCCCCTACCTTGACGTGGGGCAGCTTGGTTTCCTCGAAGAAGCCGTACACCCAGAACGACTGCTCATCCACCACCGCCATCACCGCCTCGCCGGTGCGCGCGTAATCGCCCTTGTGGATGTTCAGGTTGGTCACATAGCCATCGACCGTGGCGACGATCTGCGTGCGCTTGAGGTTCAGCTCGGCGGCGGCCAGCTGGGCCTGGGCATGCTGATAGTCGGCCAGGGCGGAGTTGGCGATATTGCTGGCGTCGTCGCGGTTCTCTTTGGAGATCACCAGGTTGTCCATGTCGGCGCGGCGCCTGGCGTTGACCTTGCGCATTTCCCAGGTAGCCTTGCGCGAGGCAACCAGCGCCTTGGCCTGCTCCACCGCCAACTGGTAGTGCTCCGGGTCGATGCGGATCAGCACATCGCCCTTCTTTACCCGCTGGTTATCCAGCACCGGCACATCCACCACATAGCCCGGCACATCGGCGGCAACGTTGATGATATCGGCGCGCACCCGGCCGTCGCGGGTCCACGGCGTGGTCATGTAGTGCAGCCACAACTGGCGGCCGATCACCACGGCAGCGGTCAGCACCAGCAGGGTGGCGATCAGGCTGAAGAACTTTTTCATTGCAGGATTCTCACCAGTAGAGCGACAGCGCCAGGGCGCCGAACAGGCAGACGAACAGGCTCAGGCGCAACAGCGCCGGGTGCCAGAAGAAGCGGTAGCCGTCATGGCTGGCAATGAACCGGTCCAGGCCCCAGGCCAGGCCCAGGGCGAACAGGAACATCAAGGTCATGGTGGGCATATACACGCCATGGAAGGCGATCTCGCGGGGCATGATTTCACGGAGCACGGTGTAGTCCTTTCGCCGGTGCCAGCGGCGACTGTGGGTCGAGCAGGGAGGAACGGATAAAGTGCAGGTAGCTCTGCGCGCGGCGCAGCACCGAGGTGTCGAAGTGCCGGGCGAAGGGTTCGTCGGTGGCCTGCACGCGGCTGATGGCGTGGTCCACCGCTACCAAGGCGCGTTCGTGGTTGCTGGCGCTGGGTTGCAGGAACAACCGCGCCAGGGCCCGGCCCATCACGCGGATGGCCTGGCGCCAGGGCTGCGACTCGGCGTAAGCAGGGTGGATCGGTGCTCGATCCTGTTCCTTGCGCAGCTCAATGATGGCGTGGCCAATCTCCAGCACGGTGAACATCCAGCCCATCAGTTGGCTTTGTACCTGCGGCTTGCCGGCGGCCAGGCCGTAGGCCTGGTGCAGCAGGTCGCGGGTACGGCTTTCGAACGCCGAGCCCAGCCCGCGCAGGCGCCCGCCGATGGCGAACAGCACCTGCTCGCGCAACTCCTGCTCCAGCCGGCTCCACAGCCAGCGGCTGTTGGGCGGCAGGATGATCGCCCCGGCCGCGGCGCAGACGAACATGCCGATGACCATGCCGATGTAGTCATTGATGAAGGTGTACGGGTCATAGACTGTCAGGTTGTTCGGCACCGAACCGATGGCGAAGAACACCAGCAGGCCCAGGCCGTAACCGGCATAGGCCGGGCGCGAGGCGAGGAACGCACCGAGCACGAACACCGGCGCCAGGACCATGCACAGCAGCGGGAAACCGTCGATCCAGGGGAACACGAAGAAGGTTTCGAAGAAGCCGACGAAGGCGCCGACCGCCGTGCCGCAGGCCATCTGGAACGCCATGCGCTTGGGGTTCGGCGAAGCCGCCGACAGGCCCACGGTGACCGTGGCGATCAGGGTCATCATGGCGCCACTGGGCCAGTCGCTGAGCAGCCAATAGCTGCCCAGCAGCAACAGCACCGCCGAGGCGCGCACGCCAGCGGCCAGCGATACCAGCCAGCTGGTCTGAGCAACGTAGGGTTCGTCCCATTGTTCGCGTTCGTGCTTGTGCACGGCCAGCGAGGCGTGGGTCTCGGCGTAGCTGTACATCTCGTCGACGAAGCGATAGAGCAATTCGAAGGCGGTGTGGAAATCGAGCAGGTCGGACTCGCTCGGGCTGGTCTGCAGGTACTCGGCGCGCAGACCACGCACCTGGGCCTGCAGGCCTTCCTTGTAGGTGCCCAGCTCCAGGGCCAGGCGCAAGGCGTCGGCGTCGGTCAGGGCCCGGCCGACATAGGGCTGCAGCAGCTCAGCCAGGGTTTGCAGGCCGGGTTCGATGGCGCTGACGATCTGCAACGGGCCACGGGCGCGCAGGCGCTCGAGCAGGCGGTGCAGGGCATTGAAACGCGTGGTGATGGCCATGAACTCGCTGTTCATCCGCACCAGCCGGCCGGAGCGTCGGCGCATGTGCGGGTCTTCGAAAGCGGTGACGTTGCGCAGGCTCTCCAGGCCCACCGCCTCGGCGACGAAGCGCACGTTGCTGGTCTCGAAGCGGTCGCGCTGGCTGTCGCCGCGCAGGGCCTCGACCACCACCCCGGCGAACACGCCGAAGCGCTGGTACAGAGCGTTGCGCATGGCGGCACTGGCCGACTGCGGCAGGATCGCGGCACTGACGAAGGTCGAAACGAGAATCCCCAGGGCAATCTCCAGCACCCGCCATACCGCCGCCATGAACGCCTGGTCGGGGTGCTGCAGCACCGGCAGGCCGATCATCGCCGCCGTGTAGCCGGCCAGCACGAAACCATAGGCACGGAAGGTCCGATAGCGCATGGCACCCGCCGAGCACAGGCCGACCCACAAGGCCAGGCTGGGCAGGAACAACTCGGTGTTCTGCGGGAAGATCGCGATCAGCGCGACCATCATCGCCGAGCCGGCCAGGGTGCCGAGCACCCGGTAGAAACTCTTGGCGAACACATGGCCGCTCTGCGGCTGCATGACGATGAACACGGTGATCATCGCCGTGCGCGGCTGCGGCAGCTCCAGGCGCATGGCCAGCCACAGGGTGATGAAGGCGGCCGCCAGGACTTTGAAGATGTAGACCCAGGTGACGCCGTCGGTCCGCGCCCAGGCAAAGAACCCCCGGCGCCACTCCAGGCTCTGCAGCCAGCGCAAGGGCAAGCTCGATGTGCTCATTCGGCGTGGTCCGGCGTGTCGAAGATGGCCAGGGTGGCGGGTGTTTTCGGTGCGGCCTGGCGCTGTTGATCGGGCACATCCTTGCCCGCCTCCAGGCCGCCGCCCAGGGCAGTGACCAGTTCGGCATGGGCCACCAGGCGCGCGGCCTGTACCTGCTGCTGCACCTGCTGCTGGCGGAACAGCAGGGTCTGGGCATTGAGCACGTTGAGGTAATCGGTGAGCCCGCGCTGGAAGGCGACGGTGGCGATGTCGTAGGTCTTCTGCGCGGCGGCGACGGATTCGGCGGCGAAATGCGCCTGCTCCTTCATCGACTCGCGGCGGATCAGTTGGTCGGAGATGTTCTGCAACGCGCCGATCACCGTCTGGTTGTAGCGCGCCACGGCCACGTCATAGCCCGCCGAGGCCACGCCCAGTTGCGAGCGCAGGCGGCCACCATCGAAGATCGGCAGGCTGATGGCAGGCCCGACGTTGTAGTTGAACTTGCGCCCGGTGAGAAACTCCAGCGGGCCGCCCCCGGTGGCCACGAAGCCGAGGCCGCCGACCAGGTCGACATTGGGGAAGAACCCGGCATGGGCCACGTCGATACCACGGGCCTGGGCCGCCACCTGCCAGCGGCTGGCAACCACGTCGGGACGCTGGCCGACCAGTTCGGCGGGCAGGTTCGAGGGCAGTTTCAGCGGCGCGCCGAGGGTCAGGGTCGGGCGTTGCAGCTTCGCGCCCTCCCCCGGCCCCTTGCCGGCCAGGGCCGCCAGCTGGTTGCGAGTCAGGGCGATCTCTTCGTTGAGGCTGTCGATCTGGCGGTGGGTTTCCGGCAGCGGCGCCTCGGCCTGGCTGACTTCGAAATGGGTACCAATGCCAGCGTCGAGGCGACGCTTGGCCAGGGCGACGATCTGCTCCTGCTGCGCAAGCTCCGCCCGCACGATATCGCGCCGGGCGTAATGCAGGCTGAGCTGGATGTAGGCGCGCACCACGTTGTTCTCCAGCTCCAGCTGGGCCTGGCGCGCCTCGGCGGCGCTCATGTGCGTCTGGTCCACGGCCTGCTCGCTGGCATTGCGCTCGCGACCCCACAGGTCCAGGGCGTAGCTCAAACCGATGGCGGCGTTGTTGTCCCAGGTGTTGGCGCCGGACAGCGCGCCAGGGCCGTAGAACTGATCCTCCGGCCAGTTGTGGCGCTTGAGGGTGGCGTTGCCGTTGGCCTGCAGCTTTTCCGCCGACTCGACCACACCCGCCATGGCCTTGGCTTCGCGCACCCGTGCGGCGGCCATGGCCATGCTCGGGCTGCCGGCCAATGCCAGTGCGACCCAGTCGTTCAGCTGCGCGTCGCCATAGGCGCGCCACCATTGCTGGGCCGGCCAGTGGGCGTCGCGCGCAGCCTCGCGGATGGCGTCGTCGGTGGTCAGTTGGTTGGCTTGGAGGGTCTTGCTCTGCGGGGCGATGCCCCAGGTTCCGATACAGCCGCTCAAGGTGAGACAAAGGGCACAGGCACTGAGCGCGCTAAGCGCTCTGATGTTGCGACGCGGCACAGCTGCGATTTCCCGAGGAAGAGGTGGAGGGGCCGGGCAATTCTAGGGGCGGGTTTCATTGGCGATAAGCGTATATTCCTGCGAATCTTTGTTACCAAAACAGCGATAATCCGGCTTTAGTCGGACGCGAAACAGCGTTACTTCATGTCACAATTTTGTCCTCTAAACCGAGAGTGACCCATGGACACCCTGCAAAACATGCGTGCTTTCAGTTGCGTGGCCCAGCTCGGCAGCTTCACCGCTGCCGCGGCGCAACTGGATACGACCACCGCGAACGTGTCGCGGGCGGTCTCCAACCTGGAAGCCCATCTGCAAACCCGCCTGCTCAACCGCACCACCCGGCGCATCGCGCTGACCGAGGCCGGCAAGCGCTACCTGATGCGCTGCGAACAGATTCTTACCTACGTGGAAGAAGCCGAGGCCGAGGCCAGCGATGCCCATGCCCGCCCCGCCGGGCAGCTGAAGGTGCATTCGATGACCGGGGTCGGCCAGCACTTCGTGGTCGACGCCATCGCCCGCTACCGCGAATCGCACCCGGACGTGACCTTCGACCTGACCATGGCCAACCGCGTGCCCGACCTGCTCGACGAGGGCTACGATGTGTCCATCGTGCTGGCCAGCGAACTGCCGGACTCGGGGTTCGTCTCCCAGCGCCTGGGCATCACCTACAGCATCGTCTGCGCCGCGCCCGACTACGTGGCGTGCCACGGTTTCGCGCACAAGCCCGCCGACCTACTCAAGCATGCCTGCCTGCGCATGGTCAGCCCGGTGATCCCGCTGGAGAAATGGCTGTTCGACGGCCCCGAGGGGCAGGAGGTGGTCAACATCACCACCTCGCCGTTCCAGGTGAACTCCGCCGATGCGATGAAGACCGCGATCCGCAGCGGCATGGGCGTGGGCGTGCTGCCGATCTACACCGCCATCGATGGCCTGCGCGACGGCAGCCTGGTGCGGATCCTGCCGCAGTACCGCCTGCAGGAACTGAACCTGTATGCGATCTACCCGTCGCGCCAGTACCTGGATGCGAAGATCAAGACCTGGGTCGAGTACCTGCGCAACTCGCTGCCGGAAATCCTCGCCGCCCACGAGGCCGACCTGAAAACCCACGAGCTGCTGATCGCTAATTGACAGCAGCGGTAAGCGACCAGCTGCAAGCCACAAGAAAAGGCAGATCGGTGCACATCCTGCTTTTTCTTGTGGCTTGTAGCTTGTAGCTTGTAGCTTTTTCCCAGGAGCAGCCCGATGAAAAAGACCGTCCTGGCCTTCAGCCGCATTACCCCGGCCATGGCCGAGCGCCTGCAACACGACTTCAACGTGATCGTGCCCAACCCCAAGCTGGGTGACATCGCCGCCCAGTTCAACGAAGCGCTGCCCGAGGCACACGGCCTGATCGGCGTCGGCCGCAAGCTGGGCCGGGCGCAGCTCGAAGGCGCGGGCAAGCTGGAGGTGGTGTCCAGCGTCTCGGTCGGCTACGACAACTACGACCTGGACTACTTCAACGAACGCGGCATCGCCCTGACCAACACCCCCGACGTGCTCACCGAAAGCACCGCCGACCTGGGCTTCGCCCTGATCATGGGTTGCGCCCGGCGCACCGCGGAGCTGGACGCCTGGACCAAGGCCGGCCACTGGCAGGCCACCGTGGGCCCGGCGCAGTTCGGCTGCGATGTGCACGGCAAGACACTGGGCATCGTCGGCATGGGCAACATCGGCGCGGCCATCGCCCGGCGTGGCCGCTTCGGTTTCAACATGCAGGTGCTGTACACCGGCAACAGCCGCAAGGCCGCGCTGGAGCAAGAGCTGGGCGCGCAGTTCCGCAGCCTGGACGAGCTGTTGGCAGAAGCCGATTTCGTCTGCCTGGTGGTACCGCTGTCCGAGGCCACCCGCAAGCTGATCGGCGCCCGCGAGCTGAAGCTGATGAAACCCAGCGCATTCCTGGTCAACATCGCCCGTGGCCCGGTGGTCGACGAAGCGGCACTGATCGAGGCACTGCAGGAAGGGACCATTCGCGGCGCCGGCCTGGACGTATACGAAAAGGAGCCGTTGGCCGATTCGCCGCTGTTCAAGCTACCTAACGCCCTGACCCTGCCGCACATCGGCTCGGCCACTGCCGAGACCCGCGAGGCCATGGCCAACCGGGCCATCGACAATCTGCGCTCGGCATTGCTGGGCGAGCGACCACGGGATCTGGTCAATCCGCAGGTGTGGAAAAGCTGAAGGCCCACTCACGAGGTTTGTGGGAGCGGGCTTGCCCCGCGATAGGGCCTACTGGGGTTGGCTTCGCCGCCCCAGTACCTTGCGTACCACATAGCGGGGCCGGTGCTTGGTTTCCTGGTAGATCCGCCCGATGTACTCGCCCAGGATGCCAATCCCGATCAACTGCACCCCGCCAAGGAACAGAATCGCCGTCATCAGTGACGGATACCCCGGCAAGTCGTTGCCGAGGAGCAGCTTGTCCAGCACCAGAAATGCCGCGTACAGCAGGGCGAACAACGACACACCGCCACCGATGTAGGTCCACAGCCGCAGCGGCACCGTGCTGAACGAGGTAATGCCGTCCAGTGCCAGGTTCCACAGGCGCCAGAAGCCAAACTTGCTATTGCCCGCCGCCCGCTCCTGGCGGTCGTACTCGATGATCTCTGTGCGAAACCCCACCCACGACAGCACGCCCTTCATGAACAACTGCTGCTCCGGCATCTGCCGGATGGCAGCGACCACCTTGCGGTCGAGCAGGCGGAAATCGCCGACGTTCTCCTCGATGGGCAGCGAGGCGATGGCGTTGTGCAGGCGGTAATAGAGCCCTGCGGTCCAACGCTTGAAGCGCGTATCGGCGACCCGGCTGCGACGCTTGGCCAGGACCACGTCAGCTCCGGCCTGCCAGCGCTCGATCATCTGCGCCACCACTTCGATCGGGTCTTGCAGGTCGACATCTATCGGTACCACTGCATCGCCCTCGGCATGCTCGAGACCCGCGAACAGCGCTGACTCCTTGCCGAAGTTACGGGAGAAATTGATCGCCGTGACCCATTCGTCCCTGGCCGCCAGATCGGCGCAAATGGCCTCCGTATCGTCGGTGCTGCCGTCATTGACGAAAACGATTTCCACAGTCGTCTCCCGCAACGAAGGCTCACTGCGCACGGTGTGATAGAAGCGCTCCAAGGTCTCTTGCTCGTTGTACAGCGGCACCACCAAGGTAATGTTCATGGGTCCCTCCGTCTGAACACCACGGTGTGTGAATAGGCGTAGCCCACTGTCAGACTGGCGAACGAAAAAATGACCAGCGTCAGCCAAGGTGACAGATTGATACGATCAGAAACCGTACCGATGACCAGGCTCAGGCAGCCCATTCCAGATAGAAACAGCAAATAGCGTCGTCCTTGCGGACGAACCGCAAAGGTGTATTGGGCATTGACGTGATAGGAAAGGCTTGCTGCCACCACGAAGGCAAGCAGATTGCCCTGTGCCTGGCTCATGCCAAGAACGACATGTGACACAAGGAACACCAACCAATGCACAGCGGTATTGCCGATACCCACCAAACCATACCGTACAAAGCGCCCCGGGCTCATGGTGCAACTTCCTCGAATCCGGCAGGCGCCTTCATCAGCACATAAGCATCATTGCCTACCTGATGAATGTCGTAGAACTGGCTACGTACTAACGCCAACGGGCTGATAGCCATCACCTGCCGACGACTCAGGGGTGGTTTGTCGAAGAACAGCCGAAAATCATCGATTCCTACCAGAGGCAGCATCTCGGGCAAGACGAGATAACTATTCGGGAAAAGAGCGCTCACTGCCGGCATCGCTCGCAGCGTTCCTTCCGCGCCGGGAATCCAGGGTTTTTTTAACCAGAAATCAATGAGATAAACATGTTTGAAAGGAGCCAGGTCGGCGTACGGGGCGAGGTCTCGTACCAATCCTTGCGAAACCGATTGATGCAATGCCTTTTGCAGCACCATGACCCGCCCGTACGCGAAGGAAAACGAGAGCATGAACACCAAAGGGACCGCCAGCACCAGCAGTTGCATGCGAGGCGCCCTCGCCAAGGCACCGTGCACGAATAGCAGCAACATGACGATCACGGATCCCAGCCCCATCATCACCCGTACCTCGCCTTGAAAACGCTCAAGGAAAAGTACCAACCCCGGGATCAACGCCAAGGCGACTACTATCATCCCCAGTAGAATCATCCATAGGCCCACGCACTCCACGCGGGATGATGCACGCTGTTGAACACGCCTCAGCACAATGACGAGCTGCCAGGTGGCCACGCCAACCAACGCGATCGCAAGCCCTTGCAGGGCGGGGGTCATAAGTAGACCGACGGTTTCAGTCACCGTCCCCAGCCGCTGCAATACCTGGCCAAGCCATCGCTCATCGAACGGCAGCAAGCCACTGGTATAGAACCCTTCGATCATCCATGCACAGGTCGCGTAATACAGCAAACAACCCACCACCAATTGACTGAAACGTAGCCACATCAGTTGCCATATCTGGCGTACACCTGAACCGTCGATGATCCTGCGCACCACCTCTATGCAACACAGCCCAGCAAACAGGTTGATGCTTACTTGATAAAACCCGGCTGCAACGAGAACCAGCAATGTCCCCCCGCACCAAGCGCGCCATCGCTGAACGCCGAGCGCAATAGCTCCTACGCTGGCCGCCATCGACAGCGCCATGGCCGCGCCATCGTATTGATAGGAAAGGTTCTGCAGAAAAAACGGTTGGAGCCACAACGGCAACACCACGAACAAGGAACTGAACGTAGGCGTGGTGAACCAGTAGCGAATCAAATGGGCCAGGGCATATCCACTGATCACAACAGCCATCAGCAGAGGAAGCGGATAGATATTGACCGCACCAGAAGCAAAGCCAAGCCCTGAGTACAACAAGGATGTCAGTGGACGCCCCAAGGCAACCCAACCACTGCTCGCGAGATGCTGGCGGGAAAAGTCATCCAGAAAGGGATGGTCCGCCATCAGCAATGGCAGGATATGCAACATCATGGCTGCCGAGCACAGCAACCAGACCTGGGAGTGCGTGAGCGCTCTGTTCCATGACAACGGTGCCGACATCCCTATTCCCCAGGCCAAGAATCCCGGAGAGTCTAGTCAGCACCAGAGAACCTGCGCACCTGTCATTTTCGACAGGTGCTCCCTGCTCAACGAGCCAATACAATGTTCGGTTTGACTCGCGGCTTGCGAAACACCAGCACATTCCCCGCCATCACCGCCACCAGCCCCAGCAACGCCGGCGCTGTCCACTGATAGCCCTCGGCGAACGCCGACACATTCAACGCCACCAACGGGAACAGCACGGTGCAATAGGCGGCCCGCTCCGGCCCCATGCGCCCGACCAGGGTGAGGTAGGCGGTGAAGCCGATCACCGAGCCCGGAATCACCAGGTACAACAGCGACCCGATATAGCGCGTGTTCCACTCCATCTCGAACGGGATGCCGCTGACCAGGCAGTACACCGTCAGCATCGACGCGCCATAAACCATGCCCCAGGCATTGGTGGTCATGGGTTTGAGCCCGGCCTTCTGCTGCACGCTGGAAAGCATGTTGCCTGCGGAGAAACACAGCGTGCCAAGCAGCGCCAAGCCCAGGCCATAAAGGGTTTCGCGGCTGGCGGCATGATGGGAAAGCTCCGGCCAGAACAGCAGCCCCAAGCCCAGCAGCCCCATGGCCCCGCCGCCAAGCACGTTGGTGGCGATCTTCTGGCCGAAGAAGATCCGCGCATTGAGCGCATTCCACAGGGTGGCGGTGGAAAACACCACAGCGATCAGGCCGCTGGCGACCCACTGGCTGGCGGTGAGGAAGCACATGAAGTTGACGCAGAACAGGCACAGGCCCTGGGCCAGGCACACCAGATGGCCACGCCGGTTCATCGGCTGCAGGCGGCGGGTGAGCAACAGCAAGACGAACAGGATCAACCCGGCCAGCGCAAAGCGGTAGACGATCGACACCGGGATGGCGACGGTGCCCAGCTGCCATTTCAGGGCAATCCAGGTGGTGCCCCAGATCAGGACGGTGAGCAGGTAGAGCGACAGGTTCATGGCGGCTTCCTCGAACAGGCTTTCGGCCATCGCGGGGCAAGCCCGCTCCCACGTTTGGCCACCCTGGCGGGCTGGCGTGGGAGCGGGCTTGCCCCGCGATGGCCGTTACAGGCAAACAGTGTCTTCCCGAGCTTCACTCCTGCGCTTGCATAAACTTGCGCTTTTCCTCTTCCGCCAGCTGCCTTCCCGCCCGCGCCGCAGTAGGATGGCCCTCAGAGGAATCGCCCATGCCCGCACTCGACCACCTGCAAGTCTTCAACGCCATGCATGCCTCGCCCCACGCCCGGCTGGAGCTGAGCGCGCACCTGGGCGACGGGCTGGCGGCGGCGTTGTGGAGCAACCGCGACGACGCCCGTGACTACCAGGCGCCCAGCCACCACACATTGTCGTGCTACATCGCCGACGGCACCGGTACCTTCCGCCGCCAGCGCCCGGCCGACAAGGGCGCGCCGGGCAAGCTGTGCATCATGCCGGCCGGCCACGAGTCCAACTGGGTGGTCAACGGCACGATCCGCCTGGCCCACCTGTACATCAGCGAGCAGCAGTTCGCCCTTGGCTGCACCCGCCTGCTGGACCGCGAACCGCGTGAAATGCAGCTGCGCGAGGCAACCTTCCTCGACGACCCGCAACAGGCCGCGCGCTTTCGCCAGCTGATCGGCCTGGACTGGGCCGAGCCCGGCGAGCGCCTGCTGGCCAGCAGCCTGGCCCACGACATCATCGACCACGCCGTGCTCAATCAGGCCGGCCTGCGCCAGGGCCTCAAACTCAAGGGCGGCTTGGCGCCGCACCAGCGTCGGCAGCTGGTGGACTATATCGAGGCCCACCTCGACCAGGCGCTGACGCTGGGCGACCTGGCGCTGCGCTGCAACCTGTCCGAGTACCACTTTGCACGGATGTTCCGGGCAAGCTTTGGTTTGCCGCCGCATCAGTACCTGCTGGCCCGGCGGCTGCAAAGGGCGTGTCGCTTGCTGCGCATGGGCACCTTGCCCCTGGGCGAGGTGGCGCTGTTGTGCGGGTTTGCCAGTGCCAGCCACTTCAGCAACCGGTTTCGCCAGGCGTTGGGGGCGACGCCGGGGGAGTACCGGGCGGCGTTCTGCGCCTGACTGCCGGGCGCTATCGCGGGGCCAGCCCGCACACGCCGCCCATCATCGGTTGGCGTCAGAACTCGAAGGTGCTCGACAGGCTCACCTGCCGCGCATCCCCCACCGCGACGAAGTACCGGTTCACCGCCGAGCTGTAATACACCTTGTCGAACAGGTTCTTCACGTTCAACTGCAGGCGCACCTTGTGCTCGTCCAGCTTGGTTTCGTAGCTGGCGAAGGCATCGGCCACAGTGTAGGCCGGCAGGTCGAAGTCATTGGTCGCGTTCCCCGCACGCTCACCCACGTAGCGCGCACCCGCCCCCAGGCGCAGGCGATCGCCGCCGAACAGGCTGCCATAGTCATACACCGCCGACAGTGAACCACTGTGTCGGGCAACGTTCTGCAGGCGATTGCCCTTGAGCTGCGGGTCCTTGGTGACCTCTGCGTCAGTGAAGGCATAGGCGCCGATCAGGCTCCAGCGCTCGCTGAGCTGGCCGGTCAGGTCCAGCTCGACACCCCGTGAGCGGACTTCCCCTGCGTTGCTGTAGAGAATGGTCCCCGGTTGGGTGTCGCCATCGGCCACCAGCACATTGCGCTTGGTGATGTCGAACAGCGCCAGGGTACCGGTCACCGCGCCCGGCACGTCAAGCTTGGCCCCCAGCTCCCAGGATTTGCCCTCCTCCGGCGCGACCCCAGAGTCCAAGGTCAGGGTGCGGCCACCGCCGATGCTCAGCGGGGCGATGGTCGAGTTGGGCTTGAACGACTCGCTGTAGCTGCCATACAACGACAGCTGGTCGTCGACCTTGTACACCACGCCCGCATGGGGCACCCAGGTCTGGTCGCTGGTGTCGGTGTTGACGGTGAACGGTCGGCCGCGGCCGGCGTACTGGTCGTACTGCTGGAAGCGCCCGCCAGCTACCAGGATCCAGTGCTCGTCCAGGTGCCAGGCGTCCTGCAGGAACAGCGAATCGGTGCGCAGCTTGTCGGTCTGGTCGCTGTCGGTGGCGCGCACGCTGGTGCCTTCCACTTCGCGGCCATAGACCGGGTTCAGGTAACTGAAGGTCGAGCGGCTGTTCTGGCGGATCAGGTCGGCGCGGTAGACCTTGCGGTCCTCATGATCGACACCCACCACCAGGTCGTGGCGCATGCCCGCCAGTTCGACGCTGCCGTTGAGGCTGAGGGTGGCGAACTGATCGCGGCTCAGGGCGCCCTGGGTGCCGTCGATGCTGCGCGACAGCGTGCCCTTGCTTTCATCCACGCCGGTCACGCGGACCTGGCTGGCGTCGTAGGTCTCGCGATTGAAGCTGTAGCCGAAGTGCACCTTCCAATCGTCGGCCAGGCGATGATCGACCTCCAGGCGGTACAGGTCGGAGCGGCCCTCCATGTCGTTGAATGGCTCGTCCAGGCGTCGGGTGGCGGGAATGTTCAACGGGTGGCCGTCGCTGCCGAAGGCGGTGCCGCGGTCGAACGGGTAGAGAAACTCACGGTGCTCATAAGCCAGCACCACCTGGGTGTCCTCGCCGTACCAGGCCAGCGACGGCGCCACCAGCGACTCACGGTGCACGCCGTAGTTGCGCCAGTAGTCCTCATCCTCGTGATCGACGATCAGGCGGTAGGCCAGCTTGCTGTCGCCCAACGCCCCGGTGCTGTCCAGGCCGCCACCACTGCCGTTCTTGCCGCTGCCGTAGGTCGAACCGCGCAGGGTCAGGGCGTTGTATTGCGTCAGTTGCGGGCGCTTGCTGACCACGTTGATCACCCCGCCCGGGTCCTGGATGCCGTACAGCAGCGAGGCCGGGCCCTTGAGCACCTCGACCCGCTCGGTGCTGGCGTTGAGGGCGCGGCCCTGCACGATCGGCATGCCGTCGCGCATGATCGAGCCGTCGCGGTTGTCGCCAAAGCCGCGCTTCATCACGGTGTCGGCCGTGCCGCCGAAATTGTTGCCCTGGGTGATGCCGCTGACGTTGTACAGGGCATCGTCCAGATTGCGCGGCGCCTGGTCGCGGATCACCTGGGCCGGGACCACGTTGACGGCCTGGGGGATATCCAGCGTCGCGCCCTGGCCGCGCATGATCGAGGCGCTGGCCGGCGGCTGGTAGCTGTAGTCGTCCAGCTGCGAGTTGATGGTGGTGGCCTGCAGGTTCAGTGCGCCGGAGGTGTCGACCGGCTCCAGAGTCAGGGTGCGGGCATCGAGGCGGCGCCAGGCCAGCCCCGAGTTGCCGAGCAGTTGCTGCAGTGCCTGGTCGGCGTCGAAGCTGCCGTTCAGCGCCGGGGCCTGCACGTCCGGCAGGGCCAGGGTGTAGACCACGCTCTGCCCGGTGGCGCGGCTGAAGGCGTTGAGGGCCTGGGCCAGCGGCTGGCTTGGCTGGGCAAAGCTGTAAACCTGGCTCTGCTGCGCGGCCATGGCCTGGGGTACGATGACCATCGCGGGCAAGGAGCAGAGGCCGAACCAGAGCGAGACGCAACGCGGGGTGAACTTCATGGACGCGGACCTGTGGACGAGATGAACGTATGCGAATGAATCGCACTTCCACTCACTACACGGATGCCGGCGTGGGGTACCTCATCACTTGATGGAAATATTTTGCTGTTCCGACGCTATCGCGGGGCAAGCCCGCTCCCACGCAATGGCTTATGGGAACGGACTCGTGGGAGCGGGCTTGCCCCGCGATGGCGTCGGCTCAGGTCACCGCAATACGGTCAACCGCCCCAGCACCGTCTGCCGCGAAAAACCCATCACCTTGCCCAGCGAATCCAGCGCGGCCAGCGGCTCTCCCACCGGGAAACTGCCACTGACCCTGCGCTGCGCCAGCTCACCGTCGAGCAGCAGGATCCGCCCCGGGTAGTAACGCCCCAGGTCCTCGAGCACCTGCGCCAACGGCACTTGGTAGTAGTTCAGCCAGCCCTGGCGCCAGGCCAGGCGATTGTCGCTGTCCACCGCCTCGACGCCACCGGCCACGCCGCCGGCATAGGCCAATTGCTGGTTGGCCGTCAGCTCGCGGGCCGTCTGCCCTTCGGCCGCCATCACCGCCACCCGCCCGCTGCGCACCGTGACCTGCGCGCCGTCACCCTGCCCGCGCACCTCGAACTGGGTCCCCAGCACCCGCACTTCACCGCCTTGGGCATCCACCAGGAATGGCTCGCCGGTATGGGTCACCTCGAAGAATGCGGCGCCGCGCAGCAATCGCACGCGCCGCTGCCCATGGGCGAAGTCCACCGCGACCGCGGTCCCGGCATCCAGGGTCAGTTGCGAATGATCGGCCAGGGTCACCTGCCGTACCTGCGCCCCGCTGGTGTAGTCGGCACGCAGGTCCTGCAGCCAGAACAGCGGCTGCCAGCCCGCCGCGAACCCCAGCGCCAGTACCAGGCTCGCCGCCACCGCCAGGCCGCGCCAAGGCCGCTTGCGCTCAGGTCCGCGCATGACATCCAGGTACGCTTGCAGGCCTTGTTGCTCCTCGGCAGCCAGCCGCGCCGCCGGCGCCTCGCTCAGGCGCCACAGCGCCTGGGCCTCGGCATAGGCCTGGCGATGGGCCGGGCTCTCCAGCAACCAGCACTTGAACGCCGCGCCCTCGGCCTGCGCCGGCTGCTGCTGAATGCGCCCCAGCCAGCGCAGGGCAGCCTGGGACTGGGTGGCAGTGATCGGCTGTTCAACACTCATCGACGGGCGCTCCCTGGCCGGCGCAGTGGGGACGCGGGTTCGGCGACACTCGCCTTGCACGCTTCGAGGGCGCGCATCATATGCTTTTCCACCGCGCTCTGGGACAACTGCATGGCCTTGGCGATCTCACCGTAGGTGCAGCCATGGATGCGGCTGAGCAGGAAGATCTGCCGGGTGCGCTCGGGCAGCGCCCGCAGGGCTGCCTCGATGCGTTGCAGGTCGTGGTCGACCTCCAGGGCCTGCTCGGGTGCCTGGGCGCAATGCGATTCATCGGGGTCGTGCAAGCCCTCGGCGGCGCGGTCGCGGCTGCCTTCGCTGCGCAGGTAGTCGATGGCCAGGTTGCTGGCGCTGCGCAGCAGATAGGTGTCGAGCGCCTCGACCTTTACCTCGGGGCGCCGCCAGAAGCGCAGGAACAGGTCCTGCACCAGGTCCGACGCCGTGGCGCGGCAGCCCACGCGGCGGCTGACCAGCGCCTCCATGCGCGCACGCTGGGCGAGGAAAACCTGGAGAAAGCGCGCCCGCCCGCCGCCGGCCTCGGAGTCGCTCAAGGGCCTAGACCGCCAGCACGGCCAGCAGCGGCCCGAGCACCAGGCTGGCGAGCGCCGCCCCTAGCAACAAGCGTGGCTGGTAAGCCAGGCCGAACACCCACAGGGTCACGCCGGCCATCAGCACAGCGATCCACTCCACCAGGCCCAGGGCCCAGCCGCGTCCATTCACGGCGAGGATCAACGACAGCAGCAGCAACGCCCAGCCCGTGATTTTCAAGGCTCGTAGCTGCCGCCCCGTGGGCTTGCGCCCGAGCAGGTCGCTGAAGTGTTTTTCCATGGCCAGGCACAGCCCGGCGAACCCGGCGAAGCCCATCAGCGCAACCCCCAGCATCAGCTCGCCTCCGCGGTTTTGGCGGCGCGTGGCGCACGCTTGGCGACCGGCTTGGGCGCACGCAGCATCTTGCCGGCAGCCCAGGCCAGGAACAGGCCGGTGGCCAGCGCCGTCAGGTCGAAGCCGGCCATCGCCCAGTCACCGGCGGCGATCGAATGGTCCAGGCCGTTGGCGGTGGTCAGCGCGTTGAGCACCGGCAGCAAGGCGAACGCCAGCGCCCCAAGGGTCAGTTGCTCGCCCCAGGCACGGCGCCCGCTGCGTAGCATGGCGTGGAGCAATGACGCGCCCCAGGCCAGGAAGAAGGCGTTGATTTCCCAGTCGGCCCGGCCCTCCAGCGTTGCCGGCAGCAGCCGATTGGCCCAGAAGAACGCCGCCACGCCCAGCAACAGGCCGCTCATGCTGGCGATGTTCAGCACTTCGACCAGGCGCAACTCGCCGGGCATGCGCGTGCTCTTGGCATGCTTGAGCTGGCGCTTGCCCAGCCACATCACCAAGCCCGTGCCGATCACCGCCGTGCCGGCCACGCCAAAGACGAAGTACAGCCAGCGCAGCCAGGGCCCGGCGAAGTTGCCCATGTGCAGGCCGACGAAGGTGAACGAGGTGGCCATCGCCGCGCTTTCCGGCGCGCCACGTCGCAACAGCTCGCCACTGACGCCATCGAAGGTCCAGATGGCGCTGCGCTGGTAGGCGACACTGTCGGCCGAGGCGCGGGTGAAGGTGACCCGAGCGTTGCGGTCACCGGGATTGTGCACCTGGATGTAGCCCATGCGCGCCCCCGGCGCCTGTTCCTGGACCTTGGCATACAGCTCGGTCAACGGCGCCAGCGGCGCGGCCTGGGCCACCGCCTCGGGGACCTCGTCGCGGCCGAACACATCGTTGAAGTAGCCGCGGCTGTCGCCGTAGCTGGCCAGGATACTGGCCGGCATGACCATGTACATGAAGATCACCAGGCTGCTGTAGCTGATCATCAGGTGGAACGGCAGCACCAGCACACCGATGGCGTTGTGGCCGTCGAGCCAGGAGCGTTGGCCCTTGCCCGGGCGGAAGGTGAAGAACTCCTTGAAGATCTTCTTGTGGGTGATGATCCCGGTGACCAGCCCCAGCAACATGATGAAGGCGCAGAAGGTCGACAGCCAGCGGCCCCAGGGGTGAGGCATCTGCAGTTGGAAGTGGAAGCGGTAGAAGAACTCGCCGCCCCGGCTGTCGCGGGCCTCGACCGCCTCGCCGGTGCGCGCGTCGAGGTCCTTGTCGGTGAAACCACGGCGCCCACCGCCGTTCGGGTCGCGCCAGCTGACGCTCAGCGCCGCCTCGCGTTCGCTGGGCAGGCGGATGAACCAGGTGCTGGCGTGCCCGGCGTTGGTTTCGAGGTAACGCTGGGCCAGGCCGAGACTGTTCACCGGGTCGAGCGGATGGCTCTGCACCTCGGGCTGGGTCCAGTGGCTGATCTCGTCCTTGAAGTACGACAGCGTCCCGGTGAGGAAGATGGCGAACAGCAGCCAGCCGAAGATCAGGCCGGTCCAGGTGTGCAGCCAGGCCATGGCCTGGCGGAAGCCTTCTTTCATGGCAGGTTCATCCAGTAGGCCAGCGCGTTGATCAGCCCCAGCACCAGGCTTGGCAGCAGCATGCCCAACCAGGCGCGCCAGGCGCTGCGGCAAGCGAAGCACCAGATGAAGGCGATCAGGTAAAAGACGAATGACAGCATCATCCCGGTCATCGTCGCGTCGGCCTGGGTCATCGGCGCAAGCAGGGTGATGCAGACACTGGCCATCGACGCCAGCAGGTAGCCACCCAGCAGCGCGGCAAGGCTGCGTGAGGTCACGGCCAGGCGGTAGCTCAGGGGAAGGCCGGCGGCTTTGCTCTTCATGGCGAGGGTCCGGGGATTGGGGCTGCAATACTAATGATTTCAATTCTCATAAGCAAAGCATGGCGGCGCGAGCGGTCGCATGCCTTGCGTCGGCAGCGATTGCCGAACACCAGCGGCATGAATACAATGCGAACAATTCTTACTTCCAGTTGCGCTTTCCGGCGCCGGAGTCGCATCGGTGCCCAGCGCCCTCTCTTCCACCGTCGAAGGCCTCTACATTGCCCACCACAGCTGGCTGACCGGTTGGCTGCGACGCCGCCTGGGCTGCCCGCAGAGCGCCGCCGACCTGGCACAGGACACCTACGTGCGCTTGCTCCAGGCCCGTGAAGCGCCGCAACTGGTCGAACCCCGCGCCTTCCTCACCACCGTGGCCAAGCGCGTGCTGTGCAACCATTTCCGCCGCCAGGAGCTCGAGCGCGCCTACCTCGAGGCCTTGGCCCAGGTGCCCGAACAGGTGGCACCCAGCGAGGAAGACAAAGCGCTCATCTTCGATACCCTGCTGGAACTCGACCGCCTGCTGGACGGCCTGCCGGTGCTGGTCAAGCGCGCCTTCCTGCTGGCCCAGGTCGATGGCCTGGGCCAGGGTGAGATCGCCCGCGAGCTGGGCATTTCTCTGGCGACGGTCAAGCGCTACCTGCACAAGGCAGCCTTGCGCTGCTACTTCGCCCTGTGAACGCTGGCTTTTCCTCGCAGATCGCCGAACAGGCGGTGCACTGGCTGATCGAGTCGCAGAGTGATGGCTTCGACCAGCACCAGGCTCTGGAGCACTGGCTCCAGGCAGACAGCGAGCATCTGCGCGCCTGGGCGCATATCCAGCAGGTAAACCAGCGCCTGCGCGGCGTGACCGCGCCAGTGGTCCACGCCACCCTGCAGGCCCCCCCCTCGCCCGCCCGACGCCGCGCCCTCAAGGTCTTGCTGCTGGCCGGCGTGGCCAGCGCCGCCGGGCTGGGCCTGCAGCAGCACAATCCGCTGCCCGGGTTGATGGCCGACTACCGCAGCCCGGTCGGCCAGCGCCGCCGTCTGACCCTCGATGACGGCAGCCAGTTGCACCTGAACACCCGCAGCGCCGCCGATGTGCGTTTCGACGGCCAGCAGCGCCTGGTGCGGTTGCAGGAAGGCGAGTTGCTGCTGGAAGTACGCAATGACCCTCGCCCGTTGCGCTTGCACACGGCCCAGGGCGAGCTGCGCCTGGACAGTGGCCGCTTCGATGTGCGCCAGTTCGACGGATTCAGCCTGGTCTCGGTGTTCAGCGGCAGCGCCAGCGTGGCCGGCACACCGCTGCTGGCCGGCCATCAGGCGCGTTTTGCAGCGAACGGCTGGCAGGCAATCGCGCCGCTCGACCCCAACCGCGCGGCCTGGGTAGACGGCATGCTGGTGGTGTCGCAGATGCGCCTGGGCGATTTTCTCGCCGAGCTTGGGCGTTATCGGCTCGGCCAGCTGGGTTGCAGCGAAAGCGTCGCCGACCTGCGGATTTCCGGGTCGTATCCACTGGCAGACAGTGAACGGATCCTGGAAATGCTGGAGGTGACACTACCGGTGAAGGTGCGGCGGTTCACCCGGTACTGGGTGTCGCTCGAAGCCGCGTCAACTGGTTGAGAGGCAGGCTCACTCCGACGAAGACCGGTTCCTTCCCAAGTTTTTCAAATCAGTTGAGCCATTTCCCGAACCTCGCGTGACAGAGAAGACAGAACCCCTTGTCACAGGACCTCCGTCACATGCCCCTGCGCCTCAGCCCCCTCGCCTACGCCCTGATCCTCGCCGCCCCGTTCGCCCTGGCCGGCGAGCCCCGCGACTACCATATCGCGCCCGGCACACTGGAACAGGCCCTGAACCAGTTCGGTCGCGAAAGCGGTGCGCTGATCTCGTTCAGCCCCGGCCTCACCCAAGGTCTGAACAGCCCCGGCCTGGAAGGCCAGTACGAGGTCGGCCAGGGCCTGGACGCCCTGCTGCGCGGCAGTGGCCTGCAGGCGCGCCAGGAGGTCGACAACGCCTACAGCCTGCAACCGCTGCCGGCCACGGGCGGCACTGCACCCGTCGAACTGGGCGCCTCGACCGTGGTCGGCGATTGGCTGGCCGAGGCCCGCCAGGACAACGTCTTCGAGCACCCCGGTGCCCGCGACGTGGTGCGTCGCGATGAATTCGAACGCAGCGGCGCCAGCAGTGCCCGCGAAGTGCTCAACCGCATCCCCGGCGTCAACGCCCCGGAAAACAACGGCACCGGCAGCCACGACCTGGCGCTGAACTTCGGCATCCGCGGCCTCAATCCGCGCCTGGCCTCGCGCTCCACCGTGCTGATGGACGGCATCCCGGTGCCCTTCGCCCCCTACGGCCAGCCGCAGCTGTCGCTGGCGCCGATCAGCCTGGGCAACATGGACGCCGTGGACGTGGTGCGCGGTGGCGGCGCGGTGCGTTACGGGCCGCAGAACGTCGGCGGCATCGTCAACTTCGTCACCCGCGCCATCCCCGAAGAAGCCACCTTCAAGGCGGCGATGCAGAACCAGCTCAGCCCGTCATCCAGCCAGGATGGCCTGAAGAACAGCGCCAACCTGCTGATCGGCGGCACCAACGCCAACGGCCTGGGCGGCGCCCTGCTCTACTCCGGCACCCGTGGCAGTGACTGGCGCGAGCACAGCGACACGCAGATCGACGACCTGATGCTCAAGGGCAAGCTGCAACTGGACGACGCCAACAGCCTGCACGCCATGGCCCAGTACTACGAGGGCGAGGCCGAGATGCCCGGCGGCCTCAGCACTGCCGACTTCGACGCCGACCCGTACCAGTCGACCCGCCTGAAGGACAAGTTCTGGGGCCGTCGCACCCTGTTCAACTTCGGTTACGACTACAAGCAGGACGACCGCCAGTTCAGCGTCAACAGCTTCTTCACCAAGACCCTGCGCAGCGGCTACCTGGACCAGGGCAGCTTCGTCTCGCTGTCGCCGCGCGAGTACTGGGTGCGCGGCATCGAAACGCGTTTCTCGCAGGGCCTGGCCCTGGGCGACAGCTGGCACGAACTGGGCGTCGGCTACCGCTACGTCAATGAAGCCGGCCACGAACTGCGTTACCGCGAGCCGGTCAACGGCGCCCTGCCGACCACCGCCAGCCGCAACGACCGCGACACCCGTGGCAGCACCGAAGCCCACGCGATCTACCTCGACGACCGCATCGACATTGGCCGCTGGACCATCACCCCGGGCATCCGCTACGAGATGATCGACTCGCGGCAGAGCAACAAGCTCAACGGCCAGCAGTACCAGGGCAGCTACAACACCGCCTTGCCCGCGCTGAACGTGATGTACCACCTCACCGACAACTGGAACCTGTACGCCAACACCGAAGGCTCGTTCGGCAGCGTGCAGTACAGCCAGATGCCCAACCGGGTCAGCAGTGGCGAGGTGAAACCGGAGAAGGCGCGCACCTGGGAAGTCGGCACCCGCTACGACAATGGCGACCTGCAGGCGGAGATCGGCGCGTTCCTGATCAATTTCGACAACCAGTACGAAAGCAACCAGACCAACGATTCGGTGATCGCTCGCGGCGAGACCCGCCACCAGGGCATCGAGACCAGCGTGCGCTACGCCCTCGACGGCCTGAGCCCGGCCCTGGCCGGTTTCGACGTGCACGCCGGCTACGCCTTCGTCGACGCCACAATTCGTGAAGACGGCCCGAACAAGGGCAACCAGGTGCCGTTCTCGTCGCGCCACAAGGGCACGCTGGGCATCGGCTATACCGAAGGCCCGTGGCAGCTGAACCTGGACAGCAGCTTCCAGAGCAGCCAGTACGCCGACAACGCCAACACCGGCAGCGAGAGTGCCGACGGCAGCACCGGGCGCATCCCCGGCTACATGCTGGTCAACACCCGCGCCGGCTATGACTTCGGCCCTGCGCTGTCGAACCTGAAGGTGGCGGTGGGGGTGAAGAACCTGTTCAACCGCGAGTACTACACCCGCTCGTTCGACGACAACAACAAGGGCAAGTACGTGGGTGAGCCGCGGACGCTATACGTGCAGACGTCGGTAGAGTTCTAGATCCCCCGGGGTTGCGTTGCTGCCCAGCGCCAGCGGGCCGGCGCTGGGCAGCCCGTGATCAGGCCAGCGCTTTCTCGATGGCCTGCACCACGGTCGGATCGTCTGGCGCGGTACGCGGGGCGAAACGCGCCAGCACCCGGCCATCCTTGCCGACCAGGAACTTCTCGAAGTTCCAGGTGATGTCGCCGGGGAACTCGGCGCCCTCGCCCGCCAGCAGGCGATACAGCGAATGACGTTGCGCGCCGTTGACCTCGAGCTTGGCCCCCAGCGGGAAGCTCACGCCGTAGTTGAGGCTGCAGAAGTCCTGGATTTCCTTGTCGCTGCCAGGCTCCTGGCCTGCAAACTGGTTGCACGGCAGGCCGAGCACGTTGAAACCCTGGCCCTTGTACTGCTGGTGCAGCTTTTCCAGCGAAGCGTATTGCGGCGTCAGGCCGCACTTGGAGGCGACATTGACCACCAGCACCACCTGGCCCTTGAACGGTGCAAGGGGCAGGTCCTCGCCGTTCAGCGCCTTCAACGTCAGGTCGTGAAATGCACTCATGATGAAATCCCCTCTCAGGTTCCGATTGCCGCTGGGGCGAATCCCGCCCACTAAAAAGGCGCGCGGCCAAACCGTCCACCCTCCCGAGGAGGGCAAGTCCGGCTTGCCCGAGCGCCTGGCGACTCTCTGAGCTTAGCGCAGAAAATCAGTGGTGATGGCCACCTTCACCGTGGATGTGACGGTGAGCGATTTCTTCTTCGCTGGCGTCACGCACGTCGACAACCTTGACCTTGAAGTTCAGGCGCTGGCCAGCCAGCGGGTGGTTGCCGTCGACGGTCACGTCGTCGCCGTCGATGTCGCGGATGGTGACGATCTGCATCTGGCCGTCCGGCGCCGAGGCGTGGAACTGCATGCCGACTTCCAGTTGGTCGACGCCTTCGAACATCTTGCTGCTCAGGGTGCTGACCAGCTCGGCGGAGTATTCGCCGTAGGCTTCTTCGGGTTCGATGGCAACGGTCAGTTCCTCACCGGCCTGCTTGCCTTCCAGGGCTTTTTCCAGGCCCGGGATGATGTTGCCGGCACCGTGCAGGTAGACCAGCGGCGCACCACCGGCGGAGCTGTCGATGACCTCACCTGCGTCGTTGGTGAGGGTATAGTCGATGGAGACAGCCTTGTTGGCGGCGATCAGCATGGGGCAAGACCTTTTGCAAAAGAATATAGAACGCACAAGTGTAACCAACGCATCGGCCGATTGCGAACCCGGCGCGGACCAACAGCAGCCCATCAGTCGGATCACCGGCTTCCACCTCGACGAAGAGCGGCACTGGGTGGTCGAGCTGTCCTGCGGCCACACCCAGCATCTGCGCCACCAGCCGCCGTGGCAGGCCCGGCCCTGGGTGCTCGACGCCGACGAACGCGCCCGGCGCATCGGCCAGGTATTCCCCTGCGGCTGGTGCGCTCAGGGTGCCGTTAGCGCTACCCTTGGCCGCTGAACTCCTTGCACCGCTTATTCCGAGAAGCACGCATGCAGACATTTTTCATCGCACCGACCGACTTCGGTGTCGGCCTGACCTCCATCAGCCTGGGCCTGGTGCGCACCCTGGAGCGCGCCGGGCTCAAGGTCGGTTTCTTCAAGCCGATCGCCCAGCCGCACCCCGGCGACACCGGCCCGGAGCGCTCCAGCGAACTGGTCGCCCGCACCCATGGCATCAAGCCGCCGACGCCCCTGAGCCTGGGCCATGTCGAGCGCATGCTCGGTGACGGCCAGCTCGACGAACTGCTCGAACAGATCATCCGCCTGTACCAGCAGGCCTGCGTCGGCAAGGACGTGGTGGTGGTCGAGGGCATGGTGCCGACCCGCCACGCCAGCTATGCCGCCCGGGTCAACCTGCACCTGGCCAAGAGCCTGGACGCCGAGGTGATCCTGGTGTCGGCGCCGGAGAACGAGGTGCTCAGCGAGCTGTCCGGCCGCGTCGAGCTGCAGGCCCAGCTGTTCGGCGGCCCGCGCGACCCGAAGGTGCTCGGCGTGGTCCTGAACAAGGTACGCACCGACGAAAGCATGGCCGATTTCGCCACGCGCCTGCGCGAGCATTCGCCGCTGCTGCGCGGCGGCGACTTCCGCCTGCTTGGCTGCATCCCCTACCAGGCCGAGCTCAACGCCCCGCGCACCCGCGACGTGGCCGAGCTGCTCGGCGCCCAGGTGCTCAACCCCGGCGACTATGACCAGCGGCGCATGAGCAAGATCATCATCTGCGCCCGCACCGTGGCCAACACCGTGCCGCTGCTGACCTCCGGCACCCTGGTGGTGACGCCCGGCGACCGCGACGACATCATCCTCGCCGTGTGCATGGCCGCGATCAACGGCGTGCCCCTGGCCGGCCTGTTGCTGACCAGCGACAGCAAGCCCGACCCGCGCATCCTCGAGCTGTGCCGCGGCGCCCTGCAGGCCGGCCTGCCAATCCTGTCAGTGAGCACCGGCTCCTACGACACCGCCAACCAGCTCAACTCGCTGAACCGCGAGATCCCGGTGGACGACCGCGAGCGCGCCGAGTTCATCACCGACTTCGTCGCCAGCCACCTGGACGCCGCCTGGCTGCACCAGCGCTGCGGCACGCCACGCGAGCTGCGCCTGTCGCCAGCGGTGTTCCGCTACCAGTTGATCCAGCGCGCCCAGCAGGCCAACAAGCGCATCGTCCTGCCCGAGGGCGCCGAACCCTTGCTGGTGCAGGCGGCGGCCTTGTGCCAGGCCCGTGGCATCGCCCGTTGCGTGCTGCTGGCCAAGCCCGAGGAGGTGCAGGCCGTGGCCCGCGCCCAGGGCATCAGCCTGCCGCCGGACCTGGAGGTGCTCGACCCCGAGGTGATCCGTGGCCGCTATGTCGAACCCATGGTGAATCTGCGCAAGAGCAAGAACCTCAACGCGCCGATGGCCGAGCAGCAACTGGAAGACCCGGTGGTGATCGGCACCATGATGCTGGCACTCGGTGAAGTCGACGGCCTGGTCTCGGGCCTGGTGCATTCCACCGCCAACACCATCCGCCCGGCCTTGCAGCTGATCAAGACCGCGCCGGGCAGCAGCCTGGTGTCCTCGGTGTTCTTCATGCTGTTCCCCGACCAGGTGCTGGTCTATGGCGACTGCGTGATGAACCCGCACCCCAGCGCCGCCGAGCTGGCCGAAATCGCCCGGCAGAGCGCCGAGTCGGCCGAGTCGTTCGGCATCGCGCCACGGGTGGCGATGCTCAGCTACTCCAGCGACTCGGCAGCCAGCGACGAAGAAGTGGAGAAGGTCCGCGAGGCCACGCGCCTGGCGCAGCAGGCCGAGCACGACCTGCTGATCGACGGCCCGTTGCAGTACGACGCCGCCGCCAACCCCGAGATCGCCCGACAGCTGGCGCCGTCGAGCCCGGTGGCCGGGCGGGCCACGGTGTTCGTGTTCCCCGACCTGAACACCGGCAACACCACGCACAAGGCGGTGCAGCGCAGCGCCGACTGCGTCAGCCTCGGGCCGATGCTGCAAGGGCTGCGCAAGCCGGTCAACGACCTGCCGCGCGGGGCGCAGGTGGACGACATCGTACACACCATCGCCTTGACCGCGATCCAGGCCAGCACCGTGCGCTGAACGGCAAAGGGCCGCCATGCGGCCCCACGCCCATCAATCCTCCGGCGAGCGCCGCCGCCCGGTCACCATCGACCACGGCAGGTTCTCGCGCAGGCGCACGCTCTCTACCAGCGCCGCCAGCAGGTGTACGCAGACCAGCGCCAGCAAGCCATCGGCCAGCAGGCTGTGCAGCGTCTCCAGCCACTCGGCGCCCCAGAAGGCGTCCACCTCGAGCATCATCCAGCCGCTCACCCCCAGGCTGGCGATGCCGAGCATCATCAACACCATCACCAGCGCGCCGATCGGCGTGTGCCCCATGCGGTGGTAACGCTCGCCGCGCCACAACGCCCGGGCATGCGCCCGCAACCGCGACGGGGTGGGCCAGAAGTCGGCCCAGCGCGCGCTGCGCGGCCCGACAAAGCCCCACACCAGCCGCACCAACAGACAGCCGCAGGCGTAGTAGCCCAGCCACTGGTGCCAGTCGTCACCGGCCTCGTTGAAGCAGTAGTTGGCGAAGAACACCAGCGCCAGCGACCAGTGACTCACGCGCAGCCACGGATCCCATAGCCGCACGCTTGTCGTCACTTGTGGATCTCGGTCTTGACCGCCTTGCCCGTCACCGGGTCGTGGTAGATCTCGACCTTGCGGCCGTCCTTGTCGAAGCCGTAGATCTCGTAACAATTGCCTTTGGTAACCTGGAACTTGTTGATTTTGTAACCCTGCTCCTTGAGCTGGGCCTGGAACTTGTCGGCATCCTGCCAGGTGCTGCGGTCGGCGCTGGTGCATTCGGTCTTGGCGAACGCACCGGCACTGGCCAGCAGCAGAGTGAGGGCGAGCACTGAATGGCGCATGGTCGGCAACTCCGTTCAGGTTGACTGGAAACCGCACTGTGACCGGCCAAGCTTAGTTCTGCGCGAATGAAGGCACCGCGCCGCCACGATCATTCATTTGAATTTCGGATCAATGGCAAAGAAAAACAAACTTCTCAAATAAGCCCCGGGCGCGGATGCTGTGACGATCACGCTCGTATCCTGGAGAACAACAATGAACGAAGTCGTCATCGTCGCCGCCACCCGCACTGCCATCGGCAGCTTCCAGGGGGCCCTGGCCAACGTGTCCGCCGTGGAACTGGGCGCTGCGGTGATCCGCCAGCTGCTGGCCCAGACCCAGCTGGACCCGGCGCAGGTCGACGAAGTGATCCTCGGCCAGGTGCTCACCGCCGGTGCCGGGCAGAACCCCGCCCGCCAGGCCGCGGTCAAGGCCGGCCTGCCTTACGAAGTACCCGCCCTGACCCTGAACAAGGTCTGCGGCTCGGGCCTCAAGGCCCTGCACCTGGCCGCCCAGGCCATCCGCTGCGGCGATGCCGAGGTGGTGATCGCCGGTGGCCAGGAAAGCATGAGCCTGGCGCCCTATGTGATGCCCTCGGCACGCACCGGCCAGCGCATGGGCCACGGCCAGCTGGTCGACAGCATGATCAGCGACGGCCTGTGGGACGCCTTCAACGATTACCACATGGGCATCACCGCCGAAAACCTGGTGGACAAGTACGCCCTGACCCGTGAACAACAGGACGCCTTCGCCGCCGAGTCCCAGCGCAAGGCCCTGGCTGCCATCGAGGCGGGCCGCTTCAAGGCCGAGATCACCCCGATCCACATCCCGCAGAAAAAAGGCGAGCCGCTGGTGTTCGACACCGACGAGCAGCCACGCCCCGGCACCAGCGCCGAGTCCCTGGGCAAACTGCGCGCCGCGTTCAAGAAGGACGGCAGCGTCACCGCCGGCAACGCCTCCAGCCTCAACGACGGCGCCGCCGCGGTGCTGCTGATGAGCGCCGCCAAGGCCAAGGCCCTGGGCCTGCCGGTACTGGCCAAGGTAGCCGCCTACGCCAGCGCGGGCGTGGACCCGGCGATCATGGGCATCGGCCCGGTGTCGGCAACCCAGCGCTGCCTGGACAAGGCCGGCTGGCAGCTGGGCGAGCTGGACCTGATCGAGGCCAACGAAGCCTTTGCCGCCCAGGCATTGGCCGTGGGCAAGCAGCTGGAATGGGATGCGGCGAAGGTCAACGTCAATGGCGGCGCCATCGCCCTGGGCCACCCGATCGGCGCGTCGGGCTGCCGGGTGCTGGTGACCCTGCTGCACGAGATGATCAAGCGCGATGCCAAGAAAGGCCTGGCGACCCTGTGCATCGGCGGCGGCCAGGGCGTGGCGCTGGCGATCGAGCGTTGATCTGAAGGCCTGTCGCGGGGCGTGCCCCGCGACAGGCCCGGTCTTTTTCAGAAGCGCTCGTCGCGCAGCGCCGGCAAGGTGATGTCGCGCACATAGCTGGCCGACGACAGGCTCAGCATCATCCGGCACACCTGCACCACGTCGTGCAGTGGAATCAGCGTCCCCTCGCCGCGCTGCTCGGCCTCGGCCAGCGGCACATCCAGGCCATCCTCGGTGTTCAGGTAGCCCAGGTTCAGGCAACTCACCCCCAGGCCCTGTTCGCGGAAACCTTCGCGCAGGCTTTCGGCGATGCCGCGCAAGCCGAACTTGCTGGCACCGAAGGTCACCTCCGGGCGACCACTGCCCGGCAGGCCGGAGGTGGAGCCGGTGAGGATGATCCGTGGTCGGGCACTCTGCAGCAGCAGCGGCAGCAGGCGCTTGATCAGCAGCAGCGGCGCGGTGATGTTGGTGCCTACCATGCGCTCGATCTGCGCCTCGTCATCATCGAGGAAGCTGTAGCCTTCCTCGAAGGCCCGCGCTTCCCAGATACCGACGTTGTACACCAGTACGTCCAGCCCACCGTCGGCCACCGCCTCATGGATGATCGCCGCAGCCTGACGCGGCTGGCCGAGGTCGGCCTCGATCCACTGCGCCGCGCCCGGCAATGACGCCGGCCTGCTGCGCGACACACCGATCAGTGTATCGCCATGCCCACCCAGGCCCCGCACCAGCGCCTGGCCCAATCCCTTGCTCGCACCGACCACTAGAATTCGCATCGAATCACTCCCTATGGACTGCCCCAGATAGTACCCTGCCCAACCCAGCAAATCAGTCGGAAATAACAGTACGCCGTGGACAGAGATCAACTCGAACGCAACCAGATCCCCCTCTACTTCATCGCCGTGGTGCTGGCCGCCGCGCTCGGCCTGCTGGCGCCGGGCACCGCAGAGCCGCTGGCGGCGGTGGTAACCCCGGCCATCGCGGTATTGATGTACGCGATGTTCCTGCAGATCCCCTTCCTCGACCTGCGCACGAGCCTGGGCAATCGGCGCTTCATGGCCGCGCTGCTGCTGGCCAACTTCGTGCTGGTGCCGCTGCTGGTGTGGGCCGGTACCCGTGGGCTGGTCGAGCACCCCGCCGTGCTGGTAGGTGCCCTGCTGGTGCTGCTCACGCCCTGCATCGACTATGTGGTGGTGTTCACCCATCTCGGTAAAGGCGACTCGCGCCTGACCCTGGCGGCGACGCCGCTGCTGCTGTTGCTGCAACTGGTGCTGTTGCCGCTATACTTGGCACTGATGCTCGGCGGCGCCGGCCATGTGGAGATTTCCGTGGCGCCATTTGTCGAGGCCTTCGTACTGCTGATCGCGCTGCCACTACTGCTGGCCATCGCCACCAGCGCCGGGGCGCGGCGCTCTACAGTGGTTTCGAAGTGGAACGACGCCTGGGCGTGGCTGCCAGTGCCGGCCATGGCCCTGGTGCTGATCGCGGTGATCGGCTCGCAGATCGGCGTGGTCGCCAGCCGGCTGGACGACCTGCTGCCGGTGGTGCCGGTGTATGTCGGCTTCGCTTTGCTGGCGCCGCTGCTTGGGTGGTTTGTGGCGCGGCTGTTCAAGTTGTCCACAGGCGAGGCGCGGGCGGTGACCTTCAGCGCCGCCACGCGTAATTCGCTGGTGGTGCTGCCGTTGGCGTTGGCGCTGCCTGAACCGATCCGGGCGTTGGCGGCGGCGGCGGTGATTACCCAGACGCTGGTGGAGCTGGTGAGCGAGCTGGTCTACGTTCGTGTCGTGCCGGCGTTGATTCGGCGCTAGGCCAGTCGCACCCGCCATTGGCCGTAATGGCTGAAGCGCACGCAAGCCAAGGGCTGCACATCGATGCAATGGAACGAGGTGAACGGCGCGCACAGCGCATGCAGCATTGCCGCGCGGATGGCGAAGGGGTGGGTGACGGCGATCCATTCACCCTCGCCCAGTGCGCTGTCCATCCAATGGGCAACACGCTCGCACAGGGCGGCCAGCGATTCGCCGCCGTGGGGCGTGGCATGGGGGTCACTCAGCCACGCCTGCAATGCGGCTTCATCCAGATGCTTGAGCGGCTGACCTTTCCAGGTGCCCAGGTCGCAATCGCGCAGCCCCTCATCAACCGTCGCCCTCAGGCCCTCGGCTGTTTGCCGGGCACGCAGCTCAGGTGCGCTGAGGTAGCGGACCGCCGGTTCAGGCACAAGCGAGGGCAATTCCAGCAAAGGCTCGCCATCCTGGGCGAAGCGCCCCACCCTTTGCGCCTCGGTGCGAGCGTGGCAGATCAAGGTGAGGTGGATGGGCTTCATGTCTGGGCTTCGGCAGGGATGTCCGGGCACTCTAGCCGAAGTCCGGGGAACATGCGCAACGGCATCAGGCTGAGGCGCGCAACTCGCGGGCAGCGGCGACCATGTTCACCAACGCCGCCTCGGTCTCCGCCCAGCCACGGGTCTTCAAGCCGCAATCCGGGTTCACCCACAGCCGCTCGGCCGGGATCCGCTGTGCCGCCTTGCGCAGTAGCTTGACCATCTCTTCCCTGGCGGGCACCCGCGGCGAGTGGATGTCGTACACGCCCGGGCCGATCTCGTTCGGGTAGGCGAAACGCTCGAACGCCTCCAACAGTTCCATGTCCGAACGCGAGGTCTCGATGGTGATCACATCGGCATCCATCGCCGCGATCGACTCGATCACATCGTTGAACTCGCTGTAGCACATGTGGGTGTGGATCTGCGTCTCGTCCCGCACGCCCGAGGCGCACAGGCGAAACGCCTCGGTGGCCCACTCCAGGTAGCGCGGCCAGGCACTGCTGCGCAGCGGCAGGCCCTCGCGGAAAGCGGCTTCGTCGATCTGTACGATCTTGATGCCCGCGGCTTCCAGATCGACCACTTCGTCACGAATGGCCAGCGCCAGCTGGCGTGCCTGCACCTCGCGGCTCACGTCCTCGCGTGGGAACGACCACATCAGCATGGTCACCGGGCCCGTCAGCATGCCCTTCATCACCTTGCGGGTCAGGCCCTGGGCATAGGTGATCCAGTCCACAGTCATCGCCTTCGGCCGGCTCAGGTCGCCGAAGATCACCGCGGGTTTCACGCAGCGCGAACCGTAGCTCTGCACCCAGCCGAAACGGGTGAACACGTAGCCGTCCAGCTGCTCGGCGAAGTACTCGACCATGTCGTTGCGCTCGGCCTCGCCATGCACCAGCACGTCCAGGCCGAGGTTTTCCTGGATCTCGACTGCATGACGAATCTCGCTGTGCATGGCCTCGATATAGTCGGCCTCGGTCAGCTTGCCCTGCTTGAACGCCTGGCGCGCCAGGCGGATGGCCGCGGTCTGCGGGAACGAACCGATGGTGGTGGTCGGAAAAGCCGGCAGGTTCAGCCCGGCGTGCTGCTTGGCGATGCGCTGCTCGAAAGCAGTGGCGCGCTGGCTATCGGCGGGCTTGATCGCGGCGACGCGGGCCTGCACCGCCGGCTTGTGAATGCGCGGCGAGGTGGTGCGGGCGTGCTGCACGGCGCGGCTCTGCGCCAGCGCCGCCAGCACCTCGTCGGCCTCGGGCTGGTTGAGCGCCTTGGCCAGCAACGCCACTTCCTGGCACTTCTGCACGGCGAACGCCAGCCAGCTTTTCAGTTCGTCATCGAGCTGGTCTTCACGGGCCAGGTCCACCGGGCTGTGCAACAGCGAGCACGACGGCGCCACCCACAGGCGATCACCCAGGCGCTCGTGGGCATGGCGCAGCACCTCCAGCGCCTTGTCCAGGTCGCAGCGCCAGACATTGCGGCCATTGACCACGCCCAGCGACAGCACCTTGTAGGCCGGCAGGCGGTCGAGGATGGTCGGGTACTGGTCCGGGGCACGCACCAGATCGATGTGCAGGCCATCGACCGGCAGGTTGGCGGCAAGGCCCAGGTTGTCTTCGAGGCCGCCGAAGTAGGTGGCGATCAGCTTTTTCAGCGGGGCGCGCTGGAGGATGTTGTAGACCCGCTCGTAAGCGTTCTTCCAGTCCTGCGGCAGGTCGAGGGCGAGGATCGGCTCGTCGATCTGCACCCACTCCACGCCCTGCACCGCCAGGCGGTTGAAGATCTGGTCATACAGCGGCAGCAGGCGGTCGACCAGCTCCAGCTTGTCGAAGTCGGCGCCCTTGGTCTTGCCCAGCCACAGGTAGGTCAACGGGCCGATCAGCACCGGCTTGACCACGTGGCCCAGGGCCTTGGCCTCCTCCACCTCCTCGAACAGCTGCTCCCAGCTCAGGGCGAACTGCTGATCGGCGGTGAACTCGGGGACCAGGTAGTGGTAGTTGGTGTCGAACCACTTGGTCATCTCCTGGGCATGGGCACCACCGCAGCAGTTGTCGCCTTGGTCGATCGCCACGGCGCCTCGGGCCATGGCGAACAGGGTCTGCAAGGTCGGCTTGGCACCGTCCTTGGCACGGAAGCGCTGGGGGATCACGCCGAAGGTCAGCGAGTGAGTCAGCACCTGGTCGTACCAGGCGAAGTCGCCAACCGGCAGCAGGTCGATGCCGGCGTCCTTCTGCACCTGCCAGTGGGCGGCACGCAACTCACGGCCCACGGCACGCAAGCCGGCTTCGTTCAGCTCGCCCTTCCAGAACGCTTCCTGGGCTTTCTTCAACTCACGGTCGCGGCCGATGCGTGGGAAACCCAGGTTGTGTGCCAGTGCCATGTCGTGGTCCCTCGATCTTTTTAAATGAATGAGGGAGATTCTGGGCTGCGGTTTAATGTGAGACAAACTCATTAAATTTGAGATGAACTCAAGATTTGTTCATAGTGCAAATCCCTGTGATGAGCCCTTCGGGCGCCATCGCGGGGCAAGCCCGCGATGACGTCGGCCCAGGCATCCTGAATGTCTCAATCAACACACTCCCCCGCGCAATCAGACATGCCAAAGCCGCCCACCTGTCGCACACTGCCACCCTGCCCCAACCCGGTAGCCCACACGCCATGAGCCTGCTGAAAACGACCCTGGACGCCAACGCCTTCGCCTGCATCCTGGAGTTCGTGCCCAAGCCCAGCGCGGAGCGTTTCGCCACCCTCGGCACCCTCATGGCCCGCACCCAGCTGTGCGGCTGGCCGCTGACCGTGGCCATCGGCGACCGCGTCGGCAGCGCCCTGGACATGTCGCCGCTGGAGGCCTTCAACAGCCTCGCCGAGCCCGTGCCTGCGCTGCTGCACTTTTCAGGCAAGGACCGCGAACGCCGCGAGTTGCTCGCGCAATTGCAACGCATGGACGCCGCCGGCCTCGACCAGCTCCTGCTGCTGACCGGCGACCGCCTGCCCGGCCACAACCCGGGCGAGCGCCCGGTGCGCTACCTGGAATCCGTCGCCGCCCTGCAGATCGTTCGCCAGACCCGCCCGCACTGGCTGCTGGCCGCCGCACTCAACCCGTTCAAGTACCAGGAAGCCGAAGGCGGCGCACAGTACTGCAAAGCGGAAAAGAAACTCGCCGCCGGCGCCGACCTGTTCATCCTGCAGCTCGGTTTCGATATCGACAAACACCAGGAAGCCTTCGACTGGATGCAGCGCCAACCCCGGCCCAAGCCGCTGATGGCCTGCATCATGGCACTGACCGAAGGCCGCGCCGGGATGCTCGATCACGTTGCCGGGGTGACCGTCACGCCGTCGATGCGGGCGCTGCTAGCCGCCGAAACGGCGGTGTCCAAGGCCTACGCCAAGGCACGCGCCAACCATCGCCTGGCCTTGCAGGTGATCGGCCTGAAGTTGATGGGCTATGCCGGCGTGCACTTGTCCGGCATCCATGAAGTGGCGCAGTTCGAAGCGCTGGAGCAGGCCATCAGTGCGCTGCAACCGCAGTTCACCTCACTGCAGGACTGGGCCCCGGCCTGGGAAGCGGCCTGGCAGGAAGCGGACCTTGCGCCGGTCACCTTCCATCCACAGGGGCACGCCTGGCGCCTCGGGCAACGGCAGATCACCGCCTCGAACAAGGAAAAAGCCCGCTATCACCTGCTCTCGGCGATGCACCATCAGCTGTTCAGCCGCACCACGGCCTTGAGCAAGGCCTTTGGCTGGGCCGTGACCCGGCCACTGTGGGCCAACCCCACGGCGGCGCAGTGGTTGCATCAGCTGGAGCGGCGTATCAAACGCCCGATGGTGGGCTGCGATACCTGTGGCAGTTGCCGCCTGGAAGACACGCTCTACATCTGCCCCGAGACCTGCCCCAAAGGCCTGGCAAACGGGCCGTGCGGCGGCACCAGCCTGGACCGTTGCGAGTTTGGTGATCGGGAATGCGTGCACAGTGCCAAGTACCGACTGGCGGTGAGCGTGGGCAGGACCGAGGTATTGCGTGAGCGGTTGATTCCCTGTGTGCAGGTGGAGCACCGGCAGCGCAGTTCGTGGCCGGGGTGGTTCGAAGCGGCCCCCTCGAAATCGCCCTCCCGGCAGCCCGACGTCGCTGCGGAGTTCAACGAGTAATACGCCTGTCGGTAATCTCGTTGCCACGCTTGCCCAACAGACTGCCTTGCCTCACCGTACAGACAACTGTCATTACAAAGAGACTGCAAGCATGGCGTCCATCAATGTGCGTATCGACGACGACCTCAAGGTGCGCGCCTACCGTGAGCTGGAAAAGCTGGGTGTAACCCCTTCCGAGCTGATGCGCCAAGCGCTGCAATATGTTGCTGAGCGCGGGCAACTGCCTTTTAAACCCGTGTTGCTGACCGAAGAAGACGAAGCATTGCTCGCCACGGTACGCGAACGCCTGGCCACGCCGCAGAGGGTCAGGGTAACGCTGGATGAGCTCTAAAGGACGCGATAAGGGCGCAAGATACATCCCGCAAACGTCCCGATGAGGCCAAGCACTGCCCAAACCCGGACAATAGCCTGCAAGCCCACAACGTACCTTCAACACCTACACCAGCCGTTTGTCATACGTATAAATATGCGCATTGATATACGCATAATTAAGCGTACCATTCACTCACTTATCGTGTGTGAAGCCGAGGAGCTGCAAATGACTGGCCTACTGACCCGAGCTGAACAGGCAGTGTCCGCCACCACCATGGCCCGGACGTTTGGCGCACGCTTGAAGGAAGTGACCAGCGGGGATGCCACTCACCTGGTCATTTTCAAAGACAACGAACCCGCCGCGGTCCTGATGGGCGTGCAAGCCTACCAGGCCATGCTGGACGAGCTCGCCGACCTGCGTGCCGAACGTCTCGCCACCGAGCGCCTGCGCAGCCTCAATGAAGAACACACCGTGAGCCTGGAGGACATGGAGGCTCGCTTCAGGTAGAAGCACATGGTCTGGACTGTCAGGTTTCATCCCGAGGTAGAAGACGATCTCCTGCAGCTTGGGCGCGCCGAAGCTCATCGGGTCCTTAAAGTCGTACGCGAGCGCATCGCCCAAGGTGAACCCGACAAGCTCGGCAAACCACTCAGGGGTACGCTTGCAGGATGCCGACGACTACGGACCGGGGATATACGTATCGTCTATCGCATCAACGGTACCGAAGTCGTGCTGGTGCTCTGCATTGGCGCCAGGCGCGATGACGAGGTGTATGACGCTGCCAATCGCCGTATATGAGCCCTGCAAGAGCAGCAAGAACGGGGCAGATTACTGTTCCTGCCCGTCAACGGCGGCAACAGTGCCGGGCAAGGCCCCCCTGGCCGGCAACCAAACGGTGAAGGTAGTGCCATAGGTCGTATCCGAGCGCACGCCAATCCTGCCACCGTGCGCCTCGGCAATCTGCTTGACGATGAACAAGCCCAAGCCCACCGAACGCAGCGGATCCTCGCGCTCGCTGCCCCGCGTCATCGGCTCGAACAGCGTCGGGATCAACGTCTCGGCAATGGCCGGCCCGTGATTGTGAACGCTCAAGGTGGCGCCTTCATCCGCCAGGTCGGTGGTCACGGTGATCGGCAAGCCCAGGTCGCCATAGGCCACGCTGTTGGCGACCAGGTTGCCGAGCATCTGCTGCAAGCGGTCCTGGTCCACCTCAAAGGTGCCATGGCCTCGCGATAGATGGCGAATACCGGCCTGGGCGAAGGCCACCCTGAGCTCGCTCACGCACTGCTCCACCACCTGGCGCAGGTCGACCTGCTCGCGCCTGACACGGATGCCCTGGCCCAGGCGCACCGAGGCGAAGTCCAGCAGGTCGACGATCATGCGCTGGGCCCGGTCGGCCGAACTGTCGATGCTGCCCAGCAAGCGGCGCGCCCTGTCGGAGCCAGCATCGCGCGCGAGCAGCTGGGTGGCCATCTTGATCGCCGTCATGGGGTTTTTCAGGTCGTGGCTGGCAATGGCGACCATCTGCTCGGCCAGCACCGCACGGCGCTGGGCGTTTTCGTAGGCCGCGGCCAGCTCGGCCTGGGCCCGGTGCAAGGCGGCCTCTGCCCGGACCTTCTGCGCCAGCAGCTCCTCGGCACGCTGCATGGCCTCGAACACCGCCCGCTCGTTGCGGTCACGGGCCGTGGTGGCGACCAGCGCCAGGTGGTAGCGCACACCCTCGGTGGTTTCCCGGCGCACGCCGTTGAGCAGCATCGAAAGCACATGCCCCTCGCGATGGCGCAGCTCGAGCTTCACTTCCGACACCGAGCCCTGCTGGTTCAGCAACGGGCCCCAGTGGGTGAGCTGGAAGACCCGCCCCGCCGCCGTCAGCAATTGATCGAAACTGCGCTCGTGCAAGCCCGCGCGGTCATAGCCCAGCCAGTTGCTGAACGTCTGGTTGCAGCGCAACAGCGTGCCATCCACGGCCATGACCACCAGGGCGCAGGGCGCGTGCTCGAAAAACGACTCACTGAACAGCAGCGCGGTGTCATCCATGACCAAACCCATAGTGAGCGAAAAAAGCATCCAGCGCCGCCGAGCACGCGCCCGGGGCGCTCAACTGCGGGTAATGGCCCATGTTGTCGATCAGGCTCAGCTGGCTTGCGGGCATGACCCTGTGCAGGTACTCACCCACGGCAACCGGCACTACCGGGTCGCCCGTGCATTGCACGATCAGCGTCGGCACCTGCAGGCCGCTGACATCCTCGCGATGGTCCGAAAGGAAGATGACCCGGGCGAAATGCCGGGCGACCTGCGCATCGGTGCGGCAGAAGCTGCTGGTGAGCGCCTCCTGCAACTCCGGCTGCCCCGGCACGCCCATCAACACCGGGGCCATGGTGCTGGACCAGCCGAGGTAGTTGTCGTCCAGGGTGGCGAGCAGGGCATGGATTTCATCCGGCGAAAAGCCACCGGTGTAACCCCCTGCATCGACGTAGCACGGCGAGCCGCCAATCATCACCAGGCCGGCGATGCGCCCTGGCCGCTGACGCTCCGCCAGGGCGCCGATCATCGCGCTCACCGAGTGCCCCACAACGATCACCGGCCCCTGGGCATAGGCATCGACAAGCTCGTTGAGATCCGACGCATAGCCCCAGAGCGAAGCGTACTTGTCGCGCTCATAGGCCGCAGGGTCTGACAGGCCGGCGCCCACCAGATCGTAGGTAATCACCCGAAAGCGCGTGATGAGATGCGGCAGCAGGAACCTCCACATCGACTGATCGCAACCGAAGCCATGGGACAAGATCAAGGTGGCACTGCCGTTGCCAGCGACATGCACGTTGTTACGCTTTTGCAGGGTCATACCTATCCCGATGTCGTGCGACGTTGTGCTGAGCAGTGCCGAGCGGTCCATGCTGCTGGTGAGAATAGTCGAGCTAAGGCGGAGGCCTGGGGCCGGCAGGGTCTGGCCGGCCCATGCAGGACAAGTGCGCCATGCTCGATGTCAGTGGCGCACCCGGCGATTCAAAGGTGATCTGGTGGACACCATACGCGATAAGGTGGCCAAAAGTACGAATTTTGCAGCCTATCGCCCCTCGTCAGCACCCCAGGAGTCGCAAGCGATCACCCAGCCTTGCAGGCTGCGCTGGCGTGGGCGCGGGCTTGCCCCGCGATAGCCGGTCGGCAACACCAACCGCTGACCACACCTGGAGAGCACCACCGATGCCGTTGAAACTTTTTAACAATCATTAGCAATGTTCATAAAGTTGGGTGGCCGAGAGGACGACCCCGCCGTTGGCGGCGACCTCGAGTTCATCGACCCACGCGGCATGGTCGCCTCCACCTACAACCCGGCGCTGCGCATGCGCGTCGAAGACTGCCTGGCGGTCGGGTTCAGCAGCACCTGCGCGGCGCGCAGCGGCACATTCATCATGTTCCCCTCGTGGCTGATGCATGCGGTACGGCGCTTCGAAGGTAACCGCCCGCGGATCTCCATTGCGTTCAACTTTGGGCTTTGAGCGGTTGTGGGGCTGGCGTGGTGGGCGTAGGAAAAAACGCCCAAGTAACCGCCGCGTTCTGAATACGCTGGACCGCGGCTAGCGCACCCGCAGCTATGACGCCAAGCCGTGGCTGAAGAACGTTTCGCAAACGGTAGAGAAGTTCGTCACCCTTTCCGCTCGGCGAATCGCCACCTGCTAACCATTTTTTTGATTTGTTAACTACTCAGGTTTACAGTTCAAAAAATGACTTAACACGGTACACCCTCGGCATGGCCAACCCACAAAAGGAAACCCGGCGCTACCTTGAGTCAGTCCTCGGTGTACCCACTCACCTGAAGCCGGTATCCCCCAGGCTCCCCTACCATCTTCTGGACGCCTACACCTGCTTCGAACTCACCCTCGAGTTCAAGCCGTCGCCGCTGCCCTTGTTGCTGCTCTTCCCCACCACTGCAACCTACCCAGGTGCAGTTACCCTCACCAAGCACACCGCGCAGATAAGCAAGGCCACCGATGCCACGCCCATTTACGTCTGTCAGGTATTGTCCCCAGCCGACCGCCGCAGCCTGATCAGCCATCAGCTCAATTTCATCCAGCCTGGCTATCAGTTGTTCATCCCCGAGCTGGCCATGGACCTGCGCGAACGTGTCCGCCAACGCCGCGAGCAGGCTGCCATCAGCGCACTGCCCCCTGCTGCCCAGGCGATGTTGCTTGCCCGCCTCTATCGAGGTGAGATCAACGACACGCCACTCCCGGCCAGCGCACTCCTGGGTGACCTGAACTACAGCCGTGTGACCCTCTCAAAGGTCGTGGAGCAACTGCTTCAGACTGGCCTGCTGATCGCCAGCCAACCCAAAGGCGCGGTGCAGGCCTATGCCTTCAGCGCCAGCGCGCCCGAGCTGTTCAAACAGGCTCGGCCTTACCTGCGCTCCCCGGTGAAACGTAAAGTCGCAATTTCTGCCGAACCACCTCTCGGCCAGGGTGCTTTCCTGGCCGGAGAAACCGCCCTGGCCAGCCAGACGCTCCTGGCCGCGACCGCGCAGCCCGTCTACGGCATGACCAAACGGAGTTTTGATGCGCTGCTTGCCGATGGCTCGCTGCGCCTCAGCCAATCGGTGGACGATACCCGGGCGTGGGTGGAAATCTGGGCTTACGACACCCTCGATTCATCCGGCAACCGTGCTGATGCAGCTTCCCTGCTCCTGAGCCTGGACAATAGCCAGGATGAGCGCGTCCAGATGGCGCTCGATGAACTCAGGGAGCGGGTGAAATGGTTGGGGTCAGGGGACTAACGCTTTTCGGGCAGCACTTCAGCCACTATTGCGATCAGTACGTGCTGATTGGTGGGGTGGCTTCCTCACTTGTGATGGGCGAGGCCGGTGTCTCATTCAGGACCACCAAGGACCTCGATATCGTTCTGATCATCGAAGCGCTGGACAGCCAGTTCGTCGCGGCGTTCTGGGCATTCGTCCACAGCGGTGGCTACCAGGTCCGCCAAGCCAGCTCCGCACACCCAGTGTTCTATCGATTCCAGAACCCCACGGACGAAACCTACCCCGCGCAGCTCGAACTGTTCTCGCGAACGCCCGACGAGCTCGACCACCCCGAGCACGCCACACTGACTCCAATCCCCACCGACGAATCCGTCTCAAGCCTCTCGGCAATCCTGCTCGATGAAGGCTATTACGCCTTTCTGCTCGAAGGTCGCCGGCAGAACGACACACTCTCGTACATCGGTGGAGACCGCCTGATTCCTTTCAAGGCCAAGGCTTGGCTGGACCTCTCGGCGCGCAAGTCTGCGGGAGAGCATGTCGACTCACGAAACATCCGTAAGCACCGCAATGACATTGTGATGCTGACGGGGTTATTGACGAGTGAGGTGGTGAGTTTGCCAACGGGGATTGCCAACGACATGGCCCGGTTTCTGAGGTGCTTGGCTGAGGAAGATCTGAACTTGAAAGCCATGGGCGTGAGGGGCTCTCGGGAATCGATCATTGAACGCCTGGCACTGACATTTGGTATCTATCTACCCGCCCAGCATCGCCAGTGTGATTCATATGCATCACCAAAGAATGTATAAAGCGCCAGCAACCCGCGCCCCCGACGTCTACCAAAGGAAACCCCGTCATGCTTCGGCTCTTGATGCCAGCCCTGCTCCTGGCCCTTGCCGGCTGCGCCACCAAGCCACCCGCCAACCCCGACAACCTCTGCGAGATCTTCCGCGAGAAGCCGAAATGGCACGAGGCGGCGTTGAAGATGCAGGCGCGCTGGGGTGCGCCGGTGCAGGTGCCGATGGCGATGATGTACCAGGAGTCCTCGTTCAAGCACGACGCCCTGCCGCCGCGCTATTACTTCCTCGGCTTCATCCCCTGGGGCCGGGTCAGTACCGCCTACGGCTATGCCCAGGCCAAGGACGAGACCTGGGCCGACTACAAGCGCGATGCCGGCGGCTGGGGCGCCGCCCGCGACGACTTCGCCGACGCCCTCGACTTCATGGGCTGGTACATGCAGAAGAGCCAGCAGGTGAATGGCACGTCCAAGTGGGACGCCTATGGCCAGTACCTGAATTACCACGAAGGCTGGGGCGGCTACCGCAACCGCAGCTACGACGCCAAGCCGTGGCTGAAGAACGTTTCGCAGAAGGTCCAGGCCCGCGCCTCGGTGTTCGGGGCGCAGTATCGCAGTTGCGAGCAGGAACTCGCGCGGGGTGGCTGGTTCTGGTAGGGCCGCCTGGCAAGCCATCGTCATGGAGCCTGCCGTTCGCCGGCAGGGTTACACCTCAGGCAACGACCGGAATCGGGCCGGTGGCTTGTTGCTGCCAAGCCTTCGGTGTCATGCCTTCAGCCTTCACGAAGGTGCGGCAGAAGTGAGATTGATCGCAGAAGCCGCATTCCAGTGCGATCTCTGCGAGCAACATCGTGGAAGTCTTCAATAGCTCCCTGCTCTTCATCACCCGCTGTTCACGCAACCATTGTTGCGGGGACATCCGGGTACTTTCCTTGAACATGCGTGAGAAGTGACTGCGCGACAATGCACACGCCTCGGCGATTTCAGTCACTGACAGGCAGGTATCCAGCCTGTCCAGCATCAGCTGTTTGGCCGTTCTCAACTGCCAGGATTTGAGCTGCCCTGTCGAAGCCAGGGTGAGCGTCGCCAGCACGGTGGAGTTGTCCTTGTTCATACACACCCATCAATCCAGGTAGCAGGATGCGAGCGCCTGACCCGAGCAGCGCTGGCCGCTGGAGACCGCAGAGGTTCCAGGCCAGGCTCGTTGATTCGGATCAGCCGACCGCGCACCCTTCGCACGTCAGTGAACAGCCCCCAGGGCAGGGGCTGGCGATGGCTCAGACAGCAGCGACAGGCGCCAAGGTGGGGCCATGCTGAACGCGCTCAGGCGCCTTGTGCACCATGGTGTAGGCGTAGTCGACGCCCATGCCATAGGCACCGGAGTGTTCCTTGACCAGCTCCATCACGGCGTCGTAGGTGTCGCGGTTCTTCCAGTCCCGCTGCCATTCCAGCAACACCTGCTGCCAGGTCACCGGGACCACGCCGGCCTGGATCATGCGCTGCATGGCGTAATCGTGGGCTTCCTTGGTGGTGCCACCGGAGGCGTCGGCGACCATGTAGATTTCATAGCCGGCATCGTTCATTGCCGACAGGGCGAAGGTGGCGTTGCAGACCTCGGTCCACAAGCCGGAGACGATGATCTTGTTGCGGCCATTGCGCTTGAGTGCGTCGCGCACCTTCTGGTCATCCCAGGAGTTCATCGAGGTGCGCTCCAGCAGCGGCGCGTCGGGGAACACCGCGAGCAGCTCTGGGTAGGTGTGGCCTGAGAAGCTTTGCGTCTCGACCGTGGTGAAGGTGGTGGGGATATTGAAAATCTTCGCGGCCTTGGCCAGGCCAACGGTGTTGTTCTTCAGTGTTTGCCGGTCGATGCTCTGAACACCGAAGGCCATCTGCGGCTGCTGGTCGATGAAGATCAGTTGGCTGTTGAGCGGGGTCAGGACTTCAGTCTTAGGATTGCTCATTGTTGTTTCCTTTCAGTTTGATGAAGTTCGATCGCACCCGTTGCAGGCATTACCGTCGCCACGAGTGCTCGCCTCAGCGTCGTTGCTTGAGGACGAGCAAAAGATAACGAAACAAAGCGCCTGCCGGTGGCGCACTTTTGCGCCCTTACCGGCTTATTTTTGCGCCATTGAATACGCGGTCGCGCTGCTAGCATTCGCCGTTCCATTCGGACTAAGCCGGTCCGTCATGTGCAGGAGAATGCAATGGCAGCTTCACAACCGTTCAACAAGCAGACCGCCTACTGGGGCGTTGCCTGGGAGGAGGCGTATGGCTATCCGCAGGCACGGCGGGTAGGCAACGAGATCTACGTATCAGGCCAGTTCAACCATGACGAGGCCGGCAACCTGGTAGCCCCGGCGCCGCTGAACGCCGATGGCAAGCCCAGTGATTTCTCGTCGATGGGCGAGCAGATGCAGGTCGCCTACGACAACATCTCAAAGCTGCTCGCCTTGTATGGCGCGACGCTACAAGACGTTGTCGAGGAAACGCTTTATGTACTGGACATGGACGCTGCCTTCGCGGTGGTCGGCAAAGTGCGCAAGGCGGCCTACGGCACTGAGCGGCCGCAGTGCGCGAGCAATATCATTGGGGTATCGAGGCTTGCCCAGCGACCGCAATTGATCGAGATCGCCTGCAAGGCCGTGATTGGCGCACGGGACATCTAAGCTGCACTCCCGGTTGCCATCTAGGCGACCAGGAGTACCGACTGCCCCTCGACCAAGGGCTTTTGACTGGCCACGGCAGCGGCGCAGAAAGTCATGAATGCTTTGACGCGCCACGACTTGCGAATGTCCTGGTGCGTCAGCAGCCACAACTCGTCCTGAAGCTCTGGCACCACCGGGCCTGCGCGCACCAACCCCGGGGTGATGTCACCCAACATGCAGGGCAGGAATCCAAACCCCAGGCCCGCCGCGATGGCAACACTTGCGGCTGCAACCGAGTCGGTACGGTAGGCAATGCGCTCCGCGGCTACCCTGCTTTCGACATAGCGTGTCGCCCTCAACCCGCTGAGCGCTGCCGAGTAGGACACCCATGCCTGCCCCTCCTCGAACAGGGGCTCGCCAGTCATCTGCTTGGCGCTGCAGTAAGGTGCCCAGGCAATGTTCGCCAGTTTACGGCCCACCAGGCTTTCTGCAGGTTTTCTCGTCGCGCGAATGGCGATATCCGACTCGTCCCGGGCGAGGCTGAGGGTTTCATTGCCCACCAGCACCTCGATGCTGATCCCCTCGTTCAGGGCCTTGAAGTCCGCGATGATGGGGGTGAAGAAGTACAGCAGCAGCGAGTCGCTGGTGGTAATGCGAAGTTTCCCCAGGGGGCCTTGGCCTGAACGTGAAACACGCCGCGTGACGCTGACGATATCCAGCTCCACGCGCTCGGCGAGTGCGCGCAATTCCGCGCCCTCGGCGGTGAGCAGATAGCCTGACTTGCGGTGGTCGAACAGCGCGATGCCGAGCGTTCGCTCGACCTGGGCAACCCGGCGCGAAACGGTGGAGACATTGATGCCAAGCTTCTTGGCCGTAGCCGCACGATTGCCGCAATCACTGAGCGTCTTGATGATGCGCAAGTCGTCCCACGAGAGCTGATTGACAGCCTCGGCGACGTCCCACTTCGGCCCATCAGCGGCAGTTGGCGCTTTTCCAGTTGGCGATTTCACACAGTTCGTTCCGGATGCGAAGGCGCTGATGATACGAGAAGGGGGGTGGGTGAAGCAGCCATATTGTTCTGGCGATGGTTGAAAACCGGGCGGTGCAAGTGGCGGCCGATCAGGGCACGCCACGCAATGGGGCCGCAAAGCGGCCCACGATGATGCGCGGCATCAGTCTTCGGAAACACTCTCGTCTTTCATCGCCTCCAGCTTGCCGAACTGCTCACTGGCCAACCGGCTGATGATCCGGATCGCCTGGTGGATGCCCGCTGTGTTGCGGAAGCTCAGTTGCGGGTTGTGCTCGCACTCCAGCACTTCGTCATGCTGGACCAGTGCTTCGCCGAGCAGTTCGAGGGTCCAGACGTAGCTTTGGAGGGTGGATAGCCATCGCCGCAGCAGCTACGAATGCTACCCCGTATTACGCACCGTAAGGCCAACCCGCCAGAAGCCGCGCGCCTAGCAATGTGCTGTGGTTCCGCGCTAACGCTACGACCCCGCAAGCCAGTGGCATCGCCCGCGCTAGTCCGCTGACGGCGATGCCTACGACTTTACTTTTCGTTCAGAGCCTAAGCCATCTGGACTTAGTAGTCGCTTGATGGCAAATTGAGATCAGACTCTGTACGTTGTTTATTTTATAAAGGTGTCAAGGGAAAAGATGGCCAAACCTCGAGTTTTTATTTCATCGACGTGTTTTGATTTAGGGCTGCTGAGGTCGGAGCTGCGACCTTTCATCTCGATGTATGGTTACGAACCAATAATGAGTGAATATTCGGACATATTATATGATCCGCGCTCTCATACTCATGTTAGCTGCGTTAATGAGGTAGTAAATTGTGATGTTTTGGTCCTGATTTTGGGTCAGAGATTTGGCGGAGCTGCTGTGGATGCAGCTCTTGAGTGCCTTGACTTTGATGCGTTAGCAAAGACAAGCAATAGTTCAACCTTGTTTGAGCCCGGCGAATCAAAGTTCTCAATCACGCAGCTTGAGGTCTTAAAGGCGATTGAGAATGGCATCCCTATTTATGCTTTCGTCGATGAAAAGGTATATCATGACCATCTCGTTTATGAGAAAAACAAAAGCAACAAGGATGTTATTGATAAGATTAAGTTCCCTTCAATCCAAAAAAACGAGACTGCAAAATACATTTTTGAATTCATTAATTATCTAGGGCACAGAGTACAAAACAATAGCATTGCGCCATTTGCCAGATTAGAAGATATTCGTAACAATTTGACTGCTCAATGGGCTCACTTGTTTCAGCGATTACTTTTTGAAAGTAAAGAGCGCTTGAACGAAGTGAAACGATACCAGGATTTCTCAGAGCGTCTGGAGGACTTAAAAACCGCTGTGCTAGCCTCCATTGCAACCCCGGATACCCGTGATATTGCGAAGGCTGCGGTTCAATTTCGGCATGTGGTGACATTCATCTGGGCTCTGCCAATGGAAGATCACATCAAGGTTCTCAATGAGGCGCGTGCTTGGAGCGAGGTCCTTGAATCTGCAGGCATTACCGATGTTAAGGTTGTAGGTGCAGGTAAGGGGCTTTGGAATCGTAGAGCTGTATGCCTACTGCGCGTTGATCGTGCCTACTACGAATACCAGTACAGTATTCGAGGGTATGAGAGGCTTGAAGATGAATGGAATGAATTCGTAAATCTCAAAAAAGACGTGCGGGAGGCTATATCTGAAGCGTTTGTCGATGATAATGACCGCTCGAGATTGCTGAAGCTGTATGAGGGCCCATTCGAGGATGTTGTTGACTCTGAAGATGTCCAAGATTTCGGTAGCTTTGTAAAAGGATCTGTTTGGTAGCGCAAGTTTTATGCTATCCAGGGATGAATGCACCCCATATGTATTTTGCAATACAACAACCCTTCAATTAGTTCCAATTACTGAATGCTTGAGGAAAAAGGGGGACGGATTTATTTTCATCAGAAGCCGCAAAAATGAATCCGTCCTCTTTTTTGATTGAGAGACCTTTCCTTAACGGTAGATTCAGAATCGCCTGTTTAAGCCTTTGACCCTTAAACTCCGCTGTAGCCGCTCTCGACCCAGAGCACTCCTCAGCGAAGGGGCGCTTGGGGCGAAAGCGGTCTTTTAAGAAGCGCAGGAATCGACTCCAAGGGTCAAAAAACTGGCAACAATTGCCTAAAGTCATTTTTCAGATATCAGTACAATATCTTGTGGGAACGGAACTATCAGAGGGAGCAGCACGTATGCCAACGATCGACTTCACCAATATCCGCAGCGCTCCAAAAAGCAAAAATGACAGTTTTGAAGCCTTATCTGTGCAGCTCTTCCGCTTCAGTTGCGAGGCTCCGGAGGGTTCAGGCTTCTATAGCCTCCGGGGTGATGGCGGAGATGGTGGTGTTGAGGCATATTTTCGCGCACCAGATGGGAACGTTTTTGGTGTACAGGCAAAGTACTTTTTCCAACTTGGCCCTAAAGAGCTAGGACAAATAACGAAATCGGTCACAGCAGCCCGCCTGAATCATCCATCCCTTTCAGAATACTGGATCTACATTCCATTCGATCTTACCGGGAAAGTCGCGGGAGGCTTGCGTGGGCAAGGAGAGGTCGAGAGATTTGAAAGTTGGAAAGAGGAGCTAGAACAGCGAACCGATACTGAAGGTCATCGCGTCAAAATCAATTTGTGTAGCGCTACAGTGATGCGTGAACAGCTCCAGCGATTGGATACACATGGAGGAGTCCGTCGTTACTGGTTTGATGATTCTGTACTTACTCCAGTTCAGGTTCAGCAATGCCTTGACCAAGCTCGTGAGTTTGCTGGCCCCCGATATATGGGTCAATTAGACGTTGTAACCGATGCCCATGACATCTTAGATTTCTTCGGTGGTACTGCTGATTTTTCAAACTGGCGACGCCAGACATTTTCCCCGGTCATTCGTGAGTTAACATCACTGCGCGGACGCACGGAGGACGTTTTCGATCTGTTCGACGACGACAAAAAAGCAGAAGCCGTACGCTTGCTTGCACAATTGTCGTCGCAGTTAACTGAGGCTCGGGAGTCCGAGAAGCCAGAGCAGGCAGTCACCCAGGCGTTGAAAACGGTTATTCAGCTACAACCCATTTTGCTCACAGCAAAGGAGCGTCAAGAGGCGGCGTTTGCTCAGCAACATGGAGTCGAGAGTGATACCCCAAGTTTTCGGCAGTTCAATGCTGAGTACATGTGCGCTTTTCCCGCCGGGGCTATGGACTCTGCAAGAGAGCTTTTCCTGCTTAACCAATCTGTGGAAAAGATTCTGACCTGCCCCCAAATGAGCGTCACAGAGGGTAATTCGTTGCTTCTCGTTGGACCGGCAGGTGTCGGAAAAACCCACGCAATAGTCAGCGCGGCGTATCGGCGTTTCGCCGAAGGTGGTATGTCTCTTGTGGTGTTTGGCGACGATTTCGACGGTGGCGAGCCGTGGGAAACCATTCGAAGCAAGCTCGGCTTTGGTGCCCAAATTGGGCGTAATGATTTGTTCCAATGTTTGAGCGCGTCCGCCGAGCACGCAGACTTACCGTTTGTGATTTACATTGATGCACTGAACGAAAGTCGGGCTGCTGCCCGTTGGAAAGCAAAACTTCCCGAACTGATTCAGCAATGCAAGCCATACATTGGAGTAAAAATCTGCGTATCTGCCCGTGATACCTATAAAGACTTGGTAACTGATTCCAGATTTCCAGGCTACGCATTTGAGCATCGAGGATTTAACGGACAAGGAGTTGAAGCTCTCCAAGCGTTCGCAAATTTTTATGGACTTGACTCGGAAATCACTCCTCTTTTTTCGGAGGAGTTAAGCAATCCGTTATTCCTCCATTTGGCATGCAAAACCTTGCAGGAAGAAGGAAGTAAGACCCTCGATGTATCCTTGCCGGGCTTTTCTGCTTTGCTCGAACGGCACCTCAAACATAGCAACGCCGCGGTCAAGGAACGCCTTGGCTATTCAAGTCCAAAAAATTTGATTCGCCAATCGATGCTGATTCTGGCGCAAAGGCTTACGAGTGCATCAGCAAGCGATCGGCTTTGGGAGTCCTGCGCTGCCGGCCTTCGTGACGTAGTAGGGCCGGAACTCACGCCCGAAGTATTTATTCGAGAGCTTCAGCGTGAAGGCCTGGTCATACTCACTGAAGGAAGCGATGACAATTGGACGGTCAGGCTTGGATACGAGCGATATGGCGACGTCCTTCGCGCCATTGCACTGGTAGATGGTCACACACATGAGTCTGGTGAACTCGATGTGAAAAGATTAGGTATCAGCTTGGTCTCGCTGCCGCCTGAGGACAGAGGCTTGTTGGAAGTACTCGCGGCGGTACTTCCCGAGAGAACGGGAATTGAAATTGTCAATCCTGATATAGGATTGGAGGCGGAACTTGCCAACCGATTGTTCGTTCACGGGTTAGCGTGGCGCTCCAGCAAAAGTTTTGAAAAAAACTCTCTGAAAGATGAAATCTTTGCAGCACTGAAGGTCCCAGGACTTTGGGAGGATATTTACGAAGTCTTTGTGAAAGTCAGCTTGGTGCCTAATCACCGCTTGAACGCAGAGCTATGGTTGGACAAGTTTTTAATTCGCCAGCCCTTGGTAAATAGGGATGTCTACTTATCACGCGCAGCATTCAAGTCATACGACAATAATGGTGCGGTCAAGTCCCTGCTCAATGCCTCTCTGACCGCTGACATTATGCGATGGCCCAGTGAAAGCCGACGATTAGCTACCATTGTTCTTGGGTGGCTGACGTCTTGCGCGGACCGTCGCGTTCGTGATCAAGCAGCGAAAGGACTGGTGCGCTTGATAGTGGCGGATCCTGCGCTCTCAGCCGGATTAGCTGGAAATTTTCTGGATTCCGATGATGATTACATTCTTGAGAGTGTGACTGAGGCAATATACAGCGCATGCTTGATCGCACGCGAGCAGCGTCCCTCATTCATTCCAGCCCTCAGGGTAGTGGTCTCTCACGGATACGACCGAGCCAATGTGATCATTCGGGATTCGATTCGGATGTTTGCGGAGTTACTCAAAGATCACGGTATTGATGAGCCGCTAAGAGAGCGGTTGAGGTACTTCCCAAGTAAAAGTCCAGTCATAAAAGCATGGCCGACGCTAGTGGATGCCAAACCACTTCTCGACCTGCAGCATCTTCCCTCAGATATGAAACTTTGGGGCTCAAATATTGGGCCTGATTTTTGGCGGTATCAGGTGGAGGGAAAGGTCTCAGGGTTTGATCTGAAGGCTGCTTCGGTATCGAAGGAAAACATTGCCTGCTGGATTATGGTCGAGGCCTTGAAGCTCGGGTTTCCTGGCTACAAGGGAGGGGCACTGAATTATGATCGGGCTTTGAATAGTGAGTTCGGCTCCGGCCGTGCTCGAGCGGGCTATGCCGAACGGCTGGGCAAAAAATACTATTGGATCTCACTCAATCGACTGCTCGGGATCCTTTCAGATCACATTCCGCCGTGTGCGTCATATCAGGGCACTGTGCCTGGACCAGATCATTACTGGTCAGTGGATGTGCGAAAGCGTGATTTAACCGACATGAGAGATGTGGTCTCTGAGAGAACCTATCCCGACAGTATCCTGCGCCGGCGCGAGTACGTTTTCCCTTCTCATGAAAGCGATGTCAAAAAATGGGTTAAGACCGATGATTTCGTGACGCACGAGACCAGCTTATTTTGCACAGATGCCAATGGTGTAGTGTGGATTGCTCTTCAGCGTAATGAAGCAGCCAACGATTTGGGTGAGAATGATTCGTGGACAACTCCGTATCTTTCATTTGATGTTTTCTACACGTCAGTATTAGCGGATGAAGAGATTTTCGGTACGAAATCTTACGATCGCATCGACCGTGCTTTCTCTGATAATACGAGCTGCTACAGGAGCTTTCTAGGGGAGTACCCGGATGGATCTGCTTTTAGTCAGCTTGTAGAAGAAGGTTCGACAGACATCCAATGTGACGGGCTGACACGCACAATGGTGACATTGAGTCGGGGCGGCGAATGGGAGTATGAATTTACATCTGAGACTGATCAGCCAAGCCTAGATGTGCCCTGCCAAGATCTTGTTAAGGCATTGGGTCTCATATGGGACCAGCAACGCGGGTGGCTGGATGAGGCAGGTAGTCTCGTCGCCTTCACATCAGGTCCCTATCGTAACAACGCATTGTTTATACGCAAATCGGCACTGGATTGTTTTCTGGAAGAAACAGGAAGGAGTCTGCTGTATAGGCGATTCGCAAATCGCGGTTTTATTGACCAGCGAGGCGACACTGGCTCACAAATAGACCTTCGTACCTACCTTACATACATTCCAAAAGAAGGCGTGATTGTGGTGCATGAGGAGTCGGAATTATTCGAGTGATGGCTCATTTTTTGGGCGTTGTCCTACCGCATAGGTCAGAGTCTAAAAAGTGCATTAATTGGCCCGCGACCAGCCAACGAAAATGATCAATCTTCAACCGGGGCGGGCCATACATGAACACGGTTTTGACTAGTGGAAAGGTTGACAGATTTATTTTCTGACGGGGCAGGGGTAGAAGCATATGACTGAATGGTTTCAGCCATAACTCCATTGTGCAATCAGCACCACAGCCACCACATGGACTACCCTTGGCTCCTTTCCAAAGAAAAGCCCGCCTTTTAGCCTGGCTTCGTGTAACGCATTTTTGATCACACGCTCTTTTCTTGGGCTGCTCCCATGATTTCGTTCTGTCGCTTAGTGGCTTCAACCAGTACGGCTGTGTAAACGCGCTTCTTCTCGCCAGCTTTCGCATTGCGAATGAACTCAGCGAAGGGACTTTTGCCCTTCTCAGAACACGACTTGAACGGATTCATGGATACCCCCTCCCCAAGCGTAGCGACCAGCCACTCGCAGGCAAAACGCCTTGCCCGACCTAAAAAGCAAAAAACCGCCCGAAGGCGGTTCATCTGCCCGATAGGTTAACTGAACACTATCGACATTTCTGGTGCCGGAGACAGGAATCGAACCTGCGACCTTCGCGTTACGAGTGCGCTGCTCTACCGACTGAGCTACACCGGCGTGTTGCGCAACGTACCATTGCCGTGTCCGTTACGCAAACCCCTGTTTCACCTCACTTTCACGGCGCCTTGCAGCCATTCGGCGCGAGGTCTTCCTCCACCGTGGTCACGCACGTCCACCCGGCTTGGGTGCGGGCCAGGGTCACGGTCTTGCCCAGCACATTGGCCGGTGCATCGGCCAGGGTGCAGGCGATGCTGGCGGTGCCGTCGGCCGCCGTGCCGCTGGCAGTGATCGCGCAGTGGGCGGTGGTGGGCTGGCCGCCGAGGCTGGCGACGTCGGGCACGTCCTTGCCTTCGTTCAGGCGGATGTCCATCGGCGTTTTCAGCGCGGAGATTTCCAGCAGCGCAGCGGCGGCTTTGGCCCGGGCCTGGTGGTTGGTGTACATGGGGATGGCGATGGTCGCCAGGATGCCGATGATCGCGACGACGATCATCAGTTCGATCAGGGTGATACCTCGTTGCCCTTTCATGAACGGTCTTCCTTCGTAATACATGGAGGCGCGGTCGGCGCATTGCATCTTGGGTTGCGCCCCGGCCGGCAGGCGCGCAGTAGGCCTGAACCGACACCTTTTGTCACCCCTGCACCGCAGGGCGTCATCTTCGCTGAACTACTCTAGTGAGCGTCATGGAAACGCGCCCGGCCTCGGGCCCGGCAAGCTGTTACGGGGCTTGTCGCCGCACTGCAAAGGACCTTCGCATGCCACCGTCTACCCGCCTCTACGCCTGGGAGGGCATCGATGCCTCCGGCGCTCGTCAACACGGCCAGCAACCGGGGCGCAGCCCGGCGTTCGTGCAGGCGTGGCTGCAACGCCAGGGCATCCGGGCCACGCGGGTGCGGCTGGCGGGTGGGTTGCAGTGGCGTTGGCCGCAGCGGGCGGGCAAGGCGGATGCGCCGGGGTTCAGCCGGCAACTGGCGACCTTGCTGACGGCGGGGGTGCCGTTGTTGCAGGCGTTCGAGGTGATGGCACGCAGCACGGTGGACAGTGGCATGGCGGCGTTGCTGGCGCGGTTGAAACAGGATGTGGCGGCTGGGCTTGGGCTGGCGGAGGCGTTGCAGCGCCACCCGGCCTGGTTCGATGCGCTGTACTGCAACCTGGTGCGGGTAGGCGAGCAGTCGGGCACGCTGGACCGGCAGCTGGAGCAGATGGCGGGGATGCTGGAGAAGCGCCAGGCACTGCGGCAGAAGGTGCGCAAGGCGATGCTGTATCCGGCGCTGTTGCTGCTGACCGGGCTCGGGGTGGCGGCGTTATTGCTGCTGGAGGTGGTGCCGCGGTTTCAGGGGCTGTTTGCCAGTTTCGACAAGGCGTTGCCGGCGTTTACGCAGTGGGTGATCGATTTATCCACAGGGCTGGGCAATCACGTGGGGTGGCTGGTGCTGTTGATAACTGTGTTGGGGGTTGGCGGGCGGGAGGTTTATCGGCGGCATCTGCCGGCGTGCCTGTGGATAGTGCGCTGGGGGCTGCGGGTGCCGGTGGTCGGCACCTTGCTCGGGCAGGCGGCGTTGGCGCGGTTTGCGCGCAGCCTGGCGACTTCCTATAAGGCGGGCGTGGCGTTGCTGGATGCGCTGGCAACGGTGGCGCCGGTCAGTGGCAACTGCCTGCATGAGCGGGCGATCCTGGCGTTGCGCCAGGGCGTGGCCAATGGGGCAAGCCTGCAACAGGCGATGGAGGCGGACGGGCTGTTCCCGCCGCTGCTGCGCCAGCTGGTGGCGGTCGGCGAGGCCAGCGGTACCCTCGACACCATGCTGGACAAGGCCGCGCTACATTACGAAGAACAGGTGAGCCAGGCGCTGGAGCAGTTGACCACGCTGCTGGAGCCGGCCATCGTGCTGATCCTCGGGCTGCTGGTGGGGGGCCTTGTCGTGGCGATGTACTTGCCGATCTTCCAGTTGGGTAGCCTGATCTGAACATGAATGCCTGGGCCGTAATCGTCGATCATCCGCTGTTCTTTTATGCCCTGGCCGCGGTGCTGGGGTTGCTGGTGGGCAGTTTTCTCAATGTGCTGGCGTACCGACTGCCGGTGATGCTCGAGCGCCAGTGGCAGCGGGAGGCGCAGGAGGTGCTGGGGCTGGCGCAGGCCGAGCACGAGCGTTTCGACCTGTGTTTGCCGGCGTCGCGCTGCCCGCATTGCCAGCGCCCGATCCGGGCGTGGGAAAACATTCCGCTGTTGAGTTACCTGGCCTTGCGCGGACGTTGCGCGGGGTGCAAGGCGCGGATCAGTGTGCGTTATCCACTGGTGGAGCTGGCCACTGCCCTGCTGTCGCTGTTGGTGGCCTGGCATTTCGGGCCGGGCGTGGAAGCGCTGGCGGTGCTGCTGCTGACCTGGGGGCTGATCGGCTTGAGCCTGATCGATGCCGAGCACCAGTTGCTGCCGGATGTGCTGGTGCTGCCGCTGTTGTGGCTGGGGCTGGTTGTCAATTCCTTCGGGCTGCTGGTGCCGCTGGCCGATGCGGTATGGGGCGCGGTGGCGGGTTACCTGAGCCTGTGGACGGTGTACTGGCTGTTCAAGCTGGCGACCGGCAAGGAGGGCATGGGCTTTGGCGACTTCAAGCTGCTGGCCATGCTGGGTGCCTGGGGCGGTTGGCAGGTCTTGCCGCTGACCTTGATGCTGGCCTCTCTGGTTGGGGCGTTGATCGGGCTGACGCTGGTGCGGCTTAAGCGCACGCAAATGGGCGCTGCGCTGCCTTTCGGGCCTTATCTGGCCATTGCGGGGTGGATCGCCGTGCTCTGGGGTGATGAAATAGTCGCCTCTTACCTGCAACTGCTTGGAACCTGATGAGCACAGCGCCCTTCACTCCCTGGATTCTTGGCCTGACCGGCGGCATCGGCAGCGGCAAGAGCGCCGCCGCCGAGCGCTTCGTCGAGCTGGGCGTGCATCTGGTCGATGCCGACCAGGCTGCACGCTGGGTCGTCGAGCCGGGCCGCCCTGCCCTGGCCAGCATCGTCGAGCGCTTTGGCCCGGGCGTATTGCTCGACGACGGCCAACTCGACCGTGGCGCCCTGCGCCAGCTGATCTTCGCCGACCCTGCGCACCGCCAATGGCTGGAGCAGCTGCTGCACCCACTGATCGGCCAGGAGATCTTCAGCTACCTGGCCAAGGCCGAGACGCCCTACGCGGTGTATGTCTCGCCGCTGCTGATCGAGTCGGGGCAGTACCAGAAGACCCATCGCATCCTGGTGATCGATGCCCCTGCCGAGCTGCAGGTGCAACGCACCCTGGCGCGCGACAACACCAGCCCGGAACAGGTGCAGGCGATTCTCAAGGCCCAGCTGGCCCGGGAAGAGCGCCTGCGCCATGCCGATGACGTGGTGGTCAACGACCGTGACCTGCAATCGCTGCACGACGAGATCGACCGCCTGCACCACTTTTACCTGACTTTGCGAGGAGGCCAGCCATGAGCCAGCCGATGACCGTTGATTGCCCGACCTGTGGCGCGCCTGTGGAATGGGGGGACAAGAGCCCGTTCCGGCCGTTCTGCTCGGACCGCTGCAAGTTGATCGACCTTGGGGCCTGGGCGGCCGAGGAGCACAAGATCGCAGGGGCGGAAGAGTCCGAGGATGAGCTGTATTCGGGGGATCTGGAGCCGCGGCACTAAGCTGGGCTTGGTGGTGTGAGTAGCACCGCAATCGCGGGGCAAGCCTGCTCCCACGCCGGTCGTCCTTTAGCTGGAAGGCCGGCGTTCAAGCCTCAGACATTTCTTACCTGTTAATCAGACCGCGCGGAATAGGCGCTCGCCCTGTCCATTGGCATCGTTCGATGCACCAGCCATCCTCCTTGCTGCTGGTTCTCCGAGCAGGACGCCAACATGCCAGAACTGTATTTCATCGCTTACGGATTGGCAGCAGGCGTACTGCTCGACTGGCTGTGCCGCCCTAAAGTTTTGCGAAGGGCTGTGTACATCATATTCATGGTGGTCGGCATCACCACTTGCTCCCAACTGGGCGAACAGCAAGTGCTGCAGCTCGATGGCGGACTGTGGGGGATGTTGTTCATGCTTGTTGGCCAGCGCCTGCTGTTCAAACGCTCACGCTATTTTCGTGATGATGCTGATTGAGAAACGACAGGCCCAGACCACTCAATCGCGGGGTAAGCCCGCTCCCACGCCAACCCTCGCCCACGCGTCATCCATCGATATCGATACGAGCGTAGGTGAAGGTTATCGTGAAGGAAACAGCGTGGGAGCGGGCTTGCCCCGCGATCACCGGCGAAGCCGGTGCCATTCACATCATTTCTCTTCATCCTTCCACGGCGCCTGCAGATAGCGGCTGCGGTTGAAGGTCTCCAGCCACTCCGGGCAGAACACCACCAGGGCACTGATCACCGTGCCATTGATGAACGCCTCGGGAAACATCATCAGCCACACGTAGCCGACAAAGTCGCTGAGCCACTCCGGCATGGCAAACCGCTCGTCCATCCACAACAACCCCAACCCGGCCGCCAGGCATACCAGCACGGTCAGCGCGGCGGGGAAGAACCCGCAACAGAAGATGTACACGAACAGATTACGCGGCTGGGCACGCTCGACCAGGATCGCGCACACCTCGGTGACCAGCACCGGCAAGCCGACGATCAGCAGGCCGTTGACGCCGATCGCGGCGAGGTCCTGGCGGCCCAGCAGCAACAGGCCGAGCTGGGCGAGAAAGCCGCCGAGGACTGCCAGCGGCCAGTCCAGCAGCAAGGTCACGGCGGTCATGCCGATGAAGTGGTACGACACCCCAGTATCGAAATCGCGCCGCACCAGCCACAACACGAACAGGCAGAACACCGTGCCAAACAGCAGGTGCTGGCGGCGAGTATCGGTGAACAGCTCCACCCAGCGGGTACGGCTGGCGGCCCAGATCAGCAGGGGCACGTAACCTATCCAGCCAAGGGTAAGGCTGGTGCTGGACAAGACCTGTGCGCTGATCACCTGAGCAATATCCCTGTCGGCCATGTGGACAAGCCTGAGTCTACACCCATTCTCCCTTGCCACCGGTTGCTATAGGCTGGTGCCTCCTTTCGATGCAGGACGCGTCCGCCATGCCTGAAGGACTTAACCTGCCACTGCTGCTCGGCGCGGCGTTCAGCGCCATCGCCGGCGTGCTGCATTTGGCGGTGATCGCTGTTGGCCCGCGCTGGTACCGCTTGTTCGGCGCCGGCGAGCGCATGGCCAGGGCGGCAGAGCAAGGGCGCGCCTACCCGGCCCTGGTTACCGCGGCGATCGCGGCGGTACTGCTCGTTTGGTCGGCCTATGCCTTGTCGGTGGCTGGGCTGATGCGCCCGTTGCCTTTGCTGTTGCCGGTGATCTGCCTGATCACCCTGGTGTACCTGGCGCGGGGCCTGCTGGGGCCATTGGTGCTGGCCGGCACCGGGCGCAGTCGGCGGTTTATCGCAGTCAGTTCGGCCATTTGCCTGGGCGGTGGGCTGCTGCATCTGCTGGGGGTGGTGCAGCAATGGCTGGTGCTGGGCTGATTCCCACGCACAAACAGCATCTTACCGTCATCAATTAGCGACTAAGCTTGTCCCCATGGATGACTCAGACTACCTGCGCCTGCTTACCATCCAGGCCGAGCAAGCCAATGCGTTCCTGTCCAATGCCCGCAAATGGGAGCGTGAGCGTTGGGTCTGCCAGCGCCTGCTGCAAGGGTTGAACATTCCCTACCGCAGCGAGGACTTCACCCCGGCCGGGCAGGAGCCGCCGGACGTGCTGTTCCGCGACGCGGCGTTCGAGGTGTTTTTCGTGCTCGACGAGGGTCGCCGGCTCAACGACGAGTGGCGCGAGGAGCTGCAACGGCGGCGCAGTGCGTTTTCCCTGGCCCAGCTGGTGCGCCGCGAGCAGCGGCCCCGGCGGATCAGCGCCCAGGAGCTGCTGGCGCGTTTGGCACCCACCCTGCGCAAGAAATCGCACAACTACCGTGAGCGCGGGCTGGACCTGAGCGAGCTGGACATCATCGCCTTCGCCAGCCTCAAGCGCGAAGTGCTCGACCTCAACAGCCATTTCCCGCCGCCCACCGAATACCTGCGCCAAGGCTGGCGGTCGTTGTCGCTGGTGGGGCCGACCTTTGCCCGGGTGCTGTTCGCCCACCCGGATGCGCCGGATTTCCTGCGCGGCAACCTGGGGCGCAGCATCGTGTTCGATGTAGGCATCAGTCTTTGATCCAGTGCCGGGTGTGTTTGCGATCACGTACACTCGGCGCCAGGGATAGAAAGCATTATCATTCGACCCATGCGTTTGCGTGACCGCTGTGGCGTACACGCAGTCACGAACGTCTATCTGACGAGGCCCACCATGACCAGCCGCCTGAATCCCGAAGATCAGCGTCGCGTCGATGAGTATCTGAGCGCCCCCCAGCATCAAGTCGAGCGCCGGCCCTTCCGGCCATGGCTGCTCCTGTTGCTGGTGGTGGCCGTGACCATCGGTCTGGGCCTGTTGAGCCGCCTGCTGAGTGGACTGGTGCTATGAGCTGCCTTGCGCTCGCCCGCCCCTCATGCCGGGTACGGCCGGACCTTGTGTCCACGAATTCCGTAAAACTTGTGAGATATCCCCATGACTCATCGCATCGTGATTGTCGGCGGCGGCGCCGGCGGCCTGGAACTGGCGACCCGCCTGGGTAAAAGCCTGGGCAAGCGCAAACAGGCCGAGATCACCCTGGTTGATGCCAACCTGACGCACATCTGGAAGCCACTGCTGCACGAAGTGGCGGCCGGCTCGTTGAACTCCTCGGAAGACGAACTGAACTACGTGGCCCAGGCCAAGTGGAACCACTTCAACTTCCAGATGGGCCGCATGAGTGGCCTGGACCGCGAGAGCAAACTGATCCAGCTGGCCGCGACCCTCGACGACGAGGGCCGCGAGCTGCTGCCTGCGCGCACCATCGGCTACGACACCCTGGTGATCGCCGTGGGCAGCAACACCAACGACTTCGGCACCCTGGGCGCGGCGCAGCACTGCCTGTTCCTCGACAGCCGCAAGCAGGCCGAGCGCTTCCACCAGCAGCTGCTCAACCACTACCTGCGTGCCCACGCGGGCGACGTGGCCAGCGAGCAGATCAGCGTGGCCATCGTTGGTGCCGGCGCCACCGGCGTGGAGCTGGCGGCCGAGCTGCACAACGCCGCCCATGAGCTGGCGGCCTACGGCCTGGACAAGATCCAGCCGAAAGACATGCACATCACCATCATTGAAGCCGGCCCGCGTGTATTGCCAGCGCTGCCGGAGCGCATCAGCGTGCCGGTGCACAAAACCCTGGAAAAACTCGGGGTAACAGTGATGACCAATGCCGCGGTCAGCGAAGTGACCGCCGATGGCCTGAAGACCGCCTCGGGCGAAGTGATCCAGGCCAGCCTGAAAGTGTGGGCGGCTGGCATTCGCGCGCCGGGCTTCCTCAAGGATATCGATGGCCTGGAGACCAACCGCATCAACCAGCTGGTTGTGCGCCCGACCTTGCAGACCACCCTGGACGACAACATCTTCGCCTTCGGCGACTGCGCCGCCTGCCCGCAGCCGGGCAGCGACCGCAACGTGCCGCCACGGGCCCAGGCCGCGCACCAGCAGGCGTCCTTGCTGGCCAAGAGCCTGAAGGCGCGCCTGGAGAACAAGGCGCTGCCGACCTACGAGTACAAGGACTACGGCTCGCTGGTGTCGCTGTCGCGCTTCTCGGCGGTGGGTAACTTGATGGGTAACCTGATGGGCAGCGTCAAGCTGGAGGGCTGGCTGGCGCGGATGTTCTATGTGTCGCTGTACCGGATGCACCAGATGGCGCTGTATGGGTTCTTCCGCACGGCGATGATGATGCTGGGCAGCAAGATTGGCCGCGGGACCGAGCCGCGGCTCAAGCTGCATTGATAAAAAAGCCTGGCAGCGCACTCAGCGCTGCCAGGCTTTCATTTGCCGGATTTGAACGGGGTCAGCGCGCTATCTGGAAACAACTTGGCGCGGCTTGACAATGTCGATCCGCACATCCTGTTCCGACATCTCAGCCATGACCTGGGAAAGCTCGAGGATAGGCACAACCGCCTCTACCGTCTGCCCAGACACCGACAGGCTGCCTTTTATCAGCTCAGCTCCGTGAATGGCCAGCCGCTGCTCCAGCTCCTGCTGCCAATCGACCAGCCTGGAACGCAAGTCCTCACGCGTCAGGACCTTGCCAACCTGTCGGCACTGCGCGGTCACCCTGACAGCCTCGGCGCCGCCTGAAGTGTGCTCGGTCAGGCCCAATTGGCGCAGTTTCTCCACCTCTCGCATTTCCAGCATGAGCTCACACCTCACACATCAGTATTACCATTAACCATATCACGCTGGCGGCTCATGCCAGGTTTATCCGACCAGCGCCTACGACGTTCACTGGCAATGCCATGCTCGTCACCGCGCTCAGGATGGCCTTGCGCATGGCCGGCCCCGAGGTGCTCAGATTCTTCAGCCGACGGTGCTGGAGAACAAGGGCAGCCACGCCCGCAACAATCGGTGTGGCCATGGAAGTACCACTCAAACGACCAAACAGGTCGGAGCGCGACGCCCCCTGGGCAAGAGACCCGTCAGGCATCCGAGGCGCAGGGATCGTGGACATGATATTGACCCCGGGCGCCACCAAGTCGGGCTTCTCCAGCCCGTAGGCCGTGGGCCCCCGGCTTGAAAATTCCGCCGGGAGGAACGTGCGCTTGGTGATCGCTCCCACGGTGATGGCCGAGCGTGAATGGCCAGGGCACGCCACCTCGGTATCGAATGCACTGCCATACCCCATTCTGCGCAGCGCCTCGGCCCGCATATGCTCGTTGCCTGCCGCAACACAGACAATCGCCCCGAACATTGACGCATTGTCCACCGCAGTGCACAACGGGCAGTGGCCATCGGCGCAGGCCCATCCATGCCCACCGTCCGCCCAGGCCGGGAGATGGTTGAAGCCCAGGCTCATCGAGATGATATCTGCCTGCCGGTCCAGGGCGGCATCCACCCCTTGAAGTATGGAGGTATGCTGGCCACTGCCATCCTGCCTCAGCACCTTCACGTTGATCAGTTCCACATCGGGAGCGATCCCCCGGTAGATCGGATCACGCGAGGCAATGCTGCCCGCGCAATGGGTGCCGTGATACCCGGGAATGAGGTAGTCCTCACCACAGGTGGAGACGGAATCCGCCACGGCCAGGAAAGGATGTCGCATATCGATTCCCGAATCCAGCACCGCAACCCTCACCCCGGCCCCGGTCAGCGGGCCATGCTGATTCCTGAAGTTGTCGAGCCCTACATCGATCGTGGCGTCGTCCATCAGTGTCGGATTGACGACCGGGTCGAGCTCGATCAAGTCAACTTCGGTCAACTGCGCAATGTCTTTCAGGCGCTCGGGCTTGAACGCGGCTGCCAGCGAGCCGGCCAGGTACAAGGAGCGGGCCTTGCCTCCGCTTACTGCATCCTTGAAGGGAGACACCTCATGATCGAACCGTTCCTTGAATTCAAGCCAGCTCTCGCCGGCGCGTGCCTTTTTTGCGTTCATCTTCACGACAACCGGCAACCGGCCTGATTCGGCGGCCCCGCCTACATGCGCAGCGAGTAGCTGCATCTCCTGCGACTGCGAATCCTGAGTACTGCTTTCAATCCGGCTGAGCACATTGCGTAGCAGTGGTCCTAGCTTGGCCATGACAAATATCCTTATGGGCACGGTGGTGAGAAAGCAAAAAGCCATCAATTACCACAATAGCGAAGATCAGCTATTGCCCCCAGGCAAGTCCACCGGTCGAACGCTCGCTCAACGCACCACGCGATATGTGCTCTGCACGAACCCGCTCTCGTAGCTGGTCGTCCTCATGTGCTGCAACAGCACATCCTTCGCCAATTCACCGAACAACGGTATCCCCTGCCCCAGCAGCACGGGAATGCGGGTGATGGTCAGTTCATCCACCAGCCCCTCGCGCAAGAACCCCTGAATCAGCTTGCCGCCATCCAGGTACAGGCTCTTTGCGCCCGTGGCCTGCAGGTGCTCGAGCAACGCCGGGATCGGCCCCGGGTGCAGCTCGACGCGCTCTGATACCCCTCTGGGCAGCGCCTCGAGGGTATTGCTGACCACCACCACCCGCGTATCAGGGTACGGCCACTCGCCAAAGGTCATGCCCTTGTCGAAAGTGCCGCGCCCCATCACCAGCGTATCGACACCCGCCATGAACCCGGCATAACCATGGTCGTCAGCGGACTGGGTGGCGCCCATCAACCAGTCGAGGCCGCCGTCTTCGCGGGCGATGTAGCCATCCAGGCTGGTGGCGATGAAAACACTGGCTTTAAGTGGCATGCGCGGGCGCTCCTGCGGGCTGAGGCCACAGGGTAGCAAAGGGCGGGGGAATAAATCGTGGGCAAAAGAAAAAGGGCATCTCAGTCGAGATGCCCTTTTTACATGGTGGGTCGTGTAGGATTCGAACCTACGACCAATTGGTTAAAAGCCAACTGCTCTACCAACTGAGCTAACGACCCGGAAAATGGTCGGGGTGAGGGGATTCGAACTCCTGACATCCTGCTCCCAAAGCAGGCGCGCTACCGGACTGCGCTACACCCCGAGATTGGCTCCGCGACCTGGACTCGAACCAGGGACCCAATGATTAACAGTCATTTGCTCTACCGACTGAGCTATCGCGGAACTGAACTTCGGTACATCTTTACTGCTTCGAAGCCTGTGTTAGCTTCGAACTCTTTAGCTGCTTCGCTTTCGCGTTGTCGCTGCTGAGGCCGGCTATTCTACATTCTTCGTTTTGCTTGTCAACCACTTTTTTTCATTCAACTTACTGATTTCTAAGTTGTTTTGCGATCTCCGATGTTGCTGGTGATTCGCTCAGTGCCTGACAGCGGGGCGAATATTAGGGGCACTCCGAATTTTGTGCAAGCACTTTTTTCAAAATTTTCAGCAAGTTAGCTTGGAAGCCGGAAAATCAGGGGTTTGCGCTGCCTGTACTGGCCTTATCGCGGGGCAAGCCCGCTCCCACACATAGGATACCTGGAGGCACCAATCAGCGTGGGAGCGGGCTTGCCCCGCGATGGCGTCGGGACAACCCACATAAAAAAGCCCCGCTTTCGCGGGGCTCTTCGTTTACTGCAGGTCAGCCAAAGACGATCTCGTCGCCTTCCACCTTCGCGGTGATCGCCGCACCCGGCAGGAACTCGCCCGCCAGAATCAACTGCGCCAGCGGGTTCTCGATCCAGCGCTGGATCGCACGCTTCAATGGCCGTGCGCCATACACCGGGTCGTAACCGACGGCGATCAGCTTGTCCAACGCCTCCGGGCTCAGGCTCAGCGACAGCTCGCGCTCGGCCAGGCGACCACGCAGGCGGCCGAGCTGGATCTCGGTGATACCGGCGATCTGCTCGCGGCCCAACGGTTCGAACACCACCACTTCGTCGATCCGGTTGATGAACTCCGGACGGAAGTGCGCGCCCACCGCATCCATCACCGCCGCACGCTGTGCCTCGCGGTCACCGGCCAGTTCCTGGATCTGCGCCGAGCCCAGGTTGGAGGTCATCACGATCACGGTGTTGCGGAAGTCCACGGTGCGGCCGTGGCTGTCGGTCAGGCGGCCATCTTCCAGCACCTGCAGCAGCACGTTGAACACGTCCGGGTGGGCTTTCTCCACCTCGTCGAGCAGCACCACCGAGTACGGCTTGCGGCGCACGGCCTCGGTCAGGTAGCCGCCCTCTTCATAACCCACGTAGCCTGGCGGGGCACCGATCAGCCGCGCCACGGAGTGTTTCTCCATGAACTCGGACATGTCGATGCGCACCATGGCCTCTTCGGTATCAAAGAGGAACTCGGCCAACGCCTTGCACAGCTCGGTCTTGCCCACGCCGGTCGGGCCGAGGAACAGGAACGAGCCGCTCGGGCGGTTCGGGTCGGACAACCCGGCGCGGGAACGGCGCACGGCGTTGGCCACCGCGGTCACCGCCTCGTCCTGGCCGATCACCCGTTCGTGCAGCAGGCTTTCCATCTTCAGCAGCTTCTCACGCTCGCCTTCGAGCATCTTCGCCACCGGAATGCCGGTCCACTTGGACACCACTTCGGCAATCTCTTCCTCGGTGACCTTATTGCGCAGCAGCTGGTTCTCGGTCTTGCCGTGCTGGTCGACCATCTGCAGGCTGCGCTCCAGATCCGGGATCACCCCGTACTGCAGCTCGGCCATGCGGCTGAGGTCACCCTTGCGGCGGGCGGCTTCCAGCTCCTGGCGGGCCTGCTCGATCTTCTGCTGGATCTGCGCCGAGCCTTGTACCTCGGCTTTTTCCGAAGCCCAGATTTCTTCGAGGTCGGAGTACTCGCGCTCCAGGCGCTCGATTTCCTCGGTCAGTTTTTCCAGGCGCTTCTTCGCCGCTTCGTCTTCTTCCTTCTTCAGCGCCTGGGATTCCACCTTCAGCTGGATCAGGCGACGGTCGAGGCGGTCGAGCACTTCCGGCTTGGAGTCGATCTCCATGCGGATGCGGCTGGCGGCTTCGTCGATCAGGTCGATGGCCTTGTCCGGCAGCTGGCGGTCAGTGATGTAGCGGTGGCTGAGCTTGGCCGCGGCGATGATCGCACCGTCGGTGATGGCCACCTTGTGGTGCACTTCATAGCGTTCTTTCAGGCCGCGCAGGATGGCAATGGTGTCTTCCTCGCTCGGCTCCTCGACCAGCACCTTCTGGAAGCGGCGCTCCAGCGCGGCGTCCTTCTCGATGAACTGGCGGTATTCATTGAGCGTGGTGGCGCCGACGCAGTGCAGCTCGCCACGGGCCAGGGCCGGCTTGAGCATGTTGCCGGCGTCCATGGCGCCCTCGCCCTTGCCGGCGCCGACCATGGTGTGCAGTTCGTCGATGAACAGGATGATCTGGCCTTCCTGTTTGCTCAGCTCGTTGAGCAGGCCTTTGAGGCGCTCTTCGAACTCGCCGCGGTACTTGGCGCCGGCAATCAGCGCGCCCATGTCCAGCGCCAGCAGGCGCTTGCCTTTGAGGCCGTCGGGCACTTCGCCGTTAATGATGCGCTGGGCCAGGCCTTCGGCGATGGCGGTCTTGCCCACGCCTGGCTCGCCGATCAGCACCGGGTTGTTCTTGGTCCGGCGTTGCAGCACCTGGATGGTGCGGCGGATCTCGTCGTCACGGCCGATCACCGGGTCGAGCTTGCCTTCCTCGGCGCGCTTGGTCAGGTCGACGGTGTACTTGTCCAGGGCCTGGCGCGATTCCTCGGCGTTGGCGTCGTTCACCGCCGCGCCGCCGCGCAGGTTGTTGATGGCGTTTTCCAGGGCCTTCTTGCTCACGCCCTGGCCGAGCAGCAGCTTGCCGACCTTGCTGTTCTCGTCCATGGCGGCGAGCAGCACCAGCTCGCTGGAGATGAACTGGTCGCCCTTTTGCTGGGCCAGGCGGTCGGCCTGGTTGAGCAGGCGCGCCAGGTCCTGGGACATGTTCACGTCGCCGGTGGGGTTCTGGATTTTCGGCAGCTGGTCGAGCTCTTTGGTCAGCGCCTTGCGCAGGCTGTTGACGTCGAAGCCGACCTGCATCAGCAGCGGCTTGATCGAGCCGCCCTGCTGGTCGATCAGCGCCTGCAGCAGGTGCAGGGGCTCGATGGCCGGGTGGTCCATGCCCACGGCCAGGGATTGGGAATCGGATAACGCGAGTTGCAGCTTGCTGGTCAGTCGGTCTATTCGCATGGGGGATACCTTCCTTTAAAGGGCAGGCGGAGCGATGGACAGCACCTGTAATGATGAACCTGCCTGAGATGACCAATAGATAAGGGTGATTCTGGAAGATTCAAGCGTAGCGGGGTTGACCGGGGTCAGCGCGGCTGCAACCAGACCAGCGAAGCGAAGCGCCCACCCTGCGGGGTGCGGCGATAGGAGAAGAACCGCGCATCGCTGACGGTACACAAGCCACCACCATAAACGGCAGTCACCCCACGCGCCGCCAGGCGAATCCGCGCCAGCTGGTAGATATCGGCCATCAGCTTGCCAGGGCGCTCGCCGTCGACGAACGCCGCAGCTGCCTCGGGATGCACGGCGGTAAAGGCATCGCGCACTTCCATACCCACCTCGAACGCCTGCGGCCCGATGGCCGGGCCCAGCCACACCAGCACCTCTTCAGGTGGCAGGGCCAGACGATCGAGGGTGGCTTCCAGCACGCCACCGGCCAGCCCGCGCCAGCCGGCATGGGCGGCGGCCACGCGGGTGCCAGCACGGTCGCAGAACAGCGCTGGCAGGCAATCGGCGGTCATCACGGTGCAGGCGATGCCCGGCTGGTCGGTCCAGCTGGCATCGGCCTCGGCGACCACGGCGGGGTCGGCATCGGCCACCACCAGCCCGTGCACCTGTTTGAGCCAGGCGGGCTGGATGGCGAATTCTTCGCTGAGGCGACGACGGTTCTCGGCAACCGCAGCGGGGTCATCGCCCACATGGTCGCCAAGATTGAAGGATTCGTAGGGCGGCAGGCTGACGCCGCCCTCGCGGGTGGTGACACAGGCGCGTACCGAGGCCGGGGCCGGCCAGTCGGGAATGATCAGCGCCTGCGTCAGGCCACTCATCCGATAAAGCTCTCGCGGTCATCGTTGAGCAGCGACAGCAGCCAGAGGAAGTCGTCCGGCAGCGGCGAGGCCCATTCCATGCGCTCACCGGTGCTCGGGTGATCCAGGGCCAGGAAGCGGGCGTGCAGGGCCTGGCGCGGGAAGTTCTTCACCGCCTCGACCATGGCCACGCTGGCGGCCGGCGGAATGCGGAAGCGCACGCCGTAGGTCTGGTCGCCGACCAGCGGATAACCGACATGCGCCATGTGCACGCGGATCTGGTGGGTGCGACCGGTTTCCAGCTTGACCCGCACATGGGTGTGCGAGCGGAAGCGCTTGAGCACACGGTAGTGGCTGACCGCCGGCTTGCCGCCGTCGGTCACCGCCATGCGCTGGCGCTCGCCGCCGTGGCGGCCGATCGGGGCGTCGATCTTGCCGCCGGCGATCACCACGCCAACCACGATGCACTCGTAGATGCGGCTGACCGAGCGCTTCTGCAGTTGATCGACCAGGTTGGTCTGCGCCTGCAGGGTCTTGGCCACCACCATCAGGCCCGTGGTGTCCTTGTCCAGACGGTGCACGATGCCGGCGCGCGGCACGTTGACGATGTCCGGCACATGGTGCAGGAGGGCATTGAGCAGGGTGCCATCGGGGTGGCCGGCCGCCGGGTGGACTACCAGCCCGGCCGGCTTGTTGATCACCAGGATCTGGTCGTCTTCATAGACGATGTCCAGCTCGATGTCCTGAGCCACCCATTCGCCCTGGGCCTCCTGCTCGGCCTCGAGGGCCAGGATGGAGCCGGTGTGGACGGTGTCGCGCGGCCGCAGCACCGCGCCATCGACGGTCAGGCGGCCATCTTTGATCCACGAGGACAGGCGCGAACGCGAGTACTCGGCGAACAATTGGGCGGCGACCTGGTCGAGGCGTTGGCCGCCCAGTTCGGACGGGACCTCTGCGCTAAGTTGAATGATCTCGGACATGCTCGAATCGACGGGCGTTCAGCCTTTGGTTTCGGCTGCGCGCTTGTGGTTAAATACGGCTTCTTTTGCCCCGGGGTTTGGCCGGGGGCGCTCATCATAACAGGACGGCACCGCCCAAGACAGCGGCCGTCAAAGGGACGCAAGCCGCCATGCAAGTGAAACACCTGCTGCTGATCGCCATCCTCGGGCTCACCGCTGCCTGTTCCTCGAACAAGGAAGTCATTGACGAGAACCTCAGCGAGGCCGAGCTGTACCAGCAGGCGCAGGCCGACCTGGACAACTCCAGCTATACCAGCGCCGTGAACAAGCTCAAGGCCCTGGAGTCGCGCTACCCGTTCGGCCGCTACGCCGACCAGGCCCAGCTCGAGCTGATCTACGCCAACTACAAGAACTCCGAGCCCGAGGCCGCCAAGTCGGCTGCCGAGCGCTTCATCCGCCTGCACCCGCAGCACCCGAACGTCGACTACGCCTACTACCTCAAGGGCCTGACCTCGTTCGACCAGGACCGCGGCCTGCTGGCGCGCTTCCTGCCGCTGGACATGACCAAGCGCGACCCGGGCGCCGCCCGCGACTCGTACAACGAGTTCGCCCAGCTGACCAGCCGCTTCCCCAACAGCCGCTACGCCCCGGACGCCAAGCAGCGCATGATCTACCTGCGCAACCTGCTGGCCGCCTACGAAATCCACGTGGCCAACTACTACCTGAGCCGCGAGGCCTATGTGGCCGCCGCCAACCGTGGCCGCTACGTGGTAGAGAACTTCCAGGAAACCCCATCGGTGGGCGATGGCCTGGCGGTGATGGTCGAGTCGTACCAGCGCATGCACCTGGACGAGCTGGCCGCCACCAGCCTCGAGACCCTCCAGCTCAACTACCCGCAGCACCCGAGCCTGGTCGATGGCCAGTTCGTCACCAAGGTCGACGAAAACGGCAACCGCTCGTGGCTGTCCAAGGCCACCTTGGGCCTGATCGAAACCAAGACTCCGCTGCCGCCGGGCGAGACTCGCGCCAACCAGGACGTGGTCAAGCAGTTCCAGGACGCCCGCTCCGAGATGCCCGCAGAGCTGCTGCCCAAGGACGAGAACGGCGACCCGATCCTGCCGGAAGGTCCGAAAGAAGCCGAGAAGGACCGCAGCTGGTTCAGCTACATGACCTTCGGTCTGTTCGACTGATACGTCGCATGCGCAGAAAGGGAGGCCCGAGGCCTCCCTTTTTTATTGGCCGCGTCCTAGACTGTCGCCTTCTTCATTCGACAAGCTGGACACCATGGTTCGCCTACTTTTCTGGATCGCCCTGATCGCCGCCGCGTTCTGGCTGTGGCGCAAGTTCAAGACCAGTCAGCAATCGCCTGCCGAACCACGCCTGCAGGACCCGCTGCAGATGGTGCGCTGCGCCCATTGCGGCGTACACCTGCCCAATGACCGGGCGTTGCAGCTGGGCAAGGAGTGGTATTGCAGCCAGCAGCATCTGGAGCAAGGGCCGGGGCAACAGCGTTAAGTTGCGTTTGTGGGAGCGGGCTTGCCCCGCGATAAGATCAGCCCAAGCCATAGACATGGCACGGGCCGCGCCCGTGATCGCGGGGCAAGCCCGCTCCCACGCCCCGTCGTCATCACTGTTGTATCTCAGCCCAGACGCCCCTCAGGCGCATACGGCGCCGGATCAATGATCGGCGCACGCCCCAGCAGCAGGTCGCTGAACAGCTGGCAAGACGCCGGCGCCAGCACCAGCCCGTTGCGGTAATGGCCGCAGTTCAGCCACAACCCCTCATATCCGGGCACCGCGCCAATGTAAGGGATGCCTTCCGGCGACCCAGGGCGCAGGCCAGCCCAGTGCCCCACCACCTCGGCATCTGCCAGCGCCGGCAACAACTCCACCGCCGAAGCCTTCAGACTCTCAAGCGCATCACCGGTCGGGGTCTTGTCGTAGCCGGCATGCTCCAGGGTGCTGCCGACCAGGATATGCCCGTCGCGGCGCGGGATCGCGTAGCGGCCCTTGGCCAGGACCATGCTCGGCAGGAAATCCTCACCGCACTTGAACAGGATCATCTGCCCTTTCACCGGCTCCACCGGCAGGCTCAGGCCCAGTGTCTGCAGCAGATCGCCGCTCCAGGCACCGGCACTGAGCACCACTTCGTCGGCAGCCAGCACGCCCTGCTCGGTACGCACCCCGGCAACACGCCCGCCTTCATGGACGAAACCGCTGATCTGGCAATGCTCGCGCAGGGTCACGTTGGACAGCGCCAGCAGCGCGGCCTTGAGCGACTTCACCAGGCGCGGGTTGCGTACGTTGGCCACGCCCGCCATGTAGATGGCATGGCGGTAGCCTGGCCCGAGCACCGGCACCGCGTCGTAGGCAGCCGAGATATCCACGGCGCTGAGCGGCCGCTGCTCACGGGCCGCCCAGGCCAGGGCCTCGGCTTCGTCGTCCAGATCCAGCCAGTACAGCCCGGTGGTGTGGACCTGCGGATCGATGCCGGTGCTGGCGAACAGACGCTCGCCCAGCTGTGGATAGAAGTCCTGCGACCAATGCGCCAGCGCCGTTACGGCCGGGCTATAGCGCCAGGGGTACAACGGCGAGACGATGCCGCCACCGGCCCAGGACGACTCACGCCCTACCTCACCCTGGTCGCACACCACCACCTGGTCGACATCCGCGGCCAGGTTCAACGCCGTCAGCAGGCCGATGACGCCACCGCCGACAATCACTACTTGCTTGCTCATCGTTCGATCCAACACCTGAAGTAATTCCACGGTGCACGCGCACCTTTTGATCTTCAGCTTCCCCAGCACGTCTGCTCGTCTGCGCTGCCGCCCGGATTGTCACGCACGCCAGCGTGATCGAGGCGGAAGTCGCCACAGCGGTCGCCGGCCATGAACGTCTGCGTCACACGGCGGGCAAGCAGTGTGAAAGCGACTTCGTCGCGCTGTGCCTGCAGATGGTAGTAGCGGCTGCCAGCCGGCAATAGCGTGACAAGCTGCTCGCTGTCGGCATAGCCGCCGACATACGCGCGATGCTGTTCCAGGCGCAACGCTGCGTCCTGCAGCAGCCCGACCACCTCGCTGCGCGCGGCACGGCGTAGCTGGTCGCTGTAACTGGGGTAGGCAATGGCTGCCAGCATGCCGATCAGCGCCACGACAATCAATAATTCGATCAGACCAAGCCCGCGCTGCATGTCAGCCCTCCTCCAGGCGCTGACGCCAGCTGATGCGTCCGATATTGCCCTGCCCGTCCACGGCATAGACCGCTTCCAGGAACTGCCGGCCGCGCACCTGGCGGCTCAGCGCCGTGATCCGCACGAGGTCGACCCGCAGATCCCGCGGCAGGCCAACGGCGCGGCGTGTCTGCCCCAGGTGCTGGAGCAGGACATGCCCACTGTCGGTGGTTCGCCACGGCGCGGCAGGCGATGCCGTCGGCAGCTCAGGCGGCAGGCAGTCAAGGCACAGCGCAGGCAACCCGCCTTGCAGCAATGCGGCCCCTTCCACCAGGCTGGCTTCGGCCTGTTCGAAAGCTTGCGCCCTGCGCCATTGTTCGCCGACCTGCCGCGCCTGCAGCAAGGCTTCGCGCGTGCCCAGCGCGGTCAGCAGGCCAAGCAGCAGGCTGAGGCTCAGGGCCAGCAACAGCACCACGCCACGCTGGCGGCTCATGCGTCATCCCCAGGATTGCGCACGGCCACGCTCAGTGCATGGCGCTGCTCCAGCCGATGTTCGCGATCCTGCATGAGCAACTCGATATCGACGCGACCGTCGCCCTGGCGCACCCGCAGGGCCCGGACATTGTCGACCAGGCTGGCATGCTGGGCGTTGCTGGTGAACATCAGGCTGCCATTGCGCACGCGGTAGGTAACCCGGCGCACCGGCAAGGCCAGCAGGGCATCGCCAGGCACATGCTGCCCACGCAGGACCTGCGCCCAACTGCGACAGTCAGTGAGCACGGTCCAGTCCGGCGCACCGAGCAATCCCGGCAGCTCGGCGCCTACCAGCGTGAGGCTGTCCGTGTTGGCCTCGATCGGCCTGGCGAACGCTAGCGCAGCCTGCGGATCGGCGAAGTCCGCCGCTTCCAGGCGCAGGCAGCCGAACATGCCCGCCATGCGGATATCCTCGGCCAGCCGCTGCAGGACCAGGCGCGCATCGTCCTGCAGCCTCGCCGCCGCACCGTGCAGCCGCCACGCCTGATAGGCCTGGCCGAACAACTGGCTCGCCGCCACCAGCAACAACGCCCCCAAGGCCACGGCCAGCAACACCTCGACCAGCCCGGCACCTGCTTGCCCGAGTTTCATGGCAGCACCCTGCCCTGCAACTGCAAGGCCGGGCGCCCCTCAGCCTGGGCCGGCCAGTTCACCTGCAGCTCCAGCATGCCGGCGTGGCGCCTGATTCGCCCTTGCGCCGAGGTGCCGAGCACCTGGGTGACCCGCGAGCGCCAGGCACTCTCCTCCCCCGCTTCGAGCGTGCCGCTGGCCCTCACCCGCTCGAGCATGCCCTGGGCCAGCTGCAACGCCTGACCGTCACGCCGGGCGCTCTCGACCGCCTGCATGCCGCGCACCTGCAAGGCCGCCGCGGCGAACACCCCAAGCGCCAGCACCGCCATCGCCAGCAGCACCTCCAGCAATGTCATCCCGCCCTCCTTCGCCCACATCGTCACCCTCCTGGGATCTTTCCTCGCCGTCTGCCCGAACCGGCTGACTGGCGCCGCGCGCGGCCAGGCCGGAAGCTACAGCGAAGCACTTCCAGGGAGGAATGCACGGTGAGGCAACAAGGCGTAACACTGCTACAAATGATGTGCGCACTGACGATTGGCAGCCTGCTGACACACTTGGGGATAACGGCCTACGCCAGGCTCGGCGAAACCCTGCAACTGGCCGCAGTGGCCCGGGAACTGGCGCAGACACTGCGCGCTGCGCGTAACCAGGCCGCGCTGCAACAGCTGGCGCTGAAGGTGCATCCATTGGAAGGTGACTGGGGCAAGGGTTGGCGTGTGTCGCAGGAGCACGACGGCCAGGTGTTGCGCGAGCATCGCCTGGCCAGGCCGGTGAAGGTGGTGGCCAGTTCCACGCGGGAGGTGCGTTTCAGCAAGCGTGGTGCACCGATAGGGGAAGGCTTTGTCGGCATCACGCTGGACATCTGCCAGCGCAGCGGGCCTGGCAGCCAGCATCAGGTGGTGCTGAGCCCCAGTGGCCGGGTCAGCCTGCGCAGCGACGAGGGCCGCCGCTGTGCAGGTGACTGAGTCAGATCAGTGAGCGAACCCGCAGTTCCTTGGGCATCGAGAAGGTGATGTTCTCTTCGCGGCCGTCGAGCTCTTCGGCGCCGGTGGCGCCCCAGGCCTTGAGCTGCTCGATCACGCCACGCACCAGCACCTCGGGCGCCGAGGCACCGGCGGTGATACCGATGCGCTGGGCACCGTCGAACCAGCTGCGTTGCAGGTCCTCGGCACCGTCGATCAGGTAGGCCGGCGTGCTCATCCGCTCGGCCAACTCGCGCAGGCGGTTGGAGTTGGAACTGTTGGGGCTGCCGACCACCAGCACCACGTCACACTCGTCGGCCAGTTGCTTGACGGCGTCCTGGCGGTTTTGCGTGGCGTAGCAGATGTCGTCCTTGCGCGGGCCGCCGATGTTCGGGAAGCGCGCGCGCAGGGCGTCGATCACCCGGCTGGTGTCGTCCATCGACAAGGTGGTCTGGGTGACGAAGGCCAGGTGGTCCGGGTCGTTCACCTGCAGCTGGGCAACATCGTCCTCGTCCTCGACCAGGTAGATGGCGCCGCCGTTGCTGGCGTCGTACTGGCCCATGGTGCCTTCGACTTCCGGGTGCCCTTCGTGGCCGATGAGGATGGTCTCACGGCCGTCGCGGCTGTACTTGGCAACTTCGATATGCACCTTGGTCACCAGCGGGCAGGTGGCGTCGAACACCTTCAGGCCACGGCCGGCGGCTTCCTGGCGCACGGCCTGGGAAACGCCATGGGCACTGAAGATGACGATGACGTCGTCCGGCACCTGGTCCAGCTCTTCGACGAACACCGCGCCACGGTTGCGCAGGTCTTCGACCACGAACTTGTTGTGCACCACTTCGTGGCGCACGTAGATCGGCGGGCCGAAGACTTCCAGGGCGCGGTTGACGATCTCGATCGCCCGGTCGACCCCGGCGCAGAAACCGCGCGGGTTGGCGAGTTTGATTTGCATGCTCGGCTCCAGGCTCACACGGCCTTCACGTCGAGGATCTGCACCTCGAAGTTCAGGGTCTTGCCAGCCAGTGGATGGTTGAAATCGATGGTCACCTGGTTGTCGTCGAACGCTTTGACCACACCCGGCAGCTCGGTGTTGGCGGCGTCGTTGAAGATCACCAGCAGGCCTTCGGACAGCTCCATGCCTTCGAACTGCGAGCGCGGCATCACCTGCACGTTCTGCGGGTTGTGCTGGCCGAAGGCGTTCTCCGGGGCGATGCTCAGCTTGCGCTGGTCACCGGCCTTGAAGCCGAACAGGGCGTTCTCGAAACCCGGCAGCAGGTTGCCGTCGCCGACCTTGAACACCGCCGGGGCCTTGTCGAAGGTGCTGTCGACGGTGTCGCCGTTTTCCAGGTGCAGCGCGAAGTGCAGGGTGACTTCGGTGTTCTGGCCGATACGGGTCTCAGTCATGGACGGCTTCCTCGGACTTCTTGCTCTTGAACATATCCAGCGCCAGCATCACCGCGCCCACGGTAATGGCGCTGTCGGCCAGGTTGAAGGCCGGGAAGTAGTGGCGGTTCTGCCAGTGCACCAGGATGAAGTCGACCACATGGCCAAGCACCACGCGGTCGTACAGGTTGCCCAATGCACCGCCCAGCACCAAGGCCAGGGCCACAGCCAGCCAGGTCTCGTTGCGCCCCAGGCGCTTGAGCCAGACCACCAGCACGGCGCTGACCGCCACGGCGATCAACGCGAACAGCCAGCGCTGCCAGCCGGAGCTGTCGGCCAGGAAGCTGAACGCCGCGCCGGTGTTGTAGGCCAGGGTCCAGCTGAAGTAGTCGGGGATGACCACGATCTGCTGGTACAGGCTCAGCGCGCCCTCGAAGTAGACCTTGGTGGCCTGGTCGAGGACCAGCACCAGCAGGCTCAGCCAGAGCCAGGCAAGGCGCCCGAAGCGCCCCGCGGAAGCATTAGGCATAGTGGCGCACCTCACCGGAACCGCTCAGGTTGTCGACGCAACGGGCACAGATTTCCGGATGCTCCGGGTGGCTGCCCACATCGGCGCGGAAGTGCCAGCAACGACCACACTTGGCATGGCCGGACTTGACCACTTTCAGCTTGAGGCCTTCGACTTCGGTTGTCACGGCATCGGCCGGCGCCTGGACGAACGGCACCACGCTGGCCGCCGAGGTGATCAGCACGAAGCGCAGCTCGTCGCCGAGCTTGTTCAGGTCGGCGGTCAGGCCTTCTTCGGCGAACAGGGTGACCTCGGCCTGCAGGTTGCCGCCGATGACCTTGGCGGTACGCTGGTTCTCCAGCTCCTTGTTGACCGCTGCCTTGACTGCCATCACGCGGTCCCAGTAGGCGCGGTCCAGCTCAGCGTCGGCCGGCAGTTCCGTCAGGCCCTGGTACCAGGTGTTGAGCATCACCGACTCGTTGCGCTCGCCCGGCAGGTACTGCCAGATCTCGTCAGCGGTGAACGCCAGGATCGGCGCGATCCAGCGCACCAGCGCCTCGCTGATGTGGTACAGCGCGGTCTGGCAGGAGCGGCGGGCGACACTGTTGGCGCCGGTGGTGTACTGGCGGTCCTTGATGATGTCGAGGTAGAAGCCACCGAGCTCCTGCACGCAGAAGTTGTGGATCTTCGAGTAGACGTTCCAGAACCGGTACTCGCTGTAGTGCTCTTCCAGTTCACGCTGCAGCAGCAGGGTGCGGTCGACCGCCCAACGGTCCAGGGCCAGCATGTCGTCGGCCGGCAGCAGGTCGCGGGCCGGATCGAAGCCGGACAGGTTGGAGAGCAGGAAGCGCGCGGTGTTGCGGATGCGGCGGTAGGCGTCGGCGCTGCGCTGCAGGATCTGCTCGGAAACGGCCATCTCACCGGAGTAGTCGGTGGCGGACACCCACAGACGCAGGATGTCGGCACCCAGGGTGTTGTTGACCTTTTCCGGCTCGATGGTGTTGCCCAGCGACTTGGACATCTTGCGGCCGTTCTCGTCCACGGTGAAGCCGTGGGTCAGCAGCTCGCGGTAAGGCGCGTGGTTGTCGATGGCGCAGCCGGTCAGCAAGGAAGAGTGGAACCAGCCGCGGTGCTGGTCGGAGCCTTCCAGGTACAGGTCGGCGCGCGGGCCGGTGGCGTGGCCGATATCGTGGGAGCCGCGCAGCACGTGCCAGTGGGTGGTGCCGGAGTCGAACCACACATCGAGGGTGTCGGTGATCTTGTCGTACTGGCCGGCTTCATCGCCCAGCAGTTCGGCGGCGTCCAGCTTGAACCAGGCCTCGATGCCTTGCTGTTCGACGCGCTTGGCCACTTCGTCCATCAGCTCGACGGTGCGCGGGTGCAGCTCACCGGTCTGCTTGTTAAGGAAGAACGGGATCGGCACGCCCCAATTGCGCTGACGCGAGATGCACCAGTCCGGACGGTTGGCGATCATCGAGTGCAGGCGCGCCTGGCCCCAGGCCGGAACGAACTTGGTCTCTTCGATGGCCTTGAGCGAGCGCTCGCGCAGGTTGTCGCCGCTGGTGGGCTGCTTGTCCATGCCGACGAACCACTGCGCGGTGGCGCGGTAGATCAGCGGGGTCTTGTGGCGCCAGCAGTGCATGTAGCTGTGGCTGATGGTCTCGGTGTGCATCAGCGCACCGACTTCGCTGAGCTTGTCGACGATGGCCGGGTTGGCCTTCCAGATGAACTGGCCGCCAAAGAATGGCAGCGACTCGACGTACACGCCGTTGCTCTGCACCGGGGTGAGGATGTCGTCGTTGACCATGCCGTAGCGCTTGCAGGTAACGAAGTCGTCTTCACCGTAGGCGGGCGAGGAATGCACCACGCCGGTACCGGCGCCCAGCTCGACGTATTCGGCCAGGTAGATCGGCGACAGGCGATCGTAGAACGGGTGACGGAAGTTGATCAGCTCGAGGGCCGAACCCGGGGCGGTGGCGATGACCGAACCTTCCAGCGCATAACGCTTCAGGCACGACTCGACCAGCTCTTCGGCCAGCACCAGCAGGCGCTCGCCGGTATCGACCAGGGCGTAGGTGAAGTCCGGGTGGATGTTCAGCGCCTGGTTGGCCGGGATGGTCCACGGGGTGGTGGTCCAGATCACGATGGCGGCGGGCTTGGCCAGCGCGGCCAGGCCGAAGGCAGCGGCCAGCTTGGCCTCGTCGGCGACCGGGAAGGCGACGTCGATGGTCTGGGATTTCTTGTCGGCATACTCGACTTCGGCTTCGGCCAGGGCCGAACCGCAATCGAAGCACCAGTTCACAGGCTTCAGGCCCTTGAACACGAAGCCTTGCTTGACCATCTCGGCCAGGGCGCGGATCTCGCCGGCTTCGTTGGCGAAGTTCATGGTCTTGTACGGGTTGTCCCAGTCACCCAGCACGCCCAGGCGGATGAACTCGGTCTTCTGCCCCTCGATCTGCTCGGCGGCGTACTCGCGGCACAGCTCGCGGGTGCGGTCGGCGGTCAGGTGCTTGCCGTGGGTGACCTCGACCTTGTGCTCGATCGGCAGGCCGTGGCAGTCCCAGCCCGGTACGTACGGGGCGTCGAAGCCCGACAGGGTCTTGGAGCGGACAATCATGTCCTTGAGAATCTTGTTCAGCGCATGACCGATATGGATCTTGCCGTTGGCATAGGGCGGGCCGTCGTGCAGGACGAACTTCGGACGATCCTTGCCAATTTCGCGCAGCTTCTGGTACAGGCCAATGCTGTCCCAGCGCTGCAGGATCTGCGGTTCGCGCTGAGGCAGGCCGGCCTTCATGGGGAAGGCGGTGTCCGGAAGGTTAAGCGTGGCTTTGTAGTCGGTCATTTCAGGCTCTTCGTTAGCGGTTGAGCGTGCCAGTGGGCACGTGCGGCGGCGATGTCCGCGTCGATCGCCGACTTCAGCGCCTCCAGGGAGGCGAAACGCTGCTCTTCACGCAGCTTGTGGTGGAATTCCACCGTCAGGCGCCGGCCATAGAGGTCACCGGCGTAGTCCAGGAGATGAATCTCCAGGTGAGGACGCCCGTCACCGGCGACGGTGGGGCGTACTCCGATATTGCCGACACCCGGCCACTGCTGGCCGTCGATCTCGATGCTGGCCAGGTAGACCCCGGACAGCGGCACGCGACGGCGCTTGAGCTGGATGTTGGCGGTAGGTGTGCCGAGCTGGCGGGCCAGCTTCTGGCCATGCAGCACGCGGCCGGTAATACGGTACGGGCGGCCCAGCAGGTGTTCGGCCAGTTCGAAGTTGCCCTCGGCCAGGGCCTTGCGCACTTCGGTGCTGCTGACCCGCAGGCCGTCCTGGATGACGGTGTTGGCCGCCTCGACGCTGAAGCCATGGCGCTTGCCGGCTTCGGTGAGGAAGGCGAAATCACCGGCGCGGTCGCAGCCGAAGCGGAAGTCGTCGCCCACTTCGAGGTGGCGCACGCCCAGGCCATCGACCAGCACCGCCTTGACGAACTGCTCGGCGCTGAGCTGGCTCAGGCGCTGGTTGAACGACAGGCACAGCACCCGGTCGATGCCCTCGCCGGCCAGCAGCTCGACCTTGTCACGCAGGCGTGCCAGGCGGGCAGGCGCGGTATCCGGGGCGAAATATTCGCGAGGCTGTGGCTCGAAGATCACCACGCAAGTGGGCAGGCCGAGTTCCTGGCCACGTTCGCGCAGGCGTGCGAGGATCGCCTGGTGGCCGCGGTGGACCCCGTCGAAGTTGCCAATGGTGGCGACACAGCCCCGGTGCTCGGGGCGCAGGTTGTGAAGACCTCGAACCAGCTGCATAACGCGCTTCTTGCTCATAAAGTGGCCGATTATAACCACACCCGGGCGCTGGTGACAGGCAGCAGCGCCACCCTGGAGTGTGGAATGCGAAAAACCGACGCCTGACCCTTTTCGCGCCTCAGTGCAACGCCTTGCGGGCGAAGTGCCGTGGGCGGAAACCACACAGGTACAGGCAACCGAAATAGGTCACCACGCCAGCGACGATCAGGGCGCCCAGGCGCACGAAGCGCTCGAGCATATTGCCCTGCTCCCAGGCCGGCATGTGGTGCATGCCCAGCAACAGCACGCCCGACATCAGCGCCACTGCCAGCACCAGCTTGAGCAGGAACATTGTCCAGCCCGGTTGCGGCTGGAACAGTTGCTGGCTGCGCAGCTTCCAGTACAGCAGGCCGGCGTTCAGGCAGGCGCCCAGGCTGATCGCCAGGGCCAGCCCGGCATGGGCCAGCGGGCCGATCAGGGCCAGGTTGAGCAGCTGGGTGCACACCAGGGTGAAGACCGCGATCTTCACCGGTGTGCGGATATTCTGCTGCGCATAGAAGCCAGGTGCCAGCACCTTGACCAGGATGATCGCCAACAGCCCCACCGAATACGCGACCAGCGCGCGTTGGGTCATCGCCGCGTCGAAGGCGCTGAACTTGCCGTACTGGAACAGCGCCACGGTCAGCGGTTCGGCGAGGATGCCCAGGGCCAGGGTGCAGGGCAGCACCAGCAGGAAACACAGGCGCAGGCCCCAGTCGAGGATCCGCGAATACTCCTCACGGTCCTGGTTGGCGTAGGTCTTGGCCAGGGTCGGCAGCAGGATGGTGCCCAGGGCCACCCCCAGCACGCCGGAAGGCAGCTCCATGAGGCGATCGGCGTAGTACATCCAGGACACCGAGCCGGCCACCAGGAAGGAGGCGAAGATGGTGTTGATGATCAGCGAGATCTGGCTCACCGATACCCCGAGGATCGCCGGCAGCATCTGCTTGAGCACGCGCCACACGCCGGTATCGCGCAGGTTCAGGCGCGGCAGCACGAGCATGCCGATCTTCTTCAGCGCCGGCAGCTGGTACAGCAGTTGCGCCAGGCCACCGGCCAGCACGCCCCAGGCCAGGGCCATGATCGGCGGGTCGAAATACGGTGTCAGCAGCACGGCAAAGGCGATCATCGCCACGTTGAGCAGCGTGGGGGTGAACGCCGGCACCGTGAAGCGGTTCCAGGTGTTGAGGATCGCGCCGACCAGCGACGACAGCGAGATCAGCAATATATAAGGAAAGGTCACCCGCAGCAGCGCGGTGGTCAGCTCGTACTTCTCGGTGCTGTCGACAAACCCCGGTGCCGTGGCCCAGACCACCCAGGGCGCGGCGAGGACGCCGATGACGGTGACCACGGCGAGGATCAGGGTCAGCAGGCCACTGACGTAGGCGACGAAGGTACGGGTGGCCTCCTCGCCCTGCTGGGTCTTGTACTCGGCGAGGATCGGCACGAAGGCTTGGGAGAACGCGCCTTCGGCGAAGATCCGCCGCAGCAGATTAGGCAGCTTGAAGGCGATGAAGAAGGCGTCGGTGGCGATGCCGGCGCCGAACACCCGCGCCAGGATGGTATCGCGCACGAAGCCGAGCACCCGGGAAATCATGGTGATGGAGCTGACCGCAGCCAGGGATTTGAGCAGATTCATCGAAAAGTTTCACGCCAGGGGCAGAGGACGCTGCAGACGGCGTCCGAATGTGCGATACTCCCGCGCCTTCGCAGGGGAGCCAAAAATTCCCGAGTTTACAGGTCGTGCGACAGAAAGGAATATTTCCCTCCTGTTGGCTCACCACTCGGCGGAACCTTGCAGGTGGCCTTGACATCCGATCGACTCATCGGCATGATTCGCGGCCTATTTTGTTTGCTATTTACCTAAAGTCTTTCGAGGAGCTCGACGGTGGCCAACTCACCTTCCGCCAAGAAACGTGCAAAACAGGCTGAGAAGCGTCGCAGCCACAACGCCAGCCTGCGTTCCATGGTCCGTACCTACATCAAGAATGTAGTCAAGGCCATCGACGCAAAAGACGCCGAAAAAGCGCAAGCCGCTTACGTTCTGGCTGTACCTGTAATCGACCGTATGGCCGACAAGGGTATCATCCACAAGAACAAAGCTGCTCGCCACAAAGGCCGTCTGAATGGCCACATCAAGGCACTGAAAGAAGCTGCAGCTGCCTAAGCGACGTTCTTGTCGAAAAAACCGACCCTAGGGTCGGTTTTTTTATGCCTGTGATTCAAGCCTGACAGCAGCTTCTGGCTTTGTATTGCGGGCATCCACCCTCGTTGGGTCCAGTACAAGTAACGTGGGAGCGGCGCAGCGCCGCTCCCGCAATCGCTATGTCACTTGCCGATCTGGATCTTCGGCGCCCACTGCATCCACTCATCCTCCGGCTTGTCGAACAGCGCAAAGGTCTGCTGCGGGCGTGCCGGGTTGCCCATCTGCTCGCCATCGGGCGTGGCGAAGGCAATCCCACCCTCGATCAAGGTCTCCACCGACTCGGTACGCACCGTGGCGCCCTTGAACAGGCCCCAGTCGAAGCCGAACCCGCTGCTGTTCCAGAAGCGGCTGCCGCCACGCACCAGCCCGGCGTAACGTGGCTCGATAAGGATGTGGATAAGTACCCGGTCGGCGGTCTGGCCCAGTTCGAAGCCGGTGACCTTGCCCACTGCGATCTCCCGGTAGGTGACCGGCACGCCCGGCTTGATCGAGCCACGGCGCGCCGCGCTCAAGGTCAGCGGCAGGCCGACCTCCTCGCCTTTGACCTCGGGGGCATCGCTCAAGGCAATGAAGTCTCGCTGCGGCCCTTTATCCTTGAGCGCTGGCAGCACCTCCAGGTATTGGCCGCCGATCAGCGTGTCGAGGTTCTGAGTACGCACCAGCCCCAAGGCAGGCTTGACCACCCAGAACTGCGTGCCGGTGCGGGCGATACGCTCGGCCGCCTGGGTAATCCGCGCACGGAGCAGGACCGCCTGCAGGTCGCCGGTCAGGTCGACGCTCTCGACGCTGCCCACGTCCAGGCCGCGGAAGCGGATCGGCGTGCCCGGTTTCAGGCCATCGGCGCGGTCCACGCGAATGGTGATCAGGGTACCGGCCCGGTTGGCCGCGTCCTGGCTTTCATGCAGGCGGAAACGCGGGATGCGACGCTTGAGCGGTACATCCGGTTTCGGCGTGTCGAAGGCGATACCACCGGCCATGAGCGTCTGCAGCGACTCGCTCTTGACCTGGATACCCGACAGGCCACCGGTCAGGGTGATGCCACTGGCATTCCAGAAGCGCGTGGATCCGTTGACCAGGTTGGCGTATTCCTTCTCGATGTGCACGCCGATCAGGATGCGCTTGCTGTTGCGGGCGAACTGGTAGCTCTGCACGCTGCCCACGCGTACCTGGCGGTACATCACCGGGCTGCCCACTTCCAGCGAGCCCAGGGTGTCGGCGAACAGCACCATGTGCAGGCCGGGCGCCTTCAGGTCCAGTGGTGGCGCCTTGGGGCGCGCCTCGAACTCGCGCAGGGGCTTGGCGCCTGGCTCGCCCGGGCGCACCGCAATGTAGTTACCCTTCACCAATGCCTCGAGGCCGGTGATCCCGGCAAGCGAGATCGACGGCTTGACCACCCAGAACTGCGTGCCTTCGACCAGGTAGTCCTCGGCCAGTGGGTCCAGGGTCAGCTCGGCCGTTGCGCTGGTAAGGTCACCTTCGACCTTGAGATCCTTGAGCGTGCCCACCTGGATGCCCTTGTACAGCACCGGTGTACGGCCCTTCTGCAAGCCTTCGAAGTCACTGAGCTTGACCTTGACGCGGATGCCGGCCTGGGCGGCGTCGAAGTCCTCGTATAAGCGGAACGGCAGGCTTGGATCGGTGGGCGGGCTGTCCTTGCGGTTCTCCGGCGTTGCAAAGGCGATGCCCCCGGCGACGATGCTCGACAGCGATTCAGTACGCACCTTCACCCCGGACAGGTCGGCATCGATGCTGACCCCGCTGGCGTTCCAGAAACGTGTGTGCTTGCGTACCAGGCTGGCATAGGCCGGCGCGATGAACACCTTGATCTCCACCGTGCCCTGATCCTCGGACAGCCGATAGCTCTTCACCCGACCGACCTGGATCTGCTTGTAGAAGATCGGGCTGTCGCGGTTGAGCGAGCCCAGTCGCTCGGCCTTGAGCGTCAGGTGCAAGCCAGGCTCGGCATCGGACAGTGGCGGTGCTTCCTTGAGCGCGGTAAAGCGCTTGGTTGGCTCACCTTCCCCTGGATCGACGGCGATGTAGTTACCTGAAACCAGTGTTTCCAGGCCCGAGATACCTGCCAGGCTGACGCTTGGCTTGACCAGCCAGAAGCGCGTGCCCTTGGTCAGGTGCGGGCCTGCTTCCTTGCGCATCTCGAGGGTGGCGACGACGCCACGGTTGTCCCCTTTGTCATCCAGCACCAGGGCGACCACCTTGCCCACCGACATGCCTTTGTAGATGACCTCGGTCTTGTTGGCGACGATGCCCTCGCCACTCTCGAAGCGCACCTGTATCTCGATGCCGGCATCCTTGTAGGCTTGCCAGGCCAGCCAGCCACCGATCGCCAAGGCAATCAGCGGCAGGATCCAGATGGCCGACCAGTTCGAAGCTGGGCGGGTTTTAGCCGTAGGCAGGTCACTCATGGTCGTCATCCGACTCCGTGTTGTCCCAGATCAGTCGGGGATCGAAAGTTAAAGCAGCGAGCATCGTCAGGATTACCACGGTGGCGAAGGCGACGGCGCCCAGGTTGGCTTCGACACTGGCGATGCGGCCGAAATTCACCACCGCCACGAGAATGGCGATGACGAAGATGTCCAGCATCGACCAGCGGCCGATGAACTCGATGAAGCGGTACATCAGGATGCGCTGCCGCGCCGAAAGCGGTTGGTGACGTTGCACCGAATAGAGCAGCAGGGCGATACCCACCAGCTTGAAGGTGGGCACCAGGATGCTGGCGATGAACACCACTGCGGCGATCGGCAACATGCCGTGCTTCATCAGGGTGATGACGCCAGACATGATGGTGTCCGGGCTGCCCTGCCCCAAGGCACTGACAGTCATGATAGGCAGCACGTTGGCCGGAATGTAGAGGATCATCGACGTGATCAGCAGTGCCCAGGTGCGCACGATGCTGTTGGGCCGCCGAGCGTGCACCACCGCACCACAGCGGGTGCAGGTCTGCGAGGTACTGCCAGGCTCCTGGCGGTTCAGCTCATGGCATTCATTGCAGACCAGGATGCCTGCATCAATCGCCCGCATGGACGTCCTCCCCCGACAAGGCCACCCAGATCTGGTGCGGCGACATGACCACCTCGAGCCAGACCTGCACCAGCAGCAGGCTGATGAAGCAGAACAGGCCCAGGCCGATGCTCAGCTCGGCCAGGTCGACCAGCTTGACGATGGCCACCAGCACGCCCATGAAGTAGACCTCGAGCATCCCCCACTCACGCAGGTGGTGGTAGATACGATAGATCAGCAGGCCATAGCTGCGGCCGATGTCGAGTCGGATACTCAACAGCACCATCAGCTGACACAGCAGCTTGAGCAGCGGAATGGCCATGCTGCACAGGAACACGACCACGGCGACGCCGCGCATCCCTGAATTGTACAGGCCGAGCACGCCGCTCCAGACCGTGTCATCGGAGGTCTGGCCGAGCAGGTGCAACTGCATGATCGGCAGGAAGTTGGCCGGCACGTACAGCAGCAGGGCCGTCAGCACCAGGGCGAGGCTGCGGCTGACCAGGTTGTGGCGATGGGCATACAGCTCGTAGCCGCAACGAGGGCACTGCGCCTTTTCGTCAGTCTGCAGCGAGACTTTGCGCATCAGCAGGTCGCACTCGTGGCAAGCCACCAGTTCATCCAGCGGCAGCTGCGCGAGCGCTTCGGGTTCGACAGGGTTAGGCATAAAGGGGTTCTGAATGGATGCGTCGGCTCTATTCTAGTGTTCCGACTCGAATTGTGGGAGATGGCCAGTATGAGGAACTGCATCGGTGTTCGAGTCACGCTTTCCGTGAGCACGGCACATCGCGGGGCAAGCCCGCTCCCACGCCAGATTTCTTTTCAGGACAGAAAAGACAAAACCCCTACCTGCTCACGCAGATAGGGGTTTTGCGAAATGAATCTTGACGATGACCTACTCTCACATGGGGAAACCCCACACTACCATCGGCGATGCATCGTTTCACTGCTGAGTTCGGGATGGGATCAGGTGGTTCCAATGATGGGATCAGGTGGTTCCAAT
>NZ_JBFNXP010000060.1:0-335 GCF_047501685.1 Pseudomonas sp. CAM1A | reverse complement strand
AAGAAACCCTAAACTTGGCTCAGCAATCTCAAATGACTATGTGATTTCTCGCATGGCCACTTGTGATGCTGATAATCTTGGCGACTATCAGTCCGTACTCACAAGCACCCACACGAATTGCTTGATTCAATTTGTTAAAGAGCGTTTGGTTAAGAGCTTTTCGTCTCAACCGAGGCGCGCATTCTACGCTTTCCTCATTTCGTGTCAAGCGTTTATTTTGAAGTTTTTCGTTTCACTTCAAACACTTGACTCGCTGCGATCTCTCGTAGCGGGAGGCGAATCATACAGCGTTACAACCTGCTGTCAACTGCCTTTTTCACCGCTGCCGATCGTGA
>NZ_JBFNXP010000007.1:0-181468 GCF_047501685.1 Pseudomonas sp. CAM1A | reverse complement strand
ACTGACGTGACCGGTAACTGCGAACTGCCGGAAGGCGTTGAAATGGTAATGCCAGGTGACAACATCCAGATGACTGTCACTCTGATCAAGACCATCGCAATGGAAGACGGTCTGCGTTTCGCCATCCGTGAAGGCGGTCGTACCGTCGGCGCCGGCGTCGTAGCCAAAATCATCGAGTAATCACTCGACCGATTGAAAAAGCCCCCGCTCAGCGGGGGCTTTTTTTATTGGGTTGACACTAAATTGGGGCGTCTATAGAATCACGCCTCCTTTTAGCGGGCGTAGTGCGTCCGTTGGGAACAGCCTGGAGTCTGAAATCCAATGCAAAATCAGCAAATCCGTATCAGGTTGAAGGCTTTCGACCATCGCCTGATCGACCAATCCACCCAGGAAATCGTGGAAACCGCGAAACGTACTGGTGCACAAGTGCGTGGTCCAATTCCACTGCCTACCCGCAAAGAGCGTTTCACCGTTCTGGTCTCCCCGCACGTCAACAAAGACGCGCGTGACCAGTACGAGATTCGCACTCATAAGCGTGTTCTGGACATCGTCCAGCCAACGGATAAAACCGTTGATGCGCTGATGAAGCTTGATCTGGCGGCCGGTGTGGAAGTGCAGATCAGCCTCGGCTAAGACTTCGGTCTGGTCGTGTAACGCTCTGAAATGGGCGGCCATAGCGGGTGAAAGCCCCGTACACTCATGAGGTTTACAACATGACTATTGGTGTAGTCGGTCGGAAAGCGGGCATGACCCGTATTTTCACCGAAGAAGGTGTCTCCATTCCGGTCACGGTCATTGAGATCGAGCCGAATCGCGTCACCCAGTTCAAAACCGAAGAAACTGATGGCTACCGTGCAGTGCAAGTCACTGTCGGCGAGCGTCGTGCTTCGCGTGTGACCGCCGCTCAGGCAGGCCACTTTGCCAAGGCCAACGTTGCCGCTGGTCGCGGTGTCTGGGAGTTCCGTCTTGAAGAAGGCGATTTCCAGGCTGGCGATCTGATCAAAGCTGAACTCTTCACTGCAGGCCAGCTGGTAGACGTAACCGGTCAGTCCAAAGGTAAAGGCTTCGCCGGTACCATCAAGCGCTGGAACTTCCGTGGTCAAGATAACACCCACGGTAACTCCGTATCGCACCGTGTCCCTGGCTCCATCGGCCAGTGCCAGACTCCTGGTCGTGTATTCAAGGGCAAGAAAATGTCCGGTCACATGGGCGCTGAGCGCGTGACTGTGCAGTCCCTGGAAGTAGTACGCGTAGACGCTGAACGCAACCTGCTGCTGATCAAGGGTGCCGTTCCAGGCGCTACTGGCGGCGACGTGGTTGTGCGTCCAGCTGTCAAGGCTCGCGGGTAAGGGGAAACTGACATGCAACTTAATGTAAATGACGCTCAGGCGATCGAAGTTTCCGAACTGACTTTCGGTGGCGAATTCAACGAGACGCTGGTACACCAAGCAGTCGTGGCCTACATGGCCGGCGGCCGTCAGGGCACCAAGCAGCAGAAGACCCGTTCTGACGTAGCTGGTGGCGGTAAGCGCCCATGGCGTCAAAAGGGTACTGGCCGCGCTCGTGCCGGTACTACCCGTGGTCCGATCTGGCGTGGCGGTGGTGTAACCTTCGCAGCTCGTCCTCAAGATCACTCGCAGAAGCTCAACAAGAAGATGTACCGCGCAGCACTGCGCTCCATCCTCGCCGAGCTGGTGCGTAGCGACCGTCTGGTCGTGGTTCAGGACTTCGCTGTTGAAGCACCGAAAACCAAAGATCTGCTGAACAAGCTGAACGGCATGGGTCTGAGCGACGTACTGATCGTTTCGGACGCTGTTGATCAGAACCTGTACCTGGCTGCTCGTAACCTGCCGCACGTCGACGTACGTGACGTTCAAGGTTCCGACCCGGTCAGTCTGATCGCATACGAGAAAGTGTTGATCACTGTCTCGGCCGTGAAGAAATTCGAGGAGCTGCTGGGATGAACCAGGAACGCGTATTCAAAGTCCTCCTTGGCCCGCACGTTTCCGAGAAGGCTACCGTTCTGGCTGAGAAAAAAGGCCAGTTCGTATTCAAGGTTGCTACTGATGCAACCAAGCTGGAAATCAAGAAAGCTGTCGAAGGCCTGTTCAACGTAAAAGTTGAAAACGTGTCGACTGTTAACGTTCTGGGTAAAACCAAGCGTACCGCACGTGGTCTGGGCAAGCGTAATGACTGGAAGAAGGCGATCGTCTCCCTTCAGCCAGGCCAAGATCTCGATTTCAGCAGCAGTGCTGAGTAAGGAAGGGGTGCATCATGGCAATCGTTAAATGCAAACCGACTTCCCCTGGCCGCCGTTTTGTGGTCAAGGTGGTCAACAAGGAGCTGCACAAAGGCGCTCCTCACGCACCGCTGCTCGAGAAAAAATCGAAGTCTGGTGGTCGTAACAACAATGGCCGCATCACCACGCGTCACGTAGGTGGTGGTCATAAGCAGCATTACCGTCTGGTTGACTTCCGTCGCAACGACAAAGATGGCATCCCAGCCACTGTCGAGCGTATCGAATACGACCCGAACCGTACTGCTCACATCGCCCTGCTGTGCTACGCAGACGGTGAGCGTCGCTACATCATCGCCCCTAAAGGCGTGAGTGCTGGCGACCAGCTGATCGCAGGTGCCCTGGCCCCAATCAAGGCCGGTAACTCCCTGCAGCTGCGCAACATCCCAGTAGGTAGCACCATTCACGGCATCGAACTGAAGCCGGGTAAAGGTGCTCAGATCGCTCGTTCCGCTGGTGCTTCGGCTCAGCTGATCGCTCGCGAAGGTGTCTACGTGACCCTGCGTCTGCGCTCTGGTGAAATGCGTAAAGTCCTGGCTGAGTGCCGTGCGACCCTGGGCGAAGTCTCGAACTCCGAGCACAGCCTGCGTTCGCTGGGTAAAGCTGGTGCCAAACGCTGGCGCGGCGTTCGCCCAACCGTTCGTGGTGTTGCCATGAACCCGGTTGACCACCCACATGGTGGTGGTGAAGGTCGTACCTCCGGTGGTCGTCATCCGGTATCGCCATGGGGCTTCCCAACCAAGGGTGCTAAAACCCGTGGTAATAAGCGTACCGACAACATGATCGTCCGTCGTCGCAAGTAACTAGAGGGATACGACAGTGCCACGTTCTCTGAAAAAAGGTCCTTTTATCGATCTTCACCTGTTGAAGAAGGTCGAAGTGGCGGTGGAGAAGAACGATCGCAAGCCAGTTAAAACCTGGTCGCGCCGTTCGATGATCCTGCCACAAATGGTCGGTCTGACCATCGCGGTACACAACGGTCGCCAACACGTCCCAGTTCTCGTGAACGAAGACATGGTCGGCCACAAACTGGGCGAGTTTGCCGGTACCCGCACCTACCGCGGGCACGTGGCTGACAAGAAAGCCAAGCGTTAAGGGGTAAGGAAATGGAAGTAGCCGCTAAGTTGTCGGGCGCTCGCATCTCCGCCCAGAAAGCCCGCTTGGTCGCCGACCAGATCCGCGGGAAGAAGGTGGGCGAAGCGCTCAACCTGTTGGCCTTCAGCAGCAAAAAAGCCGCTGAAATCATGAAGAAAGTCCTCGAGTCGGCCGTTGCCAACGCCGAACACAACGAAGGCGCAGACGTTGATGACCTGAAGGTCTCCACCGTCTTCGTCAACGAAGGGCGTTCGCTGAAGCGCATCATGCCGCGTGCCAAAGGCCGCGCTGATCGCATCGTCAAGCGGTCTTGCCATATCACTGTCAAGGTTGCGGACAAGTAACGGAGTCGATCAGATGGGTCAGAAAGTACATCCCACTGGCATTCGCCTGGGAATCGTCAAGGAGCACACCTCCGTCTGGTACGCAGACGGCGCGACTTACGCAGATTACCTGCTGAAGGATCTGCAAACTCGCGAGTACCTCCAAGACAAACTAAAAAGCGCGTCCGTTAGCCGTATCGATATTCATCGTCCGGCTCAAACTGCACGCATCACCATCCACACCGCTCGTCCCGGTATCGTTATCGGCAAGAAAGGTGAAGATGTTGAGAAGCTGCGTCAGGACCTGACCAAGCAGATGGGTGTGCCTGTGCACATCAACATCGAAGAGATCCGCAAGCCGGAACTCGACGCTATGCTGGTTGCTCAGAGCGTAGCCCAGCAGCTGGAACGCCGCGTAATGTTCCGTCGCGCCATGAAGCGCGCCGTGCAGAACGCCATGCGTATTGGTGCCAAGGGCATCAAGATCCAGGTGAGCGGTCGTCTCGGCGGCGCCGAGATCGCACGTACCGAGTGGTATCGCGAAGGTCGTGTGCCCCTGCACACCCTGCGTGCCGATATCGACTACAACACCTACGAAGCTCACACCACCTACGGTGTGATCGGTGTGAAGGTTTGGATCTTCAAAGGCGAAGTTATTGGTGGTCGCCAGGAAGAGCTGAAGCCGCAAGCACCAGCGCCTCGTAAAAAAGCTGCTAAGTAAGGGGTACGCCAAATGTTGCAACCAAAGCGTACAAAATTCCGCAAGCAGATGACCGGCCACAACCGTGGTCTGGCACTGCGCGGTAGCAAGGTCAGCTTCGGCGAATTCGCTCTGAAAGCTGTCGCCCGCGGTCGTCTCACCGCTCGCCAGATCGAGTCGGCACGTCGTGCCCTGACCCGTCACGTTAAGCGTGGCGGCAAGATCTGGATCCGTGTGTTCCCGGACAAGCCGGTTACCAAGAAGCCTCTCGAAGTGCGGATGGGTAAAGGTAAGGGTTCCGTGGAATACTGGGTTGCCCAGATTCAGCCAGGCAAAGTCCTGTACGAGATCGAGGGTGTTTCTGAAGAGCTGGCGCGCGAAGCTTTCGCCCTGGCTGCTGCAAAGCTGCCACTCGCCACCTCCTTTGTTAAGCGGACGGTGATGTGATGAAAGCGAATGAACTTCGTGAAAAATCCGCACAGCAACTGAATGAGCAACTGCTCGGCTTGCTGCGCGACCAGTTCAATCTGCGCATGCAGAAAGCAACTGGCCAGTTGGGGCAGTCGCACCTGCTCTCGCAAGTTAAGCGTGACATCGCTCGCGTGAAAACTGTGCTCAACCAGCAGGCAGGTAAGTGATCATGGCTGAAGCTGAAAAAACCGTCCGTACGCTGACTGGCCGTGTCGTCAGCGACAAAATGGACAAGACCATCACCGTTCTGATCGAGCGTCGCGTAAAGCACCCGATCTACGGTAAATACGTTAAGCGTTCGACTAAGCTGCACGCGCACGACGAAGCCAACCAGTGCAAGATCGGCGACAAGGTTTCCATCCGTGAAACCCGTCCGCTGGCCAAGACCAAGTCCTGGGCACTGGTTGAAGTCCTCGAACGCGCTGTTGAAGTCTAAGGGCTAGGGGTCGGAGAAATTTTATGATTCAGACTCAATCCATGCTCGATGTGGCCGATAACAGCGGCGCTCGTCGCGTCATGTGCATCAAGGTGCTCGGCGGTTCCCACCGTCGTTACGCCGGTATCGGTGACATCATCAAAGTTACCGTCAAGGAAGCAATTCCTCGCGGTAAGGTCAAGAAAGGCCAGGTGATGACCGCTGTTGTCGTCCGTACCCGTCACGGTGTACGTCGCGCTGACGGTTCCATCATTCGTTTCGACGGCAACGCTGCTGTTCTGCTGAACACCAAGCAAGAGCCGATCGGTACTCGCATCTTCGGGCCAGTGACCCGTGAACTTCGTACCGAGAAGTTCATGAAGATCGTTTCGCTCGCCCCTGAAGTGCTCTAAGGAGATCCGACATGCAAAAGATTCGTCGTGACGACGAGATCATCGTGATCGCCGGCAAAGACAAGGGTAAGCGCGGTAAGGTGCTGAAGGTTCTGGCTGATGACCGTCTGGTCATCGGTGGCGTGAACCTGGTCAAGCGTCATACCAAGCCTAACCCGATGGCGGGCGTTCAGGGCGGTATCGTCGAAAAAGAAGCGCCACTGCACGCTTCCAACGTTGCCATCTTCAACAGCGAAACCAACAAGGCTGACCGCGTTGGCTTCAAAGTAGAAGAAGGCAAGAAAATTCGTGTCTTCAAGTCGACCCAAAAAGCGGTTGATGCTTGAACACTGCTAGGTAGAAGACCATGGCACGACTGAAAGAGATTTACCGGAACGAAATCGCTCCCAAGCTTAAGGAAGAACTTAAGCTGTCGAACGTGATGGAAGTTCCGCGCGTTACCAAAATCACCCTGAACATGGGTCTGGGCGAAGCGATCGGCGACAAGAAAGTCATCGAGCACGCTGTTGCCGACCTGGAAAAGATCACCGGTCAAAAGCCGGTCGTGACTTTCGCTCGTAAATCCATCGCGGGCTTCAAAGTCCGTGAAGGCTGGCCGATCGGCGTCAAGGTGACCCTGCGTAGCGACAAGATGTACGAATTCCTGGACCGCCTGCTGGCGATCTCCCTGCCTCGGGTTCGCGACTTCCGCGGCCTGAATGCCAAGTCCTTCGATGGCCGTGGCAACTACAGCATGGGCGTGAAAGAGCAGATCATCTTCCCGGAAATCGATTACGACAAGATCGATGCTCTGCGCGGTTTGGACATCACCCTGACCACCACTGCTCGTTCGGACGACGAAGGCCGCGCTCTGCTGCGTGCTTTCAAGTTCCCGTTCCGCAACTGATTGGAGTAGGAAAATGGCCAAGAAGAGCATGAAAAACCGCGAGCTGAAGCGTCAGCTCACGGTAGCCAAGTACGCCAAAAAGCGTGCCGAGCTGAAAGCGACCATCGTCAACCTGAACGCCTCTCCAGAAGAGCGTTTCGCTGCCGTTGTCGCCCTGCAGAAGCAACCACGTGACGCCAGCGCTTCGCGCATGCGTAACCGTTGCCGCATCACCGGTCGTCCGCACGGCGTGTACCGCAAGTTCGGCCTCGGCCGTAACAAGCTGCGCGAAGCTGCCATGCGTGGTGACGTGCCGGGTCTGGTCAAGGCCAGCTGGTAATCCCGGTTGGCGTGACCACCGGTGGAAGGGGAGCAATCTTCCGACCACCGGTGACCTCGCATTGAAACAAGCCCCTATATGGGGCTTGTTTCGTTTCTGCCTTGTGTCTAGAATGACCGGCTCACCTGAGCCCGGGTTTTTTGCCCTGCCTGCTCGGGTGGTTGTGATAGCCGCAAGGCTAATAATTCTTGTATCAGGAGCATCTAGCCCATGAGTATGCAGGACCCGTTAGCGGACATGCTAACTCGCATCCGTAATGCCCAGATGGCTGAAAAGTCTGTCGTAAGCATGCCTTCTTCTACCCTGAAGGTCGCGGTTGCCAAAGTACTGAAAGACGAAGGCTACATCGCTGGCTACGAAGTCAACGGCGAAGCCAAGCCTTCCCTGTCGATCGAACTGAAGTACTTCGAAGGCCGTCCGGTCATCGAGGAACTGAAGCGTACCAGCCGTCCTGGCCTGCGCCAGTACAAGGCCGTCACTGAGCTGCCGAAAGTACGTGGCGGCCTGGGCGTGTCTATCGTCTCCACCAACAAAGGTGTGATGACTGACCGCGCTGCGCGCGCTGCCGGTGTCGGCGGCGAAGTTCTGTGCACAGTGTTCTAAGGGGAGATAGGCATGTCTCGCGTCGCTAAGAACCCCGTTAAGCTGCCAGCAGGCGTCGAAGTCAAATTCGCCGGCCAGCAGCTTTCGGTGAAGGGTGCCAAGGGCACTCTCGAACTGAACGTTCACTCGTCTGTTGAAGTTACCGAAGAGTCTGGTGAGCTGCGTTTCGTCGCTCGCAACGGTGACCAGCAAGCTCGCGCCATGGCCGGTACTACCCGCGCCCTGGTGAACAACATGGTCCAAGGCGTAAGCCAAGGCTTCGAGCGCAAGCTCCAGCTGGTCGGTGTTGGTTACAAAGCTCAGGCCAAAGGCACCGTCCTGAACCTGGCTCTGGGCTTCTCGCACCCAGTGGATTACGAACTGCCAGCCGGTATCACCGCTGAAACCCCAAGCCAGACCGACATCCTGATCAAGGGTATCGACAAGCAGCTGGTGGGTCAGGTGGCCGCTGAAGTCCGCGGTTTCCGTCCGCCAGAGCCTTACAAGGGCAAGGGTGTGCGTTACGCGGACGAAGTAGTCCGTCGTAAAGAAGCCAAGAAGAAGTAGGGCCTAGCAAATGACCGACAAAAAAGTTATTCGACTGCGTCGCGCTCGCAAAGCACGCCTGAAAATGCACGAGCTCGAAGCCGTGCGTCTGTGCGTGTTCCGCTCCTCGCAGCACATCTATGCCCAGGTCATTTCGGCCGACGGCAGCAAGGTTCTGGCAAGCGCCTCGACCTTGGACAAAGAACTGCGTGATGGCGCCACTGGCAACATCGACGCGGCCACTAAGGTTGGCAAGCTGGTAGCTGAGCGCGCGAAAGCCGCCGGTGTATCTCAAGTTGCCTTTGACCGTTCCGGCTTCAAGTACCATGGCCGCGTCAAAGCGCTGGCTGATGCTGCTCGTGAAGGCGGGCTGGAGTTCTAAGTTATGGCAAATAACGATCAAAAGCGCGACGAAGGCTACATCGAGAAGCTGGTTCAAGTTAACCGCGTAGCCAAAACCGTTAAAGGCGGCCGTATCTTCACCTTCACCGCGCTGACCGTGGTAGGTGATGGCAAGGGTCGTGTTGGCTTTGGCCGTGGCAAGTCGCGCGAAGTACCTGCCGCGATCCAGAAAGCCATGGAAGCTGCTCGTCGCAACATGATTCAGGTTGACCTGAAGGGCACCACCCTGCAGTACGCCACCAAGGCCGCCCACGGCGCCTCGAAGGTCTACATGCAGCCTGCCTCGGAAGGTACCGGTATCATCGCCGGCGGCGCAATGCGTGCCGTCCTGGAAGTTGCTGGTGTTCAGAACGTCCTGGCCAAGTGCTACGGTTCGACCAACCCGGTGAACGTGGTTCACGCCACCTTCAAGGGTCTGAAAGCCATGCAATCCCCTGAGTCCATTGCTGCCAAGCGCGGCAAGACTGTTGAGGAGATCCGCTGATCATGGCAACCGTCAAAGTAACGCTGATCAAGAGCGTCTCGGGCCGTATCCCTAACCACAAGCTGTGCGTGAAGGGTCTGGGTCTGCGTCGTATCGGTCACACTGTAGAAGTCCAGGATACTCCCGAGAACCGCGGGATGATCAACAAGGCTTACTACATGCTGAAGGTCGAGGGTTAATCAATGAAACTCAATGATCTGAGTCCAGCGCCGGGTTCCCGTCGCGAGAAGCACCGTCCGGGCCGTGGTATCGGTAGCGGTCTGGGCAAGACTGGTGGCCGTGGTCACAAAGGTCAGACTTCCCGTTCCGGTGGCTCCATTGCTCCAGGCTTCGAAGGCGGTCAACAGCCGCTGCACCGTCGCCTGCCGAAGTTCGGCTTCGTTTCCCTGAAAGCCATGGACCGCGCAGAAGTGCGTCTGTCCGAGCTGGCCAAGGTGGAAGGCGATCTGATCACCGTTCAGTCCCTGAAGGACGCCAACGTGATCGGCCAGCACGTACAGCGTGTGAAAATCATGCTGTCGGGCGAAGTCACTCGCGCAGTCACCCTCAAGGGTATCGCCGTCACCAAAGGTGCACGTGCGGCTATCGAAGCAGCTGGCGGCAAGTTCGAGGAATAAATGGCTAAGCAAGGTGCTCTCTCTTCGCTCGGTAAGGGCGGGATGTCGGAACTCTGGGCTCGTCTGCGTTTTCTGTTCATGGCGATCATCGTCTATCGGATTGGCGCGCACATCCCGGTACCAGGCATTAACCCGGACCGTCTCGCGGATCTGTTCCGGCAGAATGAGGGGACCATTCTTAGCTTGTTCAACATGTTTTCCGGCGGCGCGCTGGAGCGCATGAGCATCTTTGCACTGGGGATCATGCCGTACATCTCGGCATCGATCATCATGCAGCTCATGACCGCTGTCAGCCCGCAGCTGGAGCAGTTGAAGAAGGAAGGTGAAGCTGGCCGTCGCAAGATCAGCCAGTACACCCGCTACGGCACCGTTATCCTGGCGCTGGTTCAAGCCATTGGCATGTCCATTGGCCTGGCCAACCAGGGCGTGGCGTTTTCTGCTGGCCTCGGCTTCCATGTCGTCGCCGTCTCCACCTTCGTGGCAGGCGCGATGTTCATGATGTGGCTGGGTGAGCAGATCACCGAGCGCGGTGTGGGCAACGGTATCTCGATGTTGATCTTCGCAGGTATCGTTGCCGGTCTTCCGAGAGCAATCGGGCAGTCTTTCGAGTCTGCACGCACAGGCGATATCAACATCTTCGCCCTGGTCGCAATCGGTTTGCTGGCAGTAGCGATTATCGGCTTCGTGGTGTTCATCGAGCGTGGTCAGCGTCGTATCGCCGTTCACTACGCCAAGCGTCAGCAGGGCCGCAAGGTCTTCGCTGCGCAGACCAGCCACCTGCCGCTGAAAGTGAACATGGCGGGCGTAATCCCGGCCATTTTCGCGAGCAGCATCTTGCTGTTCCCGGCTTCGCTGGGTGCCTGGTTCGGTCAGTCTGAAGGTATGGGCTGGCTGCAGGACATCTCGCAGTCGATCGCTCCTGGTCAGCCGTTGAACATTCTGCTGTTTAGTGCAGGGATCATTTTCTTCTGCTTCTTCTACACAGCGTTGATGTTCAACCCGAAAGACGTAGCGGAAAACCTGAAGAAGTCCGGTGCCTTTATTCCGGGCATCCGTCCTGGTGAGCAGTCGGCGCGCTACATTGATGGCGTTCTGACCCGTTTGACCATGTTCGGTGCTCTTTACATGATGGCCGTGTGCCTTCTGCCCCAGTTCCTGGTGGTGGCAGCAAACGTGCCGTTCTACCTTGGCGGGACCTCGTTGCTGATTGTGGTAGTGGTTGTGATGGACTTCATGTCCCAAGTACAATCGCACCTCGTTTCGCACCAGTACGAATCCCTGATGAAGAAAGCCAACCTGAAAGGCTACGGCGGCAGCGGTCTGCTGCGCTGATTTAGCCCCTTAAGGTTCGAGGAGTCGGTAATGAAAGTTCGTGCATCGGTGAAAAAGCTGTGCCGCAACTGCAAGATCATTCGTCGCGAAGGTATCGTGCGCGTGATCTGCAGCGCGGAACCGCGTCACAAGCAGCGCCAAGGCTGAGTGTGATCCGCGCTTCAAACCCAGCAGCTAGTGTGCTGCTGGGTTGATTAATCGTTTCTACAGCGATATTATCTCGCGCCCTATTTCTTGGCTTCCGGGGCGTAGGTAGCTGTCAATTGGAGTCCCACTGAATGGCCCGTATTGCAGGCGTCAACATTCCAGATAACAAGCATACTGTTATCTCGCTGACCTACATCTATGGTGTCGGTCGCACAACTGCACAGAAGATCTGTGCGGATGCTGGTGTAAACCCAGCCGCTAAGATCAAGGATCTGAGCGACGAGCAAATCGAAACCCTGCGTGGCGAAGTCGCGAAGTTCACCACCGAAGGTGACCTGCGTCGTGACATCAACATGAAGATCAAACGCTTGATGGACCTGGGTTGCTACCGCGGCCTGCGTCATCGTAAAGGTCTGCCGGTTCGCGGTCAGCGCACCAAGACCAACGCACGCACCCGTAAGGGCCCGCGTAAGCCGATCCGCAAGTAATCGCCCAGGAATATAGACATGGCAAAACCTGCTGCTCGTCCTCGTAAAAAAATCAAAAAGACAGTGGTTGATGGCATCGCCCACATCCATGCGTCTTTCAACAACACCATCGTGACCATCACCGACCGTCAGGGCAACGCACTGTCCTGGGCTACTTCCGGTGGTTCGGGTTTCCGTGGTTCGCGCAAATCCACTCCGTTCGCAGCACAGATCGCTGCTGAGCGTGCTGGTCAAGCTGCGCTGGAATACGGTCTGAAGAACCTCGACGTGAACGTCAAGGGTCCAGGTCCAGGTCGTGAGTCCGCCGTTCGTGCACTGAACAGCTGCGGCTACAAGATCGCCAGCATCACCGACGTGACGCCAATCCCGCATAACGGGTGCCGTCCGCCGAAGAAGCGTCGCGTGTAATCAGGAGACAGATAAATGGCACGTTACATTGGTCCAAAATGCAAACTGTCTCGCCGTGAAGGCACTGACCTGTTCCTGAAGAGCGGCGTTCGCGCTCTGGAATCGAAGTGCAACATCGAAGCAGCCCCAGGTATCCACGGCCAGCGCCGTGGCCGTCAGTCCGACTACGGTACCCAGCTGCGCGAGAAACAAAAAGTCCGTCGTATCTACGGTGTTCTGGAGCGTCAGTTCCGCGGTTACTACCAAGCTGCTGCCTCGAAAAAAGGCGCAACCGGTGAGAACCTGCTGCAACTGCTCGAGTGCCGTCTGGATAACGTCGTTTACCGTATGGGCTTCGGCTCGACTCGTTCCGAGTCCCGTCAGCTGGTTTCGCACAAAGCGATCAGCGTCAACGGTAAGACTGTAAACATTCCATCCTACCAAGTTCGTCCGGGTGACGTGGTCTCGGTTCGCGAGAAGTCGCTGAACCAGCTGCGCATTGTTCAAGCCCTTGAACTGTGCGCCCAGCGTGGCCGCGTTGAGTGGGTTGATGTGGATGCTGCTAAAAAGTCGGGCGTTTTCAAGAACGTTCCTGCTCGCAGCGACCTGTCCGCCGACATCAACGAAAACCTGATTGTCGAGCTCTACTCCAAGTAAGGGCTAGAAAATAGGTGCATCCATGCAGATTTCGGTAAATGAGTTTCTGACACCCCGTCACATCGACGTGCAGGTTGTCAGTCCAACCCGCGCCAAGATCACGCTCGAGCCTCTCGAGCGTGGCTTCGGCCATACCCTGGGCAACGCGCTGCGCCGCATCCTGTTGTCCTCCATGCCTGGCTGTGCAGTAGTCGAGGCCGAGATCGATGGCGTACTCCATGAGTACTCCGCGATCGAAGGTGTACAGGAAGACGTCATTGAAATCCTGTTGAACCTGAAAGGCCTGGCTATCAAACTGCACGGTCGTGACGAAGTTACGCTGACCTTGTCGAAAAAGGGTTCGGGGGTGGTTACCGCTGCCGATATTCAGCTGGATCACGATGTCGAGATCGTCAACCCCGATCACGTAATCGCGAACCTGGCGTCCAACGGCGCCCTGAACATGAAGCTCACCGTAGCTCGTGGTCGCGGTTACGAGCCGGCCGACTCTCGTCAGACTGACGAAGACGAAAGCCGCAGCATTGGCCGTCTCCAGCTGGACGCTTCGTTCAGCCCGGTGCGTCGTATCGCCTACGTGGTCGAGAACGCCCGTGTTGAACAGCGTACCAACCTGGACAAGCTGGTCATCGATCTGGAAACCAACGGTACCCTGGATCCTGAAGAGGCTATCCGTCGTGCCGCGACCATCCTGCAACAGCAGCTGGCCGCGTTCGTCGACCTCAAAGGTGACAGCGAGCCGGTTGTGGTCGAGCAGGAAGACGAGATCGATCCGATCCTGCTGCGCCCGGTTGACGACCTGGAACTGACCGTACGTTCGGCCAACTGCCTCAAGGCGGAGAACATCTACTACATCGGCGACCTGATTCAGCGTACCGAAGTAGAGCTGTTGAAGACTCCTAACCTGGGCAAGAAGTCCCTGACTGAAATCAAGGACGTGCTGGCCTCCCGTGGTCTGTCTCTCGGCATGCGCCTCGACAACTGGCCGCCTGCAAGCCTTAAGAAAGACGACAAGGCGACTGCCTGATCGTCGTAATCACCGAACGTTGTGTTTGGTAAGGAATGAATCATGCGTCATCGTAAAAGTGGACGTCACCTGAGCCGTACCAGCTCTCACCGCAAAGCTATGTTCCAGAACATGGCTGTGTCGCTGATCGAGCACGAGCTGATCAAAACCACCCTGCCGAAAGCCAAGGAACTGCGTCGCGTTGCCGAGCCGCTGATCACCCTGGCCAAGGAAGACAGCGTTGCCAACCGTCGTCTGGCCTTCGACCGTACCCGTTCGAAGTCCGCCGTTGGCAAACTGTTCAACGACCTGGGCAAGCGCTACGCCACCCGTCAGGGCGGCTACCTGCGTATCCTGAAGTGCGGTTTCCGCGCTGGCGACAACGCGCCTATGGCGTACGTCGAGCTGGTTGATCGTCCGGTCGGTGGTGCTGTAGAAGCTGCCGAGTAAGACGTTCTGTCTGCTACAAGAAACCGGGCCTAGGCCCGGTTTTTTGTTGTCTGGTGAATTGTTATTTTCTATTGATACAAGTCATTTAATGAATTTGTCCTTGTAACCTTGCTCGACAATACTCTCCTCAAGCCGATTAGCCGGCAATTCAAGACCGACCAGGAGAGCCCATGAGCAAGATTCTCACTACCGCCAGCGGTGCACCCGTAGCCGATAACCAGAACTCCCGTTCCGCAGGCCCCCGTGGCCCGCTGCTGCTCGACGACTTCCACCTGCTCGAGAAGCTTGCCCACTTCAACCGCGAGAACATCCCGGAGCGTCGCGTGCACGCCAAGGGCTCTGGCGCCTACGGTACCTTCACCGTCACCCGCGATATCACCGAGCTCAGCAGTGCCAAGCTGTTTGACGCAATCGGTAAGCAGACCGAGACGTTCCTGCGCTTCTCCACCGTGGGTGGCGAGCGCGGCTCCGCAGACACCGAACGCGACCCGCGTGGTTTCGCGGTGAAGTTCTACACCGAAGAAGGTAACTGGGACATCGTCGGTAACAATACCCCGGTGTTTTTCATTCGTGATCCGCTGAAGTTCCCCGACTTCATCCACACCCAGAAGCGCCACCCGCAGAGCAACCTGAAGAACGCGCAAATGATGTGGGACTTCTGGTCGCATTCGCCCGAGGCGCTGCACCAGGTCACCATCCTGTTCTCCGATCGCGGCATTCCCGATGGCTACCGCCACATGCACGGCTTCGGCAGCCACACCTACAGCCTGATCAACGCCAACGGCGAGCGGACCTGGGTCAAATGGCACTTCAAGACCCAGCAAGGCATCAAGAACCTGGCGCCGGCCGACGCTGCCCGCCTGGCTGGTAGCGATCCGGACTATGCCCAGCGGGACCTGTTCGAGGCCATCGAGCGCGGCGACTTCCCGCGTTGGACCGTGTGCATCCAGGTAATGAGTGAGGCCGAGGCGGCCAGCCGCGACGAAAACCCGTTCGATGTGACCAAGACCTGGTCGCAGAAGGATTATCCGTTGATCGAAGTCGGCGTGTTGGAGCTCAACCGCAACCCGCTCAACTACTTCGCCGAAGTCGAGCAGGCGGCGTTCGGGCCCAGCAACATGGTCCCCGGGGTTGGCCTGTCGCCAGACCGCATGCTCCAGGGACGTGTGTTCGCGTATGCCGATGCGCATCGCTACCGCGTAGGCACCAACCACCAGCAACTGCCGGTCAATGCGCCGCGCAGCCCGGTGAACAGTTACCAGCGGGACGGCTCCATGGCCATCGGCGCATACGGCGGCGCTCCCAACTACGAGCCCAACAGCCATGCAAGCGCGCCGAAGCAATCGCCGCGGCATGCCGAGCCCGCACTGGCCCTGAACGGCTCGGCGGACCGCTACGATCATCGTGAGGACAATGATTACTACAGCCACGCCGGGGCACTGTTCCGCCTGATGAGCGATGAGCAGAAGGCCCTGTTGATCAATAACATCGCCGGGACCATGGCCGGTGTCAGCGACGATGTCATCCAGCGTCAGTTGCAGTACTTCTACAAGGCTGATCCGGCCTACGGCGAAGGGATCGCCAAGGCCTTGGGTGTGAATCTCGGCTAAGTCGAAGTAATAAGAAGAACCGCCCTCATTTAGGCGGTTTTTCAATGAATATCACTACTGTTTAGCCGATTTTTTGCTTCTAATTGCGCGTTTTTCAGTGACCGCGAGCAAAACCTGGTTCACACTAGGCTCTATTGACGTATTCACACGGAGAAGCAGGGCGATGCAAGGTCACCCGGACGTAATCAACTATCTCGTCACGTTGCTGAAGGGCGAACTGGCAGCACGCGATCAGTACTTCATTCACTCGCGCATGTACGAAGACTGGGGCTTGGCCAAGCTCTATGAGCGTATCAACCACGAGATGGAAGAAGAGACGCAGCACGCCGATGCCCTGATGCGCCGTATCCTCATGCTCGAAGGCACGCCGGACATGCGCGCCGACGACCTGGAAGTGGGCAGCACCGTGCCGGAGATGATCGAGGCCGACCTCAAGCTCGAGTACAAAGTACGTGCCGCGCTGTGCAAGGGCATCGAGCTGTGCGAACTGCACAAGGACTACATCAGCCGCGACATCCTGCGCGCACAGCTGGCCGACACCGAAGAAGATCACACCTACTGGCTGGAGAAGCAGCAGGGTCTGATCAAGGCCATCGGCTTGGAGAACTACCTGCAGTCGCAGATGTAAGTTATCCACAGCCCTACGAAAAAGCCCCTGGCACCGACGGTACCAGGGGCTTTTTCATGTCAGCGACTCCACTCAGGCCCGGTCACGCTCCAGCAGTGGCTTGAGGTAGTGGCCGGTGTACGACTGCTTCATCTTGCTCAGCTCTTCTGGCGTGCCACAGGCAATGATCTGGCCGCCTTTGGATCCGCCTTCCGGCCCCAGGTCCACCAGCCAGTCGGCGGTCTTGATCACATCCAGATTGTGCTCGATCACCACCACGGTGTTGCCGTGGTCGCGCAGGCGATGCAGCACATCCAGCAGTTGCTGGATATCGGCGAAGTGCAGGCCAGTGGTCGGCTCGTCGAGGATGTACAGGGTCTTGCCGGTGTCCCGTTTGGACAGCTCGCGGGACAGCTTGACCCGTTGTGCTTCGCCGCCCGACAGCGTGGTCGCCGATTGCCCCAGCTTGATATACGACAGGCCTACATCCATCAGGGTCTGCAGCTTGCGCGCCAGGGCCGGCACCGCGTCGAAGAACTCGCGGGCATCCTCGATGGTCATTTCCAGCACCTCGTGGATGTTCTTGCCCTTGTACTTGATCTCCAGGGTCTCGCGGTTGTAACGCTTGCTCTTGCACACGTCGCACGGCACGTAGATGTCCGGCAGGAAGTGCATCTCGACCTTGATCAGGCCGTCGCCCTGGCAGGCCTCGCAGCGCCCACCCTTGACGTTGAACGAGAAACGCCCCGGCCCGTATCCGCGCGAGCGCGATTCCGGCACGCCGGCGAACAGCTCGCGGATCGGCGTGAAGATCCCGGTGTAGGTAGCCGGGTTCGACCGTGGCGTACGGCCGATCGGGCTCTGGTCGATATCGACCACCTTGTCAAGGTGCTGCAGGCCATCGACGCTGGCGTGCGGCGCCGCTTCCAGGCTGCTGGCGCCGTTGAGTGCGGTGGCGGCGAGCGGGTACAGGGTGTTGTTGATCAGGGTCGATTTACCCGAGCCGGACACACCGGTCACGCAGGTCAGCAGACCGATCGGTACTTCCAGGTCGACGTTCTGCAGGTTGTTGCCGCGCGCGCCCTTGAGCTTGAGCGACAGCTTCTTGTTGCGCGGGGTGCGCTTGGCCGGGACAACGATCTTCTTGCGCCCGGACAGGTATTTGCCGGTCAGCGAATCGGGGTGCGCCATCACCTCCTCGGGCGAGCCCTCGGCGACGATCTGGCCGCCATGCACACCGGCGCCCGGGCCGATGTCCACCACATAGTCGGCCAGGCGGATGGCGTCCTCGTCGTGCTCGACGACGATCACCGTGTTACCGAGGTCGCGCAGGTGGTTGAGCGTCGCCAGCAAGCGGTCGTTATCGCGCTGGTGCAGGCCGATCGAGGGCTCGTCGAGGATGTACATCACCCCCACCAGGCCTGCGCCGATCTGGCTGGCCAGGCGGATGCGCTGGGCCTCGCCGCCAGACAGGGTATCGGCGCTGCGGTCGAGGGTCAGGTAGTCGAGGCCGACGTTGACCAGGAACTGCAGGCGCTCGCAGATCTCCTTGAGGATCTTCGCCGCAATCTCGCCACGCCGACCGGTGAGGCTCAGCGCGCCGAAGTAATTGCTGGCTTCGCCGATCGGCAGGTTGGTCACTGCCGGCAGGGTCTTCTCGCCCACCCAGACATGGCGCGCTTCGCGGCGCAGGCGGGTGCCGCGGCAATCAGGGCAGGGCTGGGTGCCGAGGAACTTGGCCAGCTCTTCACGCACGGTGGCCGACTCGGTCTCGCGATAGCGACGCTCAAGGTTCGGCACGATGCCTTCGAACGGGTGCGAGCGCTTGACGATGTCGCCTCGGTCGTTGAGGTACTTGAAGTCGACACTCTGTTTGCCGCTGCCGTTCAGAATCACCTTCTGGTGCTCGGCCGACAGCTCGCCGAACGGTTCCTCCAGGCTGAAGCCGTAATGCGCGGCCAGCGAGCCGAGCATCTGGAAGTAATAGACATTGCGCCGGTCCCAGCCGCGAATCGCGCCTTCGGCCAGGGTCAGCTCGGCGTTGACCAGGCGCTTGGTGTCGAAGAACTGCTTCACCCCCAGGCCATCGCAGGTCGGGCAGGCACCCGCCGGGTTGTTGAAGGAGAACAGCTTCGGCTCCAGCTCGCTGATCGCATGGCCGCACACCGGGCAGGCGAAGCGCGCCGAGAAGATCACTTCTTCGCCTTCCTCGTCGTCCATCGGCGCCACCAGGGCGATGCCGTCGGCCAGCTTAAGGGCGGTCTCGAAGGATTCAGCCAGGCGCTGCTGCAGGTCGGCGCGGACCTTGAAACGGTCCACCACCACATCGATGCTGTGCTTCTTCTGTTTGTCGAGCTTGGGCAACTCGTCGAGCTCGTAGAGCTTGCCGTTGACCCGGGCGCGAACGAAGCCCTGGGCGCGCAGCTCGTCGAACACCGCCAGGTGCTCGCCCTTGCGCTCGCGGATCACCGGCGCCAACAGCATCAGCTTGCTGCCTTCGGGCTTTTCCAGGACCAGGTCGACCATCTGGCTGATCGTTTGCGCCTCAAGCGGGATGTCGTGGTCCGGGCAGCGGGGGGTGCCGACGCGGGCATAGAGCAGGCGCAGGTAGTCGTAGATCTCGGTGATGGTGCCGACGGTCGAGCGCGGGTTGTGCGAGGTCGACTTCTGCTCGATGGAGATGGCCGGCGACAATCCTTCGATGGTGTCGACGTCGGGCTTTTCCATCATCGACAGGAACTGCCGGGCATAGGCTGACAGCGACTCCACATAGCGCCGCTGGCCTTCGGCGTACAGCGTGTCGAACGCCAGCGAGGACTTGCCGGACCCGGACAGGCCGGTGATCACGATCAGTTTGTCCCGGGGCAGGGTCAGGTCGATGTTCTTCAGGTTGTGGGTACGTGCCCCACGGATCAGGATCTTGTCCACTACGGCCTCGCTCGGCGGGCATAAACAAAGCAGTATACGGGGCGCTGCCAGTACGCGGCAAAGCGTCGCGTATATGCCGTCAAGGCGTCGGACTGATAGAATCGCCGCCGGTTCACACGAGGTTAATCCATGCACGACACCCACAACGAGCGCATGAGTGGCAGCGAAACCCGCGCCGCGAGCGGCCTGGCCCTGGTCTTTGCCTTTCGTATGCTGGGCATGTTCATGGTGCTTCCGGTGCTGGCCACCTACGGCATGGACCTGGCCGGCGCGACGCCGACCCTGATCGGCCTGGCCATCGGCGCCTATGGCCTGACCCAAGCGGTGCTGCAGATTCCGTTCGGGATGATTTCCGACCGCATCGGCCGCCGTCCGGTCATCTACGTGGGGTTGGTGATCTTTGCCCTGGGCAGCGTGCTGGCGGCCCAGGCCGACTCGATCTGGGGCGTGATCGCCGGGCGCATCCTGCAGGGCGCAGGGGCGATTTCCGCGGCGGTCATGGCGCTGTTGTCCGACCTGACCCGCGAACAGCACCGGACCAAGGCCATGGCCATGATCGGCATGAGCATCGGCCTGTCGTTCGCCGTGGCGATGGTGGTCGGCCCGCTGTTGACCCGCGCCTTTGGCTTGTCAGGATTGTTCCTTGCCACTGCAGGACTTGCCCTGGTTGGCATAGCGCTGATCGCTTTCGTCGTGCCCAGCTCGCACAGTGTGCTGAGCCATCGCGAGTCCGGTGTCGCCCGTCAGGCCCTCGGCCCGACCCTGCGCAATCCCGACCTTCTACGCCTGGACATCAGTATTTTCGTGCTGCACGCCATCCTGATGGCCAGCTTCGTGGCGCTGCCCCTGGCCTTCGTCGAGCGCGGCGGGCTGCCCAAGGAGGAGCACTGGTGGGTGTACCTGACCGCGCTGCTGGTTTCATTTTTTGCAATGATCCCCTTCATCATCTACGGGGAAAAGAAGCGCAAGATGAAACGCGTGTTGCTCGGCGCGGTCAGTGTCCTGCTGCTGGTGGAGGTGTTCTTCTGGCAGTGGGCTGACAACTTGCGCGGACTGGTGATCGGCACCGTGGTATTCTTTACTGCATTCAACCTGCTGGAGGCATCCTTGCCTTCGCTGGTCAGCAAGGTGTCGCCTGCCGGCGGCAAGGGCACGGCGATGGGGGTGTACTCCACCAGCCAGTTCCTTGGCGCGGCACTGGGTGGCATCCTCGGTGGCTGGTTGTTCCAGCACGGTGGCTTGAGCATGGTGTTCCTCGGCTGCGCTGGCTTGTGTGCCTTCTGGCTGCTCACGGCGTTGCGCATGAACGAGCCGCCGTACGTGACCAGCCTGCGCATGCCGCTGACGCCGGAAGCAGTCCGGGAAGCCGGCCTGACCGAGCGCCTGATGGCCGTGCCGGGTGTGACCGACGCCGTGGTGGTGGCAGATGAAGCCGCCATCTATATCAAACTGGATACGAAAATTTTGGACCGTGCGACCCTCGAGCGTCTGGTGAACCCAGCCTCTGCGGCGTGCGAAGCCTAGGAGAACGTTATGGCCCGTGGGGTTAACAAAGTCATTCTGGTCGGTACTTGCGGTCAGGATCCCGAAGTCCGCTACCTGCCCAACGGTAACGCCGTGACCAACCTGAGCCTGGCCACCAGCGAGCAGTGGACCGACAAGCAGTCGGGCCAGAAGGTCGAGCGTACCGAGTGGCACCGTGTGTCGCTGTTCGGCAAGGTCGCCGAAATCGCCGGCGAGTACCTGCGCAAGGGTTCGCAGTGCTACATCGAAGGCAAGCTGCAGACCCGCGAGTGGGAAAAGGACGGCATCAAGCGCTACACCACCGAGATCATCGTCGACATCAACGGCACCATGCAGCTGCTCGGCGGTCGTCCGCAGGGCCAGCAGGGTGGTGGTGACCAGTACAACCAGGGTGGTGGCAACAACTACAACCAGGGCGGTCAGCAGCAACAGTACAACCAGGCCCCGCGCCAGCAGGCCCAGCGCCCGCAACAAGCGCCGCAGCGCCCCGCGCCGCAACAGCCGGCTCCGCAGCCTGCCGCTGACTTCGACAGCTTCGACGACGATATTCCGTTCTGATCACAGCCTTCGCTGCGAGCAGGAAGAGCCCCATCCATGCGGATGGGGTTTTTTTTGCCATGCGCGTGATGAGTGACTGCGCGAGGGCAGGGGGGCGTCGTGTTCGACGGCCCTGTAAAGGCAAGGAGGTCAATAGGACGTGAACGTGAAGAAGTATCTGTGTATATGGGTGGGCTATGTACTGTTCTCTTGGTCGTCGAGCGTAGCAATAGTGTGGAGCGGGATTGCCGAGCAGGGGGAGTTGCTGCGCACGTTGCCGGTGATCGCAAAGGCCGAGGTGTTTTTCAACGAGCAGGGGCGTATGGACTTCCTGAAGACGACAGCCTGGATCTATGAGAAAGACTTTCTACTGCTGCTGGGAATGCTGGGCTGGCTCTGCTTCGTTTACTCAAGGCATTTTGGCATGCGCTTTTCCGCATTCTTCTCTGTCCGGCATTACCGGCAGAACTACCCGGCGTTACTGATTCTGCTGGTATGCCTTTGGCATGTGCTGAGTGAGCTATGGGGGCCGACAGTAGGTGCTGTGCCGCAGGGGCTATTTGGCAATCGCCTGTACGGCATGAGCATCCCGTTCGGCATGCTCTACCAGACAATGCTGCTCCCGGCAGTGTTCGTGCTCATTGCGCTTTCGTTGCAAGGATTTCTTGACCGTGGGCCGCTCATGGGAAAGGACACCTGAAGGATGACCCGTCACGCAAGTGAGTGGCGGGTCATCAATTTAATCAGTTACCCACGGCCAGCGGCACGTTCAATGCTGTTCGCTGGTCTGCCGCGGAAGTGAACTCCATCGCCGCAGGAGCGGCGAAGCCGGCCATGCTTTGCACCAGCCGTTGTACCTGCTGGTCGACTGCGGTGACCAGGTCTGGAGCAGCTTCCTGATTGGGCGTGCTGTACCTGAAGTAGACATCGGCTATTTCCCGCGTTTCGCCGTTTTCCAGCGTGAAGCTGGACGTCCATTTCACTGTATTACCGTTTACGTCGGGCCGTTCGACCCGGGTCACCTGGTCCAATGAGATCTCCTTGATGCCGACCTCGCGCAGCGTGTGCAACTCTCCGGCGTCGGAACGGGTATTCTGATCACGGTCTTGCCACACCATCAGCGCTTCGAACCGCTCATCGGCCTGGTCGATGCGGCCATCCCCATTGCTATCGAGTTCGCGCAAGACAGTGAAACCATCCTGAGTGACGTTGCCAAACAGCTCGGTGAAATTGTCGATGCTGCCATTGCCATTCCGATCCAACGCCAGGAAGGCGCTGGAGCCATCGAGCCAGCCGTGTCGCCCGCCCTGTTGCCCCTCAACGAACTCGAAACCGGAAATCCCCTCGAAAATCGAGCGGGTCTTGATACCTTCGCCGCCAAGGTCCAAGGCCAGTGGCGTCATTTCCGCCATGGCGCTGTCCAGGTCGCTGGCCGCCTCGCCCGCCTTGTCGCTCAGGGTGCTCGCTGAGCCGCCGAGGGTGTTGTTGGCTCGTCCGAAATTGTTGTCGATGAAGTCTTGCATGCTGCTGGCGGCTTCCGTCAGCCGGTACATCTTGTCGTTGAACGCGGAGCCCCAGTTATCACCCCAGGGCAAGTTCAGCCCGCCACTGTTGAATATCTGATCCTGTAGTGCCTGATAGCCGCCGCTCCAGCCCAACATGCCGTTGCTGTCGGGCCTGAGGAAATCATTGCCGGGTTTGAACATGTCCGAGAGTGAGAAGTTGAAATCATTGATCTCCCGCTGCATCTGGTGCAGGAAGTCACGATCGATGCCGCGGTCCTGGTTGCGCATGAACTGGTCGGTATCGACATCCAGCGCATAGCCGTCGTACTGGTCGTTCACATAAGTCGGGTCGAGGATCACGGCCCCTGGGAATTCCATTTGGGTCTTGATGGCATCGAAGCTCGCGGGCAGTGTGACAGCGCCGGTGGGCAACTGCGTGGACAGCGCTTCTGCCGCACGTTTGCTCCAGCCATAGGCACCTTCGACCAGTTTGCCACCCAGATACGCTGCCCCCAGGTAGCCCGCACCCAGGGCCAGCGTTCCCATGACCGGGAAGGCGGAAGCCAAGGCGCCTACCGCCAGCGCTCGCGGAACGCTGCTGATGATGAAACTTTCCAGGGCCGCCGCACCGCCCGCACTACCAAGCATGCCTGCGGCGACTTCGGCGGCGGTATCGACCAGCTTCAGGTAGTCCGCAGAGTTGGCTTTGAGCTTGAACATGTCGGCCGTGATGCCGCCTATGTCGCCGGATTGGGCGAGGGTCTCGCCCAATGCCTTGGCTTTGGGGTTGGGGTGGTTCTCGAGGGCTTTGCCCAAGGCGGTTATCAAGTCGGAAATGGACTTGGCCTGCTCTGTTTCAGAGACCGAGATCACCGGGAAGAACGTCTGGTTCATATGTCTGTTTTCGTCCGTATTGAAAACATGGCCGTGGCGTCAGGATCGCCGCGCGCCCCCGCGCTGGCCATGCCCCAACCAACGTGGTCAAGGGCGGCTCTTATGCCAATATGATGGCATCGTGTCAATAATGATTATCGTTTGTGAAATTTGGACAAAACGCCTCTATTACAGTACTTCCAGCCTTTTTTAGGGGCGGCGGGAACGAAGGATCTCCTGCACCGCCAGTTCATTGAGCCACGTCATCACCCTCTTCAGATTATTGACTAGGCTTAAGGGTTGGCGGTTTCTATCTACCGCCACCGTGAAGTCCCTGAGGCGCCGGCCAAGTCCCGTGCGCCCGAGAACCTGATCAGGAGTGCACGATGGACCTCAACCGTCGGCAATTCTTCAAGGTCGCCGCCGTCGGCCTTGGAGGCTCGAGCCTTGCGGCGTTGGGCATGGCCCCAACCCCCGCATTCGCCGAGCAGGTGCGCCACTTCAAGCTGGCGCACACTAAAGAAACCCGCAACACCTGCCCTTACTGCTCGGTCGGCTGCGGCCTGATCATGTACAGCCAGGGTGACGCGGGCAAGAACGTCAAACAGAACATCATCCATATCGAGGGCGACGCGGACCATCCGGTCAACCGTGGCACCTTGTGCCCGAAAGGCGCGGGCCTGCTGGACTTTATCCACAGCCCGAGCCGCCTGCAGTACCCCGAGGTGCGCAAGCCGGGCAGCAATGAGTGGACCCGCATCGAGTGGGACGAAGCCCTCGACCGCATCGCCGACCTGATGAAACAGGACCGCGACGCCAACTTCATCGAGAAGAATGCCCAAGGCCAGACGGTCAACCGTTGGCTCACCACCGGGTTCCTCGCCGCGTCTGCCGCTTCCAGTGAAGCGGGCTACCTGACGCACAAGGTGATCCGTGCAACCGGCATGCTGGGGTTCGATAACCAGGCGCGTGTCTGACACGGCCCGACGGTGGCAAGTCTTGCCCCGACGTACGGCCGTGGCGCGATGACCAATCACTGGTCTGACATCGCCAACGCAAACCTGGTCCTGGTGATGGGCGGCAACGCCGCTGAAGCGCACCCGTGTGGCTTCAAGTGGGTGACCGAAGCCAAGGCGCACAACAAGGCGCGGCTGATCGTGGTCGACCCGCGGTTCACCCGTACCGCCTCGGTAGCCGATTACTACGCGCCGATTCGCACCGGCAGCGACATCGCCTTCATGGGCGGGCTGATCAACTACCTGCTGAGCAACGACAAGATCCAGCACGAGTACGTGCGCAACTACACCGATGTGTCGTTCATCGTCAAAGAGAGCTATGGCTTCGAGGACGGGCTGTTCAGCGGCTACGACGCGGCCAAGCGCGTGTATGCCGACAAGTCCGGCTGGGGCTACGAGCTGGGTGAGGACGGCTTCGCCAAGGTCGACCCGACCCTGCAGCACCCGCGTTGCGTCTATCAGCTGATGAAGCAGCACTACAGCCGCTACACGCCGGAGCTGGCGAGCATGACCTGTGGCATGCCCCAGGACCAGATGATGAAAGTCTGGGAAGAGATCGCCACTTGCTCGGTGCCGGGCAAGACCATGACGATCCTCTACGCCCTGGGCTGGACCCAGCACTCCATCGGCGCGCAGATCATCCGCAGCGCGGCGATGGTGCAGTTGCTGCTGGGCAACGTCGGCATGCCCGGCGGCGGGGTCAACGCCCTGCGCGGGCACTCCAACATCCAGGGCCTGACCGACCTGGGGCTGCTGTCGAACTCGCTGCCGGGCTACCTCACCCTGGGCGGCGACGCCGAGCAGGATTACGCCACCTACATCGACAAGCGCGCCTCCAAGCCGTTGCGTCCGGGGCAGCTGTCGTACTGGCAGAACTACGGCAAGTTCCACGTCAGCCTGATGAAGGCCTGGTACGGCGCCAATGCTACGGCCGAGAACAACTGGGGCTACGACTGGCTGCCCAAGCTAGACGTGCCGGCCTACGACGTGCTGCGCATGTTCGAGATGATGGGCCAGGGCAAGGTCAACGGCTACATGTGTCAGGGCTTCAACCCGATCGCCGCGTTGCCGGACAAGAACCGCGTCACCGCCGCGCTGGCCAAGCTCAAGTGGCTGGTGATCATGGACCCGCTGGCTACCGAAACGTCCGAGTTCTGGCGTAACGCCGGCCCGTTCAACGACGTCGACACGGCCAACATCCAGACCGAGGTGATCCGCCTGCCCACCACTTGCTTCGCCGAAGAGGACGGTTCGCTGGTCAATAGCAGCCGCTGGCTGCAGTGGCACTGGAAGGGCGCCGATGGGCCGGGCCAGACCCGTACCGACGTGCACATCATGAGCGAGCTGTTCCTGCGCCTGCGCAAACGCTACCAGGCCGAGGGCGGTGCCTATCCGGACCCGCTGCTCAACATCAACTGGCCGTACAAGGTGCCTGAAGAGCCTTCGCCCGAAGAGCTGGCCAAGGAGATGAACGGCTGGGCGGTCAGCGACCTGACCGACGCCTCTGGTGCCACGCTCAAGGCCGGGCAACAGCTCGCCGGCTTCGCCCAGATGAAGGATGACGGCAGCACCGCATCAGGCTGCTGGATTTTCGCCGGCAGCTGGACCGAGCAGGGCAACCAGATGGCCCGGCGCGACAACAGCGACCCCTATGGCATGCACCAGGTGCAGAACTGGGCCTGGGCCTGGCCGGCCAACCGCCGCATCCTCTACAACCGCGCCTCCAGCGACCCGCAAGGCAAGCCGTGGGACCCGGAGAAGAAGCGCCTGGTGTGGTGGAACGGCAAGGCCTGGACCGGTAGCGACGTGCCCGACTTCAAGGTCGACTCGCCTCCGGATGCGGGGATGAATCCGTTCATCATGAACCCCGAGGGTGTGGCGCGCTTCTTCGCCATCGACAAGATGGCCGAGGGGCCGTTCCCCGAGCACTACGAGCCGTTCGAAACGCCGATTGGCATCAACCCGCTGCACCCGCAGAACAAGAAGGCCACCAGCAACCCGGCCGGGCGGATCTTCGATTCGGTGTGGGACACCCTCGGCACGCACGACGAGTTCCCCTACGCGGCGACCACCTACCGGCTGACCGAGCACTTCCACTTCTGGAGCAAGCATTGCCGGCTCAACGCCATCGCCCAGCCCGAGCAGTTCGTCGAGATCGGCGAGGTGCTGGCCAATGAGAAGGGCATCAAGGCCGGTGACCGGGTAAGGGTATCGAGCAAGCGCGGGCACATTGATGCGGTTGCGGTGGTGACCAAGCGGATCCGCCCGCTGCAGGTCAACAACCAGACCGTGCACCAGATTGGCATCCCGCTGCATTGGGGCTTCACTGGCAGCACGCGGCACGGCTACCTGACCAACACCCTGGTGCCGTTCCTCGGTGATGGCAACACGCAGACGCCGGAGTCCAAGTCGTTCCTCGTCAAAGTGGAGAAACTCTGATGGCCAGCCAAGACATCATCGCCCGCTCGGCCACCACCACCGTGCCGCCTTCGGTACGCCAGCAGCAGGAAGTCGCCAAGCTGATCGACACCACCAAGTGCATCGGCTGCAAGGCCTGTCAGGTGGCGTGCTCGGAGTGGAACGAACTGCGTGACGAGGTCGGCCACAACCATGGCACCTACGACAACCCCCAGGACCTCAGTGCCGAAACCTGGACCTTGATGCGCTTCACCGAGCACGAGCGCGACGACGGCAACCTGGAGTGGCTGATCCGCAAGGATGGCTGCATGCACTGCGCCGATCCGGGGTGTCTGAAAGCGTGCCCGAGCCCGGGGGCGATCATCAAGCATGCCAACGGTATCGTCGACTTCAACCAGGACCACTGCATCGGTTGCGGCTACTGCATCACCGGCTGCCCGTTCAACATCCCGCGTATCTCGCAGAAGGACCACAAGGCGTACAAGTGCACCCTGTGTTCCGACCGCGTGAGCGTGGGCCTGGAGCCGGCCTGCGTGAAGACCTGCCCGACCGGGGCGATCGTCTTCGGCAGCAAGGAAGAGATGAAGGTGCATGCCGACGAGCGCATCGTCGACCTGAAGTCGCGGGGCTACGACAACGCCGGGTTGTACGACCCGGACGGTGTCGGCGGCACCCACGTGATGTACGTGCTGCACCATGCCGACACGCCGCGGATCTACGCCGGCCTGCCGGACCAACCGGTGATCAGCCCGCTGGTCGGGCTGTGGAAGGGCTTCAGCAAGCCGCTGGCGCTGCTGGCCATGGGCGCGGCGGTGCTGGCCGGGTTCTTCCACTACGTGCGTGTCGGCCCGCAGCGGGTCGAGGAAGACGAGCATCCGGCACCTGTGGATAACGATGTCCACCAGGTGGACCCGGCGGTGCATGTCTATGATCCGAACCGCCCGGGCGGGCAGGGGGAGCAGCGGCCATGAACGACAACAAGCCTATCCTGCGCTACAACGCCAACGAGCGGAGCAACCACTGGATCGTCGCGATCCTGTTCGTGCTGGCCGGCCTGTCGGGGCTGGCGTTGTTCCACCCGGCGCTGTTCTGGCTCAGCCACCTGTTCGGCGGCGGGCCGTGGACACGGATCCTCCACCCGTTCATCGGCGTGGCGATGTTCGTGTTCTTCCTCGGGCTGGTGCTGCGCTTCTGGCGCGCCAACTTCATCACCGCCAACGACCGCCTGTGGCTGCGCCGCATCGACCGGGTGATGCTCAACAAGGAAGAAGGCGTGCCGCCGATCGGCAAGTACAACGCCGGGCAGAAGCTACTGTTCTGGACGCTGCTGGCGTGCATGCTGGTGCTGCTGGTCAGTGGCGTGGTGATCTGGCGCGCGTACTTCAGCCATTGGTTCGGCATCGACGTCATTCGCCTGTCGGCGCTGCTGCATGCCCTGGCGGCGTTCGTGCTGATCCTCAGCATCATTGTGCACATCTACGCCGGGATCTGGATCAAGGGCTCGATCGGCGCCATGCTGCATGGCTGGGTCAGCCGCGCCTGGGCGCGCAAGCACCATGAACTGTGGTACCGGGAAGTCACCGGCGACAAGACGCCGCACCGTAGAAAAGAAGGATGAGCGTTTGAGCACGATTCTCGAACCCGGGCAGATCGAAGCGTCGGCGGTGATGCCGCCGTTCCTGCATCTGCCGCCCGCCAACCTGTTCGCAGTGCGGGCCGCGCGCCTTGAGCAGCTGGCCGAGGGCAATGCCCTTGGCGAGTATCTGCATCTGGTCGCGCGGCTGTGCCGGATCCAGCAGCAGCTTGTGGATAACCCGCCCGGCGGCTTGCCGGTAGCCGAGGAGCGTCAGCGCCTGTGCATAAGCCATGGTCTGCCACCCCTGGCAGCAGACGGCCTGGTGCGCGAAGGGCAGTGGCTGGTGTGGCTGCAAGCGCTGCTCGATCACTTCGAGCCGGCGCCCGAAGGGCCGCTGGCAGCGGCGCTGGGCAGCCTGCGCGAGAGCGCTGACGAACAGCGCAAGGGCTGGGCCGTCGCGCTGCTCGGTGGCCAGTACGACGCCGTACCGGCGGCCTTGGTGCCCTTCCTGGGCGCGGCGTTGCAGGCCGCCTGGTCGAGCTGGTTGCTGGCGCTGCCCAAGCCTGAGCTCAAACCCGCTGGCAGCCTGGCCCAGTGCCCGGCCTGCGGCTCGCCGGCCATGGCCGGTGTGGTGCGCAACCGCGGCAAGCACAACGGCTTGCGCTACCTGGCCTGTTCGCTGTGTGCCTGCGAATGGCATGTGGTGCGGGTCAAGTGCGTGTACTGCGAGTCGAGCAAGGATCTGCGCTACAGCAGCCTCGAGGATGACCGCCATGCGCCGGGCAAGGCACCGCTGCGCGCCGAGTGCTGTCCGGGGTGCCAGAGCTACCTGAAGCAGTGCTACCTGGAGAACGACGCCGCGGCCGAGCCGTTGGCCGATGACCTGGCGAGCCTGGCGCTGGACATGCGCCTGGACGAGGAGGGTTTCCATCGGCTGGCGCCGAACCTGCTGCTGGCACCGGGGTAGTGTCTACACTGCAATCGAGTTGAACCGGATCGCGGGGCAAGCCCGCTCCCACGCAATGGGTGCGATCGGCGTGGGAGCGGGCTTGCCCCGCGATTGCACCCAACCAGACAACGGATCAGTCATAGGTAGTACCGCATGTCTTCAAGCCTCGCCAGCGACACCCCACGCCTGCCCTCCATCGATACCTTGCTGCGCCACCCAGCCTGTGCCCCTCTGATCGACCGCCACGGTCGTGACGCCACGCTGGCCACCTTGCGCCAGCTGCTCGACGACCTGCGCGAGCCTGCTCGCCTCGGTCAGCTGAATGCTGCCGAACTGACCGCCGAAGTCCTTCTGGGTCGTGCCGGCGAGCGCCTGGCGATCCAGCAACGCAGCCAGGTGCGCCGGGTGTTCAACCTCACCGGCACGGTACTGCATACCAATCTCGGCCGGGCCTTGCTGCCCGAGGAAGCGGTCGAAGCCATGCAGACTGCAGCTCGCTATCCGCTGAACCTGGAGTTCGACCTCAACACCGGCAAGCGCGGCGACCGCGACGACCTGATCGAAGGCCTGATTCGCGAGCTGACCGGCGCTGAAGCCGTCACCGTCGTCAACAACAACGCCGCCGCCGTGCTGCTGGCGCTCAACAGCCTGGGCGCACGCAAGGAGGGCATCATCTCGCGCGGCGAGCTGATCGAAATCGGCGGGGCGTTCCGCATCCCCGATATCATGGCCCGCGCCGGAGTGAAGCTGCACGAGATCGGCACCACCAACCGCACCCACGCCCGCGACTACGAAAGCGCGATCAACCCGCGCACGGGCCTGCTGATGCGTGTGCATTGCAGCAACTACAGCATCCAGGGTTTCACCACCCAGGTGCCCACTGCGGAATTGGCGCGCATCGCCCATGCACATGAGCTGCCGCTGCTCGAAGACCTGGGCAGCGGCAGCCTGCTCGACCTGACCCGCTGGGGCCTGCCGGCCGAGCCTACGGTGCGCCAGGCGCTGGCCGACGGCGCCGACATCGTCACCTTCAGTGGTGACAAACTGCTCGGCGGGCCACAGGCGGGGATCATCGTCGGGCGCAAGGAACTGATCGCGAAGATCAAGAAGAACCCGCTCAAGCGCGCCCTGCGGGTGGACAAGATCACCCTTGCGGCCCTTGAAGCTGTGCTGGCGCTGTACCGTAATCCGGACCGTCTGGCCGAGCGCCTGCCGAGCCTGCGCCTGCTGACCCGTGCGCAAGCCGAGATCGCCGCCCAGGCCGAGCGGCTGGCGCCTGAGCTGGCTGTTCGCCTCGGTGCGCAATGGGTGGTGAGCGTCGAGCCGGCACTCGGCATGATCGGCAGCGGCAGCCAACCGGTGGCGCGGCTGCCCAGCGCGGCGCTGTGCTTGCGTCCGCAGGTGTCGAAGAAACTGCGCGGGCGCAGTCTGCATGTGTTGGAGCGCGCGTTGCGCGACCTGCCGGTGCCGGTGCTCGGTCGTATCGACGACGATGCCCTGTGGCTCGACGTGCGCCAGCTGGACGACGAAGCCCAGTGGCTGGCGCAACTGCCGGCGTTGCAACTGGGGCCGGTGCAGTGATCGTCGGGACTGCCGGCCACATCGACCATGGCAAGACCGCGCTGCTCCAGGCCCTGACCGGCCAGGCCGGCGACACCCGTCGGGAGGAGCGCGACCGGGGCATGACCATCGACCTCGGTTATCGTTACGCGGCGCTGGCGGAAGGGGTGCCGCTGACAGGCTTCATCGATGTGCCGGGCCACGAGCGGTTTATTCACAACATGCTGGCCGGTGCCCATGGCATCGACCTGGTACTGCTGGTGGTGGCCGCCGACGATGGGGTGATGCCGCAGACCCGAGAGCACCTCGCGATCATCGAGCTGCTGGGCATTCCCCGGGCGCTGGTGGTGATCAGCAAGTGCGACCGGGTCGAGCCGTCGCGGTTGAGCGAAGTTCGGGCCCAGGTCACCGAACTGCTCGCACCCGGCCCCTACGCCGAGGCTCGGCAATTTCCGGTTTCGAGCGTGTCCGGCGAGGGGATCGACGCCCTGCGCGAGGCTTTGCTGGCGGCCCAAGCGCATGTTCGCCAGCGCAGCGTGCGCGGCGGTTTCCGTCTGGCGGTAGACCGAGCTTTCGCGGTTTCCGGAGCGGGCGTCGTGGTCACCGGCACGGCGCTGGCCGGGCAGGTCAGCGTCGGCGATACCTTGCTGCTCGGCAAGGCCGGCAAAGCAGTGCGGGTGCGTGGCCTGCATGCCCAGAACCAGGCGGCCCTGGTCGCCGCGGCCGGTCAGCGGGTGGCCTTGAACATCAGCGCGGAAAAGCTTTCGGCCGAGCAGGTGCATCGTGGCGACTGGCTTGTGCCGCAGTGGCTGCATGCGCCCAGCGTGCGGGTCGATATCGACTTCACCCTGCTGCCGAGTGAAACCCGTACTTTCGAGCATTTCAGCGCAGTGCATGTGCACCTGGGCACCCAGGATGTCACCGCCCGGGTTGCCTTGCTCGAAGGTGAACGGCTCGCCACCGGCCAGCGCATGTTCGCCCAGTTGCTGCTCAATGCCCCGCTGCAAGCGGTGCATGGGGATCGCCTGGTACTGCGTGACCAACGCGCCCAGCGCACGCTGGGTGGTGGGCGTGTGCTCGACCCTTTCGCCCCGAGCCGGCAACGGCGCAGCGAAGCGCGCTTGCGTCAGTTGCAGGTGCTGCGCGATACCGACAATCTCGAGCAAGCGCTGTCGGCCCTGCTCGAGGCGGCCCCCGGCGGTCTCGAGCCCCGGCGTCTGGAGCGCCAGTTCAACCGTCTGCGCGAGACTTGGCAGTTGCCGGATTCGGTGCTGGTGATTGCCACCCGTCAAGGTCAGCTGTTGTTCGATCGCTTACAGTGGCAGGCACTCAAGCGACAGGTGCTGGAGCGTCTGGCGCAGTTCCATGAGCAGGAACCCGACCAGCTTGGCCCGGACCGGGACCGCTTGCGCCGCTTTACCGCCTTGCCATTGGAGCGTCCTGCGTTTGTCAGCTTGCTGGATGAGTTGCTGGGCGCAGGCGCCATCAGCAGCAGTGGCCCGTGGCTGCACCTGCCGGACCATCGGGTTCAGTTGAGCGACGCGGACAGCGCGTTGTGGGAGCGTCTGTTGCCGCGCCTGTTGGCAGGTGAGTTCGACCCGCCCTGGGTACGGACCCTGGCCGGCGAGGAGGGTTGCGAAGAGGCGGATGTCCGGCTGTTGTTGCGCAAGCTGGCCCGGCTGGGCCTGGTGCATCAGGTGGTGCGTGACCTGTTCTACCCGGAGGCGACGCTCAGGCGCATGGCAGAGCTGCTGTTGCGCCAGGCCGCGACATCACCGATAGTGCAGGTCGCGGCATTTCGCGATGGTTTGGCCATCGGTCGCAAGCGCAGTGTGCAGATACTCGAGTACTTCGATCGCATCGGCCTGACCCGACGGGTCGGTGACCTGCGACAGGTTCGCGCCGACAGCGCCCTGGCCCAACCGCAACACGGGCCCTGATTTCAAGGAAGGCAATCGCGCCCGGTGGCGCGGCCGGGCTTCAAACCCGGTTGGGGACGGCAGCCGTTCCCGGGCAGGTTCGACTCCCGCTGCCTTCCGCCACTTTTCCAGATGCTGAAACGATCGCGGGGCAAGCCCGCTCCCACGAATTTGTGGGAGCGGGCTTGCCCCGCGATGGCGAATGGACGATCTGCGAGTCAGGCGCGCTCGCCGCACAGGTCCAACGCGAACCAATGTTCCGCCGCCTGCACGTCCAACCCTGCGCCCAGCAGCGCAAACAGCTTGCCCAGCGCCGCCTCGCGGGTCATGCCGCCGCCACTGACCAGCCCGGTATCGCGCAGGCGGCTGCCGGCGGCGTAGGTGTCGAACACCACCGAGCCTTCCGGGCACTGGCTGATGGCAACGATCATCACGCCGCCCTGGCGGGCGTCATGCAGCGCGTCGAGCAGCGCCTGGTCATCCGACGGGCCGGTGCCGCTGCCGTAGCACTCCAGCACCAGGCCCTGGATACCGCTGTCGAACAGGCCGCGCAGGTGTTCGGCGGCAAGGCCTGGGAACACTGGCATGACCGCCAGCTTGACCGGCTGGCGTGGCTGGCGGTAGTCCAGGCGGGTTGGCAGTTCCGGGGCACGCTCGCCATCACGATGGCGCGGCAGCACGGTGAAGGCGTCGAACGCCTCGCTGCGCAGTTTCGAGGCGCGGCAGCCGTGCAGCAACTGGCCGTGGAAATACAGCTGTACGCCGTCTTCCAGGCCGCTTTCGAACAGATTGAGCGCGCCGACCAGGTTGGCCCAGGCATCGCTGTCCGGCGCGCCGGCCGGCAGCATGGAACCGGTCAGCAGCACTGGCACCGGCAGGCCCAGCAGCAGGAACGACAGGGCAGCGGCGCTGTACGCCAGGGTGTCGGTGCCATGCAGCACCAGCACGCCGTCATGGCCGTCGCGTTCGACCGCCTCGACGATGGCATCGCGCATCGCCAGCCAGTTGGCCTGTTGCATGTTGGCGCTGTCGATCAGCGGGTTCAGTTCACGCAGTGACCAGTGCACCTTGGGCGCATCGCCGCAGGCGGCAAAGTGTTCGCGCATGCGCGCTTCGAAGCCACCGGCAGGCGCAAGGCCTTCGGCGGTCTGCAGCATGCCGATGGTGCCGCCGGTATAGAGGACGAGGAGATTCTTGACTGCACGCATGGAAGCATTCCGTAGCGATGTAGCGAAGGAAGAGGCAGCCGCCCGCGAACGGGGCGGCTGTGGCAGGGCAGGGTATCAGTGCTGCGCTGGCGCCGGGGCGGCGGCTTTGTCAGCGGCTGTTTCAGCCTGCGGGTTGGCCGGCCAGGCGGCGCGGTCCAGGTCCAGGTCGGCAAACTTGCTGGAGTCGAACACCGGCTGCTTGATGCCCGCCTTGCGTTGTGCGTCGTAGTCGCGCATCACCCGCAGGCCGACCTTGAACAGCATGGCCAGGGCGATCAGGTTGACGAAGGCCAGGCAGGTCATGGTGATGTCGGCGAAGGCGAACACAGTGGACAGGTCTTGGGTCGAACCCCACACCACCAGCGCCAGCACCAGGCCACGGAAGGTCATCAGCACGGCACGGTTGCGGCTGAGGAACTGCAGGCTGTTCTCGCCCAGGTAGTAGTTGTAGAGGATGCAGGTGAAGACGAACAGCGACAGCGCGACGCTGACGAAGATGCGGCCCCAGTCACCGACCACGGCGGCCAGCGAGTTCTGGGTCAGGACGATGCCGTCACCTTCGAAGCCCGGGGTGTAGAAGCCCGACAGCAGGATCAGCAGCGCGGTGCAGGTGCAGATCACGAAGGTGTCGAGGAACACGCTGAAGGCCTGGACCACGCCTTGGGCGCCCGGGTGCTTCACGGCGGCGACGGCGGCCACGTTCGGCGCACTGCCGAGGCCCGCTTCGTTGGCGAACACGCCACGCTTCACGCCCATGACGATAGCGCTGCCGAGCAGGCCGCCGAAGGCTGGGTCGAGGCCGAAGGCGCTCTTGAAGATGGTTTCCAGCATGGCTGGCACGTGTTCGATCTGGGTGCCGATCACGTACAGGGTCACGCCGATGTAGGCCAGGGTCTTGACCGGTACCAGCAGGTCGGACACAGCGGCGATGCGCTTGATGCCGCCGATGAAGGTGATGGCCAGCAGCACGGCGAGGACGATGCCGGTCTGCTTGGGATCGAAGGCGAAGGCGTTCTGCAGCGAGTGGGTCACGGTGTACGACTGCAGGCCGATGAAGGCGAAGCCGTAGGTGACCAGCAGCAGGATCGAGAACACGATGGCCATGCTTTTCAGCTTCAGGCCGTGCTGGATGTAGTACGCCGGGCCGCCGCGGTACAGGCCGTCGCCGTCGGCGCGCTTGTAGACCTGGGCCAGGGTGCATTCGAAGAAGCTGCTGGACATGCCCACCAGTGCGGTGACCCACATCCAGAACACGGCGCCTGGGCCGCCGAGGGTCACGGCGATACCGACACCGGCGATGTTACCGGCGCCGACGCGGCCGGCGAGGCTCAGCATCAGGGCCTGGAACGAGCTCAGTTGGCCTGCCTGGCCGCGAAGGGATTCCTTGAAGACGCCGAACATGTGGCCGAAGTGGCGGAACTGGACGAACCGCGAGCGGATGGTGAAGTAACCGCCGAGTCCGACGATCAGCACGATGAGGAGTTTCCCCGAAAGGAAATCGTTGAGTGCTTCGAGCATTGGAAAATGACCTCGATTCTTATTCTTCGCATGGAAAGACCAGCGGACGGCAGGCGCACCGCTATTCATTGGGGGCGCATGGTTGGCTATGACAACTATGGTTACAATTTCGCGGGTTGCTCCATTTTGGTGCGACTTGATGCTAGAATGGCGTCATTCGCATCATCCGGACCCGCGCATCATGGGCGATCACTTCGCTATCAACCTCAAATTGGCCTGCAGTCACTACCGCTCTATCTCCGAGGTTTGCCGGCAGCTGTCGATCAATCGCGCGCAGTTCAACAAGTACCTGAGCGGCCAGAGTCGTCCGACGGCCTACAACCTCAAGCGCATCGGCGACTTCTTCGGCGTGGAGGACTACGAGCTGGGCCTGCCGCCCGAGCAGTTCGCCCGCCTGATCGGCGCACGCAACCAGGCGCAGCCTGTCGGCCCCCAGGACGACCCCATCAGCGAGCTGTTCAAGCCACTGCATAAAGAAGCCGGCAACCTCTCACGTTATTGCGGCTACTACTTCGAATACTCCAACTGTATGTCGGTGCCCGGTTCGATCCTGGTGTCGCTGGTGCACCTGTGGGAGGAGCGCGGCAGTTTCCTGTTCGAGCGCCAGGAACGCCAGGAGCGCAGCAGCGGCCTCGACCGGCATGCCGAGGTGCGCTGCCGCTACCTGGGCGCGGCGTTCCAGCTGCAGGACCGGATGTTCCTGATCGACTACGAGTCGCTGACCCTCAATGAGATGAGCCAGACCGTGCTCATCCCCAGCTTCAAGAGCCGTATCAGCCGCCTGAACGGCCTCAAGACCGGGGTTTCCAGCGGTGACCGGCGCAACCCGGCCTGCACCCGCGTGGTGTGGGAATACCTGGGCGAGGAGATCAACCGCATCAACGCCTTCCGGCAGATCAAGCTGTACCGCCCGGACGATCCGCGCATCGACGACGATATCCGCGACCGTCTCAGTGCGGGGATGATCAGCAACGGATTGTTCGAGATCGAGTGAGTCAACGTTGATGGCGCAGTTGGTCGCGCATTGATGCGTGGGAGCGGGCTTGCCCCGCGATTGCGTCAGCATGACCAACGAGGTCGCCCGCTCGGACGCCATCGCGGGGCAAGCCCGCTCCCACGCAAGGACAGCAGTGCTCCACCGATTTCAATCGAAAATGAACGCCGCCACCGCATCGGCTACCTGATCCGCCACCTGCGGCCGGTCACGCAGGTGCGCGGCGATGCCGTGGTCGCAGTCGGTGAGCATCAGGCATTCCACATGGGGCGCCGGCACCGAACGCAGCAAGGCGTGGGTGACTTCCTCGGGGATCGGGCTGTAGCGCTCGACACCCGCCAGGCACCGGGTCCCGGCCGAGGTCCCGGGGCCCTGGCCATGGACCTTGGAGTTGAGCCCGTCATATTCGCCGATCACCAGCAGCACGCGGCCCTGGAACTGGCGCAGGAAGGCATAGCTGTCGCAGTCGAGGAACGCATAAGGCTTGCGGATCGCTTCGCTGAAGGCTGGGCCGAAGGGGGCGACATGGGCCGCATCGGGATACACCGCGGGGCAGATCAGCACCAGCTTGCGCACGCTTGGACGTTGCGCCGCCAGCTTGAGCGCGATGGCAGCGCCAAGGCTGTGGCCGATCAGCGTGTCGCTGCGGGCATCCAGATGCTGGTGGAAGCGCAGGGCTTCCTGCAGGTTGCTGGCCAACGACGCGTCCTTTGCACCAGGCTCGCTGGCCAGGCTGTGGCCGGAGAGGTTGCCGGTCAGCGAGCCGATCCCCTGCTGTTGCAGGCGATAGAGCAAGGGGTTCAGGCGGGTGAAATCGGAGCGGGCGCCGCCGACCACAAAGACCGTGGGGGCGCACTCATGTGCCGGAAGCAGCAGGCGGGCCTGTTGCCGATAGCCGTCGAAAGCCTCGTCGATGAAGCGTTCCGGGCCGGGAGCGGGTTCGTCGTATTGCCATCTGGCGCGCAGCGCGGTGTTCGACTCGGCATCCATGTTGATCTCCTTGAACAGGCCATGCGCAGTATAAGTAGCTGTTGGCAAAGGCGGAACACCCGTCCGACCGTTGCCAATCGGCACGCGGCGCGCGCCAGGCCTTGCCTGGGTTGGACTTCCCCTGTCGGAAACAGCAAAATGAACCCTTTCCTCCATCGACCAGACCGGACCTGTTGACTCTATGCGTATGCGCCTGATGCTGTTGGGTGGTGGCAATGCCCTCGGGCAAGCGCTGATTCGTCTCGGGGCCGAGGAAGACATCGCTTTCCTGGCGCCTCGCCCTCCGGAAAACGGCTGGGATCCGGCCAGCCTGACCCTGCTGCTCGACGAGCAGCGCCCGCACACCGTGGTCAACCTGGCCTACTACTTCGACTGGTTCCAGGCCGAGTCGGTCAGCGAGCAACGCCTGGCTCAGCAGGAGCGGGCGGTGGAGCGGCTCGCCGAGCTATGCCAGCACCACGAGATGATCCTCGTGCAGCCGTCCAGCTACCGGGTGTTCGATGGCTCGCGCGCCACGGCCTATAGCGAGAAGGACGAGCCGGTACCGCTCGGTCTGCGTGGCCAGGCGCTTTGGCGCATCGAGCAGAGCGTGCGCGCCACCTGCCCGCAGCATGTGTTGCTGCGTTTCGGCTGGCTGCTGGATGAAAGCCTCGATGGCGCGCTCGGGCGTTTCCTGACCCGTGCCGAGCAGCCCCAGGAGCTGCTGCTGGCCGATGACCGACGCGGTAACCCGACGCCGGTGGACGATGCGGCGCGGGTGATCCTCTCGGTGCTCAAGCAGCTCGACTGCCAGGCGCCACTGTGGGGTACCTACCACTACGCCGGCAACGAGGCCACCACGCCGCTGGTGCTGGGGCAGGCGATCCTTACCGAGGCCACCCAGTGGCGCAAGCTGGCCGTGCAGGCGCCTACCGCCCAGGCCCACGCCGCCCGCCCGGATGCCAGCGAGGAGCCGCAGCACGCGGTACTGGCCTGCAAGAAGATCCTTCATACCTTCGGCATCAAGCCACGCGCCTGGCGCGCCGGCTTGCCGCCCCTACTGGACCGATTCTACCGACATGGCTGACGCCCCCATCCTGATCACCGGCGGTGCCGGTTTCATTGGCTCGCACCTGTGCGATGCGTTGCTGGAGAAAGGCTACGCGGTGCGTATCCTCGACGATCTGTCGACCGGCAAGCGCGACAACCTGCAGCTTGGCCACCCGCGCCTGGAACTGCTCGAGGGCGATGTCGCCGATGCCGCGCTGGTGGCCCGTGCCGCCGGAGGCTGCCAGGCGGTGGTGCACCTGGCTGCGGTGGCCTCGGTGCAGGCCTCGGTGGAAGACCCGGTGAAGACCCACCAGAGCAACTTCATCGGTACGCTGAACGTGTGCGAGGCGATGCGCCTGAACGGCATCCGCCGCGTGCTTTTCGCCTCCAGCGCGGCGGTGTATGGCAACAACGGTGAAGGCCAGTCGATTGCCGAAGACACGCCCAAGGCGCCGCTGACCCCTTACGCGGTGGACAAGCTGGCCAGCGAGCAGTACCTGGACTTCTACCGCCGCCAGCATGGGTTGGAGCCGGTGGTGTTCCGCTTCTTCAATATCTTCGGGCCGCGCCAGGACCCTTCCTCGCCGTATTCGGGGGTGATCAGCATCTTCTGCGAGCGCGCCACCAGTGGCAAACCGATCACGGTGTTCGGCGATGGCGAGCAGACCCGCGACTTCCTGTTTGTCGGTGACCTGGTCCAGGTAATGGTGCAGGCGCTCGAGCAGCAGGCGGTGGAAGAGGGCGCGGTGAACATCGGCCTGAACCAGGCGACCTCGCTGAACCAGTTGCTCAAGGCGCTGGAACAGGTGGTTGGCGGTTTGCCTGCAATCAGCTACGGCCAGGCACGGTCGGGGGACATCCGTCATTCACGGGCGGACAACGCGCGTTTGCTGGCACGTTTCGCATTTCCCGAGCCAACGCCGTTTGTCGAAGGCCTGGCCCGCTTGCTCGGCAAAGCTTGAACCTCTCGCGGGGCTTGCCCCGCGATGACGTCACGAATGCCGGATCAGTTGTCGCCGGCAATCCTCCGGCCCCAGCACTCGCCCGTCCCGGGCCCGCACCTGCAACGTCTCCAGCCCCTGGCCGCGATCATCGACCAACTGCGAGCTTGACTCTCCTGACGTGAACAGGTAGCGCTCCCCCCATTGGCGCAAGCCGATCACGACCGGAAACACCGAACGGCCCTTTTCCGTCAGCACATATTCCTTGTAGGCACTGCCATCGGATGCAGGCTGCTGTGCCAGCAGCCCGGTCTCCACCAGCAGTTTCAGGCGTGAAGCGAGGATGTTCTTCGCCAGCCCGAGGTTTTTCTGCAATTCGCTGAAGCGGCACGGGCCATCGAAGGCATCGCGCAGGATCATCAGCGCCCAGCGCTCGCCGAGCACCTCCAGGGCGCGGGCCACCGGGCATTGCTGGTTGTTCTCGTCGAGCATGGGGCGTTCCTTGGGTGTGTTCTGGTTGCAGAATAAAACTACTTTTGCTAGAAAGCCAGTTATGTGGTTTTAAATTGAAACCAGGCTTGAAGAGGTCGCTGATGCCATCGCTCACTCGTGGATTGACGCTGTTGTTGGCGGCCGCCTGCGCCCTGGCCGTGGCCACGGTGTACCTCGCCCAGCCGCTGCTTGAGGCCATGGCCGCGAGCCTTGGCGTAAGCGCTGCGCGCGCCGGCCTGGTGGTGGGCATGACCCAGGCCGGCTATGCCTTGGGTCTGTTGCTGATCGTGCCGCTGGGCGATCTGGTCGATCGCCGCCGGCTGATTGTTGGCCAGTTGCTGGCATCGGCCGGCGCGCTGTTGGCCGTGGCGTTTGCCGTGGACTGGGCCATGCTGCTGGTGGCGATGGCCATGGTCGGCCTGGCTGCGGTGGTGGTGCAGGTGATGGTCGCGCATGCCGCCACACTGGCCACGCCAGCTCAGCAGGGGCAGGCGGTGGGGGCTGTCACCAGTGGCGTGGTGTTGGGCATCCTGTCAGCGCGGTTGGTCTCGGGCGCACTGGCTGACCTGCTGGGCTGGCACGGGGTGTACGTCGTGGCGGCGGGGTTGGCGTTGGCCATGGCGTTGTTGCTGGCCTGGCGCTTGCCTGCTGTCAGGCCGCAGGGGCCGAAGCAGCGCTATCGGGCACTGCTGGTCTCTGTGCTGCGCTTGTACCGGCATGACCGTCTGCTACGTCAGCGCGGTGTGTTTGCGGTGCTGGTCTTTGCGGCGTTCAGCGTGCTGTGGAGCGCGATGGTGTTGCCCTTGAGCGCCTCGCCGTTGGCGCTCGATCATACCCAGGTCGGGTTGTTCGGCCTGGCCGGTGTGGCTGGCGCGCTGGCGGCATCGCGTGCCGGGCGCCTGGCGGATCAGGGGCAGGGCCGGCGGGTGAGCGGATGGGCGCTCGGGCTGTTGACGCTGTCATGGCTGCCCAGTGCCTACCTGGAGCAGTCATTGCTGGCGCTGGTGATCGGGGTGCTGATGCTGGACCTGGCCGTGCAGGCCGTGCATGTGACCAACCAGAGCCTGTTGCTGGCGGGGCGCGGCGAGATGGCCAGCCGGCTGATCGGTGCCTACATGTGCTGCTATTCGGTCGGTAGTGGGGTGGGTGCGGTCGTGGCGACCTGGGTGTATGGGCAGTGGGGCTGGATGGCGGTTTGCGGGTTGGGGGCGGGAATAAGCGCGGTTGCCTGGGGCTACTGGGGGTACCTGTGGTGGGGCGAGACGGCGCGGGGCAAGCCCGCTCCAGAAGGAACGGGCTTGCCTGCGGATCAGAATTTGTAGCCGATGCCTACCATGTAGACCCATGGATCGACGTCCACGTCGACCTTGGTCTTGCCGACGCCCAGGGCGCTCGGGCCATCGATGCTGGCCTTGGTGTCGATGTCGACGTACCAGACCGCGGCGTTGACCAGCAGGTTGTCGGTGAGCATGTAGTCCATGCCCAGCTGGCCGGCGATACCCACCGAGTCCTTCAGCTTCATGTTGCTGAAGCCCTGCGCCTTGCGGTTGCTGGTCAGGTCTTCGTCGAAGAACATCGTGTAGTTGATGCCCACGCCAGCGTAGGGCTGGAACTTTGAGGACGGTGCCATCGGGTAGTACTGCAGCGACAGGGTCGGTGGCAGCTGCTTGATGTCGGCCAGCTTGCCGTCCAGGCCCGGGCCGAGGCCCTTGACACCGACGGTGTGCTGGAATGGCGTGGCGGCCAGCAGCTCGAGGCCGATGTGGTCGGTGAGCATGTAGGCGAAGGCCAGGCCCAGCTGGGTGTCGCTGTCCAGGGTCGCCTTGGTGCCCGAGACCTTGGCGCCATCGAGCTTGATGTCACCGCTGCTTTCATTCGGCGCCGTGGTGATGGCGCCGGCGCGGAGGATGAAATCCCCCGCCTGGTGGGCGTGGGCAACAGGGGCTGCGAGCGCCAACGCGACGAGCGAGGCACTGAGCAAGGACTTGTTCATGGAAGCTCCCAGAGGACGTGAGTAATCGAGTAGTCCAATGGTACGAAGCTGACTAAACAGAAAGTTTGACCCAGCTCAACGAAGCCTCTTCAAACGGGCGTGCACAGTGCTCACTTCAGCTCATAAGCGTAGATTTTCTCGGCTTCCATCTGGTAGCCCGCATCCGCCAGCTCGCTGCTGGACGCCTTGACCTGCATCGTGCCTTCGATCCAGTAGGGCTGGTAGAGGTCTTCGATGCGCACGCCCATCTCGCTGAAGATGTGCACGATCTGGTTCGAGGGCGGCGGTGGCACGTGGATGCAGGCGCCGTAGTAGGGCACCAGGAGAAACTCGGTGGTGCGGCCTTCTTCACTGACTTCCAGTGGCACGATGTAGCCGGGGATCTTCACCGGCTGGCCGTCCAGCGCCTTTACCACCGGCGCGTTGGGCGCCTGCTGGCGGGCGGCGGGGGCGGCCTCGGCAGCCAGCGCGTCGCTGATCTGCGACAGATCGTGCAGGGGCGTCAGTTGCGGCGGGATGATCGGCGCGCCCTCGGGGATCAGCGCGGGCCAGTCCAGCTCACGAGGTTCGGCGGCGCACACCGTGGATGCCAGCAACACCACTGCCAGTAACAGGTAATGCCAAGCAGTGGAAGCCTGCCTGTTGTCCATGGATGTCGCGCTCATGAAGGTTCTCAAAGATGAATCGACAGGCCATCGGCCAGCGACTGCCGGTAGGCACGCCAGGCCGGCACGCTGCCCATCAGCAACGCCGCGCCAAGGATGATAGCCAGCAGCGTCCACTCATGGGCGCTTGGCCAGGCCAGTGGCAGGTACAGCCCGTAGTTGGCCTGCACATAGCCCTGCGCCAGGGCAATGCCGGCATACAGCAAGCCAAGCCCGGCGGCGATGCCCGACAATGCCAGGGCCAGTGCCTCGAGCACCAACAGCCCGGCGATGTGCCAGGGACGGGCCCCCACCGAGCGCAGGATGGCCATTTCCCGGCGGCGTTCGTTGAGGCTGGTGAGAATCGCGGTGAGCATGCCGATCAGGCCGGTGAGCACGACGAACAGCGACACCACGAACAATGCCTGCTCCGCCGTGCCCATCAGGCTCCACAGCTCCTGCAGGGCCACGCCGGGCAGGATCGCCAGCAAAGGCTCGGCACGGTACTCGTTGATCTCGCGCTGCAGGCTGAAAGTGGCGATCTTGCTGTTGAGCCCGAGCATGAAGGCGGTGATGGCGGTGGGTTGCAGGTCCATGGCGCGGGCCTGCTCGGCACTGATGCGCCCGGCGCCACGGGCCGGGACGCCGTTGTGCCAGTCGATGTGAATCGCTTCCATGCCGGCCAGGCTGATGTGCAGGGTGCGGTCCACCGGGGTGCCGGTGCGCTCGAGCACGCCGACCACGGTGAATGGCTTGTCGTCATGCTTGACCAGACTGATGGCGGCCACGCCGTGCGCCAGCACCAGCTTGTCACCCAGTGTGTAGTGCAGCGCCTCGGCGACTTCGGCACCCAGCACCACTTCGAACGGATCGTCGGCGAACGCCCGGCCCTGGTCGAGTGCCAGGTGCTGGCGGCGACCGAACTGGTAATGGCTGAAGTAGTCGGCGCTGGTGCCCATCACCCGGTAGCCACGGTGCGAGTCGCCCAGGGAAATCGGGATCGCCCACTTCACCCGTGGATCCTTGGCGTAATGCTCGTAGCTGTCCCAGCGGATGTTGTTGGTGGCATTGCCGATGCGGAACACCGAGTACAGCAGCAGATTCACCGACCCCGAGCGGGCGCCGACGATCAGGTCGGTGCCGCTGATGGTGCTGGCGAAACTGGCGCGGGCTTCGGTGCGTACCCGCTCGACGGCCAGCAGCAAGCACACCGACAGGGCGATGGCGAACGCGGTGAGCAGGGCGGTGAAACGGCGGTTGGCCAGGCTGGCCAGGGCAAGGCGAAGCAGGTACATCAGGCCTCCCGGGGCTTGGCGGCGCGATTGAGCTCGGCCAGGGACAGGTGGCGGTCGAACAGCGGCGCCAGGCTCTGGTCATGGCTGACGAACAGCAGGCTGGCGCCGGCGTCGCGGCATTCGTCGAACAACAGGCGGATGAACGCCTCGCGGGTGTCGGCGTCCAGGGCCGAGGTCGGCTCGTCGGCGATCACCAGTTCGGGCTGGCCGATCAGCGCCCTGGCCGCGGCGACCCGCTGCTGCTGCCCGATCGACAGGCTGTCGGCGCGGCGGCCGAGCAGGGCCGGGTCGTCCAGGCCCAGGTGGGCGAGCAACTGGGCAGCGGCCTGGTCGATGCTGCCGTGGCGCTGGGCGGCGCGTGCGGCACGGCTTTTCGAGAAGCGGCAGGGCAGCTCGACGTTTTCGCGCACCGACAGGAACGGCAACAGATTGAACTGCTGGAAGATGTAGCCGGTGTGATCGACCCGGAAGCGGTCGCGCGCGCCCTGGCCCAAGCTCGCCAAGTCCTGGCCGAGCAGGCGGATGCTGCCCTGGCCGGGGCGGTTGACCCCTCCCAGCAGGCCGAGCAGGGTGGTCTTGCCACTGCCGCTGGGGCCCTTGAGGAACAACGCCTCGCCGGGTTCCAGGCGAAACGCCGGGATCTCCAGCAGCGGCGCCTGGCCAGGCCAGGCGAACACCAGGTCATGCAGGTCGATCAGCGGCTGGCTCATTCAGAACGCGACCACGGCCTTGGCGGGGGTGGCTTCCACGCCTTTCTGGCCATTCGGGCCGATCAGTTGCACGTTGATCTTCTGGGTTTGCGGGAAGGTCTTGAACAGCGGGCCGAGATCGATCTGGGTGAGTTTGCCCGGGGTGGCGCAGGTCAGCTGGTAACGGGCATCGATGTCGGCGTGCTGGTGCGCGTCGCCGCCAGCCTCGGGGGCATCACCGAACAGCGGGCTTTCCAGCTCCTGGGCCTCCTCCTTGCAACCGGCGGCCTGGGCGATGGCGAACAACTTCAGGGGTTGTTCGAGCTGCTGGCGGGCGGCGGCGACCTTGGCCTTGTCGGCGTCGCTGCTGGCGGCGTGTTCGAAGCCGACCAGGTTCATCGCCGGGCTGTCCAGCGCCAGCTCGAGGACGTTGCCGTCGAGTACCGCGTTGAGCTTGGCCACGCCGTGCTCATGGGCGCCGAGGGTGCCATGGGCGTGGTCGTGGTCATGGTCGTGATCGTCGTGGGCATGGGCCACGGCCAGGGGAAGCAGGGCGAAGGGCAGGGCGAGCAACAGACGACGCATGGACGGCTCCACAGGCGGCTTGGGATGAATTTGTGATGTTATAACAATTTGCATTTGCCCCGCCAGCCTGCCTGGCACAGGTTTCATGTTCGTGGGAGCATGGCGCAATCGAGCCTGGAAACAAGGAAATAATCGTGAGAATTCGTGGACAGATCGGCGAGTGGCCGGTGGACCTGACTGTCGAGCTGGAACCGCATGAATGGGCGCAGCTGGGGCGTAGGATGGAAGTCCAGGCGTCGGTGGAAGCTGTGCCGGTCAGCGCCAGCCCCGCACCCCGACAGGATGACGGACAGTGGGCGGCGGCGCGTGAAGTGCTGCGTCAGGCGGGGCAGATGGGCGGGCCGGAGCTGCTGGAGCGTCTGGAAGGTTTGACCGGAAGCGTGGCGGCAGGCAAGCGGCTGCTGGTGCGGTTGCGCCATAGCAGTGAGGTGAAGGTGGAGAGTGGCGTGGATGCGCCGGTGTACCGCTGGGTGGGATGAGGGGGCCGCATAGCAGCCCCAACAGCCTCAGAACAATGCAGAGGACAGCTTGCGGCGGTACACACTGACCAGCGGATGCTCATTGCCCAGCAGCTCGAACACCTGCAGCAGCGCCTTCTGCGGCAGGCCGTTGTCGTAGGCGCGGTTGCGCTGGAACAGCTTCAGCAGACCATCCATCGCGGCCTCGTACTGCTGGCGTGCCAACTGCTGGATGCACAGCTGGTAGGCGGCTTCGTCATCCTGCGAATTCTGCGCCAGGCGGCTCTTCAGCTCCGCGGCTTCCGGCAGGCTGGCGGCCTGGCGCAGGAAGGTCAGCTGGGCCTTGGCGCCGGCCAGTGCGGCCTTGTGCTCGTCGGTCTTGACCGCGTCGAGCACCACCTGGGCCTCGCCCAGCTCGCCGCGCTCGGCCAGGCAGCGGGCGTAGAGGATCAGCGCCTCGGCATTGCTGTTGTCTTCACCCAGCAGCACCTGCAGCAGGGACTCGGCCTCGCTGAAACGACTCTCGGCGAACAGCGCCTTGGCCTGCTCCAGCGGCGCTGCGACAGGCGGCGCGGGCATCTGTACATGGGGTTCGAGCATGGCGCGGATGGCCGACTCGGGCTGCGCGCCGGCAAAGCCGTCGACCGGTTGGCCATCCTTGAACAGCACCACGGTCGGCAGGCTGCGGATGCCGAACTGGGCGACGATCTGTTGCTCGACGTCGCAGTTGATCTTGGCCAGCAGCAGCTCGCCCTGGTAGCCCTCGGCGATCTTCGCCAGCAGCGGCATCAGCGCCTTGCATGGCGCGCACCATTCGGCCCAGAAGTCGACCAGCACCGGCTTGTGGAAGGAGTTCTCGATGACCAGTTGCTGGAAGTTGGCATCGGTGGCATCGAAGATATAGGGCAGGCTTTGGTTAACTGGCGCTTGGCTCATCGCAACTCTCGCAAATCCGTGAATGCCCCCACTATAAGGGCTCGCGGCTGGCGTGGTACAGGCTGACCCGGCGGAATTCGTGTGGCTCGGCCAGATCCGGCAGGGTCAGCGCCTCCAGCACGCCGAGTGGGCGGTACAGCGGATGGCTGAAGTCACGCACCCGCGAATCGGCCACCAGCGCCTGGCGGCCACGGCCGAGGAATGCGTCCAGCAACGGCAGGTTGGCGCGGTCGTAGAGCACATCGGCGACCAGGATCAGGTCGAAGCGGTCGGCCTCGGCGAAGAAATCGCTGCTGTAGCCCAGCGTCACGCCGTTCAGTGCGGCGTTGGCGCGGCAGGCGTCCAGGGCCAGCGGGTCGAGGTCGCAGGCCACCACTTCCAGCGCGCCGGCCCGGGCGGCGGCGATCCCGGCGATGCCGGAGCCGGCACCGAAGTCCAGCACGCGCTTGCCACGCACCCAGTGCGGCTGCTCGGCCAGGTAGCGCGCCATGGCCAGGCCGCTGGCCCAGCAGAAGCTCCAGTAGGGCGGCTCTTCGAGAATGCGCCGGGTTTCCTCGCTGCTGAATGCGCGGTCCATGTTCTGGTCGTCGATCAACCAGAGTTTCAGGTCGCATTCGGGCAGTTCACTGACGATCAGGCGTGCTTCGCCGATCAGGCCGCTCAAGGCCTGTTGCAGGGCCAGCGGGGCCATCTATGGTGCCTTTTCGAAACGCAGCGGGCCGGTGGCCTGGGTCTGGGCCTGGGCGATGGGCACCGGAGGCAGGTGCAGGATCAACTGGCCGGAGCGGCTGGCGCGGCCGCGCAGTTCGACGCGGGCGCCGGCCGGGAAGGCTTCGGGGTTGAAGCGCAGGCGGTAGGGCAGGGCCTGGCCGGTGCCGCTCAGGGTGCTGCTGGCCAGCAGTTGCTGCGGGCGGCCGCGCTCGTCGATCACCAGCAGGGCCAGTTCCACATCGGCACCTGCCGGGATTTCCATCAGGGTGCCGCTCAGCTCGCGCTGGTAGGCCGGCAGCGGGCCCAGGGGTTCGGTCTTCTTCGCCACCTTGGCCGGCACCGGTGCGGGGGCCTGTTCTGGCTTGGGGCGGTCGCTGCCGCAGGCGGCGAGCAGGGCGGCGCAACACAGCACGACGAGCGCTCGAGGGTACATGGGGTCGTCCTTCACGGGCAGATTTGCATGGATGGTAACCCCTTTGGCTTGTCTTGCCAGTGCAATGCGCTACCATGGCCCTCCCTTTTTTTGTTGCCTGCCACCATGCACTGTCCGTTTTGCGGCGCCAACGACACCAAGGTCATCGACTCGCGCCTGGTCGCCGAGGGCGAGCAGGTGCGTCGCCGTCGCGAGTGCGTCGCCTGCGGCGAACGTTTCACCACCTTCGAAACCGCCGAACTGGTGCTGCCGCGGCTGATCAAGCAGGACGGCACGCGCCAGCCCTTCGATGAAGACAAGCTGCGTGCCGGCATGCAGCGCGCGCTGGAAAAGCGCCCGGTCAGCGTCGAGCGCCTGGAAGCGGCGCTGGCGCACATCAAGAGCCGCCTGCGTGCCACCGGCGAGCGCGAAGTGAAATCGCTGGTGGTCGGTGAGATGGTGATGGCCGAGCTGCGCAAGCTCGACGAAGTGGCCTACATTCGTTTCGCCTCGGTCTACCGACGTTTCCAGGACCTTGACGAATTCCGCGAAGAAATCGACCGTTTGGCCCGCGAGCCAGCCAAAGAGTAAGTATGTCCAGCCAAGCCATTCTCGACGCCCACTACATGGCCTGGGCCGTGGAACTGGCCCGCAAGGGCCTGTACAGCACCCACCCCAACCCCCGCGTGGGCTGCGTGATCGTGCGCGATGGCGAGGTGGTCGGCGAGGGCTGGCATGTGCGTGCCGGCGAGCCGCACGCCGAGGTCCATGCCCTGCGCCAGGCCGGCGAGCGCGCCCGAGGCGCCTGTGCCTACGTCACCCTCGAGCCCTGCAGTCATCATGGGCGCACGCCGCCGTGCGCCGAAGCCCTGGTCAACGCCGGGGTGGCGCGGGTTGTGGCTGCCATGCAGGACCCCAACCCGCAAGTGGCCGGCAATGGCCTGCGCCGTCTGCGCGAGGCCGGCATCGAGGTCGCCAGCGGGGTGCTCGAAGCCGAGGCCCGCGCCCTCAACCCAGGCTTCCTCAAGCGTATGGAACACGGCCTGCCATTCGTGCGCGCGAAGCTGGCCATGAGCCTGGACGGTCGCACGGCCATGGCCAGTGGCGAGAGCCAGTGGATCACCGGCCACGCTGCCCGTGCCGCGGTGCAGCGCCTGCGCGCCCGGTCCAGCGTGGTGCTGACCAGCGCCGAGAGCGTGCTGTTCGACAACGCCCGCATGACCGTGCGTGGCGAAGAACTTGGCCTGGATGAGGCGCTCACCGCCCTGGCCGTGTCGCGCCCGCCGCTGCGCGTGCTGATCGACGGGCGCCTGCGCCTGCCACTGGACGCGCCGTTCTTCCAGGCCGGCCCGGCGCTGGTGGTGACCGCCGCCGGCGAAGATCCGCGCTACGTGGCCGCCGGCCATGAATTGATCAATTTGCCCGGCAGCGATGGTCGCGTAGACCTGGCGGCACTGTTGCACACCCTGGCCGAGCGCGGGGTCAATGAAATCCTCCTGGAAGCCGGCGCCGGCCTGGTCGGCGCCTTCGCCCGCCAGGGCCTGGTCGACGAGTACCAGTTGTTCGTTGCCGGCACCTTCCTCGGCTCCGACGCCCGTCCGCTGCTGGACTGGCCCTTGTCGAAAATGAGCGAGGCGCCGCGGCTGAAGATCACCGACATGCGCGCGGTCGGCGATGACTGGCGAGTCACTGCCATCCCCCTGCCGGCCCCCGGCGTATAATGCCTGGCTTGCTTCGCGCAGCCCGTACCTGAGGAGAACAGCATGTTCACCGGCATCATCGAATCCATCGGCACCATCCGCAGCCTCACCCCCAAGGGCGGTGACGTGCGCGTCTACGTAGAGACCGGCAAGCTCGACCTGGGCGACGTCAAGCTCGGCGACAGCATCGCGGTCAACGGCGTGTGCCTGACCGCCGTCGAGCTGCCCGGCGACGGCTTCTGGGCTGACGTCAGCGCCGAGACCCTCAAGCGTACCGCCATGGTCGACCTCAAGAGCGGCAGCCGGGTCAACCTGGAAAAGGCCCTGACCCCGACCACCCGCCTGGGCGGCCACCTGGTCAGCGGCCATGTCGACGGTGTCGGCGAGATCGTCTCGCGCGCCGATAGCGCCCGCGCCATCCAGTTCCGCGTGCGCGCACCCAAGGAGCTGGCCAAGTACATCGCCCACAAGGGCTCGATCACCGTCGACGGCACCAGCCTGACGGTCAACGAAGTCGATGGCGCCGAGTTCGAGCTGACCATCGTCCCGCACACCCTGTCCGAAACCATCATGGCCGACTACCGCGCAGGGCGTCGGGTGAACCTTGAGGTCGACCTGCTGGCCCGTTACCTGGAGCGTCTGCTGCTGGGCGACAAGGCCGCAGAGCCGAGCAAAGGCAGTGGCATCACCGAAAGCTTCCTGGCCGCCAACGGCTTCTTGAAATCCTGATTGAGAAGGGGGTGCCGCGTGGCGCTCAACAGCATCGAAGAACTGGTCGAAGACATCCGCCAGGGCAAAATGGTCATCCTCATGGATGACGAAGACCGCGAGAACGAAGGCGACATCATCATGGCGGCCGAGTGCTGCCTGCCCGAGCACATCAATTTCATGGCCAAGCACGCCCGTGGCCTGATCTGCATGCCGATGACCCGCGAGCGCTGCGAAACCCTGAAGCTGCCGCTGATGGCGCCGCGCAACGGTTCGGGCTTCGGCACCAAGTTCACCGTGTCGATCGAGGCCGCCGAAGGCGTCACCACCGGCATCTCCGCCGCCGACCGCGCGCGTACCGTGCAGGCCGCCGCGGCCAAGGACGCCAAGGCCGAGGACATCGTCAGCCCTGGGCATATCTTCCCGCTGATGGCCCAGCCCGGCGGCACCCTGGCCCGCGCCGGCCATACCGAGGCTGCCTGTGACCTGGCGCGCATGGCCGGTTTCGAGCCAAGCGGGGTGATCTGCGAGGTGATGAACGACGATGGCACCATGTCGCGCCGCGCCGAGCTGGAGGTGTTCGCCGCCGAACATGGCTTGAAGATCGGCACCATCGCCGACCTGATCCACTACCGCATGATCCACGAGCGCACCGTGCAGCGCGTTTCCGAGCAGCCGATCGAGAGCGAGCTGGGCGAATTCAACCTGGTCACCTACCGTGACGCGGTGGAAGGCGATGTGCACATGGCCCTGACCCTGGGCAAGATCTGCGCCGAAGAGCCGACGCTGGTGCGGGTGCACAACATGGACCCGCTGCGCGACCTGCTGCTGGTCAAGCAGCCGGGGCGCTGGAGCCTGCGCGCGGCCATGGCCGCGGTGGCCGAGGCCGGCAGCGGCGTGGTCCTGCTGTTGGGCCATCCGCTGGACGGCGACGTGCTGCTGGCGCACATCCGCGAAAGCGCGGGCGATGCGCAGCCCAAGGCACCCACCACCTACAGCACCGTCGGTGCCGGTTCGCAGATCCTGCGCGACCTCGGTGTGCGCAAGATGCGCCTGATGAGTTCGCCGATGAAGTTCAATGCGATATCCGGATTCGATCTGGAAGTTGTAGAATACGTGCCCTCCGAGTGACTTGAGGCGGCCTGATCGCCCTTAAGCTCGAGTCAAAACCCTCCCGAGGCCGCCACAGCGCGGCCTCGCTCTTGAAGATGAGAACTCCGGAATGACCCTGAAGACCATCGAAGGTACCTTCATCGCCCCCAAAGGTCGCTATGCTTTGGTGGTTGGCCGCTTCAACAGCTTCGTCGTCGAAAGCCTGGTAAGCGGTGCAGTCGATGCCCTGGTACGCCACGGCGTCAGCGAAAGCGACATCACCATCATCCGTGCCCCGGGCGCGTTCGAAATCCCGCTGGTGGCACAGAAAGTCGCCCAGCAGGGCGCTTATGACGCGATCATCGCCCTGGGCGCGGTGATCCGTGGCGGTACCCCGCACTTCGAATACGTGGCGGGCGAGTGCACCAAGGGCCTGGCCCAGGTGTCCATGGAGTTCGGTGTTCCGGTGGCCTTCGGCGTACTGACCGTCGACTCCATCGAGCAGGCCATCGAGCGTTCCGGCACCAAGGCCGGCAACAAAGGTGCCGAAGCTGCCCTGTCCGCTCTGGAAATGGTCAGCCTGCTGGCGCAGTTGGAGGCCAAGTGATTAGCGACGAAAGCGATCGTTTCAACCCGCGCGATCCAAAACCCGCGGATGCCGGCAAGCCCTCGAAGAGCGCCAAGCGTCGCGAAGCCCGCAAGCTCGCCACGCAAGCGCTCTACCAGTGGCACATGGCCAAGCATTCGCTGAACGAAGTGGAAGCGCAGTTCCGGGTCGACAACGATTTCACCGATGTCGACGGCGCCTACTTCCGCGAGATCCTGCACGGGGTTCCGGCGAAGAAGGCCGAGATCGACGAGGCGCTCAAGCCTTGCCTGGATACGCCGCTGGAAGAGCTCGACCCGGTCGAACTGGCCGTGCTGCGCCTGTCCACCTGGGAGTTCATGATGCGCGCCGACGTACCGTACCGCGTGGTCATCAACGAAGGTGTGGAACTGGCGAAAGTCTTCGGCGCCACCGACGGTCACAAGTTCGTCAACGGCGTGCTCGACAAGCTGGCTCCGCGTCTGCGTGAGGCGGAAGTCAAGGCGAACAAGCGCTGATTGCGGCGCTGACCAGCCATGGGTGAGTTCGAGCTGATCCGTCACTACTTCGCCGCCGCGCCTTGTGCGCAGGGCGGCGAGGGCGTGGCCCTGGGGATCGGCGACGACTGCGCCCTGCTGGACCTGCCTGCCGGCGAGCAGCTGGCGATCTCCACCGACACGCTCGTGGCCGGTGTGCATTTTCCCGCAGTCTGCGACCCGTTGCTGCTCGGCCAGCGCTCGCTGGCCGTGGCGGTCAGCGACCTGGCGGCCATGGGCGCCACGGCCATCGGCTTCACCCTTGCCCTCACCTTGCCCCAGGTCGGCGCGCAATGGCTTGCCGGTTTTGCCGACGGCCTCGGGCGCATGGCCGCGCGCTGCGGTATCAGCCTGATCGGTGGCGACACCACCCGCGGCCCGTTGAGCATCACCGTGACCGTGTTCGGCCGGGTGCCGACCGGCCAGGCGCTGCGTCGCAGCGGCGCGCAGCCGGGCGACCTGCTGTGTGTCGGTGGTTTCCTGGGCAATGCGGCAGGCGCCTTGCCGTTGGTTCTGGGCGAACGCGAGGCGCCTGCCGATGTGGCTGGGCCATTGCTCGAGCATTACTGGTCGCCCTTGCCGCAACTGCAACTGGGCGAGCGCCTGCGCGGCCTGGCCACGGCGGCGCTGGATATTTCCGACGGCCTGCTGGCCGACTGCGGGCATATCGCCAGGGCGTCTGGCGTTGCGCTTGAGGTGAACCTGGCGCAGGTCCCCGTGTCTGCTCCTTTACAGGCTTTGCTCGGTCGTGAAGCGGCCTTGCATGCAGCGCTCACTGGTGGTGACGACTACGTGCTGGCGCTCACCATGCCGGAAAGCGCACTGACCGCCCTGGCCCGTGAGGTGCACGTCATCGGTCGTGTATTGCAAGGCCAGGGCGTGACCTTGCGTGACCCGCAAGGCCAGGACATCACTCCCGTGCAACGGGGCTATCAACATTTCAGGGAGACACCGTGACCGACCACCCCAACCAGGTGCCTGCGGAGTTCGTTCCGCCTTCGGTCTGGCGCAACCCGTGGCACTTCATCGCCTTCGGCTTCGGCTCTGGCACCCTGCCCAAGGCGCCGGGGACCTGGGGTTCGCTGGTGGCGCTGCCGTTCATCCCGCTGTGGCAGATGCTGCCCGACTGGGGCTACTGGCTGTTGCTGGGCATCAGCATGCTGTTCGGCGTGTGGCTGTGCGGCAAGGTGGCCAACGACTTGCGCGTGCACGACCACGAGGGCATTGTCTGGGACGAGATCGTCGGCATGTGGATCACCCTGTGGCTGGTGCCGGAAGGTTGGCAATGGCTGCTGGCGGGGTTCCTGATGTTCCGCTTTTTCGACATCCTCAAGCCGTGGCCGATCCGTTGGGTCGACCGCCATGTGCATGGTGGGTTCGGGATCATGCTCGACGATATCCTGGCCGGCGTGTTCGCCTGGCTGGGCATGCAGGTTCTGGTGTGGGCGGTGGCCTGAGACAGGGAGCGTTGCGATGGGCCTGAAGGCTGTGGTGCTGGCATCGATGCTGTTGGTCGCGGGGCCGGGTGCGATGGCCCAGGAGGCGCCGGCGCAGGTGCGTCTGGTCAGCGAGGCGTGGGTCGACTACACCAATGCCGACGGCACCGGGCTGGCCTGGGACGTGTTGCGCAAGGTGTTCGAGCCGGCCGGGGTCAAGGTCGTGGTCAAGAGCGCGCCCTACAGCCGCGCCGTCGGGCTGGTCAAGCGCGGCGAGGCGGATGCCTGGGTCGGCTCCTACAAGGAAGAGAACGCCGACAACCTGTATCCGCAGTGGTACTTCGACCAGGACCATATCTATGCCCTGGGCCTGGTCGACAAGCCGGTGCCAACGCTCGAGACCATTGGCCAGTACCGGCTGGCCTGGGTGCGCGGCTACGACTACGCCAGCTATCTGCCCAAGGTCCACAACTTCCGCGAGATCCAGCGTCGTGAGGGCATCCTGCCGATGCTCGAGCATGACCGGGTCGACTTCTACATCGATGCGCTCGCCGAGGTCGACTATGTGCTTGGCCAGGCGCCCGATGCCTCGCGCTTTCGCCGCACCCATGTCGCCGAGCTGCCGTTGTACCTGGCCTTCACCCACAGTGAACAGGGCCAAGCCCTGCGCGACCTGTTCGACCGGCGCATGGAGCAACTGGTGCGCAGTGGCGAGCTGAAGCCGATCTTCGAGCGCTGGAAGCAGCCATATCCGTTTACCAGTGACAGTCAGTCTCACTGAGTAGAGGGGCGTGGGAGCGGGCTTGCCCCGCGATCTGGCCTCGATGTCATCGCGGGGCAAGCCCGCTCCCACGAGTGAACACCGGCGCCCGCAACACCATATGCATCTAACTTTTCGATCTTAAGCCACGATATTCCTCCTGCGCACCTGCGCCGGGCTGCTGATACAATCGGCCGATCTGAAAAATCCTACTGCCCAGGAGCACAACGTGCCCGTCGTCTTTGTTGCCGCCTCGAAACTCCCGACTCCCTTTGCGACCTTCACCATGCATGGCTTCCTCGACGAAGCCACTGGCCGCGAGCACGTGGTGCTCAGCCTGGGTGATATCGCCGACGGCGAGCCGGTGCTGGGGCGTCTGCACTCCGAATGCCTGACTGGCGATGCGCTGTTCAGCCAGCGTTGCGACTGCGGCTCGCAGCTGGAGGCCGCATTGCAGGCCATCGCCCGTGAAGGCCGTGGCGTGCTGCTGTACCTGCGCCAGGAAGGTCGTGGCATCGGCCTGCTGAACAAGATCCGCGCCTACGAGCTGCAGGATGGCGGTGCCGATACTGTCGAGGCCAACGAGCGCCTGGGCTTCGCCGCCGACCAGCGTGACTACGCCATGTGCCTGCCGATGCTCGAGCACCTGGGCGTGAAATCGCTGCGCCTGATGACCAACAACCCGCGCAAGGTCAAGGCCCTGACTGACATGAGCATCAAGGTCGCCGAGCGCGTGCCGCTGCACACTGGCCACAACCCGCACAACCGCCTGTACCTGGCCACCAAGGCCGACAAGCTCGGCCACATGATGGGCAACAAGCATCAGGGCGAGGTGCCCCAGGCGTGACGCGCACAGAGGTGAAGCGGCGGCTGGCGCTGGCCTGGTGGCAGTACCTGGCCGTGGGCTTGCTGCCGCTGCCGGTGATGGCCTGGGCCTTCGGTGGCGGCGAGGCGCTGATCCCGGTGTTGGCCATGCCGCTGTTCATCGCCGGTGCCGCCAGCATGTTCCTCAGCCTGCCGCGCTTCAGCGCGTACAAGCGGGCGTTGATCGCCACCGACAAGGCGCTGGGCAGCGCCGAAGAGCCGGCCGCCTGGATCGAGTTGGCGCGGGTGCGCCGCCTGGCCATGCTGTTCGCCTGCTTCCCGGCCTGGGTTGCGGCGCTGTCGGTGCTGGTCGGGTTGGAAGCAGTGCCGCAAATTCTCCTCGCCCTGTCCACCGTGGTGCTGCTGTACCTCTATCGCATCCCACGCCAGCTCGGTTGATGCGGACGCTGCTCGCCGGTGTTTCGCTGTTGTGCCTCGGCGCCTTGGCCGAGGCTGCGCCGCGGGTGGTCAGCCTGGCGCCATCGATGACCGAGATCGTTCTGGAGCTGCAAGCCGGCGAGTTGCTGGTCGGCGTGCTCGATGGCGGCGAGCGTCCGCCGGCGCTGGCCCGTTTGCCTTCCGTCGGCCGCCATGGCCAGCTCGACATGGAGCGTCTGCTCAGTCTCGAGCCCGACCTCTTGCTGCTGTGGCCGGGCAGCGTGTCGCCGGCCCAGCGCGACCAGCTCAGGCGCCTGGGCATCGCCACGTTCAGCGGCGAACCCGGCGATCTTGACCAGTTGATCGACCAGATCGAAGCCATCGCCCAACGTATTGGCCGTGACGCGCAGGGCCACGCCTATGCCGCCAGCCTGCGTGAGCGGCTGCAGGGGCTGCGTGACCGCTATCGGCGTGAGGCGCCGTTACGGGTGTTCTACCAGGTCTGGGACAAGCCGCTATATACCTTGGGTGGCCACCAGGTGGTCAGCGACGCCTTGCGCGTGTGCGGGGCGCGCAATGTGTTCGACGATCTGGCCCAGCCCGCCCCGCAGGTCAGCGTGGAGTCGGTGCTGCTGCGCGACCCCGAGGTGATCCTGGCGGGCGATGAGGCGCAACTGGCCAGTTGGCGCAACTGGCCGCGGCTGAGCGCCGTGAAGGGCGAGCGCTTGCTGGTGGTGCCGGACAAAGGCCTGGAGCGGCCCAGCGGGCAGATGATCGAGGCCACTGCTCGGCTGTGTGCGTTGCTCGACGCTAGAGCGCCGGTGTCCAGGTAAGGCTCAGCAGCCAGGTGCGGCCTTCTTCGCGGTAACCGTGCCAACTGCCTTCGTAGCTGTAGAGGGCGCGGCTGTATTGCTTGTCCAGCAGGTTGTCCAGTTTCAGCTCCACCCTCACCTCGTCTGTCAGGGCCATGCCGCCACGTAGGCCGAGCAACCCATAGCCCCCCATGCGCCGATTGTTGGACGGATCGTCGTAGCTGCCACTGACGGCCTGCCAGCTGGCCCCCACGCTGTAGCGAGCAAATTGTCGGTCCACATCCAGGCTCAACGTGCGACGAGCGCGGCGTTGCAGGGTATGCCCGCTTTCCCGGTCACGCGGGTCGACCAGGCTCAGGCCCAACTGAGAGGTCCAGCCGGCCCATTCCTGCTGTAGCGACAGCTCCATGCCATTGATTCGCGCGTTGTCGACATTGCCGGGTCGCCTGCGATCGGGGTCGTAGTTGATCGCGTCGCGCAGGTCGGTGCGATACAACGAGGCTTCCAGCCGTGTGTCACTGGCCAGCTGGCTGCGCCATTGCAGTTCGTAGCTTTTCGAGTGCTCGGGGCGCAGGTCTGGGTTGCCGTACTTCACATCGTAGAGATCGTTGAAGGTCGGGGCGCGGAAGCCTTCGCTGTAGGAGAGCAGCACGTCGTTGCGAGGGTTCAGCGGGACAGTGAGGCTGGCATTCCAGGTGGTCTGGTCGCCGAATTGCTGGTTACGGTCCTGGCGTACACCCAGTTCGCTCGAGAAGCTGTCCCCGGCAAAGCGGTATTGGGCGAAGGCTGCGCGGTTCCAGCGGCTGTCCTCGCTGAAGTTCGCCGTACCGTGGAAGCGGTCCTGGTACCAGTCGCCACCGAGCATCAGCTGGTTGCGCTCGTCGAGTGTGAAATCGTTCTGCCAAGTGACCTGGTCACGGTAGGTGTTGTAGATGAAACGCTCGTCGCTCAGCTTGTCACGCTTGTCGTCACGGTTTTCGCTATGACCAAGTTCCAACCTGGAGTGCCAGGTGTCGCTTAGCTGGGCGTCGAACCAGGTGCCGAGGCTGCTGACGCTGAAATCGGTATAGGGCTGCTGTGGATAACTCAGATAGGTGGTTTCATCCAGCCGCCCATAAGGATTGTCGTATTCACTGCGCCCACGGCTGTCGAGCAGGTTCAGGCCCGCTTCGAAGCGCTCGTTGAAGCTGTGGCTCAGGCTCAGGTTCAGCGAGCGGTTGCGATAAACATCATGGTCACCATCGCTGGCATACGACGGCCCGGTCGAATCGATGCCGGCCGTCTCGTCCAGGCTGGCGCCGAGGTTGAAGCGGGTCGCGCCATCGCCACCGGACAGGCCCAGGCTGCGCTGCCAGGTCTGGTTGCTGCCCGCCGCCAGGCGCAGGCGCGGTTGCAGGCCCTGGCCCTCGCCACGCCGGGTGAAAATCTGGATCACCCCACCGATGGCGTCGCTGCCGTATACCGCCGAGCGCGATCCGCGCAGCACTTCCACGCGTTCGATCTGGTCGATGCCGAGAAACTGCAGGCCGCTGTCGCCGGAGGTGGCGTTGGCGATGCGTACGCCATCAACCAGCACCAGGGTCTGGGCGGCTTTGGTGCCGCGCACGAAGATGCCCGGCAGGCTGCCGCGACCGCCGGTGGGCGCGACCTGCACGCCGGGCACGCGGGCGAGCAGATCGGTGACGCTGCTGGGTTGCAGGCGGTCGATGTCGGCACGGGTGAATACCGTGTTGGCGGCGCTGGTGGTGGTGCGCGACTCGACCTGGCGACTGGCGCTGATCAGCACGTCGGGGAGCTTGAGGGCGTCATCACGGGAGGGTTCGGCAGCCAGGGCGGCGGCGGGGAGGCAGAGCAGGGGGAGGGCGCGGATCTTCATGGGGCAGTTCCATTGCGATCGCGGGGCAAGTCGCATCGGCGCACCGCCGATGCGACTTGACCCGCGATATGGCCTTACAGGCCGAGCTTGGCCATTCGGGCTTTGACGGAGGCTTCGATCCCTGCCACATCCAGCCCGCACTCGGCCAGCATCTGCGCAGGCTTGGCATGCTCGACATAGATATCCGGCAGCCCCAGGTGCAGCAGCGGCTTGACCACCGCTTCGCGGGCGAGGAACTCGCCGACCGCTGCGCCGGCGCCACCCATGATGGCATTTTCTTCGAGGGTCACCAGCAACTCATGGTTGGCGGCCATTTCCAGTAGCAGCGCCTCGTCCAGTGGCTTGACGAAACGCATGTCGACCACGGTGGCATCGATCTGCTCGGCCACCTGCAGGGCTTCGGCCAGCTGTACGCCGAACACCAGCAGGGCGACCTTGCCACCCTGGCGGCGGACCACGCCCTTGCCGATTTCCAGCGGCTCCAGGTCGCCGCTGATCGGCGCGTTGGGGCCGGTGCCGCGTGGGTAGCGCACGGCGGCCGGGCCTTTGTAGTGGTGGCCGGTGCTGAGCATCTTGCGCAGCTCGTTCTCGTCGCTCGGGGTCATCACCAGCATGCCGGGGATGCAGCGCAGGTAGGACAGGTCGTAGGCACCGGCGTGGGTCGGGCCGTCCTCGCCGACCAGGCCGGCGCGGTCGATGGCGAACAGCACATCGAGGTCCTGCACCGCCACGTCGTGGATCAGCTGGTCATAGGCGCGTTGCAGGAAGGTCGAGTAGATCGCCACCACCGGCTTGGCACCCTCGCAGGCCATGCCCGCGGCCAGGGTGACTGCGTGCTGCTCGGCGATGGCGACGTCGAAGTAGCGCTCCGGGTAGCGTTCGCTGAAGTCGATCAGATCCGAGCCTTCCTTCATCGCCGGGGTGATGCCCACCAGGCGATTGTCGGCGGCGGCCATGTCGCACAGCCACTGGCCGAACACCGAGGCGTATTTCGGGCCGCTGGCCTTCTTCGGCGCGACCGGCTTGTCGGCCGGCTCCAGCTTGGTGATGGCGTGGTAGCCGATCGGATCGACCTCGGCCGGGGCGAAGCCCTTGCCCTTCTTGGTCACCACGTGGAGGAACTGCGGGCCCTTGAGGTCGCGCATGTTGCGCAGGGTGGCGATCAGGGTCGGCAGGTCGTGGCCGTCGATCGGGCCGATGTAGTTCCAGCCCAGTTCCTCGAACAGCGTGCCCGGCACCAGCATGCCCTTGGCATACTCCTCGGTGCGGCGGGCGATTTCCCAGGCACCGGGCAGGCGCGACAGCACTTTCTTGCTGCCTTCGCGCATGCTCGCATAGGTGCGGCTGGAGAGGATCTTGGCCAGGTAGTTGGACAGGCCGCCGACATTGCGCGAAATCGACATGTCGTTGTCGTTGAGGATCACCAGCATGTCGGCGTTGACTTCCTGGGCGTGGTTCAGCGCCTCGAAGGCCATGCCGGCGGTCAGCGCGCCGTCGCCGATCACCGCGATCGACTTGCGCGGGTCATTCTGCAGGCGGGCGGCGATGGCCATGCCCAGCGCGGCGCTGATCGAGGTGCTGGAGTGGCCGACGCCGAAGGTGTCGTACTCGCTCTCGCTGCGGCGCGGGAAGGCGGCGATGCCGTCTTTCTGGCGCAGGCTGAGCATGCGCTCGCGGCGGCCGGTGAGGATCTTGTGCGGGTAGGCCTGGTGGCCGACGTCCCACACCAGCCGGTCATCCGGGGTGTCGAAGACGTAGTGCAGGGCGATCGTCAGCTCGATGACGCCCAGGCCCGCACCAAAATGCCCACCGGTCTGCCCGACGGTATAGAGCAAGTCCTGGCGCAGCTCGTCGGCCAGGGTCTCCAGGTCGGCTTCGGCCAGCCGGCGCAGGCCGGCGGGCGTGTCGGCGCGGTCGAGCAACGGCGTGACCGGGCGTTCGCGGGGGATCTCTTGAAACGTCGTGGGCATCAGGCGAGTCGTTATAGGTGTGAAGACGCGGCAGTTTACCCCATTGTAGGAAAAGCTGCCCATTCAGACGGGGGTATCAGTAGTGATCTGTGGGCTCGTGGGAGCGGGCTTGCCCCGCGATGACGGCGGTTGACCTGACATCGCATCGCGGGGCAAGCCCGCTCCCACGGGTGCCCTAATGGCGGCGTTCGACGATGTAGCGGGCCAACGCCCGCAGCGGCTCGGCGTTGTCGCCAAAGCCTGCCAGCGCGGCCAGCGCCTGGTCGCGCAGCTCCAGGGCATAGGCTTTGGCCGCCTCCAGCCCGAGCAGCGCCGGGTAGGTCGGCTTGTCGCGGGCGATATCGGCGCCCTGGCGTTTGCCCAGGGTGGCGGTGTCGCTCTCCACGTCGAGGATATCGTCCTGCACCTGGAACGCCAGGCCGATGGCCTGTGCATAAGTCTGCAGTGCATCGAGCTGGACCTGTTCGGCGCGGGCGCTGGCCAGGGCGCCGAGGCGCACGCTGGCTTCGATCAGCGCGCCGGTCTTGTGCCGGTGCATGTACTCCAAGGCTTTCTGGTCGAGCTTCAGGCCCACCGAGCCGAGGTCGATGGCTTGCCCGCCGACCATGCCGGCGGGGCCGGCGGCATTGGCCAGAGCTTGGACCATCTGCAGGCGGATGGCGTCCGGCTGCGGGCTCAGGCGCGGATCGAGCAAGGCACTGAAAGCCAGGCTTTGCAAGCCGTCGCCGGCGAGGATCGCGCAGGCTTCGTCGAAGGCCTTGTGGGTGGTCGGCTGGCCGCGGCGCAGGTCGTCGTCGTCCATGGCCGGCAGGTCATCGTGCACCAGCGAGTAGGCGTGGATCAGCTCCACTGCGCAGGCGGCGCCGTTGGCCTGCTCCGCCGGCACGCCGAAGGCCTCGCAGGCGGCGTAGGCCAGCAGCGGGCGCACGCGCTTGCCGCCGTTCATCACGCTGTAGCGCATCGCCGCGTAGAGACGCTCGAGCTCCTTGGAGGGGGCTTGGAACAAGGGTTCCAGGGCCGCGTCGACCCGGGCCTGGGCGCTCGCCTGGTACTGGGCGATCATGCCTCGGGCTCCGCGTCGAACGGCTGCGCGGCCAGCTCGCCGTCACGCTCCAGCAGGATCTGCACCTTCTGCTCGGCCTGGGCCAGGGCGCCCTGGCAATCGCGGGTCAGGGCGATGCCTTGCTCGAAGGCGGCCAGCGACTCTTCCAGCGACAGTTCGCCGTTCTCCAGGCGCTCGACCAGGGCTTGCAGGTCGGCGAGGGATTGTTCGAAATCGATGGAGGCTTTTTTGCGGGCCATGGCGACAGTCTCGGTGGTGTCCAGAACGGCGCGACACTAGCAGAGCGGGGCAGGGGGAGCAAATTGCGCAGGGCTATCGATCGTCGCATTTTGTTGCACTTGTTCGATGTGCGCCATCTTGCAATCTGCGAAGCAATCGAATTGTGGGGGTGGCGGCCCTCTGCCATAATCCGCGCGCTCTGGCCCGCGGGCCAGCGGCTTCCCTCCCCGACGTCATGTAATGGACTACGTTGTGAGCTTCCTCTCGATCGAATTCGGCCTCTGTTTCACGCTGTTCTTCCTGCTTTACTGGAGCCTGTGCTGGAGTGTCCGGTTGCAGAACCTGCTGCTGCTGACGGCCAGCTATGGCCTGGTGGCCAGCTTCAGCCTGCAGTCGCTTTACATCCTGCTGGGCTACAGCGTGCTGGTGTACCTGCTCGGCCTGCTGGCGGGGCGCTACCCCGGGCGCTGGTTCAGCCGCGTGCTGCTGTTGACGCTGGTGCTGGGCTGCTTCTACCTGTTCAAGTACCAGGCGTTCTTCGTCGAAGGCGCGCAGGCCGCGCTGGCCACCGCCGGGTTCGACGTGGCGCTGCCGTTGCTGGAAGTGCTGGTGCCGATCGGGCTGTCGTTCTACACCTTCCATTCGGTCAGCTACCTGGTGTCGATCAACCGGCGCGAGCTGGCGCCGTCGGCGCCGCTGGACCTGGCCTTGTACCTGGCGTTCTTCCCCAGCCTGGTGGCCGGGCCGGTCAACCGCGCCCTGCACATGCTGCCGCAGATCCGCCCGGCGGCCATGCGCCAGGTGCTGGAGCCGCAGCGGGCGCTGGGGCTGATCGCGATGGCGGTGGTCAAGCTGTTCTTCCTCAGTGCCTGGCTGGGCAGCGAGTGGGTGGACCCGGTGTTCGACACGCCGGGCAGCGCCACCCCCGAGCAGGTGCTGCTGAGCGTGTACGGCTACAGCCTGCTGATCTACTTCAACTTCAGCGGCTACACCAACCTGGTCACCGGCATCGCCCTGTTGCTGGGGTTCCGCCTGCCGGATAACTTCGACGCGCCATATGCCGCGCACAACCTCAAGGAATTCTGGGGGCGCTGGCATATCAGCCTGTCGCGCTTCATCCGCGACTACGTCTATATCCCCCTGGGCGGCAACCGCCAGGGCGTGTGGCGCGGCAACCTCAACATGCTGCTGGCGATGCTGGTGTCCGGGCTGTGGCACGGGGCGAGCGTGAACTTCATCATCTGGGGCGCGCTGCACGGTGTGGGCCTGGCTATCTCCAAGCTGTTCAGCCAGAGGTGCCCGGGGTTCGCCCGCCTGCCGGGATCGGGCTTGCTGGCGCGGTTGATGACCTTCCACTACGTGGCCTTCGCCTGGATCTTCTTCCGCAGCCCGACGCTGGAAGGCGCGCTGGAGATGCTCGGCGACATCGCCCAACTGAGCCTGGCGGGGCTGAACAGTGCCACGGGCCTGATGCTGCTGGCCTGTGTGCTGTTCGTGGCCAGTTATCCACAATGGCTGGCGCTGCTGCGCCAGAGCGGCGCGGCTTTCCAGCGCCTGCCGTGGCAGCTGTACCCGATCCCGCTCGGGGTCGGCGTGTCGCTGGTGATTTTCGCTTCGCAGTCGGGCGTGCCGGGGTTCATCTATGCAAGCTTCTGATAGCAAACAGCTGTTCCAGGTGCAGATGGGCGCCGTCCGTGGCTTGTACGCGATCGTGGTCACCACCGCGCTGCTGTTCTGGCTGAACCAGGATTCGATCAAGCTCTACTGCCAGCAGAAGTACCACCAGAGCTGCGAAATTCCGCTGCTGGGGCAGATGCCGGCCTGGCGCACGGGGGCGCAACTGACGGCGCTGCTCGAGGCGCGTCGCGACGACCTGCTCGAGCGCCTGCAGCCAGCGCCACAGGTGGCCGAAGCGCCGCTGCCCGAGGTGCTGCCCGCGCCGATACCGGTGGTCACGGTCGACCTGCAGACCCCGGCGGCACTGGCCAAGCCGCTGCCCCATGGTGCGGCGCACACGCCGGCGCCTGTTCACGTGCCCGCGCCCGTGGCTGTCGCCCAGCCCGTCGCGGCAGTGCCGACACCAGCGCCAATGCCAGCAGCAACTCCAGCACCAGCCCCGGCGCCGGCATTGCTGCAACCGGGTACCGTGGCCTCCCTGGCCGCCGGTGACGAAGTGTTCCTGGTCGGCGATTCGCTGATGCAGGGCGTTGCCCCGCACCTGGCCAACAGCTTGCGTAAGCGCTATCAGATCCGCACCGTCAACCTCAGCAAGCAGAGTACCGGCCTTGCCTACCCGGGCTTTTTCAACTGGCCGAAGACCGTGGCCGAGACCCTCGACCACGAACCGAACGTGCGGCTGATGGTAGTGTTCCTAGGCCCCAACGACCCCTGGGACATGCCCCAGGGCAAGGGCAAGCCGTTCCTGCGCTTCAAGTCGCCGGAATGGGAGGTGGCCTATCGCGCCCGGATCGACTCGATCCTCGAACAGGCCCGCACGCATAACGTGCAGGTTATCTGGGTCGGGCCGCCGAACATGGAGAAGGCGCGGCTGTCCACCGCCATGGGCTACCTCAGCGGGCTCTACCAGGAACAGACCGCACTGTACGGCCAACACTACGTGTCGGCCAACCCGATCCTCGGCTACGCCGACGCCAGCTTCTCGTACACGGTGCAGACCGCGCAGGGCAAGCGGGTCAAGGTGCGGGTCGACGACGGCATTCATTTCACCATCACAGGCCAGAAGATGATCGCCGAACAGGTACTGTCGCTGATCAGCTTTCCTGGCCTGACCGTTACAGGACATTGAGATGCGCCAATGGCATCACCTGCTGGGCCTGGCCCTGCTGATCAGCGCCGCGCCGGGTTGCAGCACCGGCGCCAACAGCGTGAGCGCCCAGCCCGCGGCACGGCCCACCGCCGCGCCCGTCACCCGCCAGAACGGCAACGTCGCCCTGCTCGCGAGCAAGCTGCGCAATGCCGGGCGTGCCCCGGTCGCCATCGTCCAGCTGGGTGATTCGCATACCGCCGCCGACCTGTTCAGCGGTGAGCTGCGCAAGCTGTTGCAGGCGCGCTACGGCGACGGCGGCATCGGTTTGGTGCCGGCCTCGCCGGTGCCGGGGATCCGCAATGACCGGGTGATCATCAAGAGCGAGAAGCGCCAGTGGGAACTGGTGTCGGCGCGCAACCAGCAGAGCCAGCAGTTTCCGCTGGGTGGCTATCTGTCGCTGCCGCAGGCCAACCGTTCCAGCGTGATGCTGCAGGCGCGTGACGAGGACCGCCAGCGCTACAAGGTCTCGGCGCTGTACCAGTCCAGCGGGAGTGCCAGCCTGCTGGTCAATGGCGGCCAGCGCCGGGTGTTGCCGGCCAGTAACGGCCAATGGCGCTTCAGCCCTGCGCTTGCCAATGTCGGCCTGCCGGTGCAACTGACGGTGGAAGGTGGCCGTGGCGTCGCCTTGGGTGGCTGGTACCTGCAGGGGCAGAAGAATGCCGGGGTGACCTATTCGACGCTGGGTATCAACGGCGCGCGCCTGGAGGTGGTGGACAAGTGGCAGGCGGGTTGGCGCGACAGCCTCAAGGCCGTGCGGCCGGACCTGGTGATCCTGGCCTACGGCACCAATGAGGCGTTCGACGACAAGCTCGACCTGGCGCTGTACCAGGCGCAGCTGGAGGCGACCCTCACGGGCTTGCGCAAGGACCTGCCGCAGGCGGCGATCCTGCTGGTCGGCCCGCCGGACTCGATCAAGCAGCGCAAGGCGCGCAGTTGCGCGGCGCGCCAGCCGCAACCGCTGGCCTCGGTGATCCGTATCCAGAAGCAGATGGCGCGCAAGCACAAGGCGCTGTTCTGGGATTGGCAGGGATTCATGGGCGGGCCGTGCTCGATCGCCGGCTGGCAGGCGCAGGGGCTGGCGCGGCCTGATCTTGTCCATCTGACAGCCGATGGCTATCGCAAGAGTGCGGCGGGATTGTATGAGTTTCTGAAGGGGCCGTTAGGGTTGCGTTGAGGCCTGGCCTCATCGCGGGGCCAGCCCGCTCCCACACTGATCGGGAGCGGGCTGGCCCAGGTATCAGGCCGGCTCGGCCTCGAGTTCCACCATCGCCTCGCGATAGCGCGCCAGCTCCTCGATGGTCAGCACTGGCAGGTTGTACTGCCGCGCATACACCGCCACCTGCTCGCCGCGGGCCATGCTGCCATCGGAGTTCATCAGCTCGCATAGCACCGCCGCTGGGCGCAGGCCGGCCAGGCGGGCCAGGTCCACCGAGCCTTCGGTATGGCCGCGACGAGTCAGCACGCCGCCATCACGGGCACGCAGTGGGAACACATGGCCAGGACTGACGATGTGGCGCTGTTGCGCGGTCGAGCGCAACGCGGCTTCGATGGTGGTGATGCGGTCTTGTGCCGACACGCCGGTGCTGACGCCTTCGGCGGCTTCGATGGTGACGGTGAAGCCGGTGCCGTGGCGGGCCTGGTTGTTCTGCACCATCGGCGCCAGCTGCAGGGCGTCGACGGTGGCTTCGTCCAGGCACAGGCAGACGATGCCGCTGCAGTCGCGGATCATCATGGCCATGGTCTGCAGCGACAGGTTCTCGGCGGCGGCGACGATGTCGGCTTCGTCCTCGCGGTCGTCGTCGTCGAGCAGCAGCACGGGGCGCCCGGCCTGGAAGGCGGCGATGGCGGCGCTGACGTTGGGGAATTGCTTGTTAAGCGGGGTGGACATGAAACGCTCCTCGTGAATGATCGATGAACGTCTCGGGGCGAACAAAATGCGCGCGCAGGGGCGCCTGGACGGCCCCTGCCAAACGCCTTCTTTCATCCGGACTATGACCGTCGGCCCTGGAATCTCACCAGATCTGCTGACCCCCGGCATGGCCGGGGCGCTCGCGGGCTCATCTTTCGATTTACCGCCGGTGGGGACTTTCACCCCGCCCTGAAGACCGGGCAAGCATACCCCACGGTGGCGGTCTGCTGGCAAGCCCTACGACTTTAGTTGCTGCCAGTCGAGTCCGAAGCGCGCCAGGTACTTGCGCAGGCGGTCGGCGTCGTTGGGGTTGGCCTTCTCCTGGCGCGACACCGCGAACAGCTGGCGCCCGGCCTCGGACAGGCTGGGGGCGCGGCGACACACATCGATCACCGCCTGCAGTTGCACCTGGTCGAACAGGTCGAGCTCGCGGCCGTCCAGCAGCGGCTCGGTTGCCGATTCCGGGCCCCAGGCATAGCGCAGCCGCTCGATCTCTTCCTCGACCAGTGCCTCGTCGATGCGCCCGCTGTCGGCCAGGGTCGCCATGCGCGTGATCGATGCCGACAGCTCGCGGAAGTTTCCGGCCCAGCGTGCTTCGCTGGCGTGGGCGAAGGCCAGGTAGCGGCGTTTGGCCTCGAGGTTGAAGCGCACCTGGCGGCCTTGTTCGCGGGCGTGGCGCTGCAGTTCGAAGTCGAGGTTCGGCTCGATGTCTTCGCGGCGTTCGGCCAGGCCCGGCAGGGCGAAGGTCCATAGGTTGATGCGGGCGAACAGGTCCTCGCGGAACGAGCCGTCGGCGACTTTGGCGCGCAGGTCGCGGTGGGTGCCGGCGATCAGCTGGAAGTCGCTTTCCACCTCGCGGTCGGCGCCCAGCGGGAAGAAGCGCTTTTCTTCGATGGCCTTGAGCAGCATGGCCTGTTCGTCGGCGCCCAGCTCGCCGATTTCGTCGAGGAACAGCATGCCGCCGTCGGCGGCGCGCAGCAGGCCGTCGCGGGCGTTCTGCGCGCCGGTGAAGGCGCCTTTGGCGTGGCCGAACAGGGTCGACATGGCGCCGTCGCCGCGCAGGGTGGCGCAGTTCACCTCGATGAAGCGACCGCCCAGTTGGTGACGGCCGCGCTTGAGCTCATGGACGCGGCGGGCCAGGAACGACTTGCCGGCGCCGGTCGGGCCGACCAGCAGCATTGGCGCCTTGGAGCGCAGGGCGACCCGTTCGATCTGCTCGATGGTGCGGTTGAAATCCGGGTTGCGCGTGGCGATGCCTGACTTGAGCAGCGACTGCCCCTCGACCTGTTCGCGGCGAAAGCGCGAGGCGATCGGGTCGTAGCGCGAGAGATCGAGGTCGATCAGGGTGGCGATGCCGGCCGGGTCGCTGTTTTCGTCGTGCTTGCGCGAGGGCGAGGTCTGCACCAGGCGCGCCGGCAGGTAGCGTGCCTCGGTGAGCAGGAACCAGCAGATCTGCGCGACGTGGGTGCCGGTGGTGATATGCACCAGGTAGTCCTCGTGCTCGGTGTCGAAGTTGTAGCCGCTGGCGAAGTCGTGCAGGGCGCCGTAGACCTCCTCGAAATCCCAGGGGTTGCGCAGCGCCAGCGGGTGCAGGCGCACCTCGGTGTCGGGCGAGACCTGCTGGATGTCGGCGCGGATCCGCTCGGCCAGGCCGAGGTCGCGTGCGCCGGGGCCGTGGATCAGCTCCAGGCGGTCCAGGGGCAGGTCGGGTTGCTGGCATAGGCCGATGGTTGGCCGCCACTTGTTCCAGCGCGCCGCACCCTTGCCGTTGCGGTCGAGGGTGGTGCCGAGAAAACCGATGGCGACGAGGGGCTTGGTCATCCGTGATTATCCAACAAGATAAATATATATCGAAGGATATACGAAATATGAAATCGGCATGACTGTGCTGGGGTGTTGGTTGGCCTAAAGGATAAAAATAAAGTCTTATAAATCAGATAGTTAAAAAATATTTCAGGGCCAGAATCAAAATCTGGCACGCCGCTCGCTATATCCCTTTCGACCGTATCGCCAGGCAGGCCCTCGGGACAGGGGATATCAACCCCCGCCGGTGCACGTACCCACCCTCGGGTGTTGGTGTCGTGCATGCCGCCGCCGCAACGACCGGTCATTGCGGCGCAAGCCTGTGAACAGGCTTGCGAGGCGCTCGCCGGGCCCAGTCCCGGCACTACCCTCCACGGTAGCTACAACCGCAACACCCGCAGGTGGGGCACAGGCAGCGCAACCAGGGCCAGGATGGTCCGCTTCTGCGAAGGACGCCTGGGCCACCGCTGGCCCACCCGGCCCGCCGGCCGGGCCTGGCGCAACGATGGCGGCCGCCGGAGCAATCGCTCCCGGCCCCTGACTCCGCCGGGCTTCGCCCACGGCGCTCGGTGAGTCGGCGACCACCCGCACCCAAGGACATTGATAAAAGGATGAGCAAGATGAAACTGTTGAAACGCTTTGTGGTGAAGAAGAACGAACGTGGCCTGCTGATGAGCGAAGGCGACTTCGTATCGATTCTCGAGCCTGGCCAGTACTCGCGTTTCGACTGGCAAGACCGGCTGACGGTGACCACCTTCAGCCTCCAATCCCCGCTGTTCGACCACCCGCTGGCGCAATACCTGCGTGGGCATGAGACAACGCTGATCGAGCAGCATTTCGAAGCCATGGACCTGGCGCAGCACGAGGCGGGCCTGCGTTTCGAGGACGGCCGTCTGGTCGAGCTGCTGGCACCGGACAGTCGCCGCCTGTACTGGAAAGGCCAGGTCGAGCATGGCTTGCAGCGCATCGACCTGAACCAGGGCCGGCGCCTGGACGATGAACTGGTGGTCCGCCTGAACCGTCCCGGCGTGGCCGGCACGGACCTGGTGCTGCTGGCGCTGGTGCCGGCGTTCCATGTCGGTGTGTTGAAGATCGACGGCGTGGTGGCCGGGTTGCTCGAGCCGGGCCGCCATGGCTACTGGCGCTGCGGCAGCCAGGTCGCGGTGGAGATGGTCGACACCCGCCTGCAGGCGCTGGAGGTCAACGGCCAGGAGATCCTCACCCGCGACAAGGTCAGCCTGCGCCTGAGCTTGGTGGCCAACTGGCGCTACAGCGATGTGCTCGGCGCCCACGGGCAGATGAGCAAGCCGGTGGAGCACCTGTACCGCGAGCTGCAGTTCGGTTTGCGTGCCGCGGTGGGCACCCGCACCCTCGACGAGCTGCTGGAAGACAAGCAGTCCATCGACGGCAGCGTCACCGAGCACCTGCTGGCGAACCTGCAAGGCAGTGGCCTGGAAGTGAGCAGCCTGGGGGTGCGTGACATCATCCTGCCGGGCGAGATGAAGGCCCTGCTGGCCCAGGTGGTGGAGGCGGAGAAGGCCGCCCAGGCCAACGTGATCCGCCGGCGTGAGGAAACCCAGGCGACCCGTTCGCTGCTCAACACCGCCAAGGTGATGGAAGGCAACCCGACGGCCCTGCGCCTGAAGGAGCTGGAAACCCTGGAGCGGGTGGCCGAGCGCATTGACCGGATTTCGGTGTTCGGTGGCCTGGATCAGGTATTGAGTGGCATGGTCAACCTCAAGGCGGGTTGACCCTGTGCGACACGACGCAAAGCAACAAGGAACAAGGCAATGAACATACTCGAAGTGGCGGGCGGCAAGCCGATCAAACTGTGGACCGATGGCGTGCCGGTCGAGGACGACGCCCGCAAGCAGCTGATGAACACGGCCAAGATGCCGTTCATCTTCAAGCACCTGGCGGTGATGCCGGACGTGCACCTGGGCAAGGGCTCGACCATCGGCAGCGTGATCCCCACCGTGGGCGCGATCATCCCGGCGGCGGTGGGCGTGGACATCGGCTGCGGCATGATCGCCGCGCGCACCTCGCTGCACGCCCGTGACCTGCCGGACAACCTGCACGGCCTGCGCTCAGCCATCGAGAAGGCCGTGCCCCACGGCAAGACCTTCGGCCGTCGCGACCAGGGTGCCTGGGACAATGTGCCGAACCAGGCCGACCAGGTGTGGAGCGGCCTGGCCGGGCGCTTCAAGGCGATCACCGACAAGTATCCGCGGCTGGAGAAGACCAACAACCGCCAGCACCTGGGGACACTGGGTGGCGGTAACCACTTCATCGAGGTCTGCCTGGACGAGGCCGACCGCGTCTGGTTCATGCTGCACAGCGGCTCGCGCGGTGTCGGCAACGCCATCGGCAACCTGTTCATCGAACTGGCCCAGGCCGACATGCGCCAGCACATGGTCAACCTGCCAGACCGCGACCTTGCGTATTTCGAGGAAGGCAGCCGGCACTTCGCCGACTATGTCGAGGCGGTGGAGTGGGCGCAGGACTTCGCCCGGCACAACCGCGAGCTGATGATGCAGGCGGTGGTCGCCGCCACCCGCAAGGTGCTGGGCAAACCGTTCGAAGCCAGCCTCGAGGCGGTGAACTGCCACCACAACTATGTGCAGAAGGAGCAGCACTTTGGCCGCGAGGTACTGGTGACCCGCAAGGGCGCGGTGTCGGCGCAGAAAGGCCAGCTGGGCATCATCCCCGGCTCCATGGGCGCGAAGAGTTTCATCGTGCGTGGCCTGGGCAACGAGGAATCGTTCTGCTCGTGCAGCCATGGTGCGGGCCGGGTGATGAGCCGCACCAAGGCCAAGAGCCGCTTTACCGTCGAAGACCAGCAGCGCGCCACTGCCCATGTGGAGTGCCGCAAGGACAAGGATGTGATCGACGAGATCCCGATGGCCTACAAGGATATCGATACGGTGATGCAGGCCCAGCGTGAGTTGGTCGAAGTTGTGCACACCCTGCGTCAGGTGGTGTGTGTGAAAGGTTGAGACGGGCGCCGTGTGGCGCCCGGTACAAGGAACGAAGACATGTATCAGGACGACCCCCATCCCCTGCCCGAGGCCATGCGCGCCCGGGTGCTCGATGAACTGCAACGTATCGAGCGCGAGCACCAGGTGACCGTGCTCTATGCCTGCGAGTCCGGCAGCCGCGCCTGGGGCTTCGCCTCGCCCGACAGCGACTACGACGTGCGCTTCGTCTACGTGCCGCGCAACGACTGGTACCTGCGGGTGGACGAGCCTCGTGATGTGATCGAGCGGCCGCTGAGCGACGAACTCGACATCAGCGGCTGGGAACTGCGCAAGACCCTGCGCCTGATGCGCGGCGCCAACCCGAGCCTGCTCGAGTGGCTGGGCTCGCCGCTGGTGTATCGCGCCGACGCCGAAGCTACCGGGCGTTTGCGCGGGCTGGGCGAGGCGTTCTACTCGCCGCGCACGGTGCGCCATCACTACCTGTCGATGGCACGCAAGAACCAGCGTGGCTACCTGATGGGCGAGACGGTGCGCTTCAAGAAGTACTTGTATGTGCTGCGGCCATTGCTGGCGGTGCGCTGGATCGACCAGGGGCTGGGCATGCCGCCGACGGCGTTTGCCGCGTTGATGGCGCGCACCGTCGATGACCCGCGCCTGCAGGCGGCGATCGATGCGTTGCTGGCCTTGAAACGACGCAGCGGCGAAGCCGAGCACGGACCGCGAGATGAGGTGCTGCATGGATTCATCGAGGCAGAGCTGGCGCGGGCCGACGAGGTGCGGGAAGTACCAGTGACGCGTGGTGACACCGGGCTGCTGGATGATTTCCTGCGGGACACCGTGCGCCGAAGTTGGTGAAAACCCACTAACGCCAAGACCGGCCCCGAACGTAGCAGTTGATTTAACGGGGGCAGCGTGGGAGCGGGCTTGACCCGCGATCACCGGCGAAGCCGGTGCGATAGAGCGCATCGCGGGTCAAGCCCGCTCCCACGCTGATGATGCCTGCAACTCTGTGGCTTGCGCGACAGCGCAGCACAATGGGTTGGCCAAGCTCGTGGAACGAATTACGCCTCACTGAGTCGACCTGGACATCCTGTCCATCACCCACCGCAGTGAGGCCGGTAGCATTGCTCCGTGGTCCAGGCCGTCGAATGGCTGGAACGTCACTGACAATCCCTTCACTCCGGCCAGACTGGCCACCAGCTCCCGGGCAGATCGTTGCACATCGCCCTGCAGCGGCTCCCGGGGATTGGCCGGCTCCCGCGTACCGCGCATCAGCAGCAGGCTTGGCCGGCTGGTTCCCAGTCGTGCCTGCAACCTCTGCATCTCGGCCACGATGGCGCCGTCGTGCCACCACAACGATGGGCTGGCTGCCGCATAGTGGCTGAACAGCCACGGGCGGGTGAACAGCGCGTGCAGCGTCAACAGCCCGCCATAAGAGTGGCCCCAGAGTGTCTGCTGTTGCGGGTCGACGGGCGCCACAGCGGCGACCATCGGGCGCATGCGCTGCTCCAGCAGGTCGAGGAATTCATCGGCACCACCGCTGGCCTGGCCGGTCAGGGGGTCGCGCTGCGCGGCCAGTCCTGGCACCACGGGGGTGTAGTCGTAGGTACGTGCGGCGCGCTCGATGCGTTGGTCTGTCTGGTAGCCGATGGCAACCAGCAGCGGTGCCTCGCCATTGGCGAGTGCCTGCAGTTGCTGCGATGCCAAGGCGCTGATCGCGGCGTTGCCATCGAGCATCCACAGCACCGGGTAGCCGTTGGCGGGTGCCGGGCGCTGGGGCTTGCCGATCCACAGGCGGTAGTGGCGCTGGCCGTCCCGCGAGTCCAGGTCGAGGTGGCTGAAGCGATAGGCCAGGTCCTGGCGCTGCAGCAGGGTGGTGTCCATCTTCTGTTCGGGGTGCGGCTGCGCCAGGGCCGTGCCGGTCAGCAGCAATGCCAGGGCAAGGGTCGGGATTTTCATCAGGCGTTCTCGTGGGGGTCTTCCATGACGTGCCGCCGCTGCATCGTGGATGCAACGGTGGCAGGGGGCTCAGAAGGAGGCGGTGAGGCTGGTGTAGAGGGTGCGGCCCGGTTCGTTGTAGGTCGCCGCGCCTGCGCCTTCGATGCCGTTGACCGCCTGGGCGTTGCCGGCGCGGTACAGGCGTTTGTCGAACAGATTGTCGATGCCGGCAGTCAGGCTCAGGTTCTTGGTCAGGGCGTAGGTGCCGCTGGCGCCGACCAAGGCGTAAGGCGCCACCTGGTCGTTGGCGGTGCCGGTCACGCGCTTGCCCTGGTAGTCGTACTTCTTCGGCGTCTGCTTGCCGTACCAGGCCACGCTCAGTTGCAGCGACAGGTCGTCCGTGGCTTGCCAGTCGAGCATCGAGTTGAGGGTGTAGACCGGGGTGACCGACAGGGTCTCGCCGGTGGTCTTGTTCTTCGATTGCAGCATGTAGGTGAGGTTGTTGCTCCACTTCAACTGCTCGCTCAGCGGGATGGTCAGAGTGCCTTCCAGACCCTCGACCAGCGCCTTGGGGATGTTCTCCCATTGGTAGAGCGTCGCGTTGGCGTTGCCGCCGACGCCGCCGGATGCCTGGCCGATGCCGCTCAGGCCTGAGTCGATCTTGTTCTTGTAGTCGTTGCGAAAGTACGTCAGGCCCGCCACCCAGCCGTTGTCCTGGAACTCGATGCCCAGCTCCTTGTTGACGCTGGTCTCGGCCTCAAGGTGCTCGTTGCCCTGCAGGTAGCAGCTGGTGGTCTGCCCGTAGCACCCCTGGCCACGGCTGTAGAGCAGGTAGTCGGGGTTGAGCTGGTACAGGTTCGGCGCCTTGTAGGCACGGGCGATGCCGGCCTTGAGCGTCAGGGTGTCGGTCAGCGCATGGGACAAGTTGAGCGACGGGCTCCAGTTGTCGCCGACGATGCTGTGGTGATCGAAGCGCAGCGCCGGGGTGAGCATGGTGCCGGGCAGCAGTTCGACGTTGTCCTCGGCGAACAGCGAGAAGATCTGCGCCTGGGTGCTGGTACTGCGGCCGCTGCTGGTCAGGCCGGGCACGCTGCCGCCTTCGCTGGTGCTCTGGGTGTTGGCGCTGGGGTCGTCCAGCCTTTGCTGGCTCCACTCGCTGCCCAGGGTCAGGGTCTGGTCGCGCCAGGCGTGCAGCGGCAGGTTGAGCTCGCCATGGGCGGTCAGGTCGCGCAGGGTCGAGGTATAGAAGTCGGTGTTGCTGAAAATGCCTTCGGTGCCGCCGGCCAGGCCTTCGTTGATGCGCTGGTTGCGGGTCTTCTCGTATTGCAGGAAAGCCATGCTGCTGCCGAAGTCCCAGTCGCCCCGGTGGGTGATGGCGAAATTCTCGCGGTAGAGGATGTTGGTTTCCTTGCCCAGCATGCTTTTGACGTTGGCATTGGAGTTGGTGTTCTGCGTGTCGCCCGCGTACAGGTTGCCCTGGCGACTGAAGCCGGCCTCGAGTTCCAGGGTCTGTTCCGGGGTCAGGCGCCAGCTCAGCAGGCCGTTGAGGTCCTTGTTGCGCACACCTTCCCGGCCAGCGGGCAGGGTACCGGCCTGGGTGCCGGTGCGCACGGACTCGTGCCCGGCGTTGATGTCCCAGTCGTCCGCGTCGGTCTTGGCCACGTTGCCGTAGACTCGGTAGCTCAGGGTGTCGGTCAGCGGGCCGTTGAGGCCGAAACTCATGCGCTTGGTGGCGCCTTCGTCACCATGCTGCGGGAAGTTCTGGTACACGGTCATGTTGCCGTGGGTCTCGCCCGCCGGCTGCTTGGTGATGATATTGATCACCCCACCCATGGCTCCGGAACCATAGCGTGCCGCCGCCGGGCCGCGGATCACTTCGATGCGCTCGACCTGGTCGGCCGGCACCCAGTTGGTGTCGCCGCGCGAGTCGCGCTCGCCACGCCAGCCGTAGCGTACCGAACTGCGGCTGCTGACGGGCTTGCCGTCGACCAGGATCAGGGTGTTTTCCGGCCCCATGCCGCGAATGTCGATCTGGCGGTTGTTGCCGCGTTGGCCGCTGGTGGAGTTGCCGGTCAGGTTGACCCCAGGCATGGTGCGGATGATCTGCGACAGGTCATTGGCTGGCGGGCGCTTCTTGATGTCTTCGGCGGTGATGATCGACACACCGGGTGCCTGCTTGGTCTCTTCCAGCGCGGTGGCCACCACATTCTGGCTTTCCAGCTCGATCGGTGCGGGCTGGTTGGCGGCGTGCACGGCGCTGCTCAGCAGGCAGCTGGACAGCAGCAGGAAGGGCGACAGGCAAAGCGGGCGGGGCGACATGTGTGATCTCCGGCGCGGCGGGCTGATTTCAAGAGATCACAGATGGTAATGGCTCTTATTTGAGAGTAAAGCGCATTAACTTTCTAAACACTTTCGGCTACGGGCAGCAGCAGGTGCAGGCACAACCCGGGGTGGCCGTTGCTCGCCCACAGCCGTCCGCCCTGCAGCTCGATGGCGCGTCGGGCGATGGCCAGGCCCAGGCCGAAACCGGCGCCGCTGCCGGGCAGGCGGCGATAGGCCTGGAAGATCGGTTCGAGTTCCGCCTCCGGGACCCCAGGCCCGTGGTCGCGCAGGCACAGGTGCCAATACCTGCCCTCGCGCCAGCCCTCCAGGCTGACCTGGCCACCTGCGGGCGAATGGCGGATGGCGTTGCGCAGCAGGTTTTCCAGGGCCTGGGCCAGGCTGTCCAGGTGAGCCTGCACCAGGCAGTCAAGGCCCAGCGGGCAGGGCAGCCGGTCCTTCGCCCAGCCGCTCTCGAAGCTGCTGTCCTGCACCAGCGCTTCCCACACCGAAAGTACCAGCACCGGTTCGGTCGCCAGTTGCGGCTGCTCGGTGTCCAGCCACGCCAGGTCGAGGGTGCCCTCCAGCAGTTTTTGCATGTCATTCACTTCCCGGTCCAGGCGCTGGCGCAACTGCTCCGGGGGCAGGCCGCTGTCATGGGCGATGCGCAGGCGCGCCAGCGGAGTGCGCAGTTCGTGGGACAGGGTGCGCAGCAGCAGGCGTTGCTGGTCCAGGCTCCTGCGCAGGCGCACGGCCATGTGCTCGAAGGCCTGGGCCAGCTCGCCCAGTTCGTCGCGACGCTCCTGCAGAGGCAGGCCGGGGCCGTCCAGATCGTCTGCACGCAATGCGTCGGCGCGGTCGCGCAGGCGGTTGAGGGGTACCACCAGATGGCGGTACAACGCCAGGCCCAGCAACAAGGCGAGCAGGGCGGGGGCAACGCCGTGGGTGATCACGTGGGTCCAGGGGGTCAACCCGGTGGGCAGCAGGTGTTCGGGGAGCTGGATGACCAGGCGGCCATCCTGGGGGTGGTTGGGGAACTCGATGCTTACATAGGGCAGCTCGTCCTGCAGGCGCCGGCTCATGGGCCAGTCGAGCTTGCGCATGAAGGTCAGGCGGCTGGCCTCCTCGGCGCTCAGCGGGGTGGAACCGAGGCTTTGCAGGTGCGGGCCGATGATGGCGACCCAGGTGTCTTCCCGGACTTCCAGTTCGCGGCGCAGGCGCTCAACGCCGTCGGCGCCATCCGTGCGCCAGGCCTGCTCGGCCTGTTCGGCGAAGCCAGCCAGGTACACCCGGTCGGCGGGGGCGAGGAAGTAGGTGCTGCGTTCCACCGACAGGCCCCAGGTCCAGATCAGCCAGGTCAGCAGCAGGCAGAAGCACACCTGCAGCAGCGCCAGTTTCCACAGCAAGGGATGTCGGCGCATCAGGCGCTACCTGAGTCGACCAGGATATAGCCCTGGCCGCGCACGGCCTGGATCTCCAGGTGCCCCGCACCGATGGCGGCGAGTTTGCGGCGCAGGTTGCAGACATGCACGTCCAGGCCACGGTCGAGGCGGGTGTAGGCCCGGTGCAGGACGCTCTGGTAGAGGAAAGCCTTGCTCAGGGCCTCGCCGGGGTGGGCCTGCAAGGTCGCCAGCAAGCGATATTCGGAACCGGTCAATCCGGCGTTCTGGCCCTGGTGCGCGACATCATGGTTGGCCGTGTCGAAGTCCAAGGTGCAGGTTTTGCGCGGAGCAGGCGGCCGCCGGTCCAGCGCCACCCGGCGCAGCAGGGCGTCGACCCGGGCATCCAGCTCGGCCAGGCTGAACGGTTTGGGCAGGTAGTCGTCGGCGCCACGGGTGAAACCGCTGATGCGGTCCTGCTCGGCGCCCAAGGCCGACATAAGCATCACCGGCACGGCCTGGTGCCGGCGCAGTTCGTCGAGCAGGCTGAGGCCGTCGACACCCGGGAGCATGATGTCCAGCAGCAGCAGATCGAAGTGTGCCTGGTGTATCGCATTCAAGGCCTGTGTGCCGTTCTCGCAGGCCTTGACACGGAAGCCACGGCGCAGGAAGTGGTGTTCCAGGTCCTGGCGCAGGCGGGGGTCGTCTTCGGCGAGGAGGAGCTTGGGGGACACGGGATGGCCTTGATGAGAATGCGTTGCAAATACGAATCATCCCATTGGCGGCGGTGCCGGGGCAATGGCCAGGTGCTGGCATTTCGTCGCTTGGACAGCACCTGGCTTGTGGGATTTCAGCGGCTGATGAATATCCCGCCGGCCTCGCTGCGGGTACGCAGCTTATGGCTCTGGGCCAACATGGCCAGGGCCAGAGGCAGGTCATCGATCGGGAAGCTGCCCGAAACCCGCAACTCGGCCAACGCCGGGTCGCAGACCAGGCGCTGGTCGCCGTAGCGCATCAGTTCCTGGGTCCATTGCAACAACGGCATCTCGTCGATTACCAGCAGGCCATTGCGCCAGGCCAGCTGGGCGTCGCGTGCATCCTCCAGCGGATCGAGCCGATCACGGCTGAAGCGCAGCTGCGAGCCTGCCTGGACGATGACACCGCCGGCGGCTTCGGGCTGGACCTGTACGGCGCCTTGGTAGACCGCGAGCAGGGTCTGCTGGGGGAACTGGCGCACGCTGAAGCGGGTGCCCAACGCCTGCATGACGCCTTGCCCGGTGCGCACCCGTAAAGGGCGCGACGGGTCCGCCGCGGTGACGATGTATATCTCGCCCCGGCGCAGGTGCAGCAGGCGCTGCTCGGCCGTGAAGCGCACGCTCAGCTCGCTGCGGCTGTTGAGGGAAACCTGGGTGCCATCGGCCAGCAGCACATCCCGGCGTTCGCCCAGGGCGGTGAGGTAGTCGATGCCACCTTCGCTGCGCCGCCATGCCCACCAGCCCAGCGGTGCCGCGCCCAGCAACACCAGCAGGCTGCGCAGCACGGTGCGCCGGCTGCTGTCCGGGCGCACCAGCGTCTGTCGGGCCAGGGTGGGAGGCAAGGTGCCGAGGCGGGTGAGCAGGCGCTGCGCCCGGTTCCAGGCGCGTTCGTGCTCGGCGTCGCGGTATCGCCAGTGCTCCAGTTCGCGCTGTTGTGCCGGCGTCAGCGGCCCTTCCTGCATCAACAACAGCCAGGCGGCGGCCTGGGCGAGAATGGCCTGGGCGATGGGAGGCTGGTCACTCATCGGGCATCTGGCTCAGGCAGGCGACGTAGCCCTCGTGAATGTATTTCTTCACCGTCGGCAAGGCGATGTTCAGTGCCTGGGCGATGTCTTTCTGCTTCATGCCGTCCAGTGTTGCCATCAGGAAGGCTTGCCTGACCCGTGGCCGCAGGCTGTCGAGTACGGCATCGATCTCGTGCAGGGTCTCGAGAATCACGCTCTGCTGCTCGGGCGACGGATGTTCGACTTCGGGCACCAACGCCAGGGCCTCGAGCCAGGCCTGCTCAAGGGAATGCCGCCGACGCCAGCTGACCAGCACGCAATTGGCGATACGGGCCAGGTAGGCACGTGGCTGGCGCAGGGTATCAGGCTGGGTGGTGTCGCGGCTGGCCAGCACGCGCACGAAAATGTCCTGGGCCAGGTCATCGGCCACGCCACGCCCCCAGGAACGCAAGCGGTACGCCAGCCAGCCGCGCAACCAGGCGTGGTGTTCGACGTACAGCGTGGTGACGGCGCAGTGCTCGATGTGCCGTGGCGGGTTCTTGAAGAGGGTCATGGGCAGCGGGGTCAAGGGTGTAAATGCAAACAATTATCACTAGATTTGGCTAAATCACAAGAACAAGTGAAAATGCGAATCGCACGCATATACCTTTTTCGCTGTCGTGCGACAGAAGGGGTGCAAGCCCGCATCGAGTGCCGGGCACTGACCTCACGAGCGAGAAAAGCATGCCCGCCAGCTATCGGCTTCCCCCAGTTTCGCGCCCATCGCAACGCTTGTCCCCGATCAGCTTCGCCGTGCGGTGCGCGGTGCTCGGCTGCTTGCTGGGCTCTGGCGCAAGCCTGGCCCAGGCCGCCCCGGCGGCAACCGAGAACGCCCGGCCCGACGACGCCACGCGTCGCGACTACGATATCGCCCAGGGGCCGCTGAGCACCTCGCTGGGCGTGTTCGCCAAGCAATCGGGGCTGTTGCTGTCCTACGACCCCGACCTGACCCGCGGCCGCGCCGCGCCAGCGCTCAAGGGGCGCTACACCGTGCAGGAGGGCGCCCGGCGCCTGCTGGCCAATACCGGCCTGCAGCTGCTGCCCAACTCACGGGGGGCGTACATCCTCATCCCTCAGGCCCAGGCATCGGCGATGGCAACGGAGCTGACACCCACCGTGGTCGCCTCCAGCGAAATGGTCGACCCGCAGCGTGACACCTACCGCGCGCCGCGTTCGACGGTGCACCTGTCGCGTGAAGACCTCGACCGCTTCAGCACCGTGTCGGTGGGCGACATGCTCAAGGGCGTGGCCGGCGTGCAGGTGGGCGACAGCCGCAACGGCGGCGCGCTGGACGTCAACATTCGCGGCATCCAGGGGCAGAGCCGGGTCGCGGTCAGGGTCGATGGCGCGGAGCAGGCGCTGGATGTGTACCGCGGCTACGGCGGTACCCAGCAACGCAGCTACATCGACCCGGACCTGATCAGCAGCGTCACCGTGAACAAGGGGCCGAGCACCCGCTCCGGGGCGATTGGCGGCTCGGTGGAGATGAAGACCATCGGCGTGGATGACATCCTGGTCGATGGCAAGGACGTCGGCGTGCGCCTGACCGGCAACCTGTGGAACAACGGCGTCGAACCCGAGCACCGCAACCGCCATTCCCGCGACGAGGACCTGAGTGCGGCGCCGCGTGATGAGCGCGGCAGCCTGTTCGGCTCCAAGGCCGAATCCGGCAGCGCCGCCTTCGCCTATTCCCACGAGCGCTTCGACCTGGTGGCGGCGTATGCGCACCGCAACCAGGGCAACTACTTCTCCGGCAAGAAGGGCCAGGACCGCTACCGCCTCTATGATCGCTGGGGCGATGAGCAGGCCAGTGTCGCCAACACCTACAATGCCGGCGAGGAAGTGCTCAACTCGTCGGCCGAGACCGATTCCTACCTGCTCAAGACCACCTGGCGGCTGGCCGACGACCACACTCTGGACCTCGGCTACCGGCGCTTCGACGGGCACATGGGCGAGATCATGCCGTCGGACATCTTCCGCTACGGCACCGCCGGCATCTACCAGTACCCCACCAGCGAAATCGAGATCGACACCTATACCGCGCGCTATCACTACCTGCCCGAGGGCAATCCGTGGGTGGACCTCACCAGCAACCTGTGGATGACCGACTCGAAGACCAGCACCTTGAGCGCGGCCTGGATGGCGCCCAAGTCGCAGCTGTTCCGCACCGACCGCGCCTGGTCGCGCCAGGACAACCGCCGCATCGGCGGCGACCTGAGCAATGTGTCGCGCTTCAGCACCGCCCATGGCGATTTCAAGCTTGACCTGGGTGGTGCCTTCCAGCTCGAGGACCTGCAGCCGCAGAAGAGCGTGGTGGCCACCCAGCACGACATCAACGCCAACCGCATGTTGCGCGATGCCTCGCGTCAGGAGTTCAGCTTCAACGGCAACCTGGAGTACAAGCCGGTCGAGACGGTGACGCTGTGGGGCGGCGGGCGCTACGCCCACTACCGCACCAAGGACAACACGGTGCTGGCCGAGGCGCGCCGCGAGGAGCGCGAAATGCGTTGGATCACCGCCAGCAGCCCTGGACACTGGGGCAGCATGATGTGGTTCCCGGACCAGAACGGGCAGTACACCGATGCCACCGACCCGCGCCTGAACAACGGCATCGTCTTCGAGAACAGCAACGAGCCGTTCAATGGCGTGCCGTTCAACGAATCCGGCGCGACCAATGTGGTGGTCCACCCGGAAGGCATCAGCAATGTAACCACCGGCTATGACTACACCCCGCAGGGCAAGAGCAGCGGTGGAGGCTTCTCGCCGGCCTTCGGCATCAATGTCGAGTTCCTCCCCGACACTTTCGTGTACGCGTCCTACACCCAGGGCCTGCGCCTGCCTTCGCTGTTCGAGACCAGCCAGGGCACGCAGCAGGTCACCCCGGGCAAGCACCTCAAGCCCGAGCGCTCACGCAGCTGGGAAGTGGGCGTCAGTGCCTTGCGCAGCGATCTGCTGACCGCGGGCGACGAGGCGTCGGCCAAGCTGGCCTGGTTCGACAACGACATCAAGAACTACATCACCCGCTACTACGACCCAAGCCCGGGGCTGTGGGGGCAGATGACCTTCAGCAACACCGACAGCTTCCACACCCGCGGCCTGGAGTTGCAGTCGCACTACGATGCCGGAAGGGTGTTCGCCGACCTGTCGGCCACCTACTACCTGATGACCGAGACCTGCGACGCGGCCTTCGCCGGCAAGCTGCGCGCCAGTGCCAATCAGTACCAGCGTACCCACGACACCCCTGACTGCACGTCGGGTAGCTACATGGGCTCTTACACCAACACGCAGAACCCGCCGCGCTTCTCGGCCAACCTGCTGACCGGCTTGCGCTTCTTCGACGAGGCGCTGACCGTGGGCGGGCGCATGACCTATACCTCGGGGCCCACCGCGCAGATGGACAAGCCCTGGCAGACCGGCGCGACCACGCCGCAGATCGACTACCGCTCGGTGGCGCTGTTCGACCTGTTCCTCAAGTACAAGGTGCTGGAACACACCGAGCTGAACGTGTCGGTGCAGAACCTGACGGACCGCTACTACCTGGATCCGCTGGCGCAGAGCTTCATGCCGGCACCTGGACGGACCTGGCGGGTGGGGATGGTGGCGCGGTTCTGAGGGATGCCTTGCTTTTCGACAGGCATTAAAAAGCCGGCTTGTGGCCGGCTTCTCGGGGACGGTCTTGGCTCATTTTTGATAAGCCGCAACCGCCTTAAACGGTTGGCAACATGGCCTGAAAAAGATGGCGGACGGCTGTGTGAGGCGTCGCCAGGCCCTCTGGAATGCGGCTTGCACCCTCAGGGGGCGTGATGTGCCGCGTAGCATACCCGTGTGCGTGGCACCTGCCCAGAAAAAAATGGTGCGAGGTGTTTCAGCCCGGACGCGCAGGGCGCAGGCATGACCACCAGAACACCCAGCCGAGGATTTCCAGCTTCTGCACGCGGCGTTGATAGGCGGTGTAGCGTTCGCTGGGGTGGTTGAGGCGGTCATGGCTGTGCAGGCACAGCGTACCGTTCTGGCCAACGGAGAGACGCTGAACACGCAGGCGGCCATTGTGCAGCAGCGCATAGCATTCGCCCTCCACGATGCGGGTAGAGCCGCGGTCGATGGCCAACAGGGTGCCTTGGGGCAGCAAGGGAGCCATGTTGTTGCCCGGCATGCCGAGGCAGATGGCTTTTTCCGCAGAGACCTGCAGGGCCTCCAAGGCCCGCCGGGGAAGCGGCTGGTAGTGCCCTGGCAGGGCTTGCAGACGACCTTGCTCCACGTGATGCAGGGGCAGATGCGCCATGCCAGTCTCCAGGGCCAGCAGTGGCGGCGGCAAGGGGGGGGCCGAACAGGAGGATCGGGCGCAGACAAGCGGGGTCGGATGCTTCGGACCTTCGCCACTGCGCAGCCAGCGCCTGCGTACGCAGAACAGGTCGGCCAGTTCGTCGAGCCGGGCCAGGGGCACGCCGCGTTTGAACCAATTGTTGACGTGCTGCGGCGTGATCTTGCGCTGCGCGGCAAAGTCGGAAGGGGTCAGGTTGCACTCCAGCAGGAGGGCTTTGAGACGGTCACCGGATGTGTTCATGACGGCGAGTCTATCGCCCGTCGAACGGTGTGGAAATCAACCCGATGTCGAGGGTAATTGTAGGAAACGTGGCGGTTTGTAGGGGGTTGCTGAGGATTGGGTAGGAAGATTCGATATGACGCTCAATTGCAGGCCAATCCGCTGCCTCTGGCGCGCTGCCGGATGGCTGACGGCGCCCATAAAAAAACCCTGCCGGAGCAGGGCTTTCTTCGTGTCAGGTTCAGCCCTTGTAGGCTGCGACCGACTTGGTGATCGCGGCGCGGGCGGCGTCGGCGCCGTCCCAGCCTTCGATCTTGACCCACTTGCCCTTCTCGAGATCCTTGTAGTTCGCGAAGAAGTGCTCGATCTGCTGGATCAGCAGGGCAGGCAGGTCGGTGTATTCCTTCACGTCGACATACAGCTGCGACAGCTTGTCGTGAGGAACGGCGATGACCTTGGCGTCGCCGCCGCCGTCGTCGGTCATGTTCAGTACGCCAACCGGACGGGCGCGGATCACCGAGCCTGGGGCGACCGGGTACGGGGTCACGACCAGCACGTCCAGCGGATCACCGTCGTCGGCCAGGGTGTTGGGGATGAAGCCGTAGTTGGCCGGGTAGAACATTGGGGTGGCCATGAAACGGTCGACGAACAGGGTGTCGCTGTCCTTGTCGATCTCGTACTTGATCGGCGCGTGGTTGGCCGGGATCTCGATGGCGACGTAGATGTCGTTCGGCAGGTCTTTGCCGGCTGGAATCTTGCTGTAGCTCATTGGGCAATGCCCCCGTGTTTGAACAAAAAAGTGGCGGCGATTATAGGCACATTCCCACAGTGGGTGCCACGCCCGGCCTGATGTGCGGCTTTCAGCCGTGGCTGGCGCGGTAGTCCGGGTGCCCGGCCTGCAGACGTGCCAGGCGGCTCAGCGGATCCTGGCGGTAGAACAGCGACAGTTGCTGGTAGACCTTCGGGTAGGCCTCATGCAGCAGGTCGGGTGCGCTGAAGAAGTATTCGCTGGTGACGGCGAAGAATTCGGCCGGGTTTTCCGCGGCATAGGGGTCGATGGCCGTCTCGGCGTCGGGGTTGGCGTCGAGCTGGCGGTTCAGCTCGTCGTAGGCCTGCTGCATGGCCTGGGCCCAGTCTTCCACGCGCATACCGTTGTGCAAGGGTGGTAGGCCGTTGGCATCGCCGTTGAGCATGTCCAGCTTGTGCGCCAGTTCGTGGATGACCAGGTTGTAGGCCTCCCAGCCGCCGCTGCTCAGGACTCCGGGCCAGGCGAGGATTACCGGCCCCTGCTGCCAGGCTTCGCCGCTGTGCTCGGCGTCCCAGGCATGCTCGACCCCGCTGCTGTCGCGGTGGCGCTGGGGGCTCTTGAAGTCGTCGGGGTAGAGGATGATTTCGTGGAAGCCCTGGTACCAGTTCAGCTCGCCCAGGTGCAGCAGCGGCAACTGGGCCTGGGCGGCAAGGAACAGGCGCTGCTCGTCGTCCAGCTCGACCCCGGGCAGGGTGGTCAGGTGCTTGTCGTGCAGGAACAGCACGCAGGCGTCACGCAACCAGCGGTCTTCGTCGTCGCTGATGCCGTCGAGCAGCGGCAGGCGTTCGCGGATCACCTGCCACAGCTGTGGATCGACCGGAAAGCGGGCCAGGGTGCGCCTGCGCCGCCAGGCGCTGAACGACCACATGCCCAGGTCAGTGGGCCTTGGCCGTGCGACCGAAGCGGCCGCGCAGCAGGCCAAGGATCATCGGTATCAGTGACAGCAGGATGATCGCCACCACCATCAACGACAGGTGCTGCTTGATGAACGGCACGTTGCCGAAGAAGTAGCCCAGGGTCACCAGGCCGCCCACCCACAGCAGCGAGCCGGCCACGCTGAAGGCCAGGAAGCGCGGGTAGTGCATGTGCGCGATGCCGGCGACGAACGGCGCGAAGGTGCGCAGGATCGGCAGGAAGCGCGCCAGGGTGACGGTCTTGCCGCCGTGGCGCTCGTAGAAATCGTGGGTGCGCTGCAGGTAATCCTTGCGGAAGATCTTCGAGTTGGGGTTGCGGAACAGGCGTTCGCCCGCCGTGCGCCCGATCACGTAGTTGGTGCTGTCGCCGAGGATTGCCGCGGCCATCAGCAGGCCGGCCAGCAAACCCGGGTCCATGCCGCCACCGGCGGCCACGGCGCCGGCGATGAACAGCAGCGAATCACCCGGCAGGAATGGCATGACCACCAGGCCGGTCTCGCAGAAGATCACGGCGAAGAGGATTGCGTAGATCCAGGGACCGTAATTGTTGACCAGCAGATCGAGGTAGGCATCGAGATGCAGGATGAGGTCCAGCGGGTTGAAATCCATGTACAGCACCTGTGTTCTTGACCCGCTTCCACGGGCACGCGATGACGGACAGCGCCATGGTTGGCAAGGGTTTACCGGTTGTGCCGGTAACTTTTCGCACATGACAGGAGGGGGATTATACGGCGAAGTCCGGATTGTGCCCGGAGAGTTTGTAGCGAGGGGTTACGACAATGGGGGGCATTCGGTTTCGTGGGAGCGGGCTTGCCCCGCGTTAGGGGCGTCGTAGCAATCGCGGGGCAAGCCCGCTCCCACAGTGCACGATGTGCCGACGTATCGATCAGGCTCCGTGCGAAGTTTTTCGCACGGACTTCAATCCTGGCTGATCGGCAGGATGTAGTTCTCGAACTCGGTGTCTTTGCGAAAGCCCATGGATTCATAGGTCTTGCGCGCCACCTCGTTGTCGCTGCTGGTGGACACGCGCATGCGCACGGCGTTGGATTTCTTGGCCATCTTCTTGGCTTCGCGCATCAGGTTGTCGGCCACCAGCATGCGCCGCGAGTCTTCGGCGACGTAGATGTCGTTGAGGATCCACACGCGCTTGAGCGACAGCGACGAGAAGCTCGGGTACAGCTGGCAGAAGCCCAGCAAGCGGTCGTCGCCATCATCCGGCAGGGCCAGGTAGATGATCGATTCCTTGCGCTTGAGGCGCTTCTCGAGGAAGGCCCGCGAACTGTCCGGGTAAGGCAGTTGCCCATAGAACTCGCGGTACTTCACGAACAGCGGGGTGAGCAGGTCAAGGTGTTCCAAGGTTGCCTGGATGATGCGCATGGGCGGGCCTCTGAGTCCATTGGGAATACGGCGGATTGCCAGCAGCGTCCACTGGCATGCTGCCTAAAGCAGGCTAGAAGCGCAATCCGCCTTCGGTGACATGTTTTTTACCCTTCACCGAGCAGGAAGTTTCCGCTTTTCCCGGCAGAATCTTCGCTGTCGATACTATGGACCTCGGCTTCGTCCTTCAGATTTACCCCCGACAGCTGGCGCCTGCAGGCCTCGCGCATCAGGTACAGCAGGCGATAAGCGGCCATGCCGTAGCTCAGGCCTTCCAGGCGCACATTGGAAATGCAGTTGCGGTAGGCGTCGGTCAGGCCGACCTTCGGTGCGTAGGTGAAGTACAGGCCCAGGCTGTCGGGTGAACTCAGGCCCGGGCGTTCGCCGATCAGCATCACCGTCATGCGCGCGCCGAGCAGTTCGCCCACTTCGTCGGCCACCGCGACCCGGCCTTGCTCCACCAGGATCACCGGGGCGCTGGTCCAGCCATCGGCGGCGGCCTGCTCCTCGAAACGGCTCAGGAAAGGCAGGGTGTGGCGGTGCACGGCCAGCGCCGACAAGCCATCGGCGACGACGATCGCCAGGTCGACGCCGCCGGGGTTGGCCTGGGCGTGCTCGCGCAGGCACTGGGCTGAGTCCTCGTGCAGACGCCGGCCCAGGTCCGGGCGTTGCAGGTACTGGTGGCGGTCGCTGGCGGCGCTGTGCAATAGCAGGCTGTCACGCCCGCGGTCGCTGAGCTGCTGGCGCAGGCCGACATGGTCAAAGGGCAGGTGCACGGCGTCGCGGGCCTGGGCATGGGCGAACTGGAAGTCCAGTTGGGCGCCGGTCGGCAGGCTGATGCCGGTGCGGCCCAGGGCGATACGTGCCGGCGTCAGGTTGCGCAGGGCCAGCCAGGGGTTGTCGGGGGTGGGGGTGTGTCGTTCCATGCTCACCTCTAGGCCAGCTGTGCCAAGGCCTGGCGGAAGGCCGGCGGCAGGTTGTCGCCGAAGCGGATACGGCCGTCGGCCTGGGTGAAGATGCCCGTGCGCGCAAGCCACGCCTCGAATTCCGGCCCGGGCTTCAGGCCCAGGGTCTGGCGCGCGTAGAGCGCGTCGTGGAACGAGGTGGTCTGGTAGTTGAGCATGATGTCGTCGGAGCCGGGGATGCCCATGATGAAGTTGATCCCGGCGACGCCCAGCAGGGTCAGCAGGGTGTCCATATCGTCCTGGTCGGCTTCGGCGTGGTTGGTGTAGCAGATGTCGCAGCCCATAGGCACGCCCAGCAGCTTGCCGCAGAAGTGGTCCTCGAGGCCGGCGCGGATGATCTGCTTGCCGTTGTACAGGTACTCCGGGCCGATGAAGCCGACCACGGTGTTGACCAGGAACGGCTTGAAGTGCCGGGCCACCGCATAGGCGCGGGTTTCGCAGGTCTGCTGGTCGACGCCGTGGTGGGCGTTGGCCGACAGCGCGCTGCCCTGGCCGGTCTCGAAGTACATCAGGTTCTGCCCGACCGTGCCGCGCTTGAGTGACAGGCCGGCCTCGTAGCCCTCCTGCAGCACGTTGAGGTTGATGCCGAAGCTGGCGTTGGCCGCTTCGGTGCCAGCGATGGACTGGAACACCAGGTCCAGCGGCACGCCGCGGTTGATTGCCTCGATCGAGGTGGTGACGTGGGTCAGCACGCAGGACTGGGTGGGGATGTCGTAACGCTGGATGATCGCATCGAGCATTTCCAGTAGCGCGCAGATCGAGGCGATGCTGTCGGTGGCCGGGTTGATGCCGATCATTGCATCGCCGTTGCCGTACAGCAGGCCGTCGAGAATGCTCGCGGCGATACCGGCCGGCTCGTCGGTGGGGTGGTTGGGCTGCAGGCGCGTCGACAGCCGTCCGCGCAGCCCCATGGTGCCACGGAACGCGGTGACCACACGGATCTTCTGCGCCACCAGTACCAGGTCCTGCACGCGCATGAGCTTCGACACCGCCGCGGCCATTTCCGGCGTCAAGCCGGGGGCCAGGGCCCTGAGGCTGTGTTCGTCGGCCTTGTCGCTGAGCAGCCAGTCGCGCAAGCCGCCGACGGTCAGGTGGCTGACCGTGGCGAAGGCCGCGGCATCGTGGGTGTCGATGATCAGGCGGGTGACTTCGTCCTGTTCGTAGGGAATCAGCGCTTCGCTGAGAAAGTGCTTGAGCGGGATGTTGGCCAGGGCCATCTGCGCGGCCACCCGCTCGCCGTCGTTGCTGGCGGCGACGCCGGCCAGGTAGTCGCCCGAGCGTGCCGGGCTGGCCTTGGCCATCACCTCCTTGAGGCTGTCGAAGCGGTAGACCTGGTGGCCCACGGTATGCGTGAAACTTGCCATACAGAATCTCCAGGGCGCCGCAGGGCTGGCCTGCGGCGCAAGTCGGCAATCAGTGCAGGGCCTCTTCGGCCTTCTGGATCGCGGCGAATTCCTCTTCCGGTGTACCGGCCACCAGGTGGTGGCGGCTGTAGAACGCAAAGTAGGCAATTAATACTGCATAGATCACTGCGGCGCCAATCACCACTCGCGGATCGACCAGGAAGCCGGCGATCACGGCGATGCAGGCCAGAACCAAGGCCACGCTAGAGGTGAAGATGCCGCCGGGGGTGCGGTACGGACGCTCCATTTTCGGGCGGCGGATACGCAGGGTGATGTGCGCGGCCATCATCAGCACGTAGGACAGCGTGGCGCCGAACACCGCCACCAGGATCAGCAGGTCGCCCTGGCCGGTCAGTGACAGGGCGAAGCCGATGATCCCGGGGATCACCAGGGCCAGCACCGGGGCCTTGCTCTTGTTGGTCTCGGACAGTTTGCGTGGCAGGTAGCCGGCGCGGGAAAGCGCGAAGATCTGCCGCGAATACGCGTAGATGATCGAGAAGAAGCTGGCGATCAGGCCGGCCAGGCCCACCAGGTTGACGAAACCGCCCATCCAGGTGGAGCCGCCGTAGGCCTTCGACAGCGCCTCGACCAGCGGGTTGCCCGAGGCCTTCAGGGCTTCGGAACCGGCGCCACCGGGGCCGACCACCAGGATCAGCAAGGCGAAGGCCAGCAGCACCAGCATCGCGCCGATCAGGCCACGGGGCAGGTCACGCTTCGGGTTCTTGGTCTCTTCGGCGGCCAGCGGCACGCCTTCGACCGCGAGGAAGAACCAGATCGCGTAGGGAATCGCCGCCCACACGCCGACATAGCCGAACGGCAGGAAGCTGCTGGCACCGACCGCGTCGGTCTTGGCGATGTCGAACAGGTTGGCTGCATCGAAATGCGGCACCATGCCGATCAGGAATACGGCCAGGGCAATGGCGGCGACGGCGGTGATGATGAACATCAGCTTCAGCGCCTCGCCGACCCCGAAGATGTGGATGCCGATGAACACGATGTAGAAGGCCAGGTAGATCATCCAGCCGCCGATGCCGAACAGCGACTGGCAGTAAGCACCGATGAACACCGCGATGGCCGCGGGGGCGATGGCGTATTCGATGAGGATCGCCGTGCCGGTGAGGAACCCGCCCCAAGGGCCGAAGGCGCTGCGGGCGAAGCCGTAGCCGCCGCCGGCGGTGGGGATCATCGACGACAGTTCCGCCAGGGAAAAGCACATGCACAGGTACATGGTGGCCATCAGCAGGGTGGCGAGGAACATGCCGCCCCAGCCGCCTTGCGCCAGGCCGAAGTTCCAGCCGGCATAGTCGCCGGAGATCACATAGGCGACGCCCAGGCCCACCAGCAGGACCCACCCGGCGGCGCCTTTCTTCAGTTCACGTTGCTGGAAATAGTCCGAGCCGACCTTTTCGAAGTCGACGGAGGAACTCGCCGGCGCGCTGCCGGAATGATCGCTTGGCATAGGGTTCACCTGTTGTTTTTCTTAGGTTGCCGGAGGGACTGCCGGCTACTGGTGATTCGTTTTGCAGAAAGCGGGCCAAGGGGCAGTTGCAAGCCCCAAGCCGCAAGCTTCAAGGAAAGTAGCCCGCATCAGGCCTGCTTTTTCTTGTCGCTTGAAGCTTGGAACTTGAAGCTGGTCTTGTTAGAAGAAGCCCAGCGGGTTGATGTCGTAGCTCACCAGCAGGTTCTTGGTCTGCTGGTAGTGGTCGAGCATCATCTTGTGGGTTTCACGGCCGACGCCGGACTTCTTGTAGCCACCGAACGCGGCATGCGCCGGGTACAGGTGGTAGCAGTTGGTCCACACGCGGCCGGCCTTGATGCCGCGGCCCATGCGATAGGCGCGGTTGATGTCGCGGGTCCACACGCCGGCGCCGAGGCCGAACTCGGTGTCGTTGGCAATCGCCAGGGCCTCGGCTTCGTCCTTGAAGGTAGTGACGCTGACCACCGGGCCGAAGATCTCCTCCTGGAACACGCGCATCTTGTTGTTGCCTTTGAGCAGGGTCGGCTGGATGTAGTAACCGCTGGCCAGCGCGCCCTCGAGTTGTTCCACTTTGCCGCCGGTGAGCAGCTCGGCGCCCTCTTCCTGGGCGATCTTGAGGTAGGACTGGATCTTCTCGAACTGCTGCTGCGAGGCCTGGGCGCCGACCATGGTGTCGGTATCCAGCGGGTCGCCGCGCTTGATCTGCAGCACCTTCTTCATCACCACTTCCATGAACTGCGGGTAGATCGACTCCTGCACCAGGGCGCGCGACGGGCAGGTGCACACTTCGCCCTGGTTGAAGAATGCCAGCACCATGCCTTCGGCCGCTTTGTCGATGAAGCTCGGCTCGGCCTGCATGATGTCCTCGAAGTACACGTTCGGCGACTTGCCGCCCAGTTCGACGGTGGAGGGGATGATGTTCTCGGCGGCGCATTTCATGATGTGCGCGCCGACCGGGGTGGAGCCGGTGAAGGCGATCTTGGCGATGCGCTTGCTGGTAGCCAGGGCTTCGCCCGCTTCACGGCCGTAGCCTTGCACCACGTTGAGCACGCCCTTGGGCAGCAGGTCGCCGATCAGTTCCATCAGCACGCTGATGCCCAGCGGGGTCTGTTCGGCGGGCTTGAGCACCACGCAGTTGCCGGCGGCCAGGGCCGGGGCAAGCTTCCAGGCGGCCATCAGCAGCGGGAAGTTCCACGGGATGATCTGCCCGACCACGCCCAGCGGCTCGTGGATGTGGTAGGCCACGGTGGTTTCGTTGATCTCGGCGGCGCCGCCTTCCTGGGCGCGGATGCAGCCGGCGAAGTAGCGGAAGTGATCGACCGCCAGCGGGATGTCGGCGTTGAGGGTCTCGCGGATCGGCTTGCCGTTGTCCCAGGTTTCGGTGATGGCCAGCAGCTCGAGGTTCTGTTCGATGCGGTCGGCGATGCGCAGCAGGACGTTGGAACGGTCCTGCACCGAAGTGCGGCCCCAGGCATCGGCGGCAGCGTGGGCCGCATCGAGGGCCTTTTCAACGTCTTCGGCGGTGGAGCGGGGGAACTCGGCGATCAGCTTGCCGTTGACCGGGGAGGTGTTCTCGAAATACTGCCCCTTCACCGGCGCCACGAACTCACCACCGATGTAGTTGCCGTAGCGGCTCTTGAAGTTGACCTTCGCGCCTTCGGTGCCGGGATGTGCATAACGCATGATGTGTCTCCTGGTCGTTGTGATTGTTACGGAGTTACCAAGCGTAGAGCAAAGGTCGGGCCAGCGCCTGGAGGCCCTTGTATATCAATGACTTGGGTCAAGGACGGCGGCGCTATCGAAATGACCTGTGTCAGCCTCGGCACGGCCAGGGTGACACTTTGTACCCTTTGCGACACATCTCGTGACCGTAGGGTCGGCGCACCATTGCAAAGCGTTCCTGCCTGGAGGATGCTGGCGACACGCTCTATCTGCGGAGAACAACAAGAAATGCAGAGCAACCCGTTCAGCCGCCATGCCCAGCAAGTGCTCACGGTCGCCCAGGGCCAGACCAGCGGGCCGGGCAGCGACCCGTCCATCGCTCGCTCCTGGCTGCGTTGCCTGGAGGACTACCACCTCGACCCCGCGCGGGCCCAGGCCCCGGTAGTGCTCGAACACGGCCGCCTGCTGGAGAGCCGCGAGCGGTTGCGCCAGGTGCTGCAGATCGCCGACAACGAGATGAACAGCCTGCACCAGCAATTGTCCGGCACCGGGCATGCGGTGCTGCTGACCGACGCTCGCGGGGTGATCCTCAACTGCGTCACCGCGCCCAGCGAGCGGCGCATCTTCGAGCGTGCCGGGCTGTGGCTCGGCGCCGACTGGAGCGAGGCCCGCGAGGGCACCAACGGTATCGGCACCTGCCTGGTCGAGCGCCAGGCCCTGACCATTCACCAAGATGAACACTTCCGTGGCCGCCACACCGGGCTGACCTGCTCGGCCAGCCCGGTGTTCGACCCACACGGCGAGTTGCTGGCGGTACTCGATGTGTCGTCGGCGCGGCCCGATGTCTCGCGCCAAAGCCAGTTCCATACCATGGCGCTGGTCAACCTGTCGGCGAAGATGATCGAAAGCTGCTACTTCCTGCGCCACTTCGAGCAGCAATGGCTGCTGCGTTTCCACTTGCAGGCCGAGTCGGTCGGGCTGTTCAGCGAGGGCCTGCTGGCCTTCGATGGCGACGGGCGTATCTGCGCCGCCAACCAGAGTGCGTTGAACCTGCTGGGGACCATCCGTGGTGGAGTGCTGGGCAAGCCATTGGACAGGTTCTTCGCCTGCAGCCACGACGAAGTGTTCAGCCGCGCCACGCCCCAGGGCAGCACTGCATGGCCGCTGCACACTCGCGACGGTCGCCAGGTATTCGCCAGCCTGCGCGGCCAGGCACGGGCGCCGGTATGGTCGGTGCCGGTGGCCTTGCCCCAGACCGCTGCACCGGGCATCTGCCTGCTCGATCCGGCCTTGCGCGAGGACTTCCGCCGTGCCGTGCGGGTGTTCGAGCGTGACGTGCCGGTGCTGTTGCGCGGCGAAACCGGTTGCGGCAAGGAGGCCTTCGCCCAGGCGGTGCACCAGGCCAGCGCACGCCGTGACAAGCCGTTCGTGGCGATCAACTGCGCATCGATCCCGGAGAGCCTGATCGAGAGCGAGCTGTTCGGCTATCGCGGCGGCAGCTTCACCGGTGCGCGCAAGGAAGGCATGCGCGGCAAGCTGTTGCAGGCCGATGGCGGCACCTTGCTGCTGGACGAGATCGGCGACATGCCGTTGGCGCTGCAGACTCGCTTGCTGCGGGTACTGGAAGAGCGCCAGGTGGTGCCGATCGGTGGCGAGCCGCAGGCGGTGGATGTGCGGATCATCAGCGCCACCCACCGTGACCTGCTGGAGCGGGTGGCGCAAGGCGGGTTCCGCGAAGACCTCTATTACCGCCTCAATGGCCTGGAGGTGGCCTTGCCGGCGCTGCGCGAGCGCAGCGACAAAGCGCAACTGCTGGACTTCCTGCTGGCGCAGGAGGCCGAAGGGCAGGTCATCGAAATCGAACCGAAGGCACGACAGGCGTTGCTGGATTTTGCCTGGCCAGGGAACGTGCGGCAGTTGCGCAATGTGCTGCGCACGCTGGTGGCATTGTGCGAGGAAGGGCGGATCGAGTATCCGGACCTCCCGCAATTGCTGCGCAACGTGGGAGCGGGCCCTGCCAACGCAATTGTGGGACAAGTCGCATCGGCGCACCGTCGCTCCCACGATGGTCGTGCCTGTCTTGGTGACGCCGAACGCCATGCCTTGCTCAGCGCCCTGGAGGCAAACCACTGGCACATGACCCGCGTCGCCGAGCACCTGGGTATCAGCCGCAATACCTTGTATCGAAAACTGCGCAAACATGGCATAGCCAGGGGCTGCTGAACGAAACAGCGTGTGCGAATTGTCTCGGCCTACGCTACCCTGCCTCGACGTTTTGCGAGGTCGATCATGCACATTCATATTCTCGGTATTTGCGGCACTTTCATGGGTTCGCTGGCGGTGCTGGCCAAGGACCTTGGCCACCGTGTCACCGGCTCCGATGCCAACGTGTATCCGCCGATGAGCACTCAGCTCGAAGCCCAGGGCATCGAGCTGACCCAAGGCTACGACCCGGCCCAGCTGGAGCCGGCGCCCGATCTGGTGGTGATCGGCAACGCCATGTCGCGGGGCAACCCGGCGGTGGAGCACGTGCTCAACAAGGGCTTGCCGTACGTATCGGGCCCGCAGTGGCTGGCCGACCATGTGCTGCAAGGCCGCTGGGTACTGGCCGTGGCCGGCACCCATGGCAAGACCACTACCAGCAGCATGCTGGCCTGGGTGCTGGAACACGCCGGCATGAGCCCGGGCTTCCTGATCGGCGGCGTGCCGCAGAATTTCTCGGTGTCGGCGCGCCTGGGCGGTACGCCGTTCTTCGTGGTCGAGGCCGACGAGTACGACAGCGCCTTCTTCGACAAGCGCTCCAAGTTCGTGCATTACCATCCGCGGACCGCGATCCTCAACAATCTCGAGTTTGATCACGCCGACATCTTCCCCGACCTGGCGTCCATCGAGCGGCAGTTCCACCACTTGGTACGCACCATCCCCAGTGAGGGGCTGGTCATTCACCCGACCACTGAGCAGGCGCTGGAACGCGTTATCGGCATGGGCTGCTGGACCCCGGTGCAGACCACGGGCGAGGGTGGCCAGTGGCAGGCGCGCCTGCTCAGCGCCGACGGCTCGCGCTTCGAAGTGCTGTTCGAAGGCCAGGCGCAAGGCGTCGTGGATTGGGCGCTGACCGGCCAGCACAACGTCGCCAATGCCCTCGCCACCCTGGCTGCCGCCCGCCATGTCGGCGTGGCGCCGGCCATGGGCATCGAAGGCCTGAGCGCGTTCAAGAGCGTCAAGCGCCGCATGGAACTGGTTGCCGAGGTTCAGGGCGTGACCATTTATGACGACTTCGCCCACCACCCGACCGCTATCGCCACCACCCTCGATGGCCTGCGCAAGCGCGTAGGCGAGGCCCCGGTGATCGCGGTGATCGAGCCGCGCTCCAACTCCATGAAGCTCGGCGCCCACCGCGATGGTCTGCCGGAAAGCGTCAACGACGCCGACCAGGTGATCTGGTACGCGCCGCCCAACCTGGGCTGGGACCTGGCGGGCACTGCTGCGCAGTGCAAGGTGCCGAGCGTGGTGGCCGATAGCCTTGAGGCGATCATCGAGCGCATCAAGGGCCAGGCCCGTCCGGGCACCCATGTGGTGATTATGAGCAATGGCGGCTTCGGCGGCCTGCACGGCAAGCTGGCCGAGGCGCTGAAGTGAGCGGGCCAGAACGCATCACCCTGGCCATGACCGGCGCCTCCGGGGTGCAGTATGGCCTGCGTCTGCTCGACTGCCTGGTGCGCGAGGACCGCGAGGTGCATTTCCTCATCTCCAAGGCCGCGCAACTGGTGATGGCCACCGAGACCGACGTGCTGCTGCCGGCCAAACCCCAGGCCATGCAAGCGTTCCTCACTGAGTACACGGGTGCGGCCGACGGGCAGATCCGCGTGTACGGCAAGGAAGACTGGATGTCGCCGGTGGCCTCGGGCTCCGGCGCGCCAGCGGCGATGGTGGTGGTGCCATGCTCCACCGGCACTCTCTCGGCGATTGCCACCGGTGCCTGCAACAACCTGATCGAGCGGGCCGCCGACGTGACCCTGAAGGAGCGTCGGCAGTTGATCCTGGTGCCGCGCGAGGCGCCGTTCTCGACCATCCACCTGGAGAACATGCTCAAGCTGTCGCAAATGGGCGCGGTGATCCTGCCGGCGGCGCCGGGCTTTTACCACCAGCCGCAGACCATCGACGACCTGGTCGACTTCGTCGTGGCACGCATTCTGAACCTGCTGAATATCCCGCAGGACATGCTGCCGCGCTGGGGCGAGCATCACTATGGGGTCGATGATTGAGGCGGGTGCTGGCGGGGCTGGTGATACTGGCCCAGCTCGGCGGCTGCGCCACGGTGCGCACCCTGGATGCCAACAAGCCAGGGGCGCCGGTGGTGTATGCCGGGACACGGCTTGACCTGTACGCGATCAATGGCGGGTGCTGCCCAGAGGACCGCTTCGGCGCCGAGGCGCCGGCCTATCCGGGGCTGGACCTGCCAGGGAGCGCGTTGCTTGATACCTTGCTGCTGCCGTTGTCGTTGTTGACGGCGGCGGGGGTGGGGTTCAACGCTACCGGTGGGTTGTAAAAGCATCGCGGGGCAAGTCGCAGCGGCGAACCGCCGCTCCCACGCCTTTGAGCGATAGCCCGTAGCGTGGGAGCGGGCTTGCCCCGCGATGGGCTTGATGCCTTACTTCTTCCCCAGCTTGCGCAACTCGTCCGACTCGACCACCCGGATCCCATCCTCCTCCTCCAACGCCAGGCGCCACAGCGCCCGGGCCAGGGTGCAAGCCTCGATGCCGCGGTACTTGCCCGGTATCAGGCGGGCGAACGGCGCCGCGATCCGCTCACCCAGCCGTGGCTCGATCCGCTCGCCCAGCAACAGTGACGGTCGCACTATGGTCAATTGCGGCCAATCCTGCTGCTTGAGCGCTTCCTCCATTTCGCCCTTGACCCGGTTGTAGAAGATCGACGACTTCGGGTCGGCGCCCAGGGCGCTGATCACCAGCAGATGGCGGGCGCCCATCTCCCGGGCGCGTTTGCTGAAGGCCACGACCATGTCCAGGTCCACGGCGCGGAAGGCCGTCTCGGAGCCGGCCTGCTTGAGGGTGGTGCCCAGGCAGCAGAAGGCGATGTCGACACGGCCGGCCAGTTGCGGGAGAAACATGGCCGGGTCACCCACCGGGTTTTCCAGGTGCGGGTGCTCGGCCAGCGGGCGGCGGGTCGGCGCCAGCACGCGGCTGATGGTGGGCTCGTTGAGCAGGCGGTCGAGCAGGTGTTCACCTGTCAGACCCGTGGCACCGGCAAGCAGGACATGCTGAGGCGTCAGATACATGGTGTGTCTCCCTCGTTACTACACAGCTTAGTGGGCACCAGGGTTTTTTGCCTGATCCCCCGAAGCTGGCTGGGCTTCATTGCGCAGGGCTTGCTCGGCTTGTTGGCGGCGCAGGCGCTGCCAATGGCTGATCACCGCCGGCGGCGCCCAGAGCTGCGGCTCAGAGGCTTCGAAACCTTCCCTTCGTTCTCGTTCGGCAACGCTTTGCCGCGCCAGTTCAAACGCCTGTTTCAGATCGTCGGTCTGATTCAATGCCTGGGCGAACAGGGCGTCGCCGAAGTAGGTGAAGTCGGCCTCTTCCGAACAGCCGAATGACACCCGGTCAGGCCGGGCGGCGGTCATGACCAGGGTGCGGTCGTCCTTGAGCGGAGCGATGTAGCCGCCGGAGTAGCAGGCGGAGATGACGATCACCTTGTCGCGGTCCTTGAGTGGGGCGAGGGCGCTGGCCAGCTCGTCGGCGGACAGGTCGGCCAGTTGCAGGCGCGGCTGGTCGAGCACCAGTTGGTGATCGTGGCTGCCATGGCTGGTCAGGTAGATGAACACCAGGTCCTCGGGGCCGCTGCGCTCGGCCAGGGTGCGGGCAGCGCGGGTGAGGTTCTCGCGGGTGGCCATGGGCCGGTCGGCCAGGTGGTCGCGATGGTTGACCAGGGTGATCTGGCCGTGTGCGCCGAAACGCACCTTGAGCATATTGCTGACATAGTCAGCCTCGCGCAGGAACACGCTCTGCTGGCCGTCGCCGGCCACCACCAGGCTGTACAGCTGCACAGGCGGGACTGATGCCGGCACCTTGGCCAGCGCATCGGCCAGCAGCTGGCCCTGGTTGAGCAGGGCCAGGTCGAGCGGGTCGGGCAAAAGCTTGCCCTGGGCGTCGCGCACGCGCACGCCGTTGACCCAGGTGCCGTTTTCGCTGCGACCGTCCGGGTGGGTCAGCTTGCCACGCCCGTGGTAGGCATCGTCGGCGAAACCGCCGACATACTGGCTGCCGTCGGCCAGTTGCAAGGTGCCGGTGCCAGCGAAGCGCCAGTCACGGAAACCACCCTTGTAACGGCTGCCATCGCTACCCAGCAGTTCGCCCTGGCCGGCCAGCGATCCATCCTTGAAGTCGCCGATCCAGACGTCGCCGTCGACGCTCTCGTAGCGGCCACGGCCCTCGAGGCGATTGTCCTTGAACTCGCCGATGTACTGTTCGCCGTTTGCGCTGTCGTAGGTGCCGGCACCCTGTAGCTGGCCATCGATGAAGTGGCCGCTGAACTGGTTGCCGCTGGCATCGCTGCGTACCCCGGCACCGTTCGGTTTGCCCTTGGCGAACAGGCCTTGGTAGCGGCTGCCGTCAGCCAGCTCCAACTGCCCTGCACCTTCGTACTGGTCGTCCTTGAACTGGCCGCGGTAGGTCTGGTCGTGTTGCTTGAGGGTGCCTTCACCATCCCGGCGACCATGCTTGAAGGTGCCGGCGTAATGGCTGCCGGGCGTGGTCAGGTCGCCCAGGCCCTGGAACAGGCCTTCACTGAACTGGCCACGGTAGACCTCGCCGTTGCTGCCGTGCCATTCACCCTGGCCGTGCCACTGGCCATCTTTGAAGCTGCCGGCGTACCAGCTGCCGTTGGGGTAGTCGATGCGGCCCTCGCCCTGCAGCAGGCCATTCACCACCTGGCCACGGTAGCGGCCGCCATCGGGCAGGCGCGCGTCCGGCGGAGACAGGGATTCGCCTTCGCCACAGGCGGCGAGCAGCAGGATCAGGGTCAGAGGGAGCAGGGGGCGCATGGCGGCTTCCGGGGAAAACGATGCGCCGAGTATGCCGCAGAATACGCCAGGCCGTGAATTGGGGCGCTGCGCGCCCCGTGCGTCTGCTACAGGCGCGGCGTGGTGATCAGACGAAGCAGAGTGACAGTGGTTCGGCGATGTAGGCCGGTTTCTCTTCGCCTTCGATTTCAAGGGTGGCCGTGGCCTTGAGCAGCCATTGCCCGGGCTTCTTCTCGGTGGCGTCGGTCAGGTCGACCTTCAGCCGTACCTGGCTGTCGACCTTCACCGGCTGGATGAAGCGCACGCTGTCCAGGCCATAGTTGACCACCATCTTCAACCCCTCGGGCAGCACGAGGATGTCTTCCATCAACTTGGGGATCAGCGACAGGGTAAGGAAACCATGGGCGATGGTGCTGCCGAACGGGGTCTTGGCCGCTTTCACCGGATCGACATGGATGAACTGGAAGTCGCCGGTGGCTTCGGCGAACAGGTTGATGCGTTGTTGGTCGATCTTCAGCCATTGGGAACGGCCCAGCTCCTTGCCAACGTACTGCGAAAGCTCTGTAACGGGTACATAGGGCATCGCGACATCTCCAGATTGTCATTTGGTACGAATGTTCAAGATCAGCACGCTGCACCGTTTCAGTCAAGTTGCCCGCTTTTCGCCGAATATCGCCTTATAGGCAATTGCTTAGCGTGCTTATAATGGCCGCCATGTTCTGATGGAGGTCCCTATGCTGTTGCGTGGTCTGACCTGGCTGGTGCTGTTCCAGTTGCTGGGAACGGCGATCAACCATTTGTTTCTGCACATCCTGCCCGGGCCCATCATCGGCCTGTTGCTGCTGCTGGTGTTCCTGATGGTGCGTGGCGAAGTCGGCCAGCCGCTCAACGAGGCCGCCGGCAGCCTGCTGCGCTACTTGCCGCTGCTGTTGGTGCCGCCGGCGGTGGGGGTGATGGTCTATGCCAGGGACATCGCCGCCGATTTCTGGGCCATCGTCGGGGCGCTGTTGATCTCCTGCCTGGCGACCCTGGTGTTCGTCGGCGTGCTGATGCAGAAGCTCATCCAGCGCCAGGGCGGGCACGAGGAGCAGCCATGACCCTCGATTGGCACGGCGCGCTCGACGCGGTCATCCACCATCCGCTGTTCGGTATCGGTATCACCTTGGCCGCCTACCAGCTGGTGCTGGCAGGTTATGAAAAGACCCGCTGGATCTTCCTGCAACCGGTGCTGGTGTCGATGCTGGTGGTGATCGGCATCCTGCTTGTCTGCGGCATCGACTACGCCGAGTACCGCAAGAGCACCGAGATCATGAACATCCTCCTGGGCCCGGCCACCGTGGCCCTGGCGGTGCCGCTCTACCTGAACCTGCGGCGGATCCGCCAGCTGTTCTGGCCGACATTTACTACGCTGGTAATCGGAGGCCTGTTCGCCACCGTGGCATGCCTGGCGCTGGGCTGGTGGTTTGGCGCCGAGCACATGATCCTGATGACCATGGCGCCGAAGTCGGTCACTTCGCCGATCGCCATGCTGGTGGCCGAGCAGATCGGTGGCGTGGCGGCCCTGGCCGCGGTGTTCGTGCTGATCACCGGGGTGATCGGCGCGATCTTCGGCCCGGCACTGCTGAGCCGCTTCGGCGTGCTCAGCCCCGAGGCCCGAGGTATGGCGCTAGGCGTCACCGCGCACGCGGTGGGCACGTCGGTGGCCTTGCAGGAAAGTGACGAATGCGGCGCCTTCGCCGCGCTGGCGATGAGCCTGATGGGGGTGGCCACGGCGGTGTTCCTGCCGTTGGCGGTCAGCCTGGTGGCTTGAGGAGTCGAGATGACATTACCGCTGTTTCCCCTCAATACCGTGCTGTTCCCCGGATGTCTGCTCGATCTGCAGATCTTCGAGGCGCGCTACCTGGACATGATCGGCCGTTGCATGAAGCAGGGTGAAGGCTTCGGCGTGGTATGCATCCTGGAAGGCGAGCAGGTGGGCAAGGCGGCGCCGGTGGTGGCGTCGGTCGGCTGCGAGGCGCTGATCCGCGACTTCGTGCAGCAGGACAACGGCCTGCTGGGCATTCGCGTCGAAGGCGTGCGGCGTTTTCGTGTCGAGCGCACCGAGGTGCAGAAGGACCAGTTGATGATCGGCCAGGTGCAGTGGCTGTCGGAACTGGCGGACGGACCACTGCAGGAGCAGGACGATGACCTGCTGGCGCTGCTGTTGGCCCTGGGCGAACATCCGATGGTCGAGGCGCTGGACATGCCGCGGGATGTTGACGGGCGACAGGCGCTGGCCAACCAGTTGGCCTACCTGTTGCCGTTCGTGGAAGAGGACAAGCTCGACCTGCTGGCCATCGACTCGCCGCAGCTGAGGTTGGAGGCGATCCAGGCGTTGCTGGAGCGGATCCAGGGCGAGTTGTTCGCCTGAACCACCGAGGCCCGCTCCGACGCACTGCGGGAGCGGGTTTGCTCGGCGAAGGCCGTCAGTATTGGTAGCGCAGCAACGCCTTGGGCAGCGCGTGCAGGGCAAAGAATGTCAGCAACGCGATGCACGCTGGCAATACCAGCCACCATACCCGTTGCGGCAGCGCCGTGAGCGGCTGGCGATATTGCACCAGGGTCAGGCCCAGCGCGCACACGCAGCATGCCAGCAGCGCGCCGGCGAGGATATCGGTCGGCCAGTGCGCGCCCAGGTATACCCGCGACAGCGCGATGGCCAGGGCCGGAATGCATCCCAGCAGCACCCAGGTCAGGCGCATGCGCGGCGGCTGGCCGCGCCCGGCCAGCACTGCCAGCACCAGGAAGAAGGCGAACGATGCCGAGCTATGCCCGCTGGGCATACTGTAGCTGGTCAGCGGGTCGGTCAGCACTTCCGGGCGGGCGCGGGCGAACAACCATTTCAGCGAGCCATTGGCCAGGGCTGTGCCGATCAGTGTCGCGCCGGCGAACAGCGCGTGGCGCCATTGTCGGGCCAGCAGCAACAGGCCCGTGAGCAGGCCACCGAGGAAGAACTGGGTGCGGAAGTCGCCGAGGCGAGTGATCACTACCACCGCACTGTCGATGGCCTGGCTGCGGTGCTCCTGGACCAGGGTCATCACGCCCTGGTCGAATTCGCTCAAGTAGCGCCAGCCGATGAACAGCGCGGCTACCGCCAGGCCACTGAGGGCGGCGATCAGGCGGGTGCCGTGGCGTTGATCGCGGATGCTGGTGCTCAGGCTCAGGCCGATCAGCACCGCCAGGGTGCCGACGACGATCCCGGCGTCCAGCCAGAACCCTTCCGGCAGTGGCAGGCGCATCGCCGCGCCGGTGGCCCAGCCGGGCAGCAGGTAGGCCACCGACCAGCCGGCGCCGGCCACCAGGCTTACGGCGATGAAGCGCGGCAGCGGCATGTCGAACATGCCGGCGACCATCGGCAGCATGGGCCGCAGTGGGCCGATGAAGCGACCGACCAGCAGGCTGGCGATGCCATAGCGCTGGAAGTACGCCTCGGCGCTGCCGATCCACTCCGGGTGGCTGCGCAGCAGCGGCAGGCGGCGGATGTTCTGGTGGAAGTACTTGCCGATGGCGTAGGAGATCGCGTCGCCGAGCATGCCACCGAGGAAACCCAGCAATAGCGTTTCGCCCAGGCTGAAGGTGCCGCTACCGGCCAGCACGGCGACCGCGAACAACAGCACGGTGCCGGGCACGATGATGCCGGCGATGGCCAGGCATTCGACGCAGGCCACGACGAAGATTGCCAGGCCCAGCCACTGGGGGTTGGCGCCAAGCCAGGTGGTCAGGCTGTCCAGCCATTGGCCCATGGTTCAGTTTCCTTGTTCAAGCATGAAGAAGTCTTGCCCTTCGACCTGGCCGCGTCGCAGCGGGTTTCGGGTGCAGAAACGCGCGAATTCGGCGTCCACGAAGCGATAGGGCAAGTGTTCGTCGCGACCATGGGGGATGCCCAGGCGCGTGGTCTGGATCACCCGGGGGACCACGATGGCGCAATCTTCGACGTACAGGTGCTCGGGGTCGAAACGCCGGGCATCCCAGTGCGGCACCTTCAGGCCCATGGCCCGACACAGCAGGGTCTGGCCGTTGCACAGGCGCTCGGGCGGGCGCAGGCCGCCGCTGGCGTCGGGGTTGTTCAGTTGCATCCGGGCCAGGCTGTTGGCGTCGGAGATGGCGTCGATCCAGGGATAGGCGGATTTGATCAGCACCGCGTTGCCCGGGCCCTGGGCGCTGAAATTCAGCGAATCGCCGCCGCGGGCGTAGTACATGTAGATATGCCCGCCATCGAGGAACAGCGCCTTGCGCTTCTCGGTGAAACCCAGGGACGCATGGCTGCCTTTGTCGGTGAGGTAGTAGGCCTCGGTCTCGATGATGCGCGCCGCCAGCCAGAGGTCGCCCTGGCGGTGACGGATGACCTTGCCCAGCAGGTCGCGGGCGAGGGTCTGCGCATCGCGATCGAAGAAACTGTCGGGCAGGGCGCGGGCCGGGCAGGGGGCTGGGGCGGACATACGGACGGTTCGTGGCTGTGAAGGCCGGGATGATAGCAATGAATGGCTTAATCTTGGCTGAATCAGGTTAACGCCATCGTGGGGCAAGCCCGCTCCCGCGCAAATGGCTGCATGCCCCGCAGGGCGTGGGAGCGGGCTTGCCCCGCAATGACGCTGGGGTGTGTTTCGATATGGGTGGTTACATCTTTCCTACATATTCCTTCCAGCATTTTCTACCATCCGCCACCCGCCGCTGGGCGTACCCGAGCGCTCCAGTTATAATCAGCCGATTTCCCCTTTGCCAAGACACCGAACCCATGACCGAGTCCGTTCTTGACTACATGACCCGCCTGGGTCGCGCCGCCCGTGAGGCCTCGCGGGTGATCGGCCGTGCCAGCACCGCGCAGAAGAACCGCGCCCTGCAGGCCGCCGCCGACGCGCTCGACGCGGCCCGCGACGCGCTCACCGCAGCCAACGAACAGGACCTGGCCAATGGCCGCAAGAACGGCCTGGAACCCGCACTGCTCGAGCGCCTGGCGCTGACCCCGGCGCGTATCGACGGCATGATCACCGGCCTGCGCCAGGTGGCCAGCCTGCCGGACCCGGTCGGCGCCATCCGCGACATGAGCTACCGCCCGTCGGGGATCCAGGTCGGCAAGATGCGCGTGCCGCTGGGGGTGATCGGCATCATCTACGAGTCGCGCCCCAACGTGACCATCGACGCCGCCAGCCTGTGCCTCAAGTCAGGCAACGCAACCATCCTGCGCGGCGGCTCCGAAGCCATCCATTCCAACCGCGCCATCGCTGCCTGCATCCAGCGCGGCCTGGCCGAGGCCGGCCTGCCGCCGGCAGTGGTGCAGGTGGTCGAGACCACCGACCGCGAAGCCGTGGGTGCGCTGATCAGCATGCCGGAGTTTGTCGATGTCATCGTGCCCCGTGGCGGCCGTGGCCTGATCGAACGCATCAGCCGTGACGCCCGGGTACCGGTGATCAAGCACCTGGACGGCATCTGCCACATCTTCGTCGATGCCCAGGCCGACCTGGACAAGGCCTGGCGCGTGGCCTTCAACGCCAAGACTTACCGCTACGGTATTTGCGGCGCCATGGAGACGCTGCTGGTGGACCAGTCGGTGGCCGAACGCTTCCTGCCGGAAATGGCCCGTCGTTTCCAGGAGAAAGGCGTCGAGCTGCGCGGTTGCGAGCGCACCCGGGCGTTCATCGACGCCAAGCCGGCCAGCGAGGACGACTGGCACACCGAATACCTCGATGCGATCCTGTCGATTCGCGTTGTCGACGGCCTGGAGCAGGCCATCGAGCACATCAACCATTACGGCTCGCACCACACCGATTCGATCATCACCGAGCACCAAGGCCAGGCCCGGCGTTTCATGGCCGAGGTCGACTCGGCCTCGGTCATGCTCAACACACCGACCTGCTTCGCCGATGGTTTCGAGTATGGCCTGGGCGCAGAAATCGGTATCTCCACCGACAAGCTGCACGCCCGCGGCCCGGTTGGCCTTGAAGGCCTGACCTGCGAGAAGTACGTGGTGATCGGCGACGGCCAGCTGCGCGGCCAGGAGTCGTGCTGAGTTGAGCAAGGCTGCGGCAGTCCGGCGCATCGGCATTCTTGGCGGAACCTTCGACCCGGTGCATATCGGCCACCTGCGCAGTGCGCTGGAAGTGGCCGAGTTCATGGCCCTGGACGAACTGCGCCTGCTGCCCAACGCCCGCCCGCCGCACCGCGACACCCCGCAGGTGGCACCGCAGGACCGTCTGGCCATGGTGCGCAGCGCGGTACAAGGCGTCGAACGCCTGAGCGTTGATGCCCGAGAGCTGGCCCGCGACAAGCCGTCGTACACCATCGACACCCTGGAGTCGGTGCGTGGCGAACTGAATGCGCACGACCAGTTGTTCCTGGTGCTGGGCTGGGACGCATTCTGCGGCCTGCCCAGCTGGCACCGCTGGGAAGAATTGCTGCAACACTGTCACATCCTGGTGCTGCAACGCCCGGATGCCGACGTAGAACCCCCTGACGAGCTGCGCAACTTGCTGGCAGCCCGTTCACAGAGCGATCCCACCGCCATGTCCGGCCCGGCGGGGCACATTTCGTTCGTCTGGCAGACCCCGCTTGCGGTGTCCGCCACGCAGATCCGACAGCTGCTGGCCAGTGGCAAGTCGGTTCGGTTCCTGGTGCCGGACGCAGTACTGGCCTACATCGAGGCGCACGATCTGTATCGTGCGTCCAACTGACGGCGCTGTTCGCGCCTCAATCAATGAGTTGAACGAGTTTTATATGACCAAGCAGAAAATCAATGGCATCAGTGGCGAAGAATTGGTCGAACTGACCAAGGCCGCGCTGGAAGACGTCAAGGCCCAGGACATCCAGGTCATCGACGTGCGCGAGAAGCACAGCCTGACCGACTACATGATCATCGCCACCGGTACTTCCAACCGCCAGATCAACGCGATGCTGGAAAAGGTCCGCGAGGCCGTCAAAGCCAAGGGCGCACAGCCGCTGGGCGAAGAAGGCAAGGGCGACAGCGACTGGGTGCTACTGGACCTGAACGACGTCATCGTGCACATGATGACCGCAGCTGCCCGCCAGTTCTACGACCTGGAGCGTCTGTGGCTGGGCGCCGAGCAGAGCCGTTCGGCCGATGGCAAGCACCACAGCCCGGAACACGTTCACGAGTATTCCGACAAGCTCAAGGACCGGGAATAAGGAAGCGCCGTGCGTCTGCGCCTGATCGCGGTCGGCTCGCGCATGCCCAAGTGGGTCGAGGAAGGCTGGCATGAGTATGCCAAGCGCCTCCCCCCGGAGCTTGCGCTGGAGCTGGTGGAAATCCCGCTGAACACCCGCGGCAAGAACGCCGATGTCGCCCGCCTGATCCGTCAGGAGGGCGAGGCGATGCTGAGCAAGGTGCAGCCTGGGGAACGCATCGTCACTCTCGAGGTCCATGGCAAGCCCTGGAGCACCGAGCAACTGGCGGGCGAGCTGGACCGTTGGCGCCTGGATGCGCGTACGGTCAACCTGATGGTGGGCGGCCCGGAAGGGCTGGCGCCGGAAGTCTGCGCGCGCAGCGAACAGCGCTGGTCGTTGTCGCCGCTGACATTGCCGCACCCATTGGTAAGGATACTCATCGGCGAGCAGATCTACCGCGCCTGGACCGTGTTGTCCGGGCATCCCTACCACAAATGAACCTGTAAGCCTCTCCGATGCCGCAGCAGATCCGCCTCAAGGACCACGAGAAAGACGCCCGCCTGGTGCGCAACCGCGTCGTCGTGGGCGCCGTGGCGGTGGTGCTGCTCGTCTGCGTATTGATTGCCCGGCTGTATTATCTGCAGGTCATTCAGTACGACTATCACTCGACGCTGTCGGAGAACAACCGGGTGCATGTGCAGCCGATTCCGCCGACCCGCGGGCTGATCTTCGACCGCAACGGCGTGGTGGTGGCCGACAACCGCCCCAGCTTCAGCCTGGTGATGACCCGCGAACGCGCTGGCAACGCCGGCAAGTGGCAGGATGTGCTGGACGTGATCGTCGAGGTGCTCGAGCTCACCCCTGACGACCGCGCCCTGTTCGAGAAGCGCATGAAGCAGGGGCGCAGGCCGTTCGAGCCGGTGCCGATCCTGTTCGAGCTCAACGAAGAGCAGATCGCCCGCATCGCGGTCAACCAGTTCCGTCTGCCCGGTGTGGAGGTGGCGGCGCAGCTGGTTCGCCATTATCCCCAGGGCGCGCATTTCGCCCATTCGGTGGGCTATGTCGGGCGGATCAACGAGAAAGAACTCAAGACCCTCGACCCGGTGAACTACAGCGGCACCCACCATATCGGCAAGACCGGCATCGAGCGCTTCTACGAAGACGAACTGCATGGCCAGGTGGGCTACGAGGAAGTCGAGACCAACGCTCGGGGCCGGGTGCTGCGGGTGCTCAAGCGCACCGATCCGAAGCCGGGCAAGGATATTGTCCTGAGCCTCGACATCAAACTGCAGGAAGCCGCCGAACAGGCGTTGGGCGGACGCCGTGGCGCCATCGTCGCCCTCGATCCGCGCACCGGCGAAGTGCTGGCGATGGTCAGCCAGCCGAGTTTCGACCCCAACCTGTTCGTCACCGGCATCGGCTTCAAGGCCTACGCCGAACTGCGCGACTCGATCGACCGGCCGTTGTTCAACCGCGTGCTGCGTGGCCTCTACCCGCCAGGCTCGACCATCAAGCCGGCGGTGGCGATCGCCGGGCTCGACAGTGGCGTGGTGACGGCAGGCAGCCGGGTGTTCGACCCGGGTTACTACCAACTGCCCAACTACGATCACAAATACCGCAACTGGAACCGCTCCGGCGATGGCTGGGTGGATCTGGATGTGGCGATCATGCGCTCAAACGACACGTACTTCTACGACCTTGCGCACAAGATGGGCATCGATCGGCTGTCCAGCTACATGAACAAGTTCGGTATCGGGCAGAAGGTCGCCCTGGACATGTTCGAGGAATCGCCCGGCTTGATGCCTTCCCGTGAGTGGAAGCGCGCCACTCGCCGCCAGGCCTGGTTCCCCGGCGAAACCCTGATTCTTGGCATCGGCCAGGGCTACATGCAGACCACGCCGCTGCAGTTGGCCCAGGCCACCGCGCTGATCGCCAACAAGGGCGTGTGGAACCGCCCGCACTTGGCCAAGACCATCGAAGGCCAGCCGCCGGTGGACGAGAACCCCATGGAAAACATCGTCCTGCGCGACAAGTCCGACTGGGCCCGGGTCACCCATGGCATGGAGCAGGTGATGCACGGCGCCCGCGGCACCGCCCGCAAGGCCGCCATCGGCTCGCAGTACCGCATCGCCGGCAAGAGCGGTACCGCCCAGGTGGTGGCGATCAAGCAGGGCGAGAAGTACGACCGCAACAAACTCCAGGAACGCCACCGCGACCACGCCCTGTTCGTTGCCTTCGCCCCGGCCGAAGACCCCAGGATCGTGGTCTCGGTGATGGTCGAGAACGGCGAGTCCGGCTCCGGCGTCGCTGCCCCCGTGGTACGTCAGGTCATGGATGCCTGGCTGCTTGACGAGAATGGCCGGCTCAAGCCCGAGTTCGCCCCCGCCACAGTCGCCCAGGAACCGGCCCCGTGAAGAACAACTTCGACCGCATGCTGTCCAGCGAGGACGTGATGCGCAGGCGCGCCAGCTTCCTGCAGCGCATCCATATCGACGGCCCCTTGCTGCTTATCCTGCTGACGCTCGCCGCCGGCAGCCTGTTCGTGCTGTATTCGGCCAGCGGCAAGAACTGGGACCTGCTGATGAAGCAGGCCAGCTCGTTCGGCATCGGCCTGGTGTCGATGTTCATCATCGCCCAGCTCGAGCCGCGCTTCATGGCGCGGTGGGTGCCACTGGCCTACCTGGCAGGGGTGTTCCTGCTGATCGTGGTGGACGTCATGGGCCACAACGCCATGGGCGCTACACGCTGGATCAACATTCCCGGGGTGATCCGCTTCCAGCCCTCGGAATTCATGAAGATCATCATGCCGGCGACCATCGCCTGGTACCTGTCCAAGCGCACCTTGCCGCCGCACCTCAAGCATGTGGCGATCAGCCTGATCCTGATCGGCGTGCCGTTCATTCTCATCGTGCGCCAGCCCGACCTGGGCACGGCGCTGCTGATCCTCGCCTCCGGCGCCTTCGTGCTGTTCATGGGCGGGCTGCGCTGGCGCTGGATCGTCAGCGTGATCGCCGCAGCGGTGCCGGTGGCGGTGGCGATGTGGTTCTTCGTCATGCACGACTACCAGAAGCAGCGCGTGCTGACCTTCCTCGATCCGGAAAGCGACCCGCTGGGCACCGGCTGGAACATCATCCAGTCGAAGGCGGCGATCGGTTCGGGCGGCGTGTTCGGCAAGGGCTGGCTACTGGGCACCCAGTCGCACCTGGACTTCCTGCCCGAGAGCCACACCGACTTCATCATCGCTGTGCTCGGCGAAGAGTTTGGCCTGGTCGGCATCTGCCTGCTGCTGCTGATCTACATCCTGTTGATCGGTCGCGGGCTGATGATCACCGCCCAGGCCCAGACCCTGTTCGGCAAGCTGCTCGCGGGCAGCCTGACCATGACCTTCTTTGTTTATGTGTTCGTCAATATCGGTATGGTCAGCGGCCTGTTGCCTGTGGTGGGTGTGCCGCTGCCCTTTATCAGCTATGGCGGAACTTCGTTGGTGACGCTGCTGTCAGCGTTTGGCGTTCTGATGTCGATCCATACGCACCGCAAATGGATCGCACAGGTTTGAAAAAGGTGAAGAATTTCATGCAAGCAGTGCGTGGCTGGGCTGCCCGCCTGGCGCCGTGGTTCGGCGCGTTGGGTCTGCTCGGCGCAGTCCAGCAGGCCAATGCCGGTGACTATGACGGTTCGCCGCAAGTGGCCGAGTTCGTTGGCGAGATGACTCGCGACTACGGCTTTGCCGGCGAGCAACTGATGGGTGTGTTTCGCGAGGTGCAGCGCAAGCAGGCGATCCTCGACGCGATCTCGCGGCCGGCCGAACGGGTCAAGCCGTGGAAGGAATACCGCCCGATGTTCATCACCGATGCGCGCATCGCCCGTGGCGTGGACTTCTGGCGCCAGCACGAGGCCGTGCTGGCCCGCGCCGAGCAGGAATACGGCGTGCCGGCGCAGGTCATTGTCTCGATCATCGGGGTGGAAACCTTCTTCGGCCGCAATACCGGCAACTATCGCGTCATCGACGCGCTGTCCACGCTAGGTTTCGATTACCCGCCACGCGCCGAATTCTTCCGCAAGGAGCTGCGTGAATTCCTCCTGCTGGCCCGGGAAGAGCAGCTCGATCCGCTCACGCTCAAGGGTTCCTACGCTGGTGCCATGGGCCTGCCGCAGTTCATGCCGAGCAGCTTCCGTGCCTATGCCGTGGACTTCGACGGCGACGGGCACATCAACATCTGGAACAACCCGGACGATGCCATCGGTAGCGTCGCCAGCTACTTCAAGCGCCACGGCTGGGTGGCCGGGGAGCCTGTGGTCAGCCGTGCCACCGTGCGTGGCGAGCGCGCCGACGAAGGCCTGACCAGCGGCATCGAGCCGGTGAAGACGGTCGCGCAGTTGCGGGCGCTGGGCTGGTCGAGTCATGATGCGCTGCGCGATGATCTGCCGGTCACCGCCTTCCGCCTGGAAGGTGAATACGGCCCTGAGTACTGGATGGGCCTGAAGAATTTCTACGCGATCACTCGCTACAACCGCAGCGTGATGTATGCCATGGCGGTGCATCAGCTTTCGGAACAGCTGGTTCTGGCACGGGGCGTCAAGTAAATGCGCGAACTCTTCACTGCAAATGCCGCAAAACTGCTGACCTGCGTCGCCGTCGGCCTGGTGCTGGCCAGTTGCTCGTCGAGCCGACCCTCCACCCCGCAGAGCGGCAACACCGTGCGTGCGCAACCGGGGCTGGACATCAACCGTGCCCACAAGGATGGCGCGCCCTGGTGGGACGTGGACGTCAACAAGATCCCCGACGCCACCCCGACCGTGCACACCGGCAACTACAAGGCCAACCCGTACACAGTGCTGGGCAAGACCTACTACCCGATGCAGGACTCGCGCAACTACCGCGCCGAGGGTACCGCTTCGTGGTATGGCACCAAGTTCCATGGCCAGAACACCGCCAATGGCGAGCTCTATGACCTCTACGGCATGAGCGCGGCGCACAAGACCCTGCCGCTGCCTGCTTACGTGCGGGTAACCAACCTGGCCAACGGGCGCAGCGTAATACTGCGGGTCAACGACCGTGGCCCGTTCTATTCCGACCGTATCATCGACCTGTCCTACGCGGCTGCGAAGAAACTCGGCTATGCCGAAAGCGGCACTGCGCACGTGCGCGTCGAAGGCATCGACCCGCAGCAATGGTGGGCCCAGCGTGGCCAGCAGCCGCCGATGGTGCTCAAGGAGCCACAGATGGCCCAGGCCCAGCCGATCGCCGCCAGCACCGGGCGCGTCGAGCAGTGGACCCCGCCGCCGCAGCAGCACGCGGCGCCAGTGGTGCCGGTGCAGGTGGGTGGCAACAATGTGCCGAACGCCAGCGGGGGCAGCATCCTGCAAGTGGGCGCGTTCGCCAACCCGGACGCCGCCGAATTGCTCCGCTCGAAGCTGAGCACCATGGTCAGCGCGCCGGTATTCATCAGCTCCGTCGTGCGCAACCAGCAGACCCTGCACCGGGTGCGCCTGGGGCCGATCAGCAGCCAGGGTGAGATCCAGCAGGCCCAGGACAGCATTCGCCTGGCCAATCTCGGCCAGGCGAAAGTCGTGACTGACTGAGCGGAAGCGCGCAGCGAACCCGCACCCATGCCAGGTGGTCCGAACGGCGTGGGGGCGGGCATGCTCTGCAATGAATCGACACGCCGACCTGTCGGTTTGTTCATGAATTGCCGGTCGCAGGTATGTACAATGCCGCTTTTGCCCGCAGCGGCATTACGCCGCACTTTTCGGGCCAGGCCACAGGCCATAAAACTAGACTGACGGGGCGCTGGGCAAACGAACTTGCCCACGGAACATCAGACCATTAGCGATTTACGAGAGACGGATGAATATCACCAACCTTGCCAAACGACTTTGCCTGCCTGTTCTGCTGCTGATCACGCCTGCTGCCTTCGCAGCCGAGCAGATGATGCCGGCACCACCGCAACTGGCCGCCAAGTCCTACGTACTCATGGACGCGTCCAGCGGCAATGTGCTGGTCGAGAACAACGGTGACGAGCGCCTGCCGCCAGCCAGCCTGACCAAGCTGATGACCGCCTACATCGCCACCCTGGACATCCGTCGTGGCCAGATTGGCGAGAACGACCCGGTGACCGTCAGCGAGAACGCCTGGCGCACCGGCGGTTCGCGCATGTTCATCAAGGTTGGCAGCCAGGTGACCGTCAGCGACCTGCTGCACGGCATCATCATCCAGTCCGGCAACGACGCATCGGTCGCCCTGTCCGAGCACATCGCCGGCAGCGAAGATGCCTTCGCCGACATGATGAACAAGACCGCCACCGACCTGGGCATGGCCAACAGCCACTTCATGAACCCAACAGGCCTGCCGAACCCGGAGCACTACTCCTCGGCCCACGACATGGCCCTGCTGGCGCGTGCGATCATCAACGAAGATCCGGCGCACTACGCCATCTATTCGCAGAAAGAGTTCTTCTGGAACAACATCAAGCAGCCTAACCGCAACCTGCTGCTGTGGCGCGACAAGACCGTCGACGGCCTGAAGACCGGTCACACCGATGAGGCCGGCTACTGCATGGTCGCCTCGGCCGTGCGTGACGGCCAGCGCCTGATCGCCGTGGTGTTCGGCACCAACAGCGAGCAATCGCGGGCCGCCGAGACCCAGAAGCTGCTGACCTATGGTTTCCGCTTCTTCGAAACCCAGACTTTCTACCAGAAAGGCACCGAGCTGACTCAAGCTCCGGTATGGAAAGGCGCGACCAACCAGGTGAAAGCCGGCCTGGCCAACGACCTGACCATGACAATGCCTAAAGGCCAATTGAAACGCCTCCAGGCTTCGATGACCATGAACCCGCAACTGACCGCGCCCATCGCCAAAGGTGACGTGATCGGCAAAGTGGAAGTCAAACTGGACGAGAAAGTGGTTCACAGTGCCGACCTCATCGCCCTGGACGGTGTCGAGGAAGCAGGTTTCTTCGGCCGTATGTGGGACAGCATCCGCCTGTTCTTCTACGGTTTGTTCAACTGATACGTGACTTGCACGCCCCCGTGAACCAGGCGGGGGCGCTGCTGCCACGGCTTACGAGGCCGTTTCCGCCATGAGCGAAGAAGACGTCAAGTCGCACAAGATCGAATTCCCCTGCAATGATTACCCGATCAAGGTGATCGGTGACACCGTTGTCGGTTTCAAGGACACGGTAATCGAAATTCTCAGCAAGTACGCCGAGGTCGACCTCTCGACGTTGGCCGAACGCCAGAGCAAGGAAGGCAAGTACACCACGGTGCAACTGCATATCGTTGCTACCGGTGAGGACCAGCTCCACGACATCAACAGCGCCTTGCGCGCTACCGGCATCGTGAAAATGGTGCTGTGATGCCCGCTTGTCTCGGTTTTCGCGATCTTGGCCTGCAGCCCTATGAACCGGTGCTGGAGGCCATGCGTCGCTTTACCGAGCAGCGCGGCCCGGACAGCCTGGACGAAGTCTGGCTGGTCGAGCATCCTCCGGTGTTCACTCAGGGCCAGGCCGGCAAGGCCGAGCACCTGCTGATCCCCGGCGAGATACCGGTGGTGCAGACCGACCGCGGCGGCCAGGTCACCTACCATGGCCCCGGCCAGCTGGTGGCCTACCTGCTGCTGGACGTGCGCCGCCTGAGTATCGGCGTGCGCGAGCTGGTCAGCCGCATCGAGCAGACCCTCATCGACCTGCTCGCCAGCTATGGCGTGCAGGCGGTGGCCAAACCCGACGCCCCGGGCGTCTATGTCGATGGCGCGAAGATCGCGTCCCTTGGCCTTCGAATCCGCAATGGCCGTTCGTTCCACGGCCTTGCCCTGAACGTGGACATGGACCTTGCGCCATTCCGCCGAATCAACCCCTGTGGGTATGCGGGGCTGGCCATGACCCAGCTGCGCGACCTGGCAGGTCCGATCGAACTCATTGAGGTCAGGACAAGGCTGCGCGGACAGCTGGTCAAGCACCTCGACTATGCTGAGCAGACGACCCTGACGGGCGGAATCGACTGATTATGACAACTGTGCAAGAAGCCGTGCCGAACCTGATCCCGACGCAAGACGTCACCCCGCGCCCTGCTCCTAAAAAAGTGGAAGCCGGCGTGAAGTTGCGTGGCGCCGACAAGGTGGCACGCATCCCGGTGAAGATCATCCCTACCGAAGAGCTGCCGAAAAAGCCCGACTGGATCCGCGTGCGCATTCCGGTATCCCCGGAAGTCGACCGCATCAAGCAGCTGCTGCGCAAGCACAAGCTGCACAGCGTGTGTGAAGAAGCCTCCTGCCCGAACCTGGGTGAGTGCTTCTCTGGCGGTACCGCCACCTTCATGATCATGGGCGACATCTGCACCCGCCGCTGCCCGTTCTGCGACGTCGGCCATGGCCGGCCGAAGCCGCTGGATGTCGACGAGCCGAAGAACCTGGCCGTGGCCATCGCCGACCTGCGCCTTAAGTACGTGGTGATCACCTCGGTGGACCGCGACGACCTGCGTGACGGCGGTGCCCAGCATTTCGCCGACTGCATCCGCGAGATCCGCGCGTTGTCGCCGGGCGTGCAGCTGGAGACCCTGGTGCCGGACTATCGCGGCCGCATGGACGTGGCGCTGGAAATCACCGCGCAGACCCCGCCGGACGTGTTCAACCACAACCTCGAGACAGTGCCGCGCCTGTACAAGGCCGCACGCCCGGGCTCGGACTACGACTGGTCGCTGGACCTGCTGCAGAAGTTCAAGCAGATGGTCCCGCACGTGCCGACCAAGTCCGGCCTGATGCTGGGCCTGGGCGAGACCGACGAGGAGGTCATCGAGGTGATGCACCGCATGCGCGAGCACGATATCGACATGCTCACCCTCGGCCAGTACCTGCAGCCGTCGCGCAACCACTTGCCGGTACAGCGCTTCGTGCACCCGGACACCTTCGCCTGGTTCGCCGAGGAAGGTTACAAGATGGGCTTCAAGAACGTCGCATCCGGTCCTCTGGTGCGCTCGTCGTACCATGCCGACCAGCAGGCCCACGAAGCCAAGATCAAGCTCTGAGACGGGCTTGAGCGGGATATGCCGATGTGCGCCGGAAGGCGGCATCGGCATTTTTTTTGAGCTGCATGTTTCAAGCGACGAGCTGCAAGGAGTGGCGCGATGAATTGCCTGGAGACCGCTGAACCCCTGTTGCCCAAGGCACTGCCTGGCAACGCCCGTTTCGCCATCATCGCCCCGGCTGGCCCGGCGCGCCTGGATACCGACAAGGCTCGCCAATGGTTCGAGAAGCGTGGCCACCAGTGCCGGATCTACCCCGGGGTACTGCAGGCGGACGGCTACCTGGCGGGCAGCGACGAGCAGCGCCTGCGCGATCTGCATGACGCGTTCCGCGCCCCGGACATCGACGCGATCCTGTGCATGCGCGGGGGCTACGGCAGCATGCGCCTGCTGGACCGTATCGACTTCGACTTGATCCGCCGTCATCCCAAACCACTGGTGGGCTACAGCGATATCACCGCGTTGCATACGGCGATCAACCGGCATGCGGGGTTGCTGACCTTCCATGGGGCGATGCTCAACGCCGACTTGCTGGGCGTGAAGCTGGAGCCGACCGTGCGCTCGTTGTTCGACCAGCTTGGCGGGCAGGTAGTGGCGGGGGACGAGATTGCCCATCCGCCGGCTTTTGCGCTGACCGGGGTCATTCCCGGGGTGGCCAGTGGCAGGTTGGTTGGCGGCAACCTGTCGGTGCTCGGGGCAACATTGGCGACCTTGGGCGAAGTCGATACCCAGGGCAGCATCCTGTTCATCGAGGACGTCAACGAGCCGCTCTATCGTGTCGACCGCCTGCTGACCCAATTGCGCCTGGCCGGCAAGCTGGAGGGTGTGCGTGGTGTACTGGTGGGAGATTTTGCCGGGATCACGGTCGCGGCCATGACGCCCTTGCTGCTGGATATCTTCGGCCCGCTCGGGGTGCCAGTGCTGGCGGGGTGGCGCAGTGGGCATTGTGACCCGAATGTGTGTCTGCCATTGGGGGCGCGGGTCAGGCTCGAAGCGGGAGAAAAGCGGCTGGTGCTCGAACAGGCCTTGTTCAAGGCCTGAAACAGTCGGGGCCGCTTTGCGGCCCCGGTATTTGCTAGCGACGCAGGCTGTCGAGCAGCTTGTGCGTCGGATAGCCATCCGCCGGCCAGCCCTGCGCCTGCTGCGCATTGCGAATGGCCTTGCGGGTATTGGCCCCGATGATCCCGTCGGGATTGCCCGCCTCATGGCCGCTGGCATTGAGCAAGGTCTGCAGCTCTATCCGTTCGCTGCGGCTCAGCGGCAGGTCCTCTTTCGGCCAGCTGCCGGCAATGAACCCCCAACCGTAGAAGCGATCCCCCAGCAGGCTCACCGCCAGCGCGTAGGATGACGAGTTGTTGTACTTGAGGATCGCGCGGAAGTTGTCCAGTACCAGGAACGCCGGCCCACGGGCACCGGCGGGCAGCAGCAGAGCAGCGGACAGCTGGTTGCTGCCAGCGGGCAATGAGGTGCCGGCGGGCAGTTTCACGCCCAACTGCAACCATTCGCTGACGCTCTTGCGCTGGCTGCCATCGGCCAGCCACCAGTCGAAGCCGGCAGGTACCTGTACCTCGAAGCCCCAAGGCTGGCCACGCTTCCAGCCGGAGGCCTGCAGGTAGTGCGCGGTGGATGCCAGGGCGTCGGCGGTGCTGTTCCAGATGTCACGGCGACCATCACCGTCGAAATCCACCGCGTGGGTGAGGTAGGTGGTCGGGATGAACTGGGTCTGGCCCATGGCGCCGGCCCAGGAGCCGCGCATCGCGTCAGGCTGGATGTCGCCGTTCTGCAGGATCTGCAGCGCGGCGATCAGCTGGTCTTGGGCGAACTGGGGGCGGCGGCCTTCATAGGCCAGGGTGGCCAGCGAACGGATCACCGACTTGCTACCCTGGAACTGGCCGAAGTTACTCTCCATGCCCCACACCGAGACCAGCACCTGGCGGTCGACGCCGTAGCGTTGCTCGATGCGTGCCAGCAGCTCGGCATTTTGTTCTAGCAGTTTCTTGCCGTTGCGTACGCGCAGCGGCGACAGGGCTCCGTCCAGGTATTCCCAGACCGGGCGGGTGAACTCTGGTTGGCTGCGGTCGGCCTTGATCACGTCCATGTCCGGAGTGACGCCGAGGAAGGCACGGTCGAACAGGCTGGAGCTGATCCCGGCTTGCAGGGCTTGCTCGCGGAAACCGGCCTGCCATTGGGCGAAGGTCTGCAGGGGCTGGATTTCGCTGCTGCTATCGGGCGTGGCGCCGGGTAGCGTAACGACGGGTGCGGGCTGGGCGGGTGCCAGCGGCAGGGCATCGGCGGCGGTGGGTTTCTCGGCGCAGGCGACGAGCAGGATGAAGCTTGTGGCCGCGATCAGCTGGCGGGGTTGCCAGCGGAGAGTGAGACGAGAGGGCATGCACAGATCCAGAATTGCAGGTCAGGTGCCGACCATACCATGCCTGCGCATTTCATGCCTTTTCAGGCGGCCATAAAGCAGGAAGCCTCCCAATCTCTCGATTGGAAGGCTTCGCGGCGGTAGCTTCCTTTGCCTTTTCCTGCCTGTTCCTGGCGGCAGCGGAACAGTGGTTGGGCGATGATCGACTTGGCCTTGTTGGGGCCGTGCTTTTTCGGCTTCTTGCTCATGGTGGATTCCCGGTCTGGATGGATTGCGGGCGCACTTTAGGCCTGTAGCGCTCTGTGGGCCAATTGATTGTGTTTATGGCGGCGGTGCGCTTTATTCGGCGGGCAGCGCCAGGCGCTGTCCGGCCATGAGCAGCGACAGGCGTGCCAGACTGGTCCACGGCGAGCCCTCGGCCTGGCCCTTGATCTGCGCATCGATACGCTGGGCATCCTGCAACAGCATGGCCCAGCGCTGAGCCGAGAGGCGTTGCAGGGCCTTGCTGACTAGCGGGCGGCGCTTATCCCAGACTGGAGGTCGGGCCTGGCTGAAGGCCTTGTCCAGCGGTACGCCTTGGCTGAACTGCTGTGCGAGCCCGGCCAACAGGCGCAGTTCGCGGGCAAGCGCCCAGAGAATGACCGGTGGCTCGACACCTTCGCCACGCAGTCCTTCGAGCATGCGCAGGGCATGGGCCGCTTCGCCATTGAGAATGGCATCGACCAGCCCGAATACGTCGAAGCGAGCGCTGTCGGCGACAGCGGCCTGGACGGTTTCGACGGTGATCTGGTTGCCCTCGGCGAGCAACTTGAGCTTCTCGATCTCCTGGGCGGCGGCCAGCAGGTTGCCCTCGACCCGGGCGGCGATCAGGTCGATGGCGTCACGCTGGGCCGAAAGGCCGGCCTGGGACAGGCGCTGGTTGATCCACTGTGGCAGTTGCTGGGCGTCCACCGGCCAGATCTGGATGAACTGGCAGTGCGGGCCTTCGATCAAGGCCTTGCCCCACTTGGTTTTCTGCGCGCTGCCATCGAGCTTGGGCAGGCTGATCAGCAGCAACGTGTCCTCGGCCGGGTTGGCGCAGTATTCCATCAGCGCGGCAGCGCCTTTGTCGCCGGGCTTGCCCGAGGGCAGGCGCAGCTCCAGCAGCCGGCGCTGGGCGAACAATGACAGGCTGGCCCCGGCCAGCAGCAGGTTGCCCCAGTCGAAGTTGGCATCGGCGCTGAACACCTGGCGTTCGTCGTAGCCCTGCTGGCGTGCGGCGCTACGGATGGCGTCGGCGGCCTCCTGGCAAAGCAGCGGGTCATCGCCGCTGACGATGTAGACGGGCGCGAGCTGGCCTTGCAGGTGCTTGTTGAGTTGGGCCGGGGAGAGCTTCATGGCGAAGGGCGGGGCACCTCAGGTGCCCCGTTCAGGCTCAGGGAGCCGGGACTTCCAGCGGCGACTGTTGGGGCGTCTCGTCCTGGATGCGCTGGGCTTCCTTCAGGGCGCGAGCCTCGGCTTCGGCGCGCTCGTTGGCCTTGCGCTGCAGCTCGTCGAGGTGTTCCGGGGGCAGCTGCTGCAGGCGGGCCATCAAGCCCTGCACCAGATCGCGGCGCATTTCCTCGCGGACCTGGTTGGCTTCCTGGCCGGAACCGGTGATGTTGTTGCCGTTGTAGACGTAGTACTTCTGCACTTGCAGCTTGTCTTCCAGCAGGATGGTGTCGTTCTGGCCTTCGACCGCATAGTTCAGCACGGTAGTCAGTTCGTACTCGGCCGAGCGGTTGCCACCGCTGTAGGTGGCGGCGCGCTGGGTTTCCTGCTCGTTGGTCAGCACCAGCTTGTACGGCGCGCCGGAGTAAACTTTTACACCGCTGCTTTCCAGGGTGCGGCGCAGCTGCATGACGGTCGGGCCGTACTCGTTGCGGGCGCTAAGGTCCAGCTCCTTGATGCTCAGTTCGTTGGTGCCGGTGCCGCGCAGCTGGAAACCGCAGGCGCTGAGCAGCACAGCCAGGCCCATTACCAGCAGATTGCGTTTGATCATGTGTGTTGCTCCCTCGTGGACCGATTACGCCCGCCTGCAGGATATGCAGGCGGGCGTTGCCATCAGTTGGCGACGATGTTGACCAGTTTGCCCGGAACGACGATGACCTTGCGGATGGTCAGGCCGTCGGTGAAGCGCAGGACGTTCTCGTTGTTGCGAGCGGCGGCCTCGACTTCCTCGCGGCTGGCGGCGGCTGGCATTTCCACCTGGCCACGCAGCTTGCCGTTGACCTGAACCACCAGCGTCACGGTGTCCTGCACCAGTGCGTTCTCGTCGACCGTCGGCCAAGCCGCGTCGATCGCCGCCTGGTCGTGGCCCAGCGCCTTCCACAGTTCGTGGGAGATGTGCGGGGTGATCGGTGCCAGCAGCAGGGTAACGGCCTCGAGGCCTTCCTGCAGCAGGGCGCGGTCCTGGGCGGTGGCCTGTGGCGCCTTTTCCAGCACGTTCATCACGGTCATCACCTGGGCGATGGCGGTGTTGAACTTGTGGTACTGGCCCACATCGGTGCTGGCCTGCTTGATCGCGGCATGGATGGCGCGGCGGATGACCTTCTGCTCGTCGCTCAGGGCGGCGATGTCCAGCTTGCCCGGCAGGCCCTGTGCGACATGGGCCTGGGCCAGGCGCCAGACACGGCGCAGGAAGCGGCTGGCACCCTCGACCCCGGAATCGGACCATTCCAGGCTCATGTCAGGCGGCGAGGCGAACATCATGAACAGGCGGCAGGTGTCGGCACCGTAGGCCTCGATCATCGACTGCGGGTCGACGCCGTTGTTCTTCGACTTCGACATCTTTTCGGTGCCGCCGATTTCCACCGGCAGGCCGTCGGTCTTCAGGCGCGCGCCGATGATCTTGGCCTTGGCGTCACGTTCGATTTCGACGTCAGCCGGGTTGAACCAGTCCTTGCCGCCGTTGCTGGCGACGCGGTAGTAGGTTTCGGCGACGACCATGCCCTGGGTCAGCAGGTTCTTGAACGGCTCGTTGGAAGTGACCAGGCCTTCGTCACGCATCAGTTTGTGGAAGAAGCGCGCATACAGCAGGTGCAGGATGGCGTGCTCGATACCGCCGATGTACTGGTCGACCGGCAGCCAGTGGTTGGCGGCTTTCGGGTCGACCAGGCCCTTGTCGTAGTTCGGCGAGGCGTAGCGGGCGAAGTACCAGGACGACTCGACGAAGGTGTCCATGGTGTCGGTTTCGCGCTTGGCCGCGGTGCCGCATTTCGGGCAGGTGCATTCGTAGAATTCAGGCATGCGCGCCAGTGGCGAGCCGGCGCCGTCCGGCACCACGTTTTCCGGCAGGGTGACCGGCAGTTGGTCTTCCGGCACCGGCACGTCGCCGCAGGACGGGCAGTGGATAATCGGGATCGGGCAACCCCAGTAGCGCTGGCGGCTGATGCCCCAGTCACGCAGGCGGAACTGGGTGCGCGACTTGCCGAGGTCCTTGCGGATCAGCGCGGCTTCGATGGCGTCGAAGGCGCCCTGGAAATCCAGGCCGTCGAATTCGCCGGAGTTGATCAGCTGGCCGTGCTCGCCATAGGTGGCCAGCCATTCGTTGCCGACTTCATCGCCGACGCTGGTGCGCACCACGGCCTTGAGCGGCAGGTTGTACTTGTGGGCGAACTCGAAGTCGCGCTCGTCGTGCGCCGGCACGGCCATGACCGCGCCATCGCCGTAGTGCATCAGCACGTAGTTGGCGACCCATACCGGCAGCTTCTCGCCGGTCAGCGGGTGCTCGACGAACAGGGAAGTGGCCATGCCCTTCTTCTCCTGCGTGGCCATGTCGGCCTCGGCGACGCTGCCGCTCTTGCACTCGTCGATGAACGCCTGCAGCGCCGGGTTGCCCTGGGCGGCCTGGGTGGCCAGCGGGTGCTCGGCGGCGACGGCCACGTAGGTGGCGCCCATCAGGGTGTCCGGACGGGTGGTGAAGACTTTCAGGGTGCCCTCATGACCGATGCTCGCCTGGTCATAGGGGAACTGCACTTCCATGCCGCGGGACTTGCCGATCCAGTTGCGCTGCATGGTCTTGACCTGCTCGGGCCAGCCCGGCAGTTCGTCGAGGCTTTCCAGCAGCTCGTCGGCGTAGTCGGTGATGCGGAAGTAGTACATCGGGATTTCGCGCTTTTCGATCAGCGCGCCGGAACGCCAGCCGCGGCCGTCGATGACCTGCTCGTTGGCCAGTACGGTCTGGTCCGCCGGGTCCCAGTTCACGGTGCCGTTCTTGCGGTAGATGATGCCTTTTTCGAACAGGCGGGTGAACAGCCACTGCTCCCAGCGGTAGTAGTCCGGCTTGCAGGTGGTGACTTCACGCGACCAGTCGATGGCCAGGCCCAGGCTCTTGAGCTGGGTCTTCATGTAGTCGATGTTTTCGTAAGTCCACTTGGCCGGGGCGACGTTGTTCTTCATCGCGGCGTTTTCCGCCGGCATGCCGAAAGCGTCCCAGCCCATCGGCTGCAGGACGTTCTTGCCCAGCATGCGCTGGTAGCGGGCGATCACGTCACCGATGGTGTAGTTGCGCACGTGGCCCATGTGTAGCTTGCCGCTCGGGTACGGGAACATCGATAGGCAATAGTAGGTGTCTTTGCCTGGCTGTTCGGTGACAGCGAACGATTGTTGCTCGTCCCAGGCATTCTGGGCGGCGGCTTCTACATCACGGGGCGTGTATTGTTCGTGCATGGCTACTTTGTATTGAGAGATAAGAGACATGTTCCAGGCAGCTCGACCTCACTGCGTCCGGCACTCCGGGATCTGCAAGAGTGAACGCCGTAGCATACATGAGCGCCGCGCATCGTGGGAAACCCTGATTGCATCGCCCGCCGCGCGGGCCGTTGGTCGCGGCGCCCGGCCGCTTTTACGAGTGACGCTAAGCTCATTTGTGGGGGGAGATATTCTTACCTTCAATGAGGTGAACGGATGGGAGAGTCGCAACTAACCGCAAGCAAACCGGAGCTTTACGAGCGCTTGATCGACCGTTTGGGCCTGGCACTGGAAGTCGCCAGGACCTCCGTGCGATTGCGCGACGAGATGCCTGCCGAACTGGAGTTGCGTGGCCTGAGCCATGCCGAGTTCGAGGTGATCAAAGCCTACCTGGAATCCCTCCCGGAAGGCCGATTTGCCAGTGCCGGTGCCTACCCGCAACCGGAGCCGTCCTCTGCCAGGATTGTCTGGCTCAAGGACCGCAGGCGCCCCGGCGCCCAAGCCAGCTCCAGGACCTTGCCGTCCCGATAGCCGTTCAGGGTTGCAGGCGCGGGCCGACGCGCCGGTTTTCGCAATGCACGCATCGATCGGCGCCGGTTGCCCTTGAGGCCCGGTGCCGATCCTCTTAGGCTGCACGCCTTCCATGGAGGTGTGTGATGCCGCTGCGCTTTTTCATCAAACAATGGTTGATGCCGCCCGGCGTCCTGTTCCTGTTGCTGCTGGCCGCCTGGTGGTGGCGCCGTCGCCGTCCGCGCCTGGCCGCCGCCTGCTTTGCTCTGGGGCTGGGTGGCTTGTGGCTGATGAGCCTGCCGCTGACTGTCGAGCAGGTTGCCCGGGCCCTTGAAACAGAGCCGCCATTGGCGCTTGAGGGGTGGGCAGGCCTGGCGTCAAGGGCCGACGCCATCGTGGTCCTCGGTGCCGGGCGGGAGCGCGGTGATCCGGCCTGGGGTGGCCTTGATCAGCCAACCTACGTCGCCCTCGAGCGCATGCGCTACGCCGCGCAACTGGCCAAGGCCTCAGGGCTGCCGGTGCTGACCAGCGGTGGCTTGCACTATGGCACGCCGCCCAGTGAGGCCCAGCTGATGGCTGACCGCCTGGAGGCGGATTTTGGGGTAAAGGTTTCCTGGAAGGAGGAAGCCAGCCACACCACCTGGGAAAACGCCGAGTTCAGCGCCAAGGTGTTGCAGCCGCAGGGTATCAAGCGGGTGGTGGTGGTGACGCAGGCCTGGCACATGCAGCGCTCGCGCTTGAGTTTCGAGCGGGCCGGGTTCGAAGTGGTGCCGGCACCGGTGGGGTTCCTGGGGCGGGATCATGCGCGACCGTTCGCGGGATTGCTGCCGGAAAGCCGGGCAATGTGGCAGAGCGGGCAGTTGCTGAACGAGGCGGTGGGGTTGGTGGGGTATCGTTTGTTCTACTAAGGCCTGGGGCCGCTACGCGGCCCCAGGAGGACCTCAGACGGTCCGCGCGATGCGCCCGGCCAGCAGCGCCCAGCCCAGCAACAGCACGCAGACGATCGCCAACGGCCACGAACGCCATTGCAGGTAAGGCGTCAGTTGTTGCATAGGCACTACCTCGCCGTACAGGACCGCACGCTGGAACTGCGGGACCTGCGCGGTGATCCTGCCGAACGGGTCGATCAGCGCGGTCACACCGTTGTTGGTGGCGCGGATCATCCAGCGGCCGGCCTCCAGTGCGCGCATCTGGGCCATCTGCAGGTGCTGCAGCGGGCCGATCGAGGTGCCGAACCAGGTGTCGTTGCTGATGGTCAGCAGCAGGTCGCTGCGCGCGGCCAGGCTCGCGGCGAATTCGGGATAGACCACTTCGTAGCAAATGTAAGGGGCGATCTGGTAACCCTTGGCCTGTAGCAGTGGCTGGTCCTCGGGGCCACGGGCGAAATCCGACATCGGCAAGTTGAAGAACTCGATCAGGCCGCGCAGCATGTCCTGCAATGGCACGTACTCACCAAAGGGCACCAGCTTCTGCTTGAGGTAGGTGCCGTCGCCCTCGCCGGTCACGGTGATGCCGTTGAAGTAGCGGCGCTGGTGATGGACCATCTGCCGCACCGGTACCCCGGTGATGAGTGCCGAGTGCCTCTCGGCGGCAAAGTTGCCCATCATGTCGATGTAGCCCTGAGCCTGGTCCTTGAGCACCGGCACGGCGGTTTCCGGCCAGACCAGCAGGTCGACGGGCCTGGAGCTGAAGCTCATGTCGCGGTACAGCGCCAGTTGCGCATTGACGTGCGCCGGGTCCCACTTCAGGTCCTGCTCGACGTTGCCTTGCAGGGCGGCGACCTTCAGCGGATCACCTGCCGGCTTGGTCCAGGCGTGGTCCTTCAGGGCCAGGCCGATGATCCACGGCGTCACCAGTAGTACCACACCCACAGCCAGGAACGAGCAGCGTTCGCGCAGGCGATGGAGGTTGCACAGCAGGGCGGCGGTCAACGCCAGGGCGAACGAGATCAGCCACACGCCGCCCAGCGGCGCGAGGCCTGCAAGCGGGCCGTCGAGCTGGCTGTAACCTGCGTAGAGCCAAGGGAAACCGGTGAGGAACCAGCCTCGGAAAGCCTCTTGCAGCAACCACAGGGCGGCAAAGCACAAGGCGTCGGCCAGCGGCGCCTCGTCGCGGCGCAACCAGCGTGCCCAGAGCCAGGCGGGGAGGGCGAAGAAGAAGGCCAGGCAGGCGAAAAACGCCAGCAGCAGCAGGATCGCCAGCAGCGGCGAGGCGCCGCCGTAGGTGTTCATGCTGACGTAGATCCACCAGGTGCCGGCACCGTAGAGGCCGAAGCCGAAGCACCAGCCCCGGCCCAGGGCCTGGCGCGGGCTCAGTTCGCGCAGCCCTGCATAGAACAGCGCGAGGGACAGCAGGGCCAACGGCCAGATGTCGAAGGGGGCCAGGGCCAGCAGGGTGGAGGCGCCGGCCGCCATGGCCAGCAGGTTACCGGGCCAGCCGGGGCGGGTGATCCAGCGCATGTTCGTCCTTAACGATTGATCGGTGTCAGGCGCAGCAAGTGTATCCGGCGGCTGTCGGCATTGAGAATGCGGAAGCGGTAGCCGCCGATCTCGGTGGTTTCGTTACGTTTGGGCAAATGGCCGAACGCACTCATCACCAGGCCGCCGACCGTATCGAACTCGTCATCGGAGAACTCGCTGTCGAAGAACTCGTTGAAGTTCTCGATCGGGGTCAGTGCCTTGACCAGGAAGTCACCGCTGGGCAGCGGCTTGATGTAGCTGTCTTCCTCGACGTCATGCTCGTCCTCGATATCGCCGACGATCTGCTCGAGCACGTCCTCGATGGTCACCAGCCCCGCCACGCCGCCGTATTCGTCGATGACGATGGCCATGTGGTTGTGGTTGGCGCGGAACTCGCGCAGCAGCACGTTCAGGCGCTTGGACTCGGGCACGAAGGTGGCCGGGCGCAGCAGGTCCTTGATGTTGAAGCTGTCGCCATTCTCCTTGAGGATCAGCGGCAGCAGGTCCTTGGCGAGCAGGATGCCGAGCACATCGTCGTGGCTCTCGCCAATCACCGGGTAGCGCGAGTGCGCGGCATCGATCACTGCCGGCAGGAACTCGCGGGGCGACTGGTTGGCCTTGATGCTGATCATCTGCGAACGCGGCACCATGATGTCGCGCACCTGCAGGTCGGCGACCTGGATGGCGCCTTCGACGATGGTCAGCGCTTCGCTGTCGAGCAGCTTGTTCTGATGGGCTTCGCGCAGCAGCTCGAGGAGCTCCTGGCGGTTTTTCGGCTCATGGGCAAAAGCCTGGGTCAGCTTACCCAACCAGGACTTTTGCCCGTTGCTCGATCGGTCTTCGCTCATGGCGGTTACTCGTGATCCTTGCAGTATCAGTGTGTGATTGTTTCGGTTTCGTCATCGGCGTACGGATCCGGATGACCCAGTTCCGCCAGCAATTGCCGTTCCAGCGCTTCCATTTCCTCGGCCTCATCGTCTTCGATGTGGTCGTAGCCGAGCAGGTGCAGGCAGCCGTGGATGACCAGGTGCGCCCAGTGCGCCTCCAGGGACTTGCCCTGTTCGGCGGCCTCGCGCTCGACCACCGGCACGCAGATCACCAGGTCGCCCAGCAACGGGATGTCGAGCAGCTCGTCGGGGACGTCGGCGGGGAAGGACAGCACGTTGGTGGCGTAGTCCTTGTGCCGGTACGTGTGGTTCAGCTCGCGGCCTTCGGCGGTGTCGACCAGGCGGATGGTCATTTCCGAGTCGGCGCTGCGCTGGCGCAGGGCAAGTTCGCACCAACGGCGGAAGGCGGCGTCATCGGGGGCAGCGGCGTCCGTGGCCCGTTGCAGGTCGAGTTCAAGCATCTTTGCCGGGTGCCTCGGGCTTGGACTGACGGGCTTCGAAGCGGTCGTAGGCTTCGACGATACGCTGCACCAACGGGTGGCGTACCACGTCCTTGGGCTGGAAATGGGTGAAGCTGATGCCTGGCACGTCCTTGAGCACCTCGATCACATGGGCCAGGCCCGACTTGGTGCCGCGGGGCAGGTCGACCTGGGTGATGTCGCCGGTGATCACCGCGGTCGAGCCAAAGCCGATGCGGGTGAGGAACATCTTCATCTGTTCGAGGGTAGTGTTCTGGCTCTCGTCGAGGATGATGAAGCTGTTGTTCAGGGTGCGGCCGCGCATGTAGGCCAGCGGCGCGATCTCGATCACCTGGCGCTCGATCAGCTTGGCCACGTGCTCGAAGCCAAGCATCTCGTAGAGCGCGTCGTAGAGCGGGCGCAGGTACGGGTCGATCTTCTGGGCCAGGTCGCCGGGCAGGAAGCCGAGCTTTTCGCCGGCCTCGACCGCCGGGCGCACCAGCAGGATGCGGCGTACCTGTTCACGCTCCAGCGCATCGACCGCGCAGGCCACGGCCAGGTACGTCTTGCCGGTACCGGCCGGGCCGATGCCGAAGTTGATGTCGTTGGCCAGGATTTCCTTGACGTAGCGCTGCTGGTTGACGCCGCGCGGGCGGATATTGCCCTTGCGCGTGCGCAGCGAGACGCTGACTTCGTTGACGGCCGGGTTTTCGAGGCTCTCTACCGCCGATTCCTGAAGGTAGAGGTGGACCGTTTCCGGCGACAGGTCGGTGCCCTTGGTCTCGCGATAGAGTCGGCGCAGCAGTTGTTCGGCGGCAGAAGTGGTCTTGGGTTCGCCGATCAGTTCGAACTGATTGCCGCGGTTGCGGATCTCGATGGCCAGACGTTGTTCGATCAGGCGCAAGTGCTCGTCGAACTGGCCGCACAGGTTGGCGAAACGATGGGCCTCGAAGGGTTCGAGGATGAAGCGATGGGGTTGTATGGGTGCGTTCAAGGTCGTTTTTAGCCGCTCGACGGCAATGAATGTGAACTCAAGAATAACCCTTGAGTGGCAGTGGCGAAAGCACTGAAACGATCAAGGGTCGCTGGGACGCGTCCGATCCGTGCGTCAAGCATGGCAGGGCAAGTTGACGAATCGATGATGCCTGGGCCAGCGCCGGGCCGGGCAACGGTTCAGGGAAGCGGGGAGAAGGGCGTGCGGCCTTCGGCGTTCTGCAGTTCCAGCAGGTATTTGCGGAAGATCTGGCCGAGTACCTGGGTGGCGTGCTCGAGCTCGTCGCGGGGCATCTGCTCGGTGACTTCGTCGGCCATGTCCAGGGCGTCTTCGGCACCGTTGACCGCGGCGATCTTGAGCAGGATGTAGGCTTGCACGTTGTTGGCCTTGACCCCTTCGCCATGGAAGAACATCGAGCCGAGGCGGTACTGTGCTTGCGCCTGGCCTTGCAGCGAGGCTTTCTCGAACCACTTGAGCGCGTTGTCGAGTTGACGCGGTGTGCCGCTGTAGTAGAACTCGCCCAGCTCGTACTGCGCTTCGGCGTCCCCTGACTGCGCGGTCTGCTCGCAGGCCTTCAGGGCATTGTGCAGGTCTTCGGGCGCGGTATCGAGGGCGCAGCGGCCCGTCGCTGGAATCAGCAACGAATTACCGCCCTCCGCCAAGGCCAGCAGGGGCTGAAGAAGCAACAGGCAGCCCAGGGTAAGGGCGCGGCCGGTGCGGTTCATGGGGATCGACTTACCTCTGCAAAGCTACGGCCAATGTCTCTGGTGGCACATTATGGGATAAGCAGCGCCTACCTTACAAAGTTTTACGCGAATTTCTACTGCAGGATGGGACGTGGCGGGTTGTGATGGGGTTCACAGGCTTGCCTGGTCCGGCCTGATCATGGGGCAAGCCCGCGATCAGGCCGAGACAGGAACACCCTTACTTCAGCTTGGCAAATGCCCGTTCGGCGGCATCCAGGGTGATCTGCAGCTCCTTGTCGCCATGGGCGATGGAGGTGAAGCCCGCCTCGAACGCGCTTGGCGCCAGGTACACGCCGCCTTCGAGCATCAGGTGGAAGAAGCGCTTGAAGCGTTCAGCGTCGCTGGCCATCACGTCGTCGAAGGTGACGATATCGTCGGCACCGCTGAAGTACAGGCCGAACATGGCGCCCGCCTGCGTAGTGACGAACGGGATACCGGCGGCATCGGCACGCTGTTGCAGGCCATCGAGCATGCGGCTGGTGAAGGCACTCAGCTCGTCATGGAAGCCCGGGCGGCTGATCAGCTTCAGGGTGGTCAGGCCGGCGGCCATGGCCAACGGATTGCCCGACAGGGTACCGGCCTGGTAGACCGGGCCCAGCGGGGCGATGCAGCCCATGATCTCGCGCTTGCCGCCGAAGCAGCCGACCGGCATGCCGCCGCCGACGATCTTGCCGAAGGTCGACAGGTCGGGGGTGATGCCATAGTGGCCTTGCGCACCGCCAAGGGAGACGCGGAAGCCGGTCATCACCTCGTCGAAGATCAGTACCACGCCGTGCTTGTCGCACAACGTGCGCAGGCCTTCGAGGAAGCCCGGCGCCGGCGGCACGCAGTTCATGTTGCCGGCCACCGGTTCGACGATGATGCAGGCCACGGTCTGGCCGACGTCGGCCAGGGTCTTCTCGACGGCGGCGATGTCGTTGAACGGCAGGGTCAGGGTGTGCTTGGCGAAGTCCGCCGGTACCCCGGCCGAGCTTGGCACGCCCTGGGTCAGCAGGCCGGAGCCGGCCTTGACCAGCAGGCTGTCGGAGTGACCGTGGTAGCAGCCTTCGAACTTGATGATGGCGTCACGGCCGGTGTAGCCACGGGCCAGGCGGATGGCGCTCATGGTCGCTTCGGTGCCAGAGCTGACCATGCGCACCATCTCCATCGACGGCACGATCGAGCAGACCAGGTCGGCCATCTCGGTTTCCATGGCGGTCGGCGCACCGTAGGACAGGCCGTGCTCCAACTGTTTGCGCACCGAATCCAGGACCTCTGGATGGGCGTGGCCGAGGATCATCGGGCCCCAGGAACCGACATAGTCGACGTAGCGCTTGTCGTCTTCATCGATGACGTAGGCGCCTTCGGCGTGCTTGAAGAACAGCGGGGTGCCGCCGACGCTCTTGAAGGCGCGCACCGGCGAGTTGACGCCACCGGGGATGTGTTTCTGGGCTTGGGCGAACAGGGCTTCGGAACGGGACATGGAGTCTTCTCTCGAAATCAGGAAACGAACAGGGCGTTGAAGGCGCGGGCGCGGCGGGTGACTTCCTGCGCGCTGTCGGCACCGAACAGGCCGTGGATCACCGCCAGCAGGTCGGCGCCATGGGCGACCAGCGGGGCGGCGTTGTCGAGGGTGATGCCGCCGATCACCGCGATCGGCAGCTTGACCTGGGCGCGGGCCTGCTCCAGCAGCTCGACGCTGGCGGCGGGCGCGCCCGGTTTGGTGACGGAATTGAAGAAGCGACCAAAGGCGACATAGCTGGCGCCCTCGTTGGCGGCCTGCTGCGCGAGGTCGAGGCTGGCGTGGCAGGTCGAGCCGATGATCGCCTGGTGGCCGAGCAGGGCGCGGGCCGGGGTGAGCGGGCCATCGGTCTGGCCAAGGTGCACGCCAACGCCCAGGCGGGCAGCTAGTTCGGCATCATCGTTGATGATCAGCTCGGTGCTGTAACGCTCACAGAGCGTCTTCAGCGCTTCGGCCTCGCGCAGTCTGTGGGCGGCATCGTCGCTCTTGTCGCGGTACTGCAGTAGGCGCACGCCGCCTTCAAGTGCCGCTTCGACGTGGGAGAGGAAACGGCCGGCCAGCAGCTGGCTGTCGGTGATCGCGTACAGACCGCGGAGCTTCATCGGATGGCCTCGTGTCAGGAACAGAAATCCAGGGGCAGGCGGCGCGGCACGTACTGGCCTTTGCCCAGCTGTTCGGCGTCGCGCAGGGTGCGCCAGGTGTAGTCCAGGGCGCTGCGCACGGCGCTGGTCAATGCTTCACCCAGGGCCAGGCGGCCGGCAAGGGCGCTGGCCAGGGTGCAGCCCGAGCCGTGGTAGCTGCCCGGCAGGCGTTGGCAGGTCCAGGTGTGCTGCTGGCCGTCGCGGCTGTACAGGCGGTTGTGGATTTCCACCTCGTCGCCGTGACCGCCGGTAATCAACAGGTGTCTACAGAACGGCAGCAATTTTTCGGCGCACTCGTCCGCGGTGCCTTCGGGCAGTTCCGCCAGAATGCGTGCTTCCGGCAGGTTCGGCGTGGCGATGGTGGCCAGCGGCAGCAGGCGTTCGCGCAGGGCGTAGCCGACCTCGTCCTTGCCCAGGCGGCCACCGCCACCGGCGTGCAGCACCGGGTCGCAGACCAGTGGCAGGTGCGGGTGGGCGGCGAGCAGTTCGGCGACGGTGTCGACCATCTCGATCGAGCCGAGCATGCCCAGCTTCACCGCGGCCACCGTGGAGTCGGCCAGCACGGCGTTGGCCTGGGCCAGCACCCACTCGCGGTCAAGCACGCGGAAGTCGGAAACGTTGACGGTATCCTGCACGGTCAGGGCGGTCACGGCGGGTGCGGCGTGACAACCCTGGGCGATCAGGGCTTCGATATCTGCCTGCAGCCCGGCGCCACCACTGGGGTCGTGGCCGGAGAGACAGAGGACAACGGGGCGGGAGCTGTAGGTATTCATGGTCGGCGAGCTTATCACCAAACCTTTTTGTGCGGTTCGGTCGTGGCGAGAGAATTGCTGATCAAGTGGTCAGGTTGGTTTTGTTGGATATTCTGAAACGTGCGTTCTAGAGCCTCTGCATTGAAATTCTCAGTAGCTGCTGAGCAGTGCTGGAGGCTATGCTAGAGTGCTCGGATAACTCGATGAACGGGTTCTGCCGGATCACGTCGTCTCAAAGGGAAGGGAGGCAACCGCGACGCAACCGGACAGGCCATGCTGGGGCTGTATGCGCTATTTGCTGATTGTGCTTCTGGGCTGCTTGCCCCTGCTGGCCGGAGCGGTCGAATTCGACGACGCCACCGGGCGCTTGCCGCTGGGCCGCTACATGCAGGTCTATGAAGACCACGATGGCAGCGCCAGCATCGCCCAGGTCAGTACCGGCGCATTCGCCGGACGCTTCCATGCTCATCACGACGACGTGCTCAACGCCGGCTATTCGACCTCGGTTTTCTGGCTCCGTGTCGACCTCGCCTATGCAGCCACGCCTTCGCCGGCGCCACGCCAGTGGTTGCTGGAGCTTGCCTACCCACCGCTGGATCATCTGGAACTCTATCTGCCGGACGCCCAGGGCACCTATCGCCTGGCCCAGCGCACGGGTGATGCCTTGCCCTACGCCAGCCGGCAGGTCCGTCAGAACAACTACCTGTTCGAGCTGCCGCTGCACCCCGGCCAGGCGACGACCGTCTACCTGCGCCTGCACAGCCAGGGTTCGATCCAGGCACCGCTGACATTGTGGTCGGCCCAGGCCTATCTGGAAGACCAGCCCACGCGTCTTTACGTGCTGGGCATGATCTACGGCGTGCTGCTAGTGATGCTGGTGTACAACCTGTTCCTGTATCTCAGCGTGCGTGATGTCAGCTACCTGTACTACATCCTCTACATCGCTTCGTTCGGCCTTTATCAGGTCTCGGTCAACGGTGCCGGCATCGCCTACTTCTGGCCCGACAGCCCCTGGTGGGCCAACGCTGCCACGCCATTTTTCATCGGTGCCGCCGGGCTGTTCGGCTGCCAGTTCGCCCGTCATTTCCTGCAACTGGGCAACCTCAGCCGTGGTCTCGACCGTCTGCTGAAGGGGTTGATGGCTGGCGGCGCGCTGGTGATGGTGCTGGCGGTGACCCTGCGTTACGGCGTGGCGCTGCGCATGGCCACGCTGCTGGCACTGTTGTTCACCGTGAGCATCTTCAGTGCGGGGTTGTATGCCTGGTGGCGCGGCTTGCGCGTGGCGCGCTGGTTCATCATCGCCTGGACCGCCTTCCTCGTCGGCGGGCTGGTCAACACCTTGATGGTGCTGGGGTACCTGCCCAACCTGTTCATCACCATGTACGCCAGCCAGCTGGGCGCTGCGTTGGAAGTGGCGCTGTTGTCACTGGCTCTGGCCGACCGCATCAACAGCTTGCGTGAGCAGCAGGCTCAGGCCCTGCGCGACACCGGGCGTACCCTTGAGCAGTTGAACCTGCAACTGGCCCGCAGCAACCGGCTCAAGGACGAGTTCCTCGCCACCGTGACCCACGAACTGCGCACACCGATGAACGGCGTGATCGGTTCGCTGGAGCTGCTGCACACCCTGCCCATGAGCGCCGAGCAGGCTCAGTACCATCGCACCGCCACCGGCTCGGCCCAGGACATGATGGCGATGGTCGACGATATCCTCATCCTCACCGAACTGCAGGCCGGGCGCCTGCGCAACCATGGCATGGCGTTCAGCCTGCGGCGGCTGCTCCAGGAACTGCGGGCCGGTTATGCCAGCCAGGCGCTGGCCAAGGGCCTGTACCTGAGCCTGGATATCCCCGCCGACCTGCCCGACAGCCTGGTCGGCGATGCGCAGAAGCTCGCCCGCTGCCTGGCGTGTCTGGTGGACAACGGGCTGAAGTTCACTCACCAGGGCGGCGTCACCGTGCAGGCCCGTGGCCGGCGTACCGGACCTGACAGCCTGGCCCTGAGCCTCACAGTCAGTGACAGCGGCATCGGCTTCGACGACCTGGACCAGGCGGTGCTGTACCAGCGCTTCTTCCAGGTGGACGGTTCGATGACACGGCGCTATGGCGGATTGGGGATCGGCCTGTCCATCTGCCGCCAGTTGAGCGAATTGATCGGCGCCACGTTGTCCCATGAGTCCACGCAGGGGCTGGGCAGTCGGTTCGAGCTGACGCTGCCCTTGACGGTGGCACAGGTGCAGGCTCCACCGGCGCGTGCTGTCTCGAGCCTGGACCGCTTCTGAACAGAGGTGCCCCCGATGTAGTCCGTTTTGTCACTTTGACTGACCGGCCCGCGGTGTTTCACTGGGTTATCCAGGCATGAACGGATCCAGGAGGCCCACGATGAACCTGCACCAGTTCGCGGAAACCCACGAAGTCACCAACCAGCCGCCGTCCCTCGACGGTGCCAACCTCTACCGCCTCGACCAGCCCTTGCAGGAATGGTCGCGGCGCTTCGGTGCCGGCTGGGCCGAAGCGCGGATCGACGCCTACGGCGCACTGGCCGGTGGCCCGCTGATGGCGGCGGGTTTCCTTGCCAATGCCCACAAGCCCGAGTTCAGCAGCCATGACCGTTATGGCCACCGCATCGACCTGGTGGAATTCCATCCCGCGTATCACCAGTTGATGCGCACCGCGATCGAGCATGGCCTGCCCTCGTTGCCGTGGGCGGAGCCACGAGACGGTGCCCACGTGGCCCGGGCCGCAATGACCTACCTGCACAGCCAGGCCGAAGCCGGTACCGGCTGCCCGCTGACCATGACCTTCGCCGCCGTGCCGGCCTTGCGCCTGCAACCTGAGCTGGCCGGCTACTGGCTGCCCAAGGTCCATGCCCGCGAATACGACCCGCGCAATGTCGGCGACCGGCACAAGGCCGGCGTCACGATCGGCATGGCCATGACCGAGAAGCAGGGCGGTACCGACGTGCGCGCCAACACCACCCGCGCTTACCCAGTTGGCGCGCCCGGTCCAGGCCAGCCCTATGAACTGGTGGGGCACAAATGGTTCTGCTCCGCACCGATGTGTGATGCCTTCCTTACCCTGGCGCAGACCGACAAGGGCCTGAGCTGCTTCCTGTTGCCGCGCCACCGCCCTGACGACAATCGCAACCAGTTCTACATCCAGCGCCTGAAGAACAAGCTCGGCAACTGCTCCAACGCCTCCAGCGAAGTGGAGTTCCGTGGTGCCCTGGCCTGGATGGTGGGCGAGGAGGGGCGCGGCGTGCCGACCATCATCGAAATGGTGGCCATGACCCGCTTCGACTGCATGGTCGGCTCCAGCGCCTTGATGCGCCAGGCCCTGACCCAGGCCGCGCATCACTGCGCCCATCGCAAGGTCGGCGGGCGCGTGCTGGCCGAACAGCCCTTGATGCAGAACGTGCTCGCCGACCTTGCTCTGGAAAGCGAGGCCGCATTGGCCCTGAGCCTGCGCATGGGCCAGGCGCTTGATCGGCTCGATGACCCGCAGCAGGCGCACTTCGCCCGCCTGGTGACGGCCGTGGGCAAGTACTGGATCTGCAAGCGCGCCCCCGGGATGATCAACGAGGCCGCCGAGTGCCTGGGCGGCGCCGGCTACGTCGAGGACAGCATCCTCCCGCGGCTGTACCGCGAGGCGCCGGTCAACTCGACCTGGGAGGGCTCGGGCAATGTACAGTGCCTGGACGTGCTGCGCGCCTTGTCGAAGGAGCCGGGTGTGCTGGAGGCGCTGTTTACCGAGCTGGGGGACGGGCATGGCGACCCGCGTCTGGCGGCGTTCATCGGCAACCTCAAGGGCGCCTTCGCCGATACCGGCGATATTCAGTACCGCGCCCGGCAGCTGACCGAGGACATCGCCGTGGCGCTGCAGGCCAAGCTGTTGCTGGAGGCGGGCAACGCCACGGTGAGCGATGCGTTTATCGGCAGTCGGCTGGGCGTTGGCGGGCGGGTGTATGGTGCGTTGCCGCGCGGGGTGGATGCCGAGGCGCTGGTGGCCAGGGCCACGCCGGCGTGGGCTGGGTAACGCCATCGCGGGGGTGTTTTTACCCTGCAACGCAGGCAAGATGGTTGTCATGCATTCCATAAGACAGGAAGCCCTGCGTGAGCCAAGCGTTTGTAGTCGTTGATACCCCCGAACAGGCCGTCGACCGTCTGGCGGCCTTGCATGAACAGGCCACCGGTGCCCTGAGCCAGGCCCTCAAGCGCTACCTGAAAGACCGCACCGAGCCCGGTGACGAAGAACGCGCGCTGTTCCGCTACCCGGCCCTGCGCCTCATCTATTCCAGCCAGGGCGAAGTCGCCGCGACCACCCGCGCCTACGCCAAGGTCCAGGTGGATGGTACCTACAGCGTCACCGTCACCCAGCCCGCGGCGTTCCGTGGCTATCTGCTCGAACAGCTGCGCCCCTTGATGCACGACTACACCGTGACCGTGGAAGTCGGCGTCAGCGAACAGAACATCCCGTACCCCTACGTGGTCGACCAGGGCGACGAGCTGGCGGGCAGCGGCATCACCGCGGCCCAGCTGGCACGCGTATTCCCCAGCACCGACCTGTCGGCGGCCACCGACAACACCGCCGATGGCCTGTACGACTGGGAAAGCGCCGAGACCCTGCCGCTGGCGCTGTTCGACGCCGCCCGCGTGGACTTTTCCCTGCGCCGCCTGGTGCACTACACCGGCAGCGACTGGCGGCACATGCAGCCATGGATCCTGCTGACCAACTACCACCGCTATGTCGACCAGTTCATCGCCCATGGCCTTGAGCAACTGCGCGAGGATCCACGCTTCGTGCGCATGGTCCTGCCGGGCAACGTCATCATCGAGAAGGGCATGGACAACGGTGAGGCCCAGGCACTGGTTGCCAGTGTGGTCTGGCACCGCTACCAGATGCCGGCCTACCACCTGATTGCCGCCGACGGCGATGGCGTGACCCTGGTCAACATCGGCGTCGGCCCGTCCAACGCGAAGAACATCACCGACCACCTCGCGGTGCTGCGCCCGCATTGCTGGCTGATGATCGGCCACTGCGGCGGCCTGCGGCAGTCGCAGACCATCGGCGACTATGTGCTGGCCCACGCCTACATGCGCCGCGACGGCATCCTCGACCGGGTGGTGCCGCCGAACATCCCGATCCCGGCCCTGGCCGAGGTGCAGCTGGCGTTGCAGGAGGCGGCCGCGCAGGTCACCGGAGAACGTGGCGAGCAGCTCAAGAAGCGTCTGCGCACCGGCACCGTGCTCACCTACGACGACCGCAACTGGGAACTGCGTTGGGCACAGGAGCGCCCGCTGATCAACCTGTCCCGTGCCGTGGCAGTGGACATGGAAAGCGGCACCATCGCCGCCCAAGGCTACCGCCTGCGCGTCCCCTACGGCACCTTGCTGTGTGTCTCCGACAAGCCGCTGCACAGCGAGATCAAGCTGCCGGGGTCGGCCAACGCCTTCTACAACCGCGCGGTCAGCCAGCACCTGAAGATCGGCATTGCCGCCCTCGACCTGCTGCGCACCGAGCTCAACTCGCTGCACTCGCGTAAACTGCGCAGCTTCGATGAGCCGCCGTTCCGCTGAGGATCCATGCCCCTGCCACCCCGTAGCACCCCGCGCCGCCAGGCGGCGCGACCCACCGGCCCGCGTCGCCAGCCCAAGGCGCCGCCGGCCGAGCCGCGCCTGATCCTGTTCAACAAACCGTTCGATGTGCTCACCCAGTTCAGCGACGGCGAGGGGCGCGCCACGCTCAAGGATTTCATCGACATCCCCGGCATCTACCCGGCCGGGCGCCTGGACCGCGACAGCGAAGGCTTGCTGCTGCTGACCAACGACGGGCGCTTGCAGGCGCGCATCGCCGACCCCAAGCACAAACTGGCCAAGACCTATTGGGTGCAGGTGGAAGGCGAGCCGAGCGAGGAGCAGTTGCAGCGCCTGCGCGAGGGCGTCGAGCTCAACGACGGGCCCACGCTACCCGCGCAGGCACGCTTGCTCGAGGAGCCCGAGTTGTGGCCGCGCAATCCGCCGGTACGTTTTCGCAAGAGCGTGCCGACTGCCTGGCTGGAGCTGGTGATACGTGAAGGGCGCAACCGCCAGGTACGGCGGATGACGGCGGCGGTGGGGCTACCGACCTTGCGTCTGGTGCGGGTGCGTATCGGTGACTGGACGATCGAAGGGTTGCAGCAGGGATGTTGGCGGGAGGTGGCGGCGAAGCTGTAATCGCCGCCCCGGGTGGGGTGGTCAGACCCCTTCGATAAACCCCACCACCACGCTCTTGATGATGAACGCCAGCACGCCAAGGCCCAGCACGAAGAACAGGATCAGTGTGCCGAAGCGGCCGGCCTTGGACTTCTTCGCCAGGTCCCAGACGATGAAGCCCATGAAGGCGATCAGCACGGTGACGAGGATGATCATCATCCATTCTTCGAATACGGCGGGATCCATCAGTTTACTCCAGGCAAGCGCAAAGCCCGATCATACGCCGGGCGCGCAGGGATTCAACGCAGGTGGGTCAATGGCAGCTCGGTGCTGGCCAGTACCTGATTGAGCACGAAGCTGGAGCGCACACTGGTCACCCCTTCGATACGGGTCAGGCTGCCCAGCAGCAGTTTCTGGTAATGGTCCATGTCCGGCACTACCACCTTGAGCTGGTAGTCGGCGTCCATTCCGGTGACCAGGCTGCATTCGAGGACCTGGGGCAGGCTGCGGATCGCCGCCTCGAAGGTTTCGAAGCGTTCCGGGGTGTGCCGGTCCATGCCGATCAGCACATAGGCGGTAAGGCTCAGGCCGAGCTTCTTGCGATCCAACAGGGCCACCTGGCGCGAGATATAACCGTCGTCTTCGAGCTGCTTGACCCGACGTGAGCAGGGTGACGGCGACAAGCCGATGCGTTCGGCCAATTCCTGGTTGGAGATGCGCGCATCGCGCTGCAATTCGGCGAGGATGCTCAGGTCGTAGCGGTCGAGCTTGCTCATGGAAAAGGCCTTTTCTGTTCAGATTGCGGCGAATTATCGATCCTGAGTGAAAAATTGCGCAAGCGCTATTTATCAGAGCAATCTTCGCAATCCTCTGCCCCGGCGTCTGCCCTATCTTTATCAACAGAATCACTGCCCGGACATCAGTCCACGGCGACGCGCCCTAGGCGGGCGGTCGCGGCCAGCCATCCAACAGGATCCGCCAGGTCCCCGGGCTACGCACTGTCCAGAAGACGGCGCGAGGTGAGCCGGTGCCACAAGCGCCGAGCACGGACGACAATTCCCGAAGGGAGGCCGCAAGGCCTCCCTTTTTTATTGCGCCGCGAATCAGGGTCGTTATTTGTGAAACACCACACTAGGCTGTCGGCTATTTCATTTGTCGGTCGTGGTCTGCGCAGTAGACTGCGAACGGTAAATGGCGGGTGTTTTCATCGAGAGGAACAACATGAGTTCGCGCATCTGGCGGTTGGCAGGTGTTGGTTTGCTGGGCCTGGGCATCAGCCTGGGTGCCCTGGCCGAGGGGCCGGGGGACGGGCATGGCGGCCAGCAGGAGCAGGGCGGTGGTGAACGGCGCGGATCGCCGCTCAATTCACGTGACGAAGTGCGCCAGACGCAACCGCCGCGCCAGGGCTACTACCAGGACATTCCCCGGCGTTACGGTGACAACCGTCACTGGGAAGCGGGCGGCCCGGGTCAGCGCCCCGGTGGCGACTGGTCAGGCCGGCCCGATGGTCATGGCAATGGCTGGGGGCCAGGGCCGCAATATCACCCTGGGCACACCGTCGACCGCTTCCCGGATCGCTACTGGAAGGTGCCTTACCGTGGACAGGATTACTTCTACTCCGGCGGATACTGGTATCGACCCCATGGCGGCGGCTACGTTGTGGTCACGCCGCCTTACGGTGTACGGGTCGGCTATCTGCCGCCCTATGCCCGCGAGATGTGGTTGAGCGGTGCGTTGTTCTTCCTGGTGTCCGACACCTACTACCAGTACCTCGCCGACAGCCGCGAGTACGTGGTGGTCAACCCGCCCAGCGTCGCGCCCGCAGCGCAGCAGCAGGGCAGTGGCTATGATGTGATTGCCTACCCGATGTACGGCCAGGGACCGGAGCAGCAGGAGCAGGACCGCTACCAGTGCCACCGCTGGGCGGTAAGCCAGTCGGGGTTCGATCCGGCGACGGCGACCTATGCGCCGCCGGCCAATGTGGCGGACAACTATAGGCGGGCTTTGGGGGCGTGCCTGAGTGGGCGCGGCTACAGCGTCAATTGATGCGGCACTTGCGATAGCGGGCTACACCGGGTCGGCGTGAACCATCACATCGGCCCGCGGATAGCGCTGGCGAATGACCTGCGAAGCCTGCACGCACAATTCGTGGGCGGCGTGCAGCGGCATTTCGCCGGGTAACTCAAGATGCAGCTGCACGAACCACTGGCTGCCGGACACCCGCGTGCGCAGGTCATGCACGCCCTTCACCCCGGGAATCGCCAGCACCACTTCAAGCATGCGTTCGCCGACATCGGCAGGCAGTTCCTTGTCCATCAGGATCGCCGTGCTCTCGCGGGCGATCTGCAGCGCGCTCCACAGGATGTACAGGGCGATGCCGAGGCCGAACAGGGCATCGAGCTGTGGCCAGCCGAAGCGGGCCAGCAGCAGCGCCAGGAGGATACTGGCGTTGAGCAACAGGTCGGAGCGGTAGTGCAGCGAATCGGCGCGCACGGCCGTGGAGCCGGTCGCGCGGATGACTTTGCGCTGGAATGCCAGCAATGCGAAGGTCAGCACCAGCGACAGCAGCATCACCGCGATGCCGGCGGCGGTATCGCCCAAAGGCTCCGGCGACTTCAGCCGATCAACCGCCTGCACCCCGATCAGCACCGCACTGACCCCGATGAACAGCGCCTGGGCCATGCCGGCCAAGGCTTCGGCCTTGCCGTGGCCGAAGCGGTGGTCGTCATCGGCCGGGCGCAGGGCGTAATGCACGGCCAGCAGGTTGAGGAAGGAGGCGGCGGCATCCAGCGCCGAGTCGGTCAGCCCGGCCAGCAGGCTGACCGAGCCGCTCAGCCACCAGGCCACGGCCTTGCTCAGCACCAGGATGCAGGCGACGCTCAGCGAGGCGCGGGTGGCCAGGCGCAGCAGGCGTTGGTGTTCGGCAGTGACGGTCATGCGCAGAGGATCGTCCGTGTTCGGATCAGGCGGCGGGCACCAGGCCGTAGCTGGCCAGTTGTTCGACACTGCCACGGTGCTGGATCAGCCGTGGATCGTTCAGCGGCAGGCGCTGGCCCAGTTCGCTTTCCAGGATAGCCTGCAGCTTCGTCCTGTCGACCTGGCCGTCGGCATTGATCGCCGGCTTGAGCTTGGCCGGGTCGACATGGGCCGTGGTGCCCCCGGGGTAGTAGATGGCGCCGGTGGCGAAGTCGATGCCAAAGGCGATCAGGCCGGGAATGACATAGAACAGGATACCGATGGCATCCAGCGCCGCGACCACCGGATCGATCTTGCCTTCGATCTGGCCGCGACGGTCGGGGTAGAACAGGGTGCCGCAGGCCGTCAGCTGGGTCAGCAGGGTGGCGATTAGGGCGCCACCGATGACGCGGGAAGGGATGCGCATGTGAATCTCCGGAAGATAACGACAAACATGGGCGCGGCAATCGCCTGCGCCTGAGGTTAAGACCATGATAAGGCCGCCTCGGTTCGCCGTTATACTCGGACGATTGTTCGAGGACCACCATGATTTCATTACCGATCGATGCCGTACTGTCCGACCTGCGCCAGGCCCTGGCCGAATGTGACGAAGCGGTGCTCGAGGCACCTCCCGGCGCCGGCAAGACCACCCGCGTACCGCTGGCGCTGCTCGATGAGCCCTGGCTGGCCGGGCAGACCATCCTCATGCTCGAGCCCCGGCGCCTGGCCGCCCGCGCCGCCGCCGAACGCCTGGCCAGCGAGCTGGGCGAGAAGGTCGGCGAAACCGTGGGCTACCGCATCCGCCTCGACAGCAAGGTCGGCCCGAACACGCGCATCGAGGTGGTCACCGAAGGCATCCTCACCCGCCGCCTGCAAAGCGATCCTGCGCTTGAAGGCGTGGGCCTGGTGATCTTCGACGAGTTTCACGAGCGCAGCCTGGATGCCGACCTGGCCCTGGCCCTGAGCCTCAACGGCCGGGCGCTGTTGCGCGACGAGCCGCCGCTGAAGATTCTGCTCATGTCGGCTACCTTGGAGGGTGAGCGCCTGTCGCGCCTGCTCGACGACGCACCGATCATCAGCAGCCAGGGGCGCATGCACTCGGTGGATATCCGCTGGAGTCGGCCGTTCCAGCCTGGCGAGTTCGTCGAACCGCGGGTGGTCGACTGCGTGCTCCAGGCCCTGGCCGACGAATCCGGCAGCCTGTTGGTATTCCTCCCCGGGCAGGCCGAGATCCGCCGCGTGCACCAGGCTCTGCAGGAGGCCGTGGGCGAGCGCCCGGGCATCCTGCTCTGCCCGTTGCACGGCGAGCTTGAGCTGAGTGCCCAGCGCGCCGCCATTGAGCCTGCGCCCAAGGGCCAGCGCAAGGTGGTGCTGGCCACCAACATCGCCGAAACCAGCCTGACCATCGACGGTGTGCGCGTGGTGATCGACGCGGGTCTCGCGCGGGTGCCACGCTTCGACCCCGGCAGCGGCATGACCCGCCTGGACACCCAGCGCATCTCCCGGGCCAGCGCCACCCAGCGCGCCGGTCGTGCCGGGCGCCTCGAGCCTGGCGTGTGCTATCGGCTGTGGTCCGAGGCGCAGCATGACCAGTTGGCGGCCCACGGCAGTGCCGAGATCCTCCAGGCCGATCTGGCCGGACTGGCCCTGCAGCTGGCGCGCTGGGGAGTGCCGCCGGAGCAGCTCAGCTGGCTCGACCAGCCACCGACGGCCGCCTATGGCCAAGCCCAGGACCTGCTGACCCGGCTCGGCGCCTTCAAGCCAGGTTGCCGCGACAACCTGAGCGCCCATGGCCAGGCCATGGCCGAGTTGCCTGCGCATCCACGCATCGCCCATTTGCTGCTGCGCGGTCAGGATCTCGGGTTGGCCGACCTGGCGTGCGATGTCGCAGCGTTGCTGGGCGAGCGCGACATCCTGCGTGGCGGTGGTGCCGACCTGCACAGCCGGCTGGTGTTGCTCAGCGGTGAAAGCCGGGCCGCGCGAGGTGGGCAGGGCGGGGTGCAGCGTGCCCGGCAACTGGCCCGGCAGTACCGCGGCCAGTTGCGTGGCAAACCGCGCAGTCCGGTGGCCGATCCCGACCATTCTCGCTGGCTGGGCGCGGTGCTGGCGCTGGCCTATCCCGATCGGGTGGCGCAGCAACGTCGCCAAGGTGGCGCCGAGTACCGCCTGGCCAATGGCCGGGCGGCGCTGTTCGCCGAAGCCGATGTGCTGATGAAAAGCCCGTGGCTGGTTATTGCCGACCTGGGTAGCCGGCAGGGGCAGCGCGAGGAACGCATCTACCTGGCTGCAGAGTTTGACCCGGCATTGTTCGACGGAGTGCTGGCCGAGCAAGTCGAGCAACTCGACCTGCTCGACTGGGACGAACGTGAGCAGGTGCTGCGCGCCGAGCGCCAGCGCAAGGTCGGCGAGCTGGTGCTCTGCCGTGAACCGTTGCCTGGGCTGGACGACGAGGCGCGGGCCAAGGCATTGCTCGGCCTGGTTCGGCGCAAAGGCCTGAACCTGCTGACCTGGACCCCGGAACTGCGCCAGTGGCAGGCCCGCGTCGCGCTGCTGCGTCAGCTCGATCTGGACAAGGACGGCCGGAGCGAATGGCCTGATCTGGGCGACGACGCCTTGCTGGCGAGCCTGGAAGACTGGCTGCAACCCTACCTGGGCAAGGTGTCGCGGCTGAGCCATTTCGCCAACCTGGACCTGGCCTCGATCCTGCGCAACCTGCTGCCCTGGCCGCTGCCCCAGCGCCTGGACGAGCTCGCACCATCGCACCTGGCGGTGCCTTCGGGCTCAAGCATCCGCCTTGACTACAGCGAGCATCCACCGATCCTGGCCGTGCGCCTGCAGGAGCTGTTCGGCCTGGCCGACACCCCGCAAATCGCCAATGGGCGGCAGCAGGTCAAGCTGCACCTGCTGTCGCCAGCACGTCGGCCGGTGCAAGTGACCCAGGACCTGGCCAACTTCTGGCGCACCACCTACGCCGAGGTGAAGAAGGACTTGAAAGGGCGGTATCCCAAGCACTACTGGCCGGACGATCCGCTGGTGGCCGAAGCGACGGCCAGGGCCAAGCCAAGGAAGGTCTGAAGTCTGCGTTCGCTCGGGGAATGCCGGTCTCAGGCGCCGGCTTCACCCTCGAGCAGCATGAACAGGCGGTACAGCACCACGGTGCTGAACAGCTGCAGGAAGCCGCTGAGGCTGTCCAGCGCCAGTTGCACACCGGCCTGTGGCTCGGGGAACAGCTGCAGCAGCAGGCCGTCGATCAGCCACAGCGGCGCCAGCACCGAGAGCATGCACACCATGATGCGCAGGAAGTGCCCGGTGGTCATGCGCGCGCTGGTGCGCATCGCCTCGATCACCGGCAGGCCGCGCAGCACCAGCAGGTACTCGGCGAACACCAGGTTCACCATGATCCAAACGCCGGGGAAGATCAGCAGCGCCAGGCCCGCCATGATCAGCAACGAGCTGATCACGATCAGCAGGGCCAGCATCGGCCATAGGTGCAGGGCGCGGGCGAACAGGGCGCGCTTGGCGATGTCCTGGCCATTGCTGCGGGTGTCGAGGTAGAGGATCAGCGCGGCGCTGTACAGCGGATAGAACAGCAGGCTGACCAGCATGCCGTAGGCCGGCGAGGCCTGTTCGCCCAGCTGGTTGTAGAGCAGCTGGGTGCCGAGGGCCTCGAGTACCACCAACGGCAGGCACAGCTGGAGGATGCTCGTCAGGTGACGGCGGAAGAAGTACAGGGAGTCGCGCAGAACGCTCAACGGATTCATCGGTCAACATCGCATGGCGGAAAAAGCAGGGCGTAACTTTAGCCCAGACCGCCCGCTTGCTGAAAAAAGTTTCATGGCCGGGGCAATTGAATCGCCGCGCCCGGCCCCCCATCTTTGACGCTGTCCGATGCCCTGTTCAGCGCACGAGGTTGCCCCGATGAACACTGAAGAACAAACCCTGATCGATGGCCTGTTCGGCCGTCTCAAGCAAGCCGAGGACCCGGCCCAGCCGCGCGATGCCCAGGCCCAGGCGCGGATCGAGGAGCACCTGCGCCAGCAGCCGGCGGCGCCCTACTATATGGCCCAGGCGATCCTGGTGCAGGAAGCGGCGATCAAGCGCCTGGACGAGCAGAACAAGCAGCTCGAGGCCGAGCTCAAGCAAGCGCGGGCGCAACTGGAGGCAAGCCGACCCAGTGGCAACGGCGGCGGTTTTCTTTCCAGCATCTTCGGCGCGGGAGCGCGCAGCCCGGAGCCGCAGCGGCCGGCTGCACCGGCTTCGACTTCCACAGGAGGTTGGCGTGAGCCGGCGCCGCAGGCTTATACCCCGCCGCCACCGCAACAGGGTTTCGCTGCGGCGCCTGCTCCGGCGCGCAGCGGTGCCAGCAGCTTCCTCGGCGGGGCAATGCAGACTGCTGCGGGGGTGGCTGGTGGCGTGCTGCTGGCTCAAGGTATCAGCAGCCTGTTCAACCACAACTCGCAGCCTGAAGAAATCGTCGAGGTGATCAAGGAAGAGCCGGCCAGCGACGCTGGCGGCTGGAACGATCAGGACAGTCAGCGCCAGGTGGCCGACAACGGTGGCTGGGGCAATGACCAGGGCGGGTTCGCCGATACCGACTACAGCGGCGGCGATGATGGCGGCTTCTTCTCGGACGACGACTACGTCTGAGGGCTCTGGCATACTGCAGCGTCTGATCGCGGGGCAAGCCCGCTCCTATCGAAGCGTGGGAGCGGGCTTGCCCCGCGATTGTCTGCCACTGCCAGAGAGAGGCTCCCGGTGAAGAAAATCGCGCTGTTCGCCGATGTACAGAACCTCTACTACACGGTTCGCCAAGGCCATGGCTGCCATTTCAACTACGCCGCGCTGTGGGCCGACGTCAGCCGCGAGGGCCAGATCGTCGAAGCGGTGGCCTATGCCATCGACCGCGGCGACAGCAAGCAGCAGCAGTTCCAGCAGATCCTGCGCAACCTCGGTTTCGAGGTACGCCTCAAACCGTTCATCCAACGTGCCGACGGGTCGGCCAAGGGTGACTGGGACGTGGGCATCACCCTCGATGTGATCGAGGCAGCAGCACGGGTCGACCAGGTAGTGCTGGCCTCCGGCGACGGTGATTTCGACCTGCTGCTGGAGCGGGCGATGCAACGCCATGGCGTGGAAACCGTCGTGTACGGCGTGCCGGGGTTGACGGCGTTGTCGGTGATCCGCGCCGCAAGCCGCTACGTGCCGATCGAGGGCAGGCTGCTGCTGCGTCACTGAATCCAGGTTCAGGCTTTTTTGCCGTTGCCCGCCAGATGCCCCAGCGGCACCCTTCGCGCCACCGCGCTGGACAGGATGATCGACGTCTTGGTGAAGCCCAGCTGCGACACGCGGTTGATCAGCGCCTCCAGCTCGCCCATCGAGGTGACGGCCGCCTGCATGATCACGCACGGGTCGCCAGTTACCCGATGGCATTCGGTGAGTTCGGGGATTTTCTCCAGGGCCTCATAGGCCTGCTGGTTGCCATGGCTGGCCAGGCGCAGTTCCATCACGCACTGGATCGGCAGGCCGATCTTCTCCAGGTCGACCTTGGCCGTGTAGCCGCTGATCACGCCACTGGCCTCCAGCTTGGCCACCCGTTCGGCCACCGCCGGTGCCGAGAGATTGACCTGGCGCGCCAGCTGCGCGTAGGTGGCCCGGCCATTTTCCAGCAGGGCGGCGAGGAGCATGCGGTCGTACTTGTCCATGGTGATTCCTGGTGACTTTGCAATCGATGGGAAAGGCGCTGCATAACCATGCATTGCAAAGTGTTTCGGTGTTTTAAACGTGTTTTGTAACTTAAGTTTGCGCCAGGGCCTTTCTAAACTAATCCACCCGTAAACGGATTTCGAGCCCTAGCCATGTCCACTGCCCGTCGCTTCCCGTTAATGCTTGTCGGCGCCTTTCTCGCCCTGTACCTGGTCTGGGGCTCGACCTACCTGTTCATCCGCATTGGCGTGGAGTCCTGGCCGCCGATGCTGATGGCCGGGGTGCGTTTCGTGATTGCCGGCAGCCTGCTGTATGGCTTCCTGCGCTGGCGCGGCGTGCCGGCGCCGACCTGGCCTCAGTGGCGCGCGGCCGGGGCGATCGGTTTCCTGCTGCTCAGTTGTGGCAACGGTGGCGTGACCCTGGCCGAACATGCTGGGGTCGCCTCGGGCGTGGCGGCGCTGGCGGTGGCCACGGTGCCGCTGTTCACCCTGGTGTTCGGCCTGTTCTTCGGCCATCGCAATTCGCGCCTCGAGTGGGCGGGGATCGCCCTTGGGCTGGTCGGCATCGGCATGCTCAACCTGGGTTCGAACCTGCAGGCCAGCCCCATGGGCGCGGCACTGATCCTGTTCGCCGCGGCCGCCTGGGCCTTCGGCTCGGTGTGGAGCAAGAGCCTGCCGCTGCCCCAGGGGGCAATGGCCAGCGCGGCGGAAATGCTGGTGGGCGGCGCCGCGCTGCTGATCGGCAGCGCCGTCAGCGGCGAGCGCCTGACCCAGATGCCCACCGCTGCCGGTTGGGGCGCGCTGGCCTACCTGGTGTTCTTCGGTTCTATCCTGGCGTTCAGTTCCTACATGTATCTGCTCAAGCACGTGCGCCCGGCAGCGGCCACCAGCTATGCCTACGTCAATCCGGCGGTGGCGGTGCTGCTGGGGATCGTCTTCGCCGGCGAACAGATCGGCGCCGAGGAGTGCGTGGCCATGGCGGTGATCATCGGCGCGGTGGTGCTGATCGGCCTGCCGCAGTGGCGCAAGGCGCCGCAGCAACCTGTGCCGCTCAAAGGCGAAATGTGCAAGTAGGGCAGGGCGTTGCGGTAAACTTGCCGCCTTCGCTGAACCCCTGACGGTATTGCCATGAATTTCGCCCAACTCGGCCTGATCGAACCGCTGCTGCGCACCCTGCAGACGCTGGACTACACCACGCCCACCCCGGTCCAGGCCAAGGCCATCCCCGCCGTGCTCGCTGGCCGTGACTTGATGGCCGCCGCCCAGACCGGCACCGGCAAGACCGCCGGCTTCGCCCTGCCGGTACTGCAGCGCCTGGCGCTGGAAGGGGAGAAGGTCGCCAGCAACTCGATCCGCGCGCTGGTGCTGGTGCCGACCCGCGAGCTGGCCGAGCAGGTGCACAACAATGTGCGCGAGTATGCCGAGAACCTGCCGCTGAGCACCTACGCGGTGTACGGCGGGGTCAGTATCAACCCGCAGATGATGCGCCTGCGTCGTGGCGTCGACCTGCTGGTGGCGACCCCGGGCCGCTTGCTCGACCTCTTCCGTCAAAACGCGGTGAAGTTCAATCAGGTGCAGACCCTGGTGCTCGACGAAGCCGACCGCATGCTCGACCTGGGTTTTGCCGAAGAGCTGCAATCGGTGTACGCGGCGTTGCCGCGCAAGCGCCAGACACTGCTGTTCTCCGCCACCTTCTCCGAGCAGATCCGCCTGCTCGCGGGCCTGGCGCTGAACGATCCGCTGAGCATCGAGGTGAGCCCGCGCAACGCCGCCGCGACCACGGTCAAGCAGTGGCTGGTGCCTGTGGATAAAAAGCGCAAGGCCGACTTGTTCATCCACCTGATGCGCAAGCAGCGTTGGAAGCAGGTGCTGGTGTTCGCCAAGACTCGCAACGGTGTCGATCAACTGGTCGAGCGTCTGTTGGCCGAGGGCGTGAATGCCGACGGCATCCACGGCGACCGTCCGCAGGCCACGCGCCAGCGCGCTTTGGACAGCTTCAAGGCCCGTGAGATCCAGGTACTGGTGGCCACCGATGTGGCCGCTCGCGGCCTGGACATCGACGACCTGCCGCTGGTGGTCAACCTCGACTTGCCGATCGTCGCCGAAGACTATGTGCACCGCGTCGGCCGTACCGGCCGCGCGGGGAACAAGGGCGAGGCGATTTCGCTGGTGTGTGCCGACGAGGTGCAATTGCTGGCCACGATCGAGACCCTGATTCGCCAGGTGTTGCCACGGCATGAGGAGCCGGATTTCATCCCCGATCACCGAGTGCCGGTGACCGATGCCAGTGGCCAGGTGCTGAAGAAACCGAAGAAGCCCAAGAAGCCCAAGGAGAACAGCGCCAAGCGTGGCCTGGGGCGTTGGATGGATAGCGAGGGCGCGGGGGCTTCGGCGCCGGCGGTCAAGGCGGTGCGCAAGGTGCCGGCGTTCGGTGGCAAGCCGCGCAAGCCCAAGCCTTGAGATCCTCGGGGCTGCGTAGCAGCCCCGGCATTCCTCAGGTCAGGCGCGTCAGCCAATCCGCCGCCGCATTTCCCGCCCGCAACCCACTAGCGAAGCACGCCGTCAGCAGGTACCCACCCGTCGGCGCTTCCCAATCCAGCATCTCCCCTGCGCAGAACACCCCGGGCAGGTTGCGCACCATCAGCCCCTCATCCAGCCCTTCAAAGCGCACACCGCCGGCACTGCTGATCGCCTCGTCCAGTGGCCGGGTCCGCACCAGCACGATCGGCAGCGCCTTGATCGCCGCCGCCAGGCACGCAGGGTCGGCAAAGGTCGCCTGGTCGGTCAGCTCGCGCAACAGCGCAGCCTTCACCCCGTCGATGCCCAGCTGACCGTGCAGATGCTTGGCCATCGAGCGCGATCCCCGGGGCTTGGCCAGGGCCTGGGCAACTTTGTCCACAGGCCGGTCCGGCAGCAGGTCCAGCAGCAGGGTAGCCCGACTGTCGCAGTTGATCGCCTCGCGCAGCGCCGCCGACCAGGCATACACCAGGCTGCCTTCCACGCCCTGAGCGGTGAGGATGAACTCGCCTTTGCGCGGCGCAGTGCCGGGGACGCTCAAGGCAATGTTCTTCAGCGGGGCACCTGCGAACTTGTCCTTGAGCAGCATGCTCCAGCCTTCGACCTCGAAGCCGCAGTTGCTTGCCTGCAGTGTGGAGATATCCACACCCCGTTCAGCCAGCAGCGGCACCCAGGCTCCGTCCGAACCCAGGCGCGCCCAGCTACCGCCACCCAGGGCCAGTACCACGGCGTCTGCCTGCAGTTGTCGTTCGCCCTGTGGATAACTGATCCGCAAGGCACCAGCGTCGGTCCAGCCCAGCCAACGGTGTCGGGTGTGGATAACCACGCCGGCCTCGCGCAGGCGCTTGAGCCAGGCACGCAGCAGCGGCGCGGCCTTCATGTCGCGGGGAAACACGCGGCCCGAGGTGCCGACGAAGGTTTCGATGCCCAGGCCGTGAATCCACTGGCGCAGGGCATCGGCGTCGAAGTCGCGCAGCAGCGTGTCGATCTCACCGTGGCGTGTACCGTAGCGGCCGACGAAGGCCGGGTAAGGCTCGGAGTGGGTGATGTTCATGCCGCCGACTCCGGCCAGCAGGAACTTGCGCCCCACCGAAGGCATGGCGTCGAACACTTCAACTGCCATCCCGCGCCTGGCCAGGGCTTCGGCGGCCATCAGGCCAGCAGGGCCGCCACCGATCACGGCGACAAGGGGGCGGGAGGCGGGGCGAGGATCGTTCATGGCGGGCGGCAGGCTGTGGAAAAGAGCGCGCATTCTACCCCAGCGGGATGACTCGCGGCACTGCTCAAAAAATGACCAGCTCTTTGCAGATCAGGCAGTTAAAGGGCTGGAGCGGCTTTCCCGCAGGTTATCCACAGGCGGTTCCACAGTCATTGTGAACAACCGAGCACCCGCGCCGCGCTGTGGTGGAGGATGCCGTGGCGCCGGGCAAGCGCCTGGCGGTCCTTGCTGTAGCCGCCACCGATCACCCCCACCACCGGGATGTCGCGGCCCAGGCATTGGCGCAGCACATGCTCGTCGCGGGCAGCGAGGCCTGCATCGGTCAGTTGCAGGTAGCCCAGGGCGTCGTCCTTGTGCACATCGACGCCGGCGTCGTACAGCACAAGGTCTGGCTGGTACAACGGCAGCAGGTAGTTCAGCGCATCCTCGACCACCTTGAGGTAGGCGCTGTCGTGCATGCCGCGGGGCAGAGGGATGTCCCAGTCGCTCTGGGCCTTGCGCGCCGGGAAGTTCTGCTCGCAGTGCAGCGACACGGTGATCGCCTCCGGCGTGTCGTGGAGAATGCGCGCGGTGCCGTCGCCCTGGTGCACGTCGCAGTCGAAGATCAGCACCCGGTGTACGCGTCCGGCTTCCAGCAGGTAACGGCTGATCACTGCCAGGTCGTTAAAGATGCAGAAGCCGGCGGGGTGGTCGTAGTGGGCATGATGGGTGCCGCCGGCCAGGTGGCAGGCGATGCCATGCTGCAGTGCCTGTTCGGCGGCCAACAGTGAACCGCCCACGGCGCGCACCGTGCGCCTGGCCAGGGCTTCGCTCCAGGGCAGGCCCAGGCGGCGCTGGTCCTCGCGGGACAGTTCGCCGTTCATGTAGCGCTCGATGTAGGCGCGGTCATGGGCCAGGGCGAGGATGTCGTTGGGGCAGATTTCAGGACGCAGCAGGGCGGCGTCGGTGGTCAGGCCGCTGTCCACCAGGTGATCGCGCAGCAGGCGGAACTTGTCCATCGGGAAGCGATGGTCCGGCGGGAATTCGGGACTGTAGTCGTCGTGGTAGATCAGCGGCAGGGGCATGGTGTCGGCGCGTTGAGGGCGAACACCGATCTTGCCAGTATTGGTGGCGCAGGCGCCAACGCAATCGCGGGGCAAGCCCACTATCACAGGGCTGCAGTGATCTTGTGGCGCTCATTGGCCTGCCGATGCCAGCACCCTTTGCCAGTCCGGCTCGTTCATCCGCCCAAGAATCCGTGCCTTGCCATTGCCATCCACCGACACGAACAGCGCACTGGCGTAGCCGCTCTCACGCTCGCCCCCCGGCACATGCTGCTGGCGGGCGAAGTGATCGATGCAACCATTGTGGGTCACCAGCACCAGGTTGTGCCCGGGCCGCTTGCGGGCCATGGCTTCGGCGGGGAACGGACGGTCGCAGCGCTCCAGCCAGTCTTCGCTGGATACCGCCTGGCCAAGGATGAAATGCGCGGTCTGGCGGGTTCGCAGCTTTGGGCTGCTTAGCAGGTCGGCACCGGTCAGCCCCAGTTGCCGCAGGCCCTGACCGACCCGCTGCGCCGCCTGGCTGCCGGCCACGGTGATGCCGGTCGCATCGTCCAGGCAGGGGCCTGGGGCGCTGTCACAGCGTTCGGCGTGGCGGATCATCACGATCACCGCGCCTTCCTTCCAGTCCTGCAGCAGGCCGCTGTCGCTCAGTTGTTGCTCGTTGCCAAGGTTCACGATGTGCGTCCTCGTCGCTAGCCAGGTGCTGGCCCCGGCCAGTGCCAGGAGCAGGCCGAAGGCGGCGCCGAGTGCGGTGCGTGAACGGCGGCGTTCGGGGCGGGCCAGCAGGGCCGGGTTGTGCAGGGTGTTGCTGGGGGGCATGCGTCACTCCGATGGCAGTGCGGCGTCGACCAAGGCCGCGGTAGGTGTCGGCATTGTGCGAAGAGGCCTGTCGGGGGGCGGTGAAGCCGATGTGAAAAAAGCATCGGCTGGCCGATGCACGCGGCCTACGCTGTACACTGCCAGACCGTGATTTCGGAGCCGCGCCGATGACCCCCATCCTCGAACTGGAAAGCCCGCGCCTGGTGCTGCGTCAATGGCAGGACGACGACCTGCGCGAGTTCGCCGCCTTGTGCGCCGACCCACAGGTGATGCGTTACTTCCCCGCGCCGATGACCCGGGTCGAGGCGGCGGCGCTGATCGGCCGGATCCGCGGTCATTTCAACGAGTACGGCTTCGGCCTGTGGGCATTGGAGCGCAAGGACAGTGGCGCCTTCATCGGCATGACCGGCCTGCTCAACGTCAACTTCGACGCGCCCTTCGGCCCGGCGGTGGAAATCGGCTGGCGCCTGGCCCGCCGGCACTGGGGGCTGGGCTTCGCCAGCGAGGCGGCCTGGGCCTGCCTGCGCTGTGCCTTCGCCCAGCTGCATCTGGACGAGGTGGTGTCGTTCACCACCGAGGGCAACCTGCCGTCGCAGAAGGTGATGCAGGCCATCGGCATGGTCCAGGACCCGGCGGGCAGCTTCGAGCACCCGCGCCTGCCGCCGGGCGATCCGCTGCGCCCTCATGTGCTCTACCGCATCGACCGCGCCCGCTGGCAGCACAACCTGCGCGGCTGAATAGGTGGCCATTCGTACGGCGGGACTACTGACAAACCCTGTATCATTTACCGCCTTAACAGCGCCGTATTGCCTTGCCAGGAGAACCCCATGAGCCACGTACTCGACGATCTGGTCGATTTGCTGAGCCTCGAGTCCATCGAGGAGAACCTGTTCCGCGGACGCAGCCAGGACCTGGGCTTCCGCCAGCTGTACGGCGGTCAGGTGCTCGGCCAGTCGCTTTCGGCGGCCAGCCAGACGGTCGAGGACGCGCGCCATGTGCATTCGCTGCATGGCTACTTCCTGCGCCCGGGTGACGCCAGCATGCCGGTGGTCTACTCGGTGGACCGCGTGCGTGACGGCGGCAGTTTCAGCACCCGGCGGGTGACGGCGATCCAGAAGGGCCAGCCGATCTTCACCTGCAGCGCCTCGTTCCAGTACGACGAGGAAGGCTTCGAGCACCAGGCGCCGATGCCCGACGTGGTCGGCCCGGAGAACCTGCCCAGCGAGGTCGAGCTGGCCAGCGCCATGGCCGACAAGTTGCCCGAGCGCATCCGCGAGAAGGTGCTGTGCGCCAAGCCCATCGAGATCCGCCCGGTCACCGAGCGCGACCCGTTCAACCCCAAGCCTGGCGATCCGGTCAAGTACGCTTGGTTCCGCGCCGACGGCAACCTGCCGGACATTCCGGCGCTGCACAAGTACCTGCTGGCGTACGCCTCGGACTTCGGCCTGTTGACCACGTCCTTGCTGCCCCATGGCAAGTCGGTGTGGCAGAAGGACATGCAGATCGCCAGCCTCGACCACTCGCTGTGGTTCCACCGTGACCTGCGCGCCGACGACTGGCTGCTGTACGCCACCGACAGCCCCTGGGCCGGCAATGCCCGTGGCTTCTGCCGGGGCAGCATCTTCAACCGCGCCGGGCAGCTGGTGGCCTCGTCGACCCAGGAAGGCCTGATCCGCCATCGCAAGGACTGGGCATGAGCCTGGGCGACATCCGCCACTGGGTGTTCGACATGGACGGCACCCTCACGGTCGCCGTGCATGACTTCGCGGCCATCCGCGAAGCGCTCGATATCCCCTCCGAGCACGACATCCTCACCCACCTGGCAGCCTTGCCGGCAGCGGAGGCGGCGGCCAAGCATGCCTGGCTGCTGGAGCATGAGCGCGACCTGGCGATCGCCTCCAAGGCCGCCGATGGCGCTGTGGAGCTGGTGCGCGAACTGGCTCGACGTGACTGCCGGCTGGCCATTCTCACGCGCAATGCCCGCGAGCTTGCCCACGTGACCCTCGAGGCCATCGGCCTGGCTGACTGCTTCCCGGTCGAACATATCCTCGGTCGCGACGAGGCGGCGCCCAAGCCCAGCCCGGACGGGTTGTTGCAGATCGCCCAGGCTTGGGGTGTGAGCCCTGGTCAAATGGTGATGGTCGGTGACTACCGCTTCGACCTCGACTGTGGCCGGGCCGCGGGCACCCGCACCGTGCTGGTCAACTTGCCGGACAATCCCTGGCCGCAGTTGGCCGACTGGCACGCGGCCGATTGCCGGGCGTTGAAGGCGTTGCTCGGCTGACGGCCCCCCGATCATCCAGACCTGTCTAAGCTGCACTGCACCTTTCCCCTCGATGGAGACCCATCCCATGAGCACCAAGGCCCTCTACGTCCTGCCCGGCGGCGGCTACGACAAGGTCCAGGTCGGCACTTGCGAAACCGCCGCGCCCAAGGCCGGCGAGATCACCGTGCGCCTGCACGCCAGCTCTCTCAACTACCACGACTTCGCCGTGGTCAGTGGCATGTGGGGGCCGAGCGAGCGGCGCATCCCGATGGCCGACGGCGCCGGTGAAGTGATCGCGGTGGGGGCAGGGGTCAGTGAGTTCCAGGTTGGCGATGCCGTGGTCAGTACGTTCTTCCCAGACTGGCTCGACGGCCAGGCCCAGGTCGAGGGCTTTGCCAGTGTGCCCGGGGATGGCATCGACGGCTACGCCCGTGAACAGGTGACCGCCCGGGCCACCGCCTTCACCCTTGCGCCCAAAGGCTACAGCCATGCCGAGTCGGCGACGCTGACCACCGCCGGCCTCACGGCCTGGCGCGCCTTGATGAGCGACGACCACCTCAAGCCCGGTGACAGTGTGCTGGTGCAGGGCACCGGTGGCGTATCGATCTTTGCCCTGCAGTTCGCCAAGCTGGCCGGCGCCACGGTGATCGCCACCTCGTCCAGCGATGCCAAGCTCGAGCGCCTCAAGGCACTGGGCGCGGATCATCTGATCAACTACAAGACCACGCCCGCCTGGGGCGAAAAGGTCCGTGCACTGACTGGCGGACGCGGCGTGGACCATGTGATCGAAGTCGGCGGCCCGGCCACCTTGGAGCAGTCGATGATCGCTGCGCGCATCGGTGGCCACGTGTCGTTGATCGGCATCCTTACCGGCGTTGCCGGGCAGTTGCCGCTGGTGCAGGCGCTGGTGCGGCAGATCCGCCTGCAAGGCGTGCTGGTGGGTAGCCGCGCCCAGCAGCAGGCGATGGTCCGGGCCATCGACGCCAATGGCCTGCGGCCAGTGGTGGACAAGCATTTCGAGCTGGAGCAGATGGTCGAGGCGTTCAGGTACCAGGAGAGCAATCGGCATTTCGGCAAGATCTGCCTGACCTGGTGACGTGGGAGCGGCGTACCGCCGCTCCCACGCAACCCCCCATTTCAGGTATGGGACAGCAATGGAAACATCAGCGCCTGTCCCTCGACACTGGTGGGTGCCGCGCCCCAGACGAACAGCGCATCATCGCTATCCACAACTCGCGTCGCGAAACCATCGCTGTGTAGCGGCGCAAACCCCAGCACCACCTCCCGCGTCGTTGCCGTGACCAGTTCAGCCACGACATTGGCCAGCACCAGTTCGCGTTCGCAGAACACGTCCACCAGCACCATCCGCTCGCCATCATGTTCGATCACCACGTAGGCCTCGTGCTTTGAGGAATGGAACACCGCCTCCCGGTATGGCCCATCGCAATAGAACATCGTCAGCGGAACATTCGGCACCAGGCTCAATCGCGCCTGTGGACAACTCTTTTTCACCGCATCGATGAAGCGTTGACGTTGTTCGCCATCTTCCAGACTCACCGGGTGGAAGGTCGTGGCCCGTTGCTGCGCCGACCATGTCTGGTAGTACTCGTGTTCGATCACTCGGCGAAAGCCGAACTTGGGATAGAGATCGAGTACGGTGCTGTTGGCGAACAGGTACAACAGGTCGCACTTGCCTGCCCAGCGTTCTACCAGCACTTCCATCAGGTAGCGGCTGTAGCCACGGCCCCTTGCTTTGGGCGCGGTCATTACCGTACCGATCTGGACGCAATGCAGGTGCTGGCCATCGAGGGTGAAGTCGAGCAGGTTGGCCGAGGCGTTGGCCAGCATCTTCCCGTTGCGAACCAGTGAGCACGGCTGGTTGTCGGCTTGCCAGAAGCCGGCCTGGTACCAGGCTTCGAAGTCGAAGCCATAGGTCTGGCGGGTGAGGGCGTTGAGTTCGGCGCGCAGATGCGGGTTGTCGTGGTAGTGCTCCATCCGCTCAAAGGAGGGATCATCGAGAAAGGTTGCCATGATGTCGAACTTTCAGCGAAAGGAATTGTAGATTAGCCGTGGTGGGGATGTTGAACTGTAAAAAGTTGTAGCCGCTGGTGCGGGTGATAAGTGATGTGCGCTTGAATGAAGGCTGTTTTAAATGTTCATTGTGTTCTTATATCTTCCTGGTAACTGCCTGTAAGTATATAAGACGGTGGTGTGGTTTTTCTGGCGCGCTCAAGTTTGGTGTTCGCGATTTGCTGATTGTAAATAGCTTGGCCTAGCTTTATTTTATTTTTTGTTGTTGGTTGATTTCGAAATGCTGAATCTGCTTGAACAAGTGCGTGTTCGGCATTGATGACGTTTTGGTGTTTCTTTTGTGCGGCGGGTGCGTCGATCATATCATAGGTTGCAACACTGGCTTTTTCAGAGAATTTTACTTTTTTTATCCGCATTGTGTCCGCTCTGCTCGACTCTGGTGTGTCGGGAGAGGTGGGAGAAGTGGGAGAAGTGGGAGAAGTGGGAGAAGTGGGAGAAGTGGGAGAAGTGGGGGGAATGGGTTGTGTAAATTTCGAATGGCCGTTTCCTACAAGAGTCTGAATTATTTGAATGAAACTGCGAGCCTGCCCTGATTTGTCCTGCCAGTTTATCGGATCACCCTCACAGTAACCATACGCGTTGAGCCCCCCGACTTCGAATGGGCTTAGTGCATCCGCAGATTGGAAACGCATCAACACGGGATTATAGACCCGTCGACCGTTGCCCGGCAGATAGCATCCTGTAGAAAGCTCCAACGGCAGTGCATTGAAAGCCAGCAGTACGGATAGCCCATGCTCGCCGGGTAGATAACCGAAGCAGGAATATGAAAATGGCTTTGCCAGCAGATTCAGTACGGAACCACTGCGGTCAATGCTCAGCAGCTTGCTGTCGGAGTAGTTAGCCGGGTGGTTATATTTTTTCATGAGGCTGGAATCTATCATTGGGCTGGTTTTGGTATGGCTGCTGTGTGGGCTCGATCAAGGGGCGTACTGTGATTTATCATGCTCGAATATTCGAGGCTATTAAAGGATATCGATGTTGATCTGCTCTGATGAGCGTACTTGATTTCCAGTGATGTAGTTGAATATATTCTTCATATGTCCTGTGAATCCGGGCGTCGACAGAGTGGCCCTAGACGAATGAGTACTGTTACTGGGTGTCGAGGAGGTTGAAACTAGTAAGGCTCTGCCCCCTATCACACTAACTCTGGGTCGGGTTGAGCGCCGTGAGAAGGAAGTCGCGTCGACTTGGTCAGTGCCCGTAGGTGACATTAACGGTGTCGAAGAAATATATTGATCTGCAAGGTTTTGAAGTTGTGCGGCTTTTGTGGATTTGTAGAATTGGTGAATTGAGGCGATGCCTGCTGCGTTCACAATCGTGGTGCCTACATCTTCCAGCATAGTGGCTACATTCTCGTCATACGTGTATCTCGCCACTTTTCCCGCGCCATAAATAGCTGCGCCGATACCTCCAGTAGCCAGAAGTGCTGCGTCGTTACGGGAAATACTCGCTGAGTTCATTTTGCTGATAGCGACGAATGAGAATGCGGTGACTCCAGGGAGGATGCCGGCCGTGGTATTCGTTACTGTACTGAAATTCTGATACCTGGACGTGCTTACTGTGGAATTCGCCCAGCCTATGACTCGACCACTTCGATCATGGAAGTTGATTGGATCCCCCTGGCAGTAGGCATAACTGTTGATACCCCCTTCGCGCCAAGGACTGTTCGTCAGATCAGGAGAGTGGAAGCGCATCAGTACTGGGCTATAGCACCTGTGGCCGTTGCCCAGCAGGTACCAGCCCAGTGCGGTCTCGCGCCGCTGTCCGGTGAGTCCTGTATCCGGAGCGCCAGCCGGTGCGCTGCGGTGACCGTAAGGTGCATGGCTGCAAGGCAAGCGCAGCGCTCCAGTTTGCGCAACTTGGGGCGTCTGCATCCAGTCAGTTGCGAGGATCTTTGGGGTTGTCATGGCGACCTCTTGTCCAATTGCCAACGTACTTTCAGTAAATTGATTCATCGAGCCAGGCACCTTCCCAGATTCTTTAGCGCTGCGTGAAATCACACTAGCACCAGCCCGATGCCCGGGTAACTGGCAAAAATGTCAGGTCCATCGGGTGCACATCACGAGTCAGCCTGGCGTGCATTATCTCCCGCCCAAGGCGCATTCCCGCTCGAACAGCGCCACCGCCGCCCGCAATTTGCGCCCGCCGAACAGGCTCATGCGCTGGAACTCCTGATGGCTGACCGGCAAGTACTGGCAGTCCAGGGCCTGGCGATGGCGGCCATGGTTGGTGTTGGGGTTGTGCAGATAGACAAAGTCGTCATCGCAGGCGGTGACCAGCCCCCAATGCGGCGCCTCGCCGTCGGTCAGCCGGTAGGTGCTGATCAGCACCAGTGCCAGGCCGCCTTCGGCCAGTACCCGGGGCAGGTCGGGGGCCTGCCGGGCGATCTCCACGTCGCTGTCTTGCAGCTCGGCGTAGAAGTCCGTAACCGCGACTGACGCAATCAGGCATGTCCGGGGGCTTGACTGACGTACATGGGCACGTGGTGTCGTGATCGAACAGTTGTCTGACGTTTTCGAGCATTTTGCTCGCGCCGCGCCCAGCTTAAAGTGAAGCCCGCATCCCCATGGTGCGTTGCCCCGGGCGCATGAGAAGGCCGTAACAGAGCGTGCGCAACGTACTCCGCCCTTAGCCGAGGAGACCGTTTCGCCTACGCCTGCCCGTCCCTTCCTTGTGTCAGTAAAAAGAGAACAAGACCAATGAACACCGTGGGAACTGATGGCAACCTTGCTCAAGGTTTCAAGCCACGTCACGTAACGATGCTGTCCATCGCCGGCATCATCGGCGCGGGACTTTTCGTCGGCTCCGGGCATGCCATCGCGGCTGCCGGGCCCGCCACCATTCTTTCCTATTTCGTGGCCGGCACCCTGGTGGTGCTGGTCATGCGCATGCTCGGCGAAATGGCCGTGGCCCACCCCGACACCGGTTCGTTCTCCACCTATGCCGACCAGGCCATTGGCCGTTGGGCCGGCTACACCATCGGCTGGCTGTACTGGTGGTTCTGGGTGCTGGTGATCCCCATCGAGGCGCTGGCCGCGGGGCATGTGCTCAACGCCTGGTTCCCCCAGGTAGACAGCTGGATCTTCGCCCTGGCCTCCGTGCTGTTGCTGGCCTGCACCAACCTGTTCAGCGTGGCCAAGTACGGCGAGTTCGAATTCTGGTTCGCCATTCTCAAGGTCACTGCGATTCTCGGCTTCATCGGCCTGGGTTTTGCCGCACTGGCAGGCTGGTTGCCGGAGCGCGAGGTCAGCGGGTTGAGCACGCTGGTCGACGAGCACGGCGGCTTCGCCCCCAAGGGCTGGTCGGCGGTGGTCGGTGCCTTTATCACCGTGATGTTCAGTTTCATCGGCACCGAGGCGGTGACCATCGCCGCCTCCGAGTCCAGCGACCCGGCGCGCAACATCGCCAAGGCCACCCGTTCGGTGATCTGGCGCATCAGTACCTTCTATATCCTGTCGATCTTCGTGATCATCTCGGTGGTGCCCTGGAACGACCCGCAACTGGCGGTGGTGGGCTCCTACCAGCGCGCGCTGGAGATCATGAACATCCCCAATGCCGCGCTGATGGTCGACTTCGTGGTGCTGATCGCGGTGACCAGTTGCATGAACTCGTCGATCTACATCGCCTCGCGGATGATGTACTCGCTGGCCAAACGCGGCGATGCGCCGGCGCTGCTGAAGAACACTTCACGGGTTGGCGTGCCGCGTGCGGCGGTGTTCGGCAGCACCTTGATCGGCGCGGCAATCGCCATCCTCAACTACTTCGCGCCCAAGGGCGTGTTCGAGTTCCTGCTCGCCAGCTCCGGCGCCATTGCCTTGCTGGTGTACCTGGTGATCGCCATTTCGCAGTTGCGCATGCGGGCACGGCTGGAGCGCGAGAACGCCAACCTCAAGTTCCGCATGTGGCTGTTCCCCTGGCTGACCTGGGCAGTGATCCTGTTCATCGGCGGCGCACTGGCCGTGATGATGTTTACCGAGGAGCACCGCGCCGAGGTCACCGCCACCTTGAGCCTGGCGATCGTGATCTCGTTCCTCGGCATCATCACCACCCGAGGGCATGGGCGTCGGGCGGTGGCTGCGCGGTCGCCGGGCTGACCCGGGCTGCGTATGCCTGCGCGGTTTCTGTGGGAGCGGGCTTGCCCCGCGAACACGGGCGAGGCCCGTGCCGGGTGGCGTGGTCACATGGGCTGGCCTCATCGCGGGGCAAGCCCGCTCCCACGCCGTTCCAAGGCCTGCTCCTTGCGCACTGTGAGCATCCCGGATCTTCATCGGCGTGATATATCCGTGCCATCATCTTTTGTCTTACACTCCGGCCATCAGCTCGCAAGGGAGTGCGCAACATGCTTCGCGGTTTCCGTCTGGCTTTGACTCTGAGTCTGTTGCACCTGCCGCTGGCACAGGCCGGTGACCCGCCCGCCGACCCCTTGCTCGATACCCCCGCAGCGTCCAGTGCCGGACACAACCCCCGTGGTGTACTGCGTGCCCGCGATCAGGCCGTGCTGTCCAGTGAGCTGGCCGGGCGCATCGTCGAGATGCCCTATGCCGATGGCCAGGACTTCAAGCAGGGCAGCACCCTGGCGCGCTTCGATTGCAGCGCCTACCAGGCTCAGCTCAACGCCGCCCAGGCCGCCGTGCGCGCTGCCCGCGAAGAACTCAACCACAACCGCCAACTGGCCGCGCTGAAGTCGGTCGGCCAGTTCGAGGTGTCGCTGGCCGAGGCCAAGCAGGCCCAGGCTCAGGCCGAGGCCCAGGTGTACCAGGTGCAGGTCAGGCGCTGCGTGGTCAGCGCGCCGTTCGATGGCCGGGTGGTGCAGCGCCGGGCCCAGCCCCATGAAAGCGTCGCCAGTGGCTCGCCGCTGCTCGAGGTGGTGGACAACCGCTCGCTGGAGATCCACCTGCTGGTGCCCTCGCGGTGGCTGGGGCAGCTCAAGCCCGGCCAACCGTTCGAGTTTGTTCCTGATGAAACCGGCAAGCCGTTGCAGGCACAGGTCAAGCGCGTCGGCGCGCGGATCGACGAGGGCAGCCAGACCTTGCTGCTGATCGGCGAACTGCCCCGCGACAGCGAAGGGCTGCTGGCCGGCATGAGCGGTACCGCCCACTTCGCCGCACAACCATGACGGCCGCCGCCACGGGGGTGGCTGAGCATGCCTTCGCGCTGTTTCTCGGCCTGCAGCGCCAAGCCCGCCAGGCGGCTGGTCCCGAGCAGTTGGCCTACAACATGGTCAACGATGGCCAGACACTATTCGGTTTTCGCCATGCCGCCCTGCTGATCGCCGGCAAGGTTCGGGCGCTGACCGGTATCAGTGTGGTCGAGGCCCATGCGCCGTTCGTGGCGTTTGTCGAACGCGCCGCTCACACGCTCCAGGCAGCCGGCGTCGCGGCCCAGGCCGGGGCCGTGGATCCGGCGACGCTGGACACCCAGGCCCAGGCAGACTGGCGCTCGTTATCCGCCGCCCACGCATTTTGGCTGCCGTTGCTCGATCGCCAGGGCAAAGCGTTCGGCGGGCTGTGGCTGGCCCGCGACCAGGCGTTCAACCCCGCCGAGCAAGCCCTGCTCACTCAGTTGGGGGAGACTTACGCCCACGCCTGGCTGGCTTTGGGCCCGGCCAAACCCTGGCGATTGCGTTGGCCCCGGCGGCGCCTGCTGGTGGTCTTGGGGCTGTCGTTGCTGGTGCTGCTGGTGCCGGTACGCCAATCGGTGCTGGCCCCGGCCGAGGTCGTGCCGCGGGCAGGGCGGGTGGTTGCCGCGCCGCTGGACGGAGTGATCGCCGAGTTCCTGATCAAGCCCAACCAGACGGTTGCCGTCGGTGATCTGCTGGTGCGCTTCGACGCCACCACCCTCAAGGCCCAGGTCGATGTCGCCGAGCGCGCCCTCGGGGTCGCCGAGGCCGAGCTCAAGGCCAGCACCCAGCGCGCCTTCAGCGATGCCGAATCCAATGCCCGCCTCGACCTGCTGGCCGCCCGCGTGGAGCAGAAACGCGCCGAACTCGACTACGCCCGCCAGCTCCTCGGCCGCAGCGAAATTCGCGCCGAGCGTGCGGGCATCGCGGTGTTCGCCGACGCCGAGCGCTGGACCGGCAAGCCCGTGCAGACCGGTGAGCGCCTGATGCAACTGGCCGATCCGCAGCAGGCCGAACTGCGTCTGGAGCTGCCGGTGGGCGATGCCATCGCCTTGCAGCCCGGTGCCGAAGTGGCGTTGTTCCTCGACAGCGACCCACTGCACCGCCATGGCGCTCGCCTGGAACGCGCTGCCTACGAGGCCCAGGCCAGCGCAGCCGGACAACTGGCCTACCGACTGGACGCCGGTTTCGACGAGGCACCGCCGCGCATCGGCTTGCGCGGTACCGCCAAGGTGTATGGCGAGCGCGCTCCGCTGGTCTACTACCTGCTGCGTCGCCCACTGGCTGCGTTGCGTCAGGGGCTGGGGCTGTGACCCTGCCGGTGCTGCGCGCCGACCTGCATCTGTCGCCGGCGGCGGCCGGGCATGACGGCGCGCCGCAGTGGACCCTGGCCGACCCGCTGCGCGGGCGTTACTTCAAGCTGGGCGGTGGCGCCGTGCGGCTGTTGCAGCACTGGCGCCTGGGTGACCCGCAGCGTGTGCTGGCGGCCGCCAACGCCGAGCCTGGCCTGGCAGTCGACGAACAGGCATTGGAAGAGCTCTTGCTGTTTCTCGGCCAGCACGACCTGATCGGCGCCGAAGACGCCCGCCAGCGCGGAAGCTATGCGACCAAGGCCGCCGCCACCCGGCAGAGCCTGTGGACCCGTGTGCTGCACCAGTATCTGTTCTTCCGGATTCCGTTGTGGCGCCCGGATGCCTTCCTCAACCGCGCATGGCCGGTGCTCGAACGCCATGCTGGCTGGATCTTGCGTTTCGCCTTGCCGTTGGTGCTGGCGTTGGGCGTGTTCCTGGTGATCCGCGACTGGTCGCGCTTCATCGCCACGTTCCCGCACCTGTTCAGCCTCGGCGGGATCCTCGCCTTTGGCGTGGCGCTGGGGTTCGCCAAACTCTGCCATGAGTTCGGCCACGCCTTCATGGCCAAGCGCGCCGGGTGCCGGGTGCAGAGCATGGGCCTGGCGTTCATGGTGCTGTTGCCGATGTTCTACACCGATGTCAGCGATGCCTGGCGCGTCAGTGACCGCCGTGCGCGGTTACTGATCGATGCCGGTGGGGTGTTCGCCGAGCTGCTGCTGGCGGTGCTGGCGTTGCTGGCCTGGTCGCTGCTGCCTGACGGCCCGGCGCGCACGGCGGCGTTCATGCTGGCCAGCGCCACCTGGATCACCACCTTGCTGGTAAACCTCAACCCCTTCATGCGTTTTGATGGCTACTTCCTGATCAGCGACCTGTGGCGGGTAGAGAAMCTGCAGAACCGCGCCTTTGCCCTGTGCCGCTGGCGACTGCGCGAGGCGCTGTTCGGCTATGGCGAGCCGGCCCCGGAAGCTTGGTCGCCGACCATGCGCCGTCGTTTGCTAGTGTGGGGCTATGGCGCCTGGCTGTGGCGCGCGGTGCTGTTCTTCGGTATCGCCCTGGCGGTGTATCACCTGTTCTTCAAGGTGCTGGGCATCTTCCTGATGCTGGTGGAGCTGGCTTGGTTCATCGGCTTGCCGGTGTACAAGGAGTTGCGCCAATGGTGGCTGCATCGTGGCCAGGCGGCGCCGGGCAAGACGTTGCGGGTAGCGGCCGCGCTGGGGTTGCTGCTGGCCGTGCTGGTGGTGCCCTGGCGTGGCGCGGTGGAGGTGCCGGCGATGCTCGAGGCGTCCCGCGTCAGCGCCCTGCATGCGCCGGTGGCGGCACGGGTGAAAAGCTTGCCGGTGGGCGAAGGGCAGGCGGTTCGCCAGGGCGAGCTGCTGGTGGAGCTGGAATCGCCCGACCTGACCTCGCGCCAGTCCATCGTGCGCCGCGAGATCGACATCCTGCAGCTGCTGTTACGCCGCCAGGCCGGGCGTAGCGAGACAGCGGCGGATGCCGGCGTGCTCGAACAGCAATTGGCCGAAGCCGTGGCCGAGTACCGCGGCTTGGCCGCCCAGCGCGAGCGCCTGCAGCTGCGCGCGCCCCGCGACGGTGTGTTGCGCGACCTGCCGGCCGGCCTGGCAGCGGGGCAATGGGTCAGCCCGGCACAGACCTTGGGCCGGGTGGTTGAGCCGGGGCTGCGTTTGCGCGGCTACCTGGCCGAGGCCGACCTGTGGCGGGTGGCGGCCGGCAGCGAAGGGCGCTTTATCGCCGATGACCCGGTGCGCCCGGCATTACCGGTGCGCGTGGAGCAGGTGGATGCCACTGGCGTGGCCGTGCTGGAGCTCGAAGCGCTGGCCTCCGACCGCCATGGCCCGGTAGCCGTGCGGCGTGATGGCCAGCAGCGTGCGGAGCCGGTGCAGGCCCAGTATGGCGTGCGCCTTAGCCCGCTGATCGAGGTGCCCGATGTGGCCCAGCCGTTGCGTGGCGTGGTGGTGCTGGAGGGCGCGCGTGAGTCGTTGCTGGGGGCTGTCTGGCGACGGTTGGCGGCGTTGGGGGTGCGAGAGAGTGGGTTTTAGGCGGCCTTTCCCTCCAGACACTCGTCGTTTTTACGCTATCCATCGCCAGGAACACCGTTCAAGACAATGCCAACGCAAGGAGCCCGCATGACCGAGACCACGCTGCCACTGTGTTCCCGCCTTACCTTGCCCACGAACCTGCCCGCGTTGCTGCAGGCCCTGACCCGGCTGGACACTCAAGCCTGGCAGGCGCATTTCAACCGGGGCTACCACGAAGGCGACTGGAGCGGTGTAGCGCTGGTCGCCGCCGAGGACGCGCCGTTGCCGCTGGCCCCAGGCACCGGCGCGCCGACAAGCCTGGCCTGGTGGCAAGACGAGCCGGCCTGGCAGCAAGCGCTGGCACCCTTCCAGGCATCGTTGCGCGCAGCCCGCCTGCTACGCCTGGGCGCGGGGGCGAGGATTCACGAGCACCGTGACCCCGACCTTGGCCGCCCGGGCGGCTGCCTGCGCCTGCACCTGCCGTTGCTGAGCCCGCCGGGCGTGGAGTTCCTGGTGGATGGCCTGCAAGTGCCGATGCGCCCGGGCGAGTGCTGGTTCATCGACCTGTCGCGCCCCCACCGGGTCACCAACCCCGGGCCCGGCGAGCGCATCCACCTGATACTCGACTGCGCGGCCGACCCTTGGTTGCTGGCGCTGATCGACCAAGGCCTGGCGCAGACGCCGGCCTTGCAGCCCGGCAGGGCTGGGCAGGCATTCGAACGGTTTCGCCAGCAGGTGAGTGAGGCCCCGGCATTGGTCGCGCAACTACAGGCGTTGGAGGATCCCCGGGCCTTCGTGGTCGAGGCGGTGCGCCTTGGTGCCGAGCTAGGGCTGGCGTTTTCCGAGGCAGAAGTCCTGGGCGCCATGCGCCGGGGCAAGCAGGCATGGAGCGATCAATGGCGAGTGTGAATACCCCGATGGATTTTCACGGCTGGCTGCCCATCCGCCTCTGGCAAGGCGACGCCGGATGGCGGGTGGACTGGTGCTGGTTCGGCGAGAGGCGCCTGGCCCGGCCGTTTTTCCGCGACGACGTCGACCAGGCGCTGCGCTTGCCGTTCAACCAGGCCATGCGCCGCAACACCGACGTCCAGGCCTTGCTCGACTGGCATGCGCGCAGCCCGGGTCTGGCGCCATCGGCGCTGGTGTTCCATGCCTCGCGCTGTGGCTCGACGCTGATCGCCCAATTGCTCGCCAGCCAGGCCCGCAACATCGTGCTGTCTGAGCCGCCGCCTTTGGACAACCTGCTGCGTGCCGTGCGCCAGGACCCGGCCGCCGCCGCCTGGCAGGCCGATGTATTGCGTGCGCTGTGTTCGGCCTACGGTCAGTGTCGTCGGGGCGACGAGCGCCAGCTGCTGATCAAGCTCGATGCCTGGAACATCTTCGAGGCGCCATTGCTGACGGCGCTGTATCCCCAGGTGCCACGGGTGTTCCTCTACCGTGACCCGCTGGAGATTGTCGTTTCCCAACTACGCCAGCCGGGCATGCACCGGGTGCCGGGCCTGCTCGGAGCCTCTGGGCTCGACAGCGTGCTGCCCGAAACCGAGGGCATGGGTGCGGTGCAATACACCTGCCGGATGATTGGCGAAATCCTCGCGGCTGGCCTAGCGTTGTGCGAACGCCAAGGCGCCATCGCGGTGAACTACAGCGAATTGCCCGACGCCGTGTGGGGGCGTCTGGGACCGCTGTTTGGTATCCCGCCAGGCGATGTGCCGGATTTGCAGGCAATTGCAGCCTTCGACGCCAAGCAGCCGGCCATAAATTTCAGCGCCGATGGCCAGCGCAAGCGTGACGAGGCCAGCGACGAGGTGCGCGCGGCAGTCGCCCGATGGGCCCTGCAGCCGTACAACGCTTTGGAATCCATACGGTTGCGAAATGCCTAGAAAGTGGCGTCAAAGTACCTCGAACGGGTGTTTGAGAAAATAGTCGTAAAGACCCCGCTCGGGTAGTGGCTATATGCCTTGTTCTTCGGCTACGCTGCGAATGATCGTGTAGGACAATTCACTTGGATGTGCGCCCCTCACCATGGGGTAACCTTACGCAGGGAAGCCAGACCCGATGTCCATCCCCGAGGTGAACCTCCGTCCCATGGTGGACGCCGACCGGGCGTTCCTGCGCGAGCTCTATGGCACCACGCGTGCCGCCGAAATGGCCCTGCTGGCGTGGCCGCAGGCCGCCATCGATGCCTTCCTCGACCAGCAGTTCCAAGCCCAGCACGACTACTACCAGGCCCAGTTCGCCGACGCCGACTTCTTCGTCATCGAAGCGGCGGGGGAGCGCATCGGCCGTGCCTACCTGTTGTGGACCGACAGCCACGTGCAATTCATCGACATGGCCCTGCTGCCCGCCTGGTGCGGCCGAGGCATCGGCAGCCGGCTGCTCGGCCAGTGGCTGGCAGGTGCCGATGAACGGGGGCTCAGCGCCGACCTGCATGTGACCTCCCACAACCCGGCTTTGCGGCTCTACCAGCGCTGTGGGTTCCAGGTGGTCGGCGAGAACGGCCTGTCGCTGAAGATGAGTCGGCCAACGTCCATTGCCGCGACTGATGTAACCGGTGAGCCCAGATACCCAAGGGGGCCGGAGCTCCAGACGATTTTCCACGCCGATCGGCAGCTCTGAGCGTGCCTGTCACGAACGTGATTACCTGCGGGCTTTGATGCCCGTCCTTGCCGCGTTGTCAAAGGAGTGCAGTAAATGAGTGAGCCATTCATCGGTCAGATCACATTGTTCGCGGGAAACTTCGCGCCACGTGGCTGGATGTTATGCCAAGGGCAGCTGCTAAGCATCGCCCAGAACACTGCGTTGTTCTCGATTCTGGGTACGACCTACGGAGGCAATGGCCAGACTACATTCGCCCTGCCTGACCTGCGTGGCCGTGCGCCGGTCCAGCAGGGACAAGGCCCCGGTTTGCCGATTGTCGATCTCGGCGAGGCAGCCGGTACGCCGACTACCACGCTGACATCGCTGAACATGGCGTCGCAGGCTGTGAACATTCCCGCCCAGACCGTATCGGTCGCCATCCCTGCCGCAGAAGGTGACGCCGACCTGCCGGCCCCCTCGACCACCGGCGTACTGGCCAAACCGAAGGATTCGTCCGGGTCAGGGGTGACGATCGACATCTACGCCTCCACCGCCAGCGATACCACGCTCAAGCCGTTCAACCTCACCATCCCTGCCACGACGGGCGTGACTGCAGCAGGCAACCAGCCGTTCTCGATCCAGAGCCCGTATCTGGGCATCAACTTCATTATTGCTGTCGAGGGGATCTTCCCGTCGCGCAACTGAAGTCAGGCAAATAGCAGGCAGGACTGCGGGGCGCACATCGGCGCCCCGTCGTCCGTTCAGGATTTCCCAACAAGGACAGGCCGTCCACATCTTCAAGGCCGGCAGGCACAACCAGCCCCAGGGCTGAACGAGGGCATCATGGCATTCTGGAAACGCGGCAAGGACACCCACACACCCAACGTTTCCGTGAGCCGGCCCAACCTCATCCAGGCCCTGGAACCGCGCATGATGTTCGACGCCTCGGTAGGCGTGGTTGCCGATCAGGGGGCTCAGGCGGTCGAAGCCGCTACTGCCGCAACCGGAGGCAAGGACACCAGCGCTGCCAGTGATGCCGCCAGTACACGCGACAACACCGCCCACGAACCGGCCCATGAAGCGGCGCCGGCGACCGCACCAATAGCCGCGATCCCGGGCAACCATGAAGTGGTGTTCATCGACTCGGCGGTAAGCGATTACCAGAAGCTCATCGCAGGCCTACCCGCAGGGGTCGAGGTGGTGGTGCTGGACAACGGCAAGGACGGCTTCAAGCAGATCGCCGACTACCTCAATGGCCGTAGCGACGTCACTTCGGTCGATATCATCAGCCACGGCGACAGCGGCTATGTGTACCTGGCCGGCAATGCCATCTGGGCCAACCAACTGGCCAGTCATGGCGCCGACCTGGCGCGCATCGGTGCCAGCCTGGCACCCGGCGGCGATATCCGCTTCTTTGCCTGCAACACCGGCGCCGGCAGCGATGGCCAGTTGTTCGTCAACGAGGTGGCGCGGCTCAGCGGCGCCGACGTAGGCGCCTCGTCGGATTCGACCGGCAACCGCGCCGGCGAGGACTGGGCGTTGGAGACCGTCTCCGGTGTGGTGGCCAGCGGCGTGGGCGTGCAGCGCGGCGACCTGTCGGCGTTCAACACCTCGCTGGCGACCATCACCGTCACCAGCAGCAATGCCTCGCTGATCGCCAACGATGGCCAGGTGTCCCTGGCCGAGGCCATCCAGGCGGCGAACACCGATACCTCGGTGGACGGCTCTGCCGCGGGCAGCGGCAACGACATCATCGTGTTTCACCAGAACCTGAAAGGCGAGACCATCCGCTGGTCGTCGGCCACGGCGCTGGCGGTGACCAGCAACATCACCATCAACGGCGATGTCGACGGCGACGGCAAGGGCGACATCATCCTCAGCGGCGACGTCAACAGCAACAACACCCGCGATGCCGGCGAGGCCTCGGGCCTGCAAAGCAACGGCGGCGGTGTGCTGATGGTGCGCAACCTGGACATGCGCCATTTCTCCAGCAACATCACCGGTGGCGCCATTCGCGCCAACGGCGGTTCGATCACCGTCGAGGACTCCAATTTCCAGGACAACGCCGGCACTGTGATCAACTCGGCGACCACCGCTGGCTCCACGGTGGTGGTCCGCAACACCACGATCCATGACAACAACGCCAGCATCGTCGGCGCCACCGGCATGTCGTCGCTGGTGCGCCTGGGCGGCAACAACAACCACGTTTTGGAGAACGTGGCGATCTACAACAACAGCGGGACCTACGCCGCCACCGCCACGGTCGCCGGCGCTTCGGTCATCGTGCTGAGCAACAGCACGGGGTCGGTGACCATCGTCAACAGCACCATCGCCAACAACACCTACCTCAATACCAGCAGTGGCACCATCAACTCCGCCGGCCTGGGCTGGGCCACCGGTGGCGCCGGCACGGTGACGGTGCGCAACAGCATCATCACCGGCAACACCGTCAATGGCGCAGCCCTTGATGCCGCCACCAACAGTGGCAGTGGCGGCGGCTATACCAGCACCACCAACCTGATCGGCACGACGGTAAACTTCGTCAACGCCGCCGGTGGCGACTACCGGCTGGCCAGCACCGCCAGCAACGCCATCGACCAGGGCACCCTTGCGGGCGCGCCGGCCACCGACCTGCGCGGCTTCGACCGGCCCCGTGGTGGCGGCGTCGATATCGGTGCCTACGAGGTGCTGTACTCGGCGCCCCCGGTGGTCGACCTCGACACCAACACCGGCGGCAACGACAGCACGGTCAACTTCGCCGGCAGCCCGGTGGCCATCGTGCCGAACATCAGCCTCACCCAGACCGACGGCGACATCCAGGTCAGCGGCGCGACCCTCACTCTGGGCGGCGTGCTCGACGGCGGCAACGAAACTCTGTCGCTCAGCGCCGGGCAGATCGCCACGGCGGCCAGCTACGGCATCACCATCAGCGGCTCCGGCACCACGGTGCTGTCGCTCAGCGGCGTGGCCACCCTAGCCCAGTACCGCTCGATCCTCGCCGTGGTGGCCTACGGCAACAGCACCGGGGCCTGGACCAGTGGCACCCGTAGCGTGACGGTCAGCGTCAACGACGACATGGGCAGTACCACCCGCACGGCCTCGGTGGTGGTCCAGCCGGCCAATGCCGTGCCGGTGATCGCCAACCTCAACGGCGACAGCCAGACCTTCACCCAAGGCAGTGGCGCCGTGCTGCTCGACAGCGGCGGCAACGCCACGGTCACCGACAGCGACTCGGCCGACTTTGCCGGCGGTAACCTGACCGTGGCCGTCAGCGCCAACGGCGTCGCCAGTGAAGATGTGCTGGGCATCCGCCACCAGGGCAATGGCGCCGGGCAGGTCGGCGTCAGCGGCAATACGGTCAGCTACGGTGGCGTGGCCATCGGCACCTACACCGGGGGCACGGGCGGCGCCAATCTGGTGCTGACGTTCAACGGCAACGCCAGCGCCGCAGCGGTCCAGGCGGTGGTGCGCAACCTCACCTACGACAACAGCAATGCCGCCAACAGCATCGGCCAGGCCACCCGTACCCTGTCGGTCACGGTCAACGATGGTGACGGCGGTACCTCGAGCGCGGCGTCGGTGTCGGTGGCCATCCACGAAACCGTGCCGCCCACCGCCACCATCACCCTCAGCGACACGGCCCTGAAAGTGGGCGAGACGGCGACGGTGACCATCATCTTCAGCGAGGTGGTGAGCGGCTTCACCAATGCCGACCTGAGCGTGGCCAACGGCACCTTGAGCGCGGTCTCCAGCGGCGATGGCGGCAAGACCTGGACCGCCACCTTCACCCCGACCAACAGCATCACCAACGCCAGCAACGTCATCACCCTGAACAACGCCGGTGTCACCGACCTGGCCGGCAACGCCGGCGCAGGCACCACCAGTTCGGCCAACTACAGCATCGACACGCAGCGCCCGACGGCGACCCTCGTGGTGGCCGACAGCAACCTGAGCATCGGTGAAGCGTCGCAGGTGACCATCACCTTCAGCGAGGCCGTGACCGGCTTCACCAATGCCGACCTGACGGTGGCCAACGGCACCCTGAGCGCCGTTTCCAGCAGCGACGGCGGGATCACCTGGACCGCGACGTTCACCCCGACCAGTGCCATTACCGATGCGACCAACCTCATCACCCTGGACAACACCGGGGTGGCCGACCTGGCCGGCAACGCTGGCAGCGGCACCACCAACTCGAACAACTACGCCATCGACACGCAGCGCCCGACCGCGACCATCGTGGTGGCTGACAGCAACTTGAGGATCGGTGAGACGTCGCAGGTGACCATCACCTTCAGCGAGGCCGTGACCGGTTTCACCAACGCCGATCTGACGGTGGCCAACGGCACCTTGAGCGCGGTGTCCAGCAGCGACGGCGGCATCACCTGGACAGCAACCTTCACCCCGACCAGCACCATCACCGACGCAACCAATGTCATCACCCTGGACAACAGCGGGGTGAGTGATGCCGCAGGCAACGCAGGCAGCGGCACCACCAACTCGAACAACTACGCCATCGACACTGTGCGCCCGACCGCGACCATCGTGGTGGCCAACCCCACCCTGGCCATCGGCCAGACGTCGCTGGTGACCTTCACCTTCAGCGAGGCGGTGAGCGGCTTCAGCAATGCCGACCTGACGGTGGCCAACGGCACCTTGAGCGCGGTGTCCAGCAGCGATGGCGGTATCACCTGGACGGCGACCTTCACGCCAACCAGCACCATCACCGACGCGACCAACCTCATCACCCTGGACAACACCGGGGTGACCGACCTCGCCGGCAACGCAGGCTCCGGCACCACCGACTCGAACAACTACGCCATCGACACCCAGCGCCCGACCGCGACCATCGTGCTGGCCGACAGCAACCTGACCGTGGGTGAGACCACCACGGTGACCATCACCTTCAGCGAAGCGGTGAGCGGCTTCACCCTGGCTGACCTCACTGTGCCGAACGGTACCCTGAGCGGGTTGGCCAGCAGCGACGGCGGTATCACCTGGACGGCCACCTTCACCCCGACAATCAACGTGCAGGACGCGAGCAACGTCATCACCCTGAGCAATACTGGGGTGGCCGACCTGGCCGGCAATGCTGGCTCCGGCAGCACAAACTCCGCCAACTATACCGTCAGCACTCTGCAGCCCACGGCGACGGTGGTGGTGAGCGACTCGGCCCTGCGCGTGGGCGAGACCAGCCTGGTGACCATCACGTTCAGTGAAGCGGTGAGCGGTTTCACCAACGCCGACCTGACGGTGGGCAACGGCACCCTGAGCGCGGTGTCCAGCAGCGATGGCGGCATCACCTGGACCGCCATCTTCACCCCGTCGAGCAATATCCAGGACGCGACCAATCTGATCACCCTGGACAACAGTGGCGTGGTTGGCGCCAGCAGCGGCAACGCCGGCTCCGGCACCACCGACTCGAACAACTACGCCATCGATACCCTTCGCCCGACCGCAACCATCGTGGTGGCCGACAGCAACCTGGCCATCGGCCAGACGTCACTGGTGACCATCACCTTCAGCGAGGCGGTGAGCGGCTTCAGCAATGCCGACCTGACGGTGGCCAATGGCACCTTGAGCGCACTGATCAGCAGCGACGGCGGCGTGACCTGGACCGCGACCCTGACCCCGACTGCCGGCATCACCGACACCAGCAACCTGATCACCCTGGACAACACCGGCGTGACGGACCTGGCCGGCAACGCCGGCTCAGGCACCACCGACTCGAACAACTACGCCATCGACAGTCAGCGCCCGACCGCCACCATCGTGATCGCCGACGCCAACCTGACCGCGGGTGAAACCACCACGGTGACGTTCACGTTCAGCGAGGCGGTGACCGGTTTCACCAATGCCGACCTGACAGTGGCCAACGGCACCCTGAGCGCGCTGAGCAGCAGCGACGGCGGTATCACCTGGACCGCGATCTTCACCCCGAATGCCGGGGTGCGGGACCTCAGCAATCTGATCACCCTGAACAACACCGGTGTCAGCGACCTGGCTGGCAACGCCGGCGTCGGCACCACCTCGTCGGCCAACTACACGGTCGACACCGTGGTGCCCACGGCCACCATCGTGGTTGCCGACAATGCCTTGCGGGTCGGCGAAACGTCACTGGTGACCATCACCTTCAGCGAAGCGGTCAGCGGCTTCACCCTGGCCGACCTGAGCGTGGCCAACGGTACCTTGAGCGGCTTGAGCAGCAGCGATGGTGGCATCACCTGGACCGCCACCCTCACGCCCGGCAACGGCGTCGAGGACAGCAGCAACCTGATCACCCTGGACAACAGCGGTGTGGTCGCGGCGTCTTCAGGCAACGCCGGGGTGGGCAGTACCGACTCCAACAACTATGCCATCGACACCCGCGTTCCCAGCGTGACCAGCGTCGGTGGCCCGGTCGGGGTCTCCTACAATGCCGGGGATTCGCTGGTGTTCGTGGTCAACACCAGTGAAGCCGTGCAGGTATCGGGCTCGCCAAGGCTGGCGCTGGATATCGGCGGGCACACGGTGTTTGCCGAACTGGTGGCCGGGGCAGGCACCGCGACGCTGGTGTTCCAGTACACCGTGCAGGCCGGGGACAACGACAGCGACGGCATCACCGTAAGCGGCCTTGCCGCCAATGGCGCGACCCTTGTCGACGCCGCGGGCAATGCCATGGACCTGACCCTCAACGGCGTAGCCGACACCCACCAGGTGCTGGTCGATACCCAGGCGCCAAGCGCGATCGGCATCGTCACCCTCGACCCGTCGCCGAGCAATGCCCAGAGCGTGCGCTTCACCGTGACCTTCAACGAGCAGGTCAATGGCGTCGACCTCAGCGATTTCAGCCTGGTCGGCACCGGCTCGGCCAGCGGCACGCTCAGCGGCCTGCAAGCGCTGGGCGGCGGAGTCTATGTGATTACCGTCAGTGGTGTGCACGGCACCGGCACCCTGGGCCTGAACCTCAATGGCAGTGCCACCGGTATCACCGATGTGGCCGGTAACGCACTGGTCGGTGGCCTGACCGGCGCCACGTATAACATCGACCGCGACGCCCCCACGGTGGGCAGTGTCGGCGTGCCGGTCGGCGTCCTCTATAACACCGGCGATGTGCTCACCTTCGTGGTCAACACCAGCGAAGCGGTGCTGGTCGACGGCGTGCCGCGGCTTGCCCTGGATGTCGGCGGGCGCACGGTTTACGCCGATTTCGTGGCTGGCTCAGGCACGCCGACGCTGGTGTTCCAGTACCAGATCCAGGCCGGCGACAACGATGCCGACGGCATCCAGGTGCTTGGCCTGTCGGCCAATGGTGCGAGCCTGCACGATGCGGCCGGCAATCAACTGACACCGGGGGTGAACAATATTGGCGATAGCCACGGGGTCATTGTCGACAGCACACCACCCAGCGTGGTCTCGATCGTGGCGAATCCGTCGCCGACGCCGGGCAGCCAGTCCTTCACCGTGACCTTCAGCGAGGACGTCAGCGGTGTGGATCTGGGCGACTTCGAACTGCTGGCCAGTGGCAATGCCAGTGGCACGCTGCAGTCGCTGGTGCGCCTCGACGGCCATACCTGGCAGGTCAATGTCGCAGGCGTGGCGGGCAGTGGTGGCCTGGCCCTGGGGCTCAAGGCCAGTGGCAGCGGCATTCTCGATGGCGCAGGCAACACCCTGGTCGGCGGCTTCGCCGGGCAAAGCGTGACATTGCAGTCGACCGATGGTGATCCGGAGTTCCGCGCCTACCCACCGGCGCGCCCGGGCCAGGCCAGCCCAGGTACGCCGGTGATCGCACCGTTGCCGGTAACCGCGCCGTTCCAGTCGCCGCTGCTGCCACAGCCGCTGTTCGAGGTGCCGACAGCGGGCGGTGGGCTGCCGACCTTGGGCAATCTGTTCATCCACAACGGTGCGCTGGCGCCCAGCTACCTGGCGCAGGTGTTCGCCGGCCAGCACGCTGACAGCGGTATCGGCAATGGTTCGGGGGCCGGCTTCCTCGGCTTTGGTGGCGGTGACGCCAATGTCTTCGGGGCCAGCAGCCTGGCCAACATCTTCGACAAGACGCTGCCGGATGACGGTGGTCAGTATGAACTGAGCGGTGGCAAACCATTCCGCCAGGGGGCAGAGGCCGGGGCGGGCAAGGGCCTGACCGGGGCGCCGACCCTCGGGCAGCAGTTGCAGGCCTTCCGGGAGGGGGAGCAACACCAGGCCAGGCAACTGGCGCAGGCGTTGGGGCAGGTCGAGGTACCCGTGCCGCAGGCTTGAGCCGGCGCACGCGAGCAATCCAATTAGAAGAACAGCAGTGCCGTACCAAGGGGGCGGACAGGGATGAGCAGAGCATCGAGGATTTTTGCGGTAAGCGTACTGGCACTGGCGGTAACGGGGTGCGCGGTCAAGACCCAGCCCATCGACCGCAGCGTCAGCGAGCAGCGGGCGCGGGCGGACCTTGCCAGCATGTTCAAGGGCCAGGAGGCCTTGCACGGGCCGCTGACCCTGCACCAGGCCATGGCCCGTGCGGTCAAGTACAACCTGGAGGCACGCCTGAAGATCATGGAAGAAGCCCTGGCCCAGCGCCAGGTCGACCTGGCCACCTTCGACATGCTGCCGCGCATGGCCCTGTCGGCCGGTTACGCCGGACGCAGCAACGTCAGCGCATCGAGCAGCCAGAGCGTGCTGACCAATACCCAGTCCCTGGAGCCATCGACCTCCCAGGACCGCGACCGCGACGTGGCCGACCTGACCATGGTGTGGAACGTACTCGACTTCGGTGTCAGCTATGTCAGCGCCAAGCAACAGGGCGATCAGCGCCTGATCGTCCAGGAACGTCGGCGCAAGGTGGTACAGACCATCATCCAGGACGTGCGCTCGGCCTACTGGCGGGCGGTCGCCGCCGAACGTCTGCTCAAGCAGATCGACGCACTGATGGTGCGGGTCGAGCAGGCCCGGGACAACAGCCAGCGCATGGGTGACCAGCGCATCGGCGACCCGATCCAGGCGCTCAACTACCAGCGCTCGTTGATCGAGGCCACCCGCCAGCTGGAAGAACAGCGCCGCGCGCTGTCGCTGGCCAAGACTGAGCTGGGGGCACTGATCAACCTGCCGCCGGGTAGCGAGCTGACCCTCGCCGCCACCGACGACTACAGCGTGCCGGAGCTCAAGGTAGGCCTCGAAGCGCTGGAGCAGCAGGCCCTGGCCACGCGCCCCGAGTTGCGCGAGCAGGACTACCAGGCCCGCATCAGCGCCGCCGAGGTGCGCAAATCAATGCTGCGCATGTTGCCGGGGCTGGAGTTTTCGGCGGGCGGGCACTACGACAGCAACAGCTTCCTGACCAACCAGCACTGGGCCGATTATGGCGTCAAGGTCACCTGGAACCTGTTCAACGTGCTGTCGGGGCCGGCATCCATCGATGTGGCCAAGGCTGGCGAGCAGGTGGTCGAGGCGCGTCGCCAGGCGATGTCGATGGCCATCCTGGCCCAGCTCTATGTGGCCAATGCCAACTACAACGAAGCTCGCCGCCAGTTCGCCACCAGCCAGCAACTGGTCGCCCTTGACCAGCAGATCGTCGAGCAACTGCGCAATCGCCATCAGGCGCAGGGCATTGGCGAGCTGGAGCTGATCCAGGGCGAACTGAATGCGCTGCAGGCCGACCTGCGCCGCGACCTGGCCTATGCCGAGCTGCGCAACAGCTATGGCCAGGTGTTCGCCAGCGCCGGGCTCGACCCGTTGCCGCAGACCCTGCCGTCCGGCGAACTCGCCGACATTGCCCAGGCCCTGGGCAACAACGAGGCACGCTGGCAGCGTGGCGATATCGCCCCGGGCAGTTGAGCACAACCAGCAGGCGCGGGATCAGCCCGCGCCTACTGCGGTTGGTGCAGTACCCGCTGCTGTACGTACGCCAGCAGTTGCGCCGTTGCTAGCGGCAGCGGCACTTGTGCCGTCTCCACCACCAGCTCCGGTCGCTCCGGCACTTCGTAGGGCGCATCGATCCCGGTAAAGGCCGGCAGCTCTCCCGCCCGGGCGCGGCGATACAGGCCCTTGGGGTCGCGGGCCTCGCAGGTGGCCAGATCAGCCTTGACGTGCACTTCGTGGAAGCCTGCCTTGCAGGCCAGGCGCGCGGCGGCGCGTCCGGCGCGATAGGGCGAGATCAACGCGGCAATGCAGATCAGCCCGGCATCGGCGAACAGTGCCGCCACCTCGGCTGTGCGGCGGATGTTTTCGTGGCGATCCTCGGGCGAGAAACCCAAGTCGGCATTCAGCCCTGTGCGCAGTACATCACCGTCGAGCACGTAGCAGCCATGTCCCAGCTCATGGAGCGCTCGGGCCAGGGCCTGGGCCAGTGTCGACTTGCCCGCGCCTGAGAGTCCGGTAAGCCAGATGACCGCGCCAGCTCGGGCACGTGCCGGTGGATGTTCATCGCTTCCTGCGTGATGCACCTTGGACGTCTCCGAAAGGGGGAGGACCCGAGTGTACTGCGCGGCGTGGTGATATGTCAGTGGCCGGAAAACAGCAGCTGGGCAACGCCTGGATCGGTCAGCAGGCGGGCGGGGTCATGGCCGATGCCCGGCAGTACGTATTGGCGATGCGCGAGCGCTATCGACCAGCGCTGGGCCAGAAAAGCCTCGTAGCGCAGGTAGTTGAGTTGCCGTTCGACCCGGTCACTGCCCTGGGCCTGGGCTGCACAGCTGCGGTCCATGATCCGGCTGTGCGGGTGACGGTCGCGCTCGCCGACCAGGTAGGTCACGTCGCGTGCGGCGTAGCGGCTGAGCACCTGGCGGGTATCGAGACGCTGCGTGGCGAAGTAGTCCGGTGCGCCCGGCAGGCCATAACGGTAACGGTCGTAGTCGGCGCACTGCGCTGCAGGTAAAGGGGCGAAGCCTTCGCCAAGGGGGCGGTTGGCATCCAGGTACAGGTAGGTGGAGGGGCTGGCGACAAGGTAGCGCACATGGATGCCAAGGGCGCGCAGCGCCTGGTCGCCCGTGCCGAGCAGGGTGTAGCGCTGCAACAGTTGGCCGCCGGCGGAGTGGCCGATCAAGGTGATGTCTTCAAGGTGTGGAAACCGATGACGATCGGCGAGGTAGGCAAGAAGGTCGTCGAGCACGGCAAATGCGGAGATGCCGGTGGGCCCGGCCACGGACTCGTGGCCTTGCAGCCATTGGCTTTTCACCCACAAGGGCGGAGTGGGCGTTGCTTGTGGATCGTCTTTGCTGAAGAAGCGGGGGGCCAGCAGCAGCGTATCGTCCTGGGTGAGTCCCGCATTGCCGAGCAGCAGCAGGCCGCTGCGATAGTAGTGGTCGGCATCACGGCGCACGCCATGGAGCACGATCACTGCATGTCGGACCGGCAGGCGGGTGTCGAGCCTGGCATTGGCGTAGGTGAAGAAAGGGTAGGGCGCAGCCTTGCCCAGCGCCATCGTCTGCATGGTGTCGTCGGCCCACGCGGGCCAGGCCAGGCAGGCAAGCAACGCCAGCAGCACCCGATAACCGATGCGTAGGTGATCATTCGGCACCTTGGCGTACTCCCTCTATATAGCGCAGCACTGCGGGCGACTTTTCGAAGCGGCGGTGCACCAGGCTCAGCCATGAACTTGCCTGGGCGTCGGCGATGGGCCGGTAGTTGACCTGGGGCAAACTGATACGCTGGACCACCGACGCCGGTACCACAGCCACGCCCTGGTCCAGTGACACCAGGGTGAGCACCGCCACCAGGCTGCCCGGTTGCGGTCCCAGGCGCGGGGTGAAACTGCCCTGGCTGGCAATGGCCAGTGTGCCGGAGATCTGCTCGGGCAAGATGAAGGTTTCGTCGGCCAGGCGTGAGGCCGGGATGGTCTTCAGTTCGTTGAGGCGCGAGCTGGCCGGCAGCGCCAGGACGAAACCTTCCTGATGCAGGGCAATGGCATTCAGGGTCTGCGGCAGCTCCATCGGCGAGCGCAAGTAGGCGAGGTCGAGTTGGCCCTCGTCGACAAGCGAGGGGAGTTCGAGCATGGGTACTTCGCGAATGTTCAGCTGTACGTCGGGATAGGCCTGGACAAACCGACTGACCTGTTGCTGCAGGGTGCCGGAGTAAGCCGCCGAGGCAACGTAGCCGAGTTCGATCCGGCCACTGTCGCCGCGACCGGCACGCTGCGCACCCAACTGCGCGGCGTCGAACTGCTGCACCGCCTGTTCGGCCTCGGTGAGCAAGGCCTGACCTGCAGCGGTGAGGCTTACCTCGCGCTGGCTGCGTTCGAACAGCCGCACGCCCAGCTCGCGCTCCATGTCCTGGATTTGCCGGCTCAGGGTCGGCGGGGCGATACCCAGTTGCTCGGCGGCGCGGGTGAAGTGGCCGTGGCGGGCGACGGCAAGGAAGTAGCGGAAGTGACGTATCTCCATGGGGCCTCGTTAGCCAGGCGCTAATGACGCGGGACGTGCTGGCTAACAAGCCGGGCGCCCTGCGGCGTTATGGTTGAGGCAACACTACAAGGCTGGCGTCGTGGCGGTAAAGCGGCGACGACCCGCCTGCTCTCTATAACGGAGCCTTGTCATGCCTGCAGCCGCCTCACCACGCTTCACCCTGTTCACCGCCTCGGCGGTGTGCGCCGTGATCATCCTCGACACCAACATCGTCGCGGTCAGCTTGCCCAGCATTGCCCGCGATCTGTCCGGCTCGTTCAGCGATATCGAATGGGTGGTCAGTGCGTACTTGCTGGCGTTCGCCGCCTGCCTGCTACCCGCTGGCAGCCTGGCCGACCGTTTTGGCAGGCGGCGCATGCTGCTGCTCGGCCTGGCGCTGTTCGGCGCTGCCTCGCTGGCGTGCGGCGCCGCGCCGAGCCTGTTGTTCCTTGATCTGGCCCGCGCAGCCAAGGGCATCGGTGCCGCGTTGTTGCTGACTGCCGCGCTGGCCGCCATCGGCCACCGTTTCCATGCGCCGCAGGAGCGCATGCGGGCCTGGGCCTTCTGGGGCGCCTGCATGGGCGCGACCATCACCTTCGCGCCGCTGCTCGGTGGACTGATCGCCAGTACCTTGGGCTGGCGCTGGATCTTCTATATCAACCTGCCGCTGGTGATCGTGCTGGCGTTCATGGTCGTACGCAGTATCGAGGAGTCCCGCGACGGTTCGGCGGCGCGGTTCGATCCACTGGGCAGCCTGACTTTCGCCGGTGGCCTGGGCTACCTGATCTGGGCCTTGATCGACGCCAATCGGGTCGGTTGGGACAGCGCCCCCACGTTGGGGCGTCTGCTGATCGCCGCGTTCCTGCTTGGCCTGTTCGTGATGGTCGAGCGCAGCCAGGCGCGGCCGATGGTCGACCTCGGCCTGATGCGCAGCGGGCGCTTCATCGGCGCCTTGCTAGGGATGTTTGCCTATGCCGCCTGTGCGCAGGTAATGATGACCTTGCTGCCGTTGTACCTGCAGGGCGGTTTGCAGCTGTCGGCCCTGGCCGCGGGCGCGGGCATGTTGCCGTTCGCCGTGGCCATGCTGCTCACGCCTCGGCTGGGCATGCGCATGGCTGCGCGCCTGTCGCCGGCCCAGGTATTCGCATTGGGGTTGGTCCTGGTCGGGGTGGGCAACCTGGCCTGCGCCTGGGCCACCGGCCAGGGTGGCTATGCCGCGTTCGCCCTGGCCAGTGTCGTGCTGGGCGCCGGCGCCGGGCTGCTCAATGGCGATACGCAGAAGAACATCATGGCCTGCGTGCCGCGTGAGCGCACCGGTATGGCTTCGGGGCTGAGCACCACCACGCGCTTTGGGGCCATCGTCCTTGCCATAGGAATTCTCGGCGGCATCCTTGCGGCGCGCAGTGGGCAACTGCTGCGCGATGCCCTGGCGATCCAGGCACCCGAGGCGCTGGGTGCGGCAGGGGAGATGGCCACGCGGGTGGCGGCGGGGGATCTGCAGGCCGCGTTGGCGTTGCTCGACCCAAGGCTGAGAGAGGTGGCGGCACCACTGGCGCGCCAGGCGCTCATCGGCGGCTTCGAGGCGGTGCTGTACAGTGCCGGTGTCGCGGCGCTGATCTTTGCGGTGCTGGTGGGGGTATTGCTGAACAAGCCCTTGCCGATCGGGGAGGTTCTTCATCAGTCTGAACCGGACATTGCAAATATATGAAATTAACGGTTGACGGGGTTTCAGATCCCCTTATAATGCGCCCCACTTCCAGCGACATCGGAACGAAAAACTCCTTGAATATCAATGAGTTGATTGTTGAAGAGAGTTGCGGAGGTGCTTCGGTATCACGATCGGCAGCGGTGAAAAAGGCAGTTGACAGCAGGTTGTAACGCTGTATGATTCGCCTCCCGCTACGAGAGATCGCAGCGAGTCAAGTGTTTGAAGTGAAACGAAAAACTTCAAAATAAACGCTTGACACGAAATGAGGAAAGCG
>NZ_JBFNXP010000059.1:0-350 GCF_047501685.1 Pseudomonas sp. CAM1A | reverse complement strand
GGGTACTGGTACTCCTGGCACCGACAACCAAGGCGACAAGGTCACCGTCACCATCGTCGGCAAAGGTGATGTCACCGAGGACCAGCAGCCTGCCTTCACCGTCAAGGTCAGCCAGAAACTGGACCATGACCTGACCGTCACCTTGTCGAATGGCGACAAGGTGTCGTCGGCAAAGGTGATGTCACCGAGGACCAGCAGCCTGCCTTCACCGTCAAGGTCAGCCAGAAACTGGACCATGACCTGACCGTCACCTTGTCGAATGGCGACAAGGTGGTCATCCCTGCCGGCCAGACCGAAGCCGAGTACAAGGCCAAGGCTCAAGGTGATGACGTCTTCAAGGACGGCGACAC
>NZ_JBFNXP010000058.1:0-431 GCF_047501685.1 Pseudomonas sp. CAM1A | reverse complement strand
GAGCAAGGCCGGAGTGAGGGGACCCGGAGCGAAGCGGAGGGCCGGATGAATGGAGCGCAGCGTTTTTTGGTTACTTTTTGTCGCGTTTGACAAAAAGTGACTCGCCGTAAGGGCGAAAAGGTGAGTGCGCGTCGACATCGTAAATGAATACGCTTACAACTATAAAAACCGATGCCGATTGACTTTGACTTTGACTTTGACTTTGACTTTGACTTTGACTTTGACTTTGACTTTGACTTACACAGCGTATGTTTTGAAAGTTATATGCGCATTCATTTGCGGTGGTGACGCTTAATCACCTTTCCGCCCTTACGGCGGGTCCCTTTTTGAAGCATCAAAAAGGAACCAAAAAATGCTCGCGGTATGACTCACCCACATGGGTTACAAATCAGTTCACGCACATGGGTAACAGTCTTTAACTGGCAGGGTCG
>NZ_JBFNXP010000057.1:0-462 GCF_047501685.1 Pseudomonas sp. CAM1A | reverse complement strand
CAAGGCATGGTCAGATCCTCGAAAACCGACCCTGCCAGTTAAAGACTGTTACCTATGTGCGTGAACTGATTTGTAACCCATGTGGGTGAGTCATACCCGCAGCGTTTTTTGGTTACTTTTTGTCGCGTTTGACAAAAAGTGACTCGCCGGGTGGCGAAAGGGTGACTGTGCGTCAGTATAGCAAATGAATGCGCTTACAACTGTAAAAACCCACACCGTCCGCATTTGACTTTGACTTTGACTTTGACTTTGACTTTGACTTTGACTTTGACTTTGACTTTGACTTTGACTTTGACTTACACAGTGTGTGTTTTGAAAGATATATGCGCATTCATTAGCTATATCGACGCATAGTCACCTTTCCGCCCTTACGGCGGGTCCCTTTTTGAAGCATCAAAAAGGAACCAAAAAATGCTCGCGGTATGACTCACCCACATGGGTTACAAATCAGTTCACGCACAT
>NZ_JBFNXP010000056.1:0-492 GCF_047501685.1 Pseudomonas sp. CAM1A | reverse complement strand
AACGCAGGTCTTGCGGAGGGAGGTGACGGGCATGGATGCCCGTCAAGCGCTGCGCCCCAGGATGGGGCGTTCAGCGCGGTCCTCCCGGGAGCAAGGCCGGAGTGAGGGAACCCGGAGCGAAGCGGAGGGCCGGATGAATGGAGCGCACGGTTTTTGATTCCTTTTTGCCACGACAAAAAGGAACTCGCCGTAAAGGCGAAAAGGTGTGTATGCGTCGACATCGTAAATGAATGCGCTTACACCTATAAAAACCGATGCCGATTGACTTTGACTTTGACTTTGACTTTGACTTTGACTTTCACAGCGTGTGTTTTGAAAGTTACAGGCGCATTCATTTGCGATGGTGACGCTTAATCACCTTTCCGCCCTTACGGCGGGTCCCTTTTTGAAGCATCAAAAAGGAACCAAAAAATGCTCGCGGTATGACTCACCCACATGGGTTACAAATCAGTTCACGCACATGGGTAACAGTCTTTAACTGGCAGGGTCGCG
>NZ_JBFNXP010000055.1:0-498 GCF_047501685.1 Pseudomonas sp. CAM1A | reverse complement strand
GGTTACCACGGTGTGATTCATGACTGGGGTGAAGTCGTAACAAGGTAGCCGTAGGGGAACCTGCGGCTGGATCACCTCCTTAATCGAAGACATCAGCCTGCTGATGAGCTCCCACACGAATTGCTTGATTCATGCTGTAAAGACGATGCTGTAACGCGACCCTGTTATAGGTCTGTAGCTCAGTTGGTTAGAGCGCACCCCTGATAAGGGTGAGGTCGGCAGTTCAAATCTGCCCAGACCTACCAATTACTTGGTGCGGCCTAGAATACGGGGCCATAGCTCAGCTGGGAGAGCGCCTGCCTTGCACGCAGGAGGTCAGCGGTTCGATCCCGCTTGGCTCCACCACTCTTTCAGGTTTCGCAGCACTGTTCAGAACTTAGAAATGAACATTCGGCAATGAATGTTGATTTCTGACTTTTGTCAGATCGTTCTTTAAAAATTCGGATATGTGATAGAAATAGACTGAACACCAGTTTCACTGCTGGTGGATCAGGCTAA
>NZ_JBFNXP010000054.1:0-499 GCF_047501685.1 Pseudomonas sp. CAM1A | reverse complement strand
GGTTACCACGGTGTGATTCATGACTGGGGTGAAGTCGTAACAAGGTAGCCGTAGGGGAACCTGCGGCTGGATCACCTCCTTAATCGAAGACATCAGCCTGCTGATGAGCTCCCACACGAATTGCTTGATTCATGCTGTAAAGACGATGCGACCTGTTATATAGGTCTGTAGCTCAGTTGGTTAGAGCGCACCCCTGATAAGGGTGAGGTCGGCAGTTCAAATCTGCCCAGACCTACCATTTATTGGTACTACCTGGTTCAGCTGGTCAAATGGGGCCATAGCTCAGCTGGGAGAGCGCCTGCCTTGCACGCAGGAGGTCAGCGGTTCGATCCCGCTTGGCTCCACCACTCTTCAGGTTTCGCAGCACTGTTCAGAACTTAGAAATGAACATTCGGCAATGAATGTTGATTTCTGACTTTTGTCAGATCGTTCTTTAAAAATTCGGATATGTGATAGAAATAGACTGAACACCAGTTTCACTGCTGGTGGATCAGGCTAA
>NZ_JBFNXP010000053.1:0-521 GCF_047501685.1 Pseudomonas sp. CAM1A | reverse complement strand
TCCATGGCGTAGGTCAGGCGCAGCAACGGCGCCTGGGTCAGGTCCAGGCGCTGCGAGCGTGCGTCGAAGTGATCGTGCAGGCGCTCGATCACCGCCTCCTCGCCCAGCCCAGTGACTTCGTGCACGTACAGACGGGCTTGACGCCAGACCACCTGCACCGGTTCCGCCAAACCTTCCCAGACCACCGAGGTACGCAGGATGTCGTGACGGTCTATGACCTGTTGCAGGGCCTCGGCACAGGCCTGCAGCCGCTCCAGGCTGTCGAAGGCCAGGCGGGTCTGCAGCAGATAGGGGTCGCCCTGCTCGGCACTCAGGTGGTGATAGAGGATGCCTTCCTGCAATGGCGCCAGCGGGTAGATCTCCTGCACGTTGCCGGCGCCGCCTGGCACGCTGGCGACGGGTCTGCAGCAGATAGGGGTCGCCCTGCTCGGCACTCAGGTGGTGATAGAGGATGCCTTCCTGCAATGGCGCCAGCGGGTAGATCTCCTGCACGTTGCCGGCGCCGCCTGGCACGCTGGCGA
>NZ_JBFNXP010000052.1:0-521 GCF_047501685.1 Pseudomonas sp. CAM1A | reverse complement strand
GCTCAACAGGTGCTGGCGACCGGACAGGATCGCCTGCAGCTCATGGACGATCACCTCCATCGCCGTGTGGTCCAGGGCCAGGTGATGGAAGTGCAGGACGGCGACCACGCGCTGCCCGACCGGGTCCATGGCGTAGGTCAGGCGCAGCAGTGGCGCCTGGGTCAGGTCCAGGCGCTGCGAACGTGCATCGAAGTGATCGTGTAGCCGCTCGATCACCGCCTCTTCGCCCAGCCCGGTGACTTCGCTGACAGCCAGGCGCGCCTGACGCCAGACCACCTGCACCGGTTCCGCCAAACCTTCCCAGACCACCGAGGTGCGCAGGATGTCGTGGCGATCGATGACCTGTTGCAGGGCCTCGGCACAGGCCTGCAACCGCTCCAGGCTGTCGAAGGCCAGGCGGGTCTGCAGCAGATAGGGGTCGCCCTGCTCGGCACTCAGGTGGTGATAGAGGATGCCTTCCTGCAATGGCGCCAGCGGGTAGATCTCCTGCACGTTGCCGGCGCCGCCTGGCACGCTGGCGA
>NZ_JBFNXP010000051.1:0-532 GCF_047501685.1 Pseudomonas sp. CAM1A | reverse complement strand
AACCTTCGGGAGGACGGTTACCACGGTGTGATTCATGACTGGGGTGAAGTCGTAACAAGGTAGCCGTAGGGGAACCTGCGGCTGGATCACCTCCTTAATCGAAGACATCAGCCTGCTGATGAGCTCCCACACGAATTGCTTGATTCATGATGTAAAGACGATCAAGACCCTATATAGGTCTGTAGCTCAGTTGGTTAGAGCGCACCCCTGATAAGGGTGAGGTCGGCAGTTCAAATCTGCCCAGACCTACCAATATGCGGGGCCATAGCTCAGCTGGGAGAGCGCCTGCCTTGCACGCAGGAGGTCAGCGGTTCGATCCCGCTTGGCTCCACCACTTTCTGTTGTGTCTACCTTGATCAGAACTTAGAAATGAGCATTCGTTGATGAATGTTGATTTCTGACTTTTGTCAGATCGTTCTTTAAAAATTCGGATATGTGATAGAAATAGACTGAACACCAGTTTCACTGCTGGTGGATCAGGCTAAGGTAAAATTTGTGAGTTCTGCTCGAAAGAGCGACGTGCGAATTTTCG
>NZ_JBFNXP010000050.1:0-537 GCF_047501685.1 Pseudomonas sp. CAM1A | reverse complement strand
TGGCGACAAGGTGGTCATCCCTGCCGGCCAGACCGAAGCCGAGTACAAGGCCAAGGCTCAAGGTGATGACGTCTTCAAGGACGGCGACACCCTGACCGTCGGCATCACCGATGCCGCCGTCGATGGCAAGGCCTTTGAAAATCTGGAACTGGGCGGTAACGCTTCCGTCCAGATCACCGACACCGTCAGTGAAGTGGTCGCGACCCTGACTGCGGACAAGACCACCGTTACCGAAGGCGGTCAAATCACCTACACCGTGACCCTGACCAATGCCCAGGGCCTGTCGGTCACCGGTCACAATGGCCTGACCTTCACGCTGACCGATGGGACCAAAGTCACCATTCCAGCCGGCAGCGCCAGCGGCACCTTCACCATCACCGCACCGGACGACGTGTTCGTCGGCGGCCAGCCTTCGATCGTCAACAAGATCGAGTCGGTTGCCGGTGGCGACAACTTCGAGAAATTGACTCTGGGTGATAACACGGTCACCACGAGCGTGACCGATGTGATAACACGGTCACCACGAGCGTGACCGAT